>JANLWW010000018.1:0-39345 GCA_031364805.1 Acidobacteriota bacterium
TCATGCGCCAGGTGCAGAGCGGCGGCAACAAGGCGCTGTCGTTCGGCAAGAGCAAGGCGAAGCTCTCCTCGTCCGCGCAGAAGAAGGTGACGTTCCGTGACGTCGCCGGCGCCGAGGAAGCGAAGAGCGAGCTTCAGGAAATTATCGAGTTCCTCAAGGAACCGCAGAGGTTCCAGAAGCTCGGTGGCCGCATTCCGAAGGGCGTCCTGTTGATGGGCCCTCCTGGCACTGGCAAGACCTTGCTGGCGCGCGCGGTGGCTGGTGAAGCCAACGTGCCGTTCTTCTCGATCAGCGGATCCGACTTCGTCGAGATGTTCGTCGGCGTCGGTGCCTCGCGCGTGCGCGACCTGTTCGAGCAGGGCAAGAAGAACGCGCCCTGCATCATCTTCATCGACGAGATCGACGCGGTCGGTCGTCATCGCGGCGCCGGCCTCGGCGGTGGTCACGACGAACGCGAACAGACCCTCAACCAGTTGCTGGTCGAGATGGACGGCTTCGAATCGAATGAAGGCGTCATCCTGATGGCCGCCACCAACCGCCCCGACGTGCTCGATCCGGCGCTGCTGCGCCCCGGCCGTTTCGACCGCCGCGTGATCGTCAACCGTCCCGACGTCCGTGGCCGCGAAGGCATTCTGGCCGTTCACACTCGCAAGATTCCCATGTCGGACGATGTCGACATCAAGATCCTGGCGCGTGGCACGGTCGGCTTCACCGGTGCCGACCTGGCCAACCTGGTGAACGAGGCGGCACTGAACGCCGCGCGCGACGGCAAGAAGCTGGTCTCGATGTACCACTTCGAATACGCCAAGGACAAGGTGATGATGGGCGCAGAACGGCGCTCGATGATCGTCACCGAAGATGAGAAGAAGGTCACCGCCATCCACGAGGCCGGCCACGCGCTGCTCGGCATGTTGCTGCCGCATGCCGACCCGTTACACAAGGTCACCATCGTGCCGCGCGGCATGGCGCTGGGCTTGACGATGTCGCTGCCGACCGACGAGAAGCACAACTACTCGAAAAATTATCTCGTTGATCAGATTGGCATCCTGCTGGGGGGCCGCATCGCCGAAGAGATTACCACCGGCAACATCACCACCGGCGCCGGCAACGACCTTGAGCGCGCCACCGATCTCGCCCGCCGCATGGTGTGCGAGTGGGGCATGAGCGAGGCCATGGGCCCGCTCACCTTCGGCAAGAAAGAAGAGCAGATTTTCCTCGGCCGCGAGATCGCACAGCACAGCGACTACAGCGAAGACACCGCGCTCAAGATCGACGGCGAGGTCCGGCAGATTGTCGGCAATCAGTACAAGCGCTGCACGGCGTTGCTGACCGAGAACAAGCAGAAGTTGACCGACATCGCCGACGCGCTGCTGGCTCGCGAGGTGCTGGACGCCGATCAGGTCCGCCGAATCGTCAACGGCCATCCCCTTGATGATGCGCCACCGGCCGACCTGCCCACGGCCGATGCCGCGCCGGCACGCGAGAAGGAGCGTCCCTCGCTCGTGCCGCCCATGCAGCCAATTCAAAAGCCGCTCACTCAGGAGTGATCGCGGCTCCGCGTCCGCCGTTTTTGGTTCCACTTCCGGGCCGGGCACCCTTGGTGCTCGGCCCGCGCACTTTGGTGATGGGTGTGATCAACGTCACGCCGGATTCCTTCTCAGACGGCGGCGCCGCCCTCGACCCGGAGCGCGCGGTCGAGATGGCCGTGGCGATGGAGGAGGCCGGCGCCGACATCATCGACATCGGGGCCGAGTCGACGCGGCCAGGCGCCATCCCGGTTGGCACCGCCGACGAAATGGCGCGAGTGCGGCCGGTGCTGCGGGCCCTGGCGTTGCGGGTCCGCTTGCCGATCTCCATCGATACCTACAAGAGCGAAGTCGCCGACCTGGCGCTCGGCGAGGGCGCCTCGATCGTCAACGACATCAGCGGGTTGCAGTACGACCCGCGGCTGGGCGCGCTCACTGCCGCCAAGGGCGCGCCGATCGTCCTGATGCACACTCGCGGGCGTCCGCAAGACATGTACGCGCACGCCGATTATGGGGACGTCGTCGGCGAGGTGTCAGCTGACCTGCAGCGCTCGGTCGAGCGCGCGCTGGCGGCCGGCATTACGCGCGATCGCCTCATGCTGGACCCTGGCCTGGGCTTCGCCAAGCACGCGTCGCAAAGCCTCGCGTTACTGGCCGGCCTTGAGCGGCTCTCCGCTCTCGGCTTTCCGCTGCTGGTTGGGCCCTCGCGCAAGTCGTTCATGGCCGCAGCAACCGGTCCACTGGACCCGGACACCCGCGACTGGCCGACCGCCGCTGCCGTGACCGCCGCCATCCTGAGTGGCGCCCACATCGTGCGCGTGCATCGCGTCGCGGAGATGGTGCACGTGGTCCGGGTCGCCGACGCCATTCGCCACGCGGCGACAGGGCTCTGACGCACTAAACTACCGGGGCGTGTCTTTCCTGACCGAACTGCTGCAGCGGCCACCTGTCACGTGGTGGGACGTGCTCGACATCCTGATCGTCTCGATCATGATTTACGAGCTGCTTAAGCTCATCCGCGGCACCCGCGCTGTGCAGATGGCGGTCGGCATCGCGTTGATTGTCGGCCTCTTCTACATTTCGCGCGGCTTCCAGCTCGAAACCGTCAACTGGCTGATCCGCAACATCATTGGTTACGTGGTGTTTGCCGCCATCGTGTTGTTGCAGGCCGACATCAGACGGGCCCTCGTCCACCTCGGCCGTGGCCGGTTGTTCCGTCGCCTCAACCGCAGGGTCAGCGACGACGACACGATTGAAGAACTGGTGGTCGCGGCGACCAGCCTGTCGTCGAAGAAGACCGGCGCCATCATCGTGATCGAGCGCTCGATTGGGCTCAGGAACTACATCGAGAGCGGCATTCCGCTCGACGCCAAACTGACCTACGATCTGCTGGTCAGCATCTTCCAGCCAACCTCGCCCCTGCACGACGGTGCGGTAATCGTGCAGCGCGACCGCGCGGCGGCCGCGGCCTGCTTTCTGCCGCTGACCGTCAATCCGCGATTGAACCGCGAACTTGGCTCACGGCATCGGGCAGCGATTGGCATCACCGAGGAGAATGATGCAGTGGCGATAGTAGTGTCGGAAGAGACCGGCCGCGTTTCGGTGGTCGAAGACGGCGACCTCGAGTACGACATGAACGCCGACCGCCTGCGCGCGCGTTTGAAGGCGTTGGTGACACTGCGCCCCTCGGGCGCCAAGCCACGGCAAGCGGGATACCCACTGAGCTGATGGCCTACCATCCCTTCCGAAACCTCGGCCTCAAGTTCCTGTCGACCTGCATTGCCGCCATGCTGTGGCTGGTGGTCGCGGGCGAGCGGGTCGTCGAACGCGTGCTGCGCGCTCCGGTAGAATTCCAGAACCTGCCCAATGGCCTGGAACTGGTTGGCAATCTTCCCGATACGGTGGAAGTCCGCTTGCGAGGATCATCAGGTGCGCTGAGCCGGATGGCTGCCGGTGACCTGGCTGCCGTGCTCGACCTGCGCACCGCACGTCCCGGGCGCCGCCTGTTTCACGTCACGCCGGCGCAAGTGACGGTTCCCTACGGCATCAACGTGGTGCAGGTGGGTCCGTCGACCTTGACGATGGAGTTCGAGACATCGGGGGTACGAGTGGTGCCGGTTGAACCAGACCTTGAAGGCCGGCCGGCGGCCGGTTTCGAAGTGACGAAAGTGACGAGCGATCCGCAAACCGTGGAGGTAGCGGGTCCGGAAAGCGCCTTGAAGCGGCTCGACGCCGCGGTGACAGAACCGGTCACGATAAGCGAGGAAACGCGATCGGTTCGTGAAGTGGTCACCATCGGCGTGCCGGACGCGAGCCTGCGACTGACGAGGCCGCAGACCGCGGTCGTGACCGTGACGATTTCTCCCAGGCGACCATGAAACTGTTTGGAACTGATGGCATTCGGGGCAAGGCCGGCGTTGCGCCGCTTGAGCCCGCGACGGTGGCCCGCGTCGGCGAGGCACTGGTTCGCTCGTTGATGGACGGCGCCTCGCCGCACCGGTTCGTGATTGGCCGCGACACGCGCGAGTCGGGCGAGTGGATCGAGCAGGAGCTGGCCCGAGGACTGACCAGTGGTGGTGCGACCGTGGTCAGTGCCGGCGTGGTGCCGACGCCGGCGATCGCCTACCTCGCACGGACGGAAGGGTTCGATGCCGGGCTGGTCATCTCCGCGTCACACAACCCGTTCGAAGACAACGGCATCAAGGTGTTTGGCGGATCCGGCGTGAAGCTGACCGCCACGCTGGAGGCGTCCGTGGAAGCCCTCGTAGCTGATGCCTCCTGGACTGTCGGCGAGGCGCCCGGCGTGATCGATCGCTGCGACCTGTCTGGTCACTACCTGGCCCACCTCGAGCAGATCCTCGATCATGCCGGCCCCCTCGCGGGCGCGCCAATCGTCGTCGATTGTGCCAATGGCGCCACTGCCGCGATCGCACCGGCGTTCCTGGCGTCACTTGGCTTCGACGTCAGGCCAATTGGCGTGACGCCTGACGGCCGCAACATCAACCTGGATTGTGGATCGACACACCTGGCCGGCCTGGCCCGCGAGGTCGTCGCCAGCGGCGCGCGCATGGGTATTGCGTTTGACGGTGATGGCGACCGTGCGTTGTTTGTCGACGCCTCGGGCAAAGTCGTCGACGGTGATGCGGTGATGCTGATTGCCGCGTTGCACCTCAAGCGGGAAGGCCGGCTGCCGGGCGACGCGGTGGTCGCGACGGTGATGAGCAACATCGGCCTCGAGATCGCGCTCCGTGAACGCGGCATCGGCTTGATTCGCACGTCGGTGGGCGACAAATACGTGATGGAGGAGATGGTGACGCACGGGTTCGCGCTCGGCGGCGAACAGTCGGGTCACATCATCTTTGCCGACCACTTGTTCACGGGGGATGGACTGGCGACCGCGCTGAACGTCCTGCGCATCATGGCGCAATCCGGTCGCGAGCTGGCCGATCTCGCGAGCGAGCTGGTGACCTATCCGCAGGTGCTGGTGAACGTCCGGGTGAAGCAGCGTGCCGACTACACGCGGGTGCCGGCGATTGCCGCGGTCATCGGCCGCGTTGAAGCCGCGCTCGCGGGACAGGGACGGTTACTGATTCGCTATTCGGGCACCGAGCCGCTGCTGCGGATCATGCTCGAGGGGAAAGATCTCGCCGAGGTACGCGCGTGGGCCGACGAGATTGCCGCGATCGTCAAGGAGCAGCTTGCCTAAGCTTTCAGTGAACGTTAACAAGATCGCGACCGTGCGCAACTCGCGCGGCGGCGAGCTGCCGTCGGTGATCGAGGCGGTACGAACCTGCATCGATGCCGGCGCGCCCGGCATCACCGTGCATCCGCGCGCGGATGCACGGCACATCACCACTGCCGACGTTCACGCCATCGCCGAGGAACTGGCGCCGCTGAAGGGGCGCATCGAATACAACATCGAAGGCGACCCGCGCCCCGATCTGGTTGACCTGGTGCTGGCAGTGAAGCCGGATCAATGCACACTGGTGCCGGTATTTCCTGGCGAGATCACCAGCCAGGCGGGCTGGCCGGTGAACACGCCGCCAGCTGCCCTGGCGGGCGTGATCGGCGCCATGCAGCTGGCCGGCGTGCGCGTGAGCCTGTTCGTCGATCCGGAGCCGGCGGCCATTCGATGGGCTAAAGCCATGGGTGCGGATCGGGTCGAGCTCTACACCGAGCCGTTCGCGCGCGCGTTCGAACGCGGTCCTGCAGCCGCGGAGGCCAGCTTCGCGCGCTACGTTGAGGCATCGACGCTGGCGCTCGAGCTGGGCGTCGGCGTCAACGCCGGGCACGATCTCGACTTGAAGAACCTCACGCTGTTCCGCACGCTGCCACACCTGGACGAGGTCTCGATCGGCCACGCGTTGATCAGCCGCGCCATTTACGTCGGCCTCAGCCGCGTGGTGAAAGAGTACCTGGCGGCGCTCGATGGTTAAGGGCGTGGAGTGCGCCTGGCGGATTGTGGTGGCGCTGGTGATTGCCGCCTCGCTGGCATCGACCGCCGAAGCCTCTGGCCGCGCCGTCACCCTTCCTTCGCTCGACGGCACAGCGCTGGCCGGCGAATACTTCGAAGCCTCGTCTCGCCTTGCGCCGGCGGTCGTGCTCGTGCACATGCTCACCCGCAGCAAGAGCGAGTGGGGCAGCCTGCCCGATCGCATCCAGGAAGCGGGCATCAGCGCGTTGACAATCGATCTGCGCGGCCACGGCGGGTCCTCGGGTTCGCCGCAAGCCCTGGCTGAGATGGTGCAGGACGTGCGCGCGGCCGTGCAGTGGGTCGCCGCCCGCCAGGGTGTTCGGCCCGGGTCGATCGGCCTGATCGGCGCATCGCTCGGCGCCAGCCTGTCGCTGCTGGCGAGTGTGGAGCTACCGGCAGTTCGTGCCATCGCGTTGCTGTCACCGTCACTCGACTATCGCGGCCTTCGCACCGACGTGAACCTGATCAAGCGCCTTGGCCCGCGCTCGATCTGGCTGGCGGCCAGCGCCGAGGATCCGCTGGCGTTGCGGACACTGCGCGACTTCGCGGCCGAGAATTCAGGCCCGCGAGAACAGACGATCTCAAACACGGCCGCGCACGGCACCGCCCTGCTGGAGCGCGACGCCGACGTCACCCGCGCGCTGGTGGACTGGCTACGCCGCTCGTTGCTATTCTGAGGGTTCCCCATGAGAGCGGATGCAATCGTCTTCGGCATTGCCGGATCACTGTTCGGCCTGATCATTGGCTGGGTGCTTGGCACCCAGAACGCGGGCGGCACCGCCCGGCTGGCCGCTCCCGTGGTGCAGGCGGCGCCCGCGGCGGCGGGCGCCCCGGCGGCGGGTGCCCCGGCGGCAGCGCAACCAGCCCCCTTGGACCCGGTGCGCGTGCAGGCCCTGCAAACGGTCGCCGAGAAGGATCCCAAGAACGCTGAGTCGCGCGTCCAGCTCGGCAACTTGTTCTTCGACGCCGAGCAATACCCGCAGGCAATCACGTGGTACGAACAGGCCTTCACGCTGAACCCGGCCGACACCAACGTCTCGACTGACCTTGGCGTGGCCTACTACTACACGAACCAGCCCGACCGCGCCCTCGCGCAGTTCGACAGGTCGCTCGCCACCGATGCCAAGCACATCAAGACGCTGCTGAACGTCGGCATCGTCCGGGCGTTTGGCAAGAACGACCTCGCCGGCGCGGCAAAAGCCTGGCAGGAAGTAGTGGCCATTTCGCCCGACTCGCCTGAAGGACAGGCGGCGAAGAAGGGCCTTGAAGGCGTGAAGAACGCCAGTGCCGGAACCGCAGGGAAATAGGCCGTGGTTCGCGCGCTCCTCATCCTCGTGTTGTTTTCGGTGTTCGCGCGCATCTTCTGGCGCTTCATCGAGGGGGTAGTGCGTGGCGCGTCAATCCCGCCGCCCGGCGGCGCGCGCCGCAACAGCGCGCCCCCGCCGGTCAAGATGCAGCCGTGCCCCGTCTGTGGCACCTACGTCGTGCCGGGCAAGGCGATTAGCGCTGTCAGCAGCGGCGCCCCGGTACACTTTTGCAGCGAGCAGTGCCGCAGCGAGTACGCAGCGAGATGAACGCCGAAGAACAAGCTCGCGCCGACATCGTCGAAGTCGGCCGCCGCCTGTGGGAACGAGGCTACGTCGCGTCGAACGACGGCAACATCAGCGTCCGGCTCGACGAAAACCGGCTGATCACCACGCCGAAGAGCGTATCGAAGGGGTTCATGACCCCGGACATGATGGTGATCACCGATCTTGAGGGCAAGCGGATTGCCGGCGAGCGCGAACCCTCTTCTGAGTTGAAGATGCACCTTGAGGTGTATCGCAATCGCCCCGACGCCCGCGCGGTCGTTCACGCGCATCCACCGACCGCCACCGGATTTGCGGTGGCCGGCATTGCCCTCGATCGCGCAGTGCTGGCAGAAGTCATCACCACGCTCGGCAGCATTCCCCTTGCCGAGTACGCCACACCCTCCACCGAGGAGCTGCCGGCAGCGGTGCGGAAGTACGTGAAGGCGCACGACGGCCTGCTACTGGCGAATCACGGCGCCCTGGCGCTGGCTGGCGACGTCATGTCGGCGTACTACCGGATGGAAACCATCGAACACTTCGCGAAGATCAGCCTGGTGGCGCGCACGCTCGGCCGCGAGAACGTGCTGTCGCGCGGCGAGGTCGATCGCTTGCAGGGGCTGCGCGGCATGTACGGCATAGCCTCGCCGGCGCCAATCTGCACCGACGACAGCCGTCCTGCCGGCAGCGGCCAGTTGGACTGCCAGATCGTCCAGGCGCCACTCTCTGATGATCGGCTGGTGCTCCACAGTCTGCAGCCGCCGCCAACCGGCACGGACGGAGAAATTCGGCTAACATACCGCCAGCTGACTGCACTGATCGAGGACGCGATTCGCGCGCTGAAGTGAACATACGGTCCTAAGGACCAGGGGTCCTGAGGTCTTGAATTTTCAAGACCCCAAGACCCCAAGGCCTCAAGACTTGGAGGAGCGGTACATGGGTGAAGCACTCGGCATGATCGAAACCAAGGGTTTGGTCGCAATGATCGAAGCGGCCGATGCCATGGTCAAGGCTGCCAAAGTGACGCTGGTCGGCTGGGAGAAGATCGGCGCCGGCTACGTGACCGCGATCGTTCGCGGCGACGTCGCGGCCGTCAAGGCCGCCACCGACGCGGGCGCCGCCGCTGCGCGCCGCGTGGGCGAACTGGTGTCGGTGCACGTGATCCCGCGCCCACACGCCAACCTCGAAGACGTCCTGCCCATCGGCAAAGCCAACGCCAAGGGGTAGGCATGCTCCTCGCCCGCATCGTCGGCACCGTGGTCGCGACCCGGAAGGATCCGCGCCTGGTCAGCAGCAAGCTGTTGCTGGCCCGCGCCGTGGATCCCAAGGGCAAGCCCGAGGGTAATTACCTCGTCGCCATCGACACCGTTGACGCCGGCGTGGGGGAGACCGTCCTGATTGTCAGCGGCAGTTCGGCCCGACTGGCAGTGGGAATGAAAGACGTGCCGGTCGATGCCGCGGTGGTCGGCATCGTCGACGCCGTTGATGTCGCCGAGTAGCGCCATGCAGCTCGCCCGCGTGATTGGCGACGTCGTCGCATCCCACAAAGACCCCGGTTTCAATAGCACCAAGCTTCTGCTCCTGCAGCCGATCGGCGCCGACGGCAAGAATGTCGGCCGTACCCTCGTCGCGGTCGACGCGGTTGGCGCCGGGGTCGGTGAAACCGTTTTCTTCGTCCGCGGCAAAGAGGCGAGCTTTCCCTTTCATCCCACCGAGATGGCCGCGGATGCTGGCGTGGTCGGGATTGTTGACCAGCCACAGATTTACACAGCCACGGATAAGGTACAAATTAGACACCGATGATCATTGGACGGGTGGTCGGCAGCGTGGTCGCGAGTCACAAGCGTCCGGAGTTCGAGGGCGCCAAGCTGATGCTGGTGCAGCCTGAAACCCCGCAAGGCGTGGCCACCGGGGCGACGTTGCTGGCGATCGATTCAGTGGGGGCCGGCATCAGCGAGCGGGTGCTGGTCGTGCTCGAAGGCCGTGCCGCCGGCGAAGCACTGGGGCGGAAACACGCGCCCGTGGACGCTGCGATAATCGGTATCGTCGATCAACTGGAGTTCGTCGAATGACAGACGACGAGATTCGATCGCTGGTACGCGTCGCCATCCAGAAACACCTGGGGCCTCCCCCAACCGATCGTAGAGGCGGGTCCTCCACCTTCGTACCAGGCTCTACGGGGGACCGGTCAGACCCGCCTACCGGGCCACCATCACCACCGCTCTTGTCCATCAGCTTCGGCCGCTACGCCTTGCCGCGCGCCGAGGACGACACCATGTGCCTGATCGAGCCCGCCGTGACGTGCAACCACTGCGGTTACTGCCAATGCCACGGCCACTAGTAGATCATTGAAACCATCCGTCCTCGTTACCCGAAGGCTTCCGTCGTCTGTGATCGCCCGGCTTGAAGACGGCTGCGACGTCGATCTCTATACCGGCAGCACCGCGATTTCCCGCGAGGAGCTGCTGATGCGTGTGGCCGGCAAGCACGCGGTGGTATGCCTGCTCACCGACGCCATTGACGCGGCGGTGCTTGACGCGGCGGGACCGCAGCTGAAGATCGTGGCCAACGTCGCCGTTGGCTACAACAACATCGATGTGCCGGCTTGCCGCGCGCGCGGCGTAGCGGTGACCAATACGCCCGATGTGCTGACCAACGCGTGTGCCGATTTCACCTGGGCCCTGATCCTGGCGGTGACTCGCCGCCTGGGCGAAGGTGAACGCGTCGTCCGCGCCGGCGCGTGGGGTGGCTGGGCGCTCGACTACCTGCTGGGTATGGAACTGCGAGGCAAGCAGCTTGGCCTGGTCGGCCTGGGCCGGATTGGCCGCGCGGTGGCCGAGAAGGCGCCGGCCTTCGGCATGACAGTGGCCTATGCGACGCGCACACCCGCGGATATTCCCGGCGCCACCCATCTGCCGCTGGATCGACTGCTGGCGTCCTCTGATGTCGTATCGCTGCACTGTCCGATGACGCCCGAGACCAGGCACCTGATTGACCAGAAGGCGCTGACCAAGATGAAGCGGTCGGCATACCTGATCAACACGTCGCGCGGTCCGGTCGTGGATGAAGGCGCGCTGGCGTGGGCGCTCCAGGAACGCCTGATTGCCGGCGCAGCTCTCGACGTCTACGAGAAGGAACCGGCGATTCACGCCGGCCTCATGACGCTCGAGAACGTGCTGCTGATTCCCCACCTGGCGAGCGCCACCACCGAAACGCGCACCGGCATGGCTGATCTCGCGGTGTCAAATGCGATTGCCGTGCTCAACGGCCAGCCGCCACTTACGCCGGTGTAACGAAACCGGGTTCCTTTTCTCATGCTCGGATGAAAAAAAAGCCCGGTGTGTCGGCAGCGTCAATCGAGCGGGTCATGCGCACGCTCGCCCGAAAGATCGACGGCATGGAACTGCCGGCGGTCGAAAAAATCTCGCAGAGCCAGCAAGAGGCACCGTTCCAGATCCTGATCTCCACGCTGCTATCCGCGCGGACCCAGGACGCCACCACGCTGGCGGCCTCAACGCGGCTGTTCAAGAAGGCCGCCACCGCCGAGGCCGTCGCCGCGCTCACCGTGAGGCAGATCGAAAGGCTGATCTATCCAGTCGGCTTCTATCGCAACAAGGCCGTATTCGTGAAGGAGGCCAGCAAGGTGCTGGTCGCGACGTTCGGTGGCCGGGTGCCATCAACACTCGATGAGCTGATCACCTTGCCCGGCGTCGGGCGTAAGACCGCCAACCTGGTAATGATTCTGGCCTTCCAGAGCCAGAACAACATTTGCGTGGACATCCACGTGCACCGAATCTCGAATCGGCTGGGGTGGGTCCAGACCCGAGATCCCGAAACGACCGAGCAGGCCCTCTACCGGGGCCTCCAGCGTCGCTGGTGGCCGGCGATCAACCGCTACCTCGTGACCTGGGGCCAGAACGTCTGCCGCCCGGTGTATCCTCGATGTGGCGATTGCGCCATTATTTCCGACTGCCAGCGCGTCGGTGTCGAGCGCGTCGGCAAATCCAGGCGTGATGGACAGACCTGAAGGTTTGTCCCTACAGGGGGAGGCAGCTCGATGTCCGTTCGGATTCTGACGTTCGTTCTCGCAAGTGTGTTGGCTGGTGCCGTAGCCGGTTCTGCCCAGACGTCCCCGGCCAAGCCTGCTCCGGCCAAGACGCCGGCGGCCGCGGCCAAGCCTGGCCAGACCTCTCCGGGAGCCGGTCCCGTGATTGTGGTTGAAACCGAGAAGGGCACGTTCGAGTTTGAGACCTATCCGAACGAAGCGCCGAAGACCGTCGCGCACATCATCGGGCTGGTCAATAAGCGCTTCTACAACGGCCAGCGCGTGCACCGCGTGGTGCCGGGCTTCGTGATCCAGATGGGCGACCCGGCCACCCGCGACATGACCAAGCAGGCCGCGTGGGGCAGTGGCGGCAGCGGCACTACGGTCGGCGTCGCCGAAATCTCGAAGACTCGCACCCACGTTCGCGGAGCGGTCGCCATGGCACACGCCGGCGATGCGGCAAAGGCCGACAGCCAGTTCTACGTGACATTGGCCGACGTGCATCGACTTGATGCCGACTACACCGTGTTCGGCAAGGTCATTTCGGGCATGGACGTGGTAATGAAGATTGCCCAGCCCGATCGCATTGTCAGAGTAACCGTGCGCGGGGCAAAGTAGCGACGCCTTCCAGTTCCGGAAACCGCTCGACGAGCTCAGCCGGCATCGGCGCCGTCACGGGCTCGTCCAGCATCTTCTTGAGCGTGGTGGCGTTGGCCACCGCCTGCGCCGAGAAGTGATTGTTCAGTAACAGGTAGGCCTTCTTCGCGGCCTCCCGGGCCTGCCGCACCTTGCTGGCAATGGGCGCCAGTTCCTGCGCTGAGTAGTGGTAGTTGTATCGGTCCTCAGCGTGATCGTGGAGCCACCACTGCGCGGCATTGCGGCCGTGGAGGCGGAGGTAGAACAGCTCGCCTGCTCCGGCCGACAGATCCTGGCGAATCGACGAATCGAACTTGGGTTCGTCAATCTGCACCCAGGCCACGTGGCGCGCGCTCAATACCGCATGCGTCTCGGCGGCGGCATCGCTCCACGACGCGTGCCTCAGCTCGACCGCCAGCTCGTAGTCTGCGAATGTCCGCAGCAGCCAGTCCAGATAGGCCACCGCTTTTGGCGAGAAATGAAAGCTCGACGGAAACTGTGCCAGGAGGGGGCCGAGCTTGCCAGCCGCCGCCAGCGGATCGATGCCGCCCTTGAACGCATCGACATCGGCCGGCGACAGGGGCGTGGGGTCGGTCGTCATGCCCGGATGGGTGAACTTCTGGTACAGCTTCACGGCGAACTCGAAGTCTCCCGGCGTGCGCCGCGCCCAACCGAGCGTGACGTTGGGCCGCGGCTGGCCGTAGAACGTGCTGTTCACCTCGACGAGGTTGAACCGCTCGGCGTAGAACGACAGTTCGTCGAAGCCGCGCTGGCGGTCTTCCGGCAGCGGATAGAAGATTCCGTTCCACGTGCCCCGCCCCGAGGGGTAATTCCATCCCGACGTCCCGATCCGCAGCTGCACACGTTAAAATAACAAGTTCTGGGTTCCCGGACCCCTGATCCCTGATCCCTGAAACATGCTGACGATCAACGAGATATTCCACTCTATCCAGGGCGAGTCGACCCACGCCGGCCGGCCGTGCGTCTTCGTGCGGCTTACCGCGTGCGACCTGCGCTGCCGCTGGTGCGACACGCCGTACGCCTTCCACGAGGGCCACAAGATGACCGTGGACGAGGTGGTGGCCGACGTCGAGGCCCGTGGCTGCCCAGTTGTGGAAGTCACCGGCGGCGAACCGTTGCTGCAGGCCGACGTCTACCCGCTGATGCAGCGGTTGCTCGATGCCGGCAAGACCGTGCTGGTCGAAACCGGCGGGCATCGCAGCATTGCACACGTGCCGCTTGGCGTCGTCCGCATCATGGACGTGAAGTGCCCCGGCTCGGGCGAGTCGGAACGGAACGACTGGACCAACATCGCGCTGCTCACGCCCACCGACGAGGTGAAGTTCGTGATCGGCGACCGCGTGGACTACGAGTACGCGCGGGCGATTGTGCAGCGGGAGAAGCTGACCGAGCGCGTTGCTGCCGTGCTGTTTTCGCCGGTGCATGGCGAGCTGGCCGGCAAGCAGTTGGCTGAATGGGTGATCGCGGATCGTCTCGAGGTGCGTGTTCAGCTGCAAGTGCACAAGTACATCTGGACCCCGGAGACGCGCGGTGTCTAGGGCCGTCGTCCTCCTGAGCGGGGGACTCGACTCCTATACTGCTGCCGCCGTCGTCAGGCGCGAGGGGTTTACGCTGTCGGCGCTCAGCATCAATTACGGCCAGCGACACGTCCGGGAACTCGATGCCGCGCGCGCGGTGGCCGCCGCGCTCGGCGTGGAACGCCACCTCGAACTCGCCCTCGACCTCTCGCAGATTGGCGGCTCGTCGCTGACCTCCTCCGCGATCGACGTGCCCAAGGATCACGTGATCGATCCCAACGAGATTCCCAACACCTACGTGCCGGCGCGCAACACCATCTTCCTGTCGATGGCGCTTGGCTGGGCCGAGGTCCTCGGCGCCGCCGACATCGTGATTGGCGTCAACGCGCTTGACTATTCCGGGTATCCCGACTGCCGGCCAGAGTTCATCCAGGCGTTCGAGCACCTCGCCCGGCTCGCCACCAAGGCCGGCGTCGAAGGACGGCCCCTCACCATCCATACGCCGCTCATCAGCCTCTCGAAGGCCGAGATCATCCGCCTCGGCTTGTCGCTGAATCTCGACTACGGTCTGACCCACAGCTGTTACGACCCGCCGCCGTCGGGGCGGCCGTGCGGTGGTTGTGACAGCTGCCGGCTTCGCGCAGCGGGTTTTGCAGAAGCTGGTGCAACCGACGCGCTCATCACCCCGGCAGGCTGATACCATTTGCCCGTAACCATCGTGGCCCAGCCGCTCAAACGTCAGGTCCTCACCGTCATTGCGATTCTCACCCTCGTGGTGTTCTTCGCCATTGGCTACGGCGCCTACCTCACGTATGGCGAACACGTCCGCCAGCTCGCGGCCGAGACCTCGACTATGGCGGCAACGGTCGTGGTGTACGTGAATCGCAATCTCGAGGCGGCCGATGCCGTGGCGCTGACCGCGTCGCGCCATCCCAGCATGCGCGCGCTCGATCCCACGGCCACTACCGAAGTGCTGTTGCCACTGGTTGGCGGACGCGACCGCGTGCTTAATAACGCATTGATGGCCGACGTGAACGGCCAGGTGCAAGCGTGGGCACGGCCGCCCGATGCCGGGGTCGAAGGCCGGATCGATTCCGCGTGGCTCAAGTCGATTGCCGAGACCGGCCAGACGCGAATGAGCCCAATGCTGGGCGGGCCGGGCGATTCCGCGCATGCCATCATGCTGGGCTACCCGATCACGTCGCTGGACAACGCGATCGTTGGGGTCATGGGCCTGTCGGTTCACCTGGAAGCTCTTGAGCAGGTTCTCAAGTCCATTCCGCTGCCCGCCGGCTCGGTGGTGACGCTCACCGATCACAACAGTGTCGTGGTGGCCCGCAGCCTCGATGCCGCGCGCTACGTGGGCCGTCCGATCGCATCACCGTCCGAGCGCCTCGAGCCTGAAGATGTCCCTGCCACCGTGGTTCGGACCGGCGTCGACGGCATCGAGCGCGTCTTTGGCAACGCCGTCGTCGAACGCGGACCCTGGCTGGCGAGCGTTGGCATTCCCACCAGCGTGGCCCGGGCGCGGACAGTCCCGATCTTTCAGCGCAACTTCGGCGTCTCACTGGTGTCATCCCTCCTTGTTTTCGGGGTCGCGTTTGCCTTTGGGCGCCGCTGGCTGAAAGCATTCGATCACCTGGACGAGACCGCCCGCCGCGTGAGCCGCGGCGACCTGTCGCCGCTTGATCCGCACCCAATGCCGACGGCCGAGATGGAGCACCTGCAGCAGACCGTCAGCGGCATGATCACCAACCTGAAAAGCGCTCGCGAGTCGATTGCCGCGCAGGTCGATGACGAGCGGCGGATGCGCGAGGAGCTGCAGTCGCTGCAGCAGCAGGTGATTCGGCAGGAGCGCCTGGCGGCCATCGGCGTGCTGGTGTCGGGCGTCGCCCACGAGTTGAACAATCCTCTGCAGGCAATCCTCGGCTTCTCCGAACTGCTGCAGATGCGCAAGGACATGCCAGAGTCAGCGCGAGCCGACCTGACGCTGATCCAGAAGGAGAGCACGCGCGCCAGCGCCATCATCCGCAACCTGTCGCGATTCGGCCGGCAGATGTCGGAGCCCTCGCCGGTGAAGCTGCGCGACGTCGTGGCGTCGGTGATGGAGTTGCGGCAGCGCAAGCTCGAGGAGTTCAATATCCGCGTCGAGGTCGATGAAAAGTCGGTGGCGCTGGTGATGGCGATCTTCACCGAGTTGCAGCAGGTACTGCTCAACTTCGCCATTAACGCCGAACAGGCCATTGTCCACAGCGGCGGCGAGTGGCGGCAAGTGGTGGTCCGCACCGGCGATCGCGACGGCTGGGCGTGGATCGAGGTCGAAGACTCCGGCGCCGGCGTGCCTCCCGAAGACGAGGCCAAGCTGTTCCAGCCGTTCTACACCACCAAGCCGGTCGGCGAGGGCACTGGCCTTGGCCTGTCAGTGAGCTACGACATCATCCGCTCGCACGGCGGCCGCATTGGCTACCGCCGCGCTTCCGGCGGCGGGGCGGTGTTCTTTTTCGAGCTGCCGATTGTGCCCCCGGATCACGACCGATGACCAATCGTCTTTACTACACCGAGCCCTACCGCACTGAGTGTGACGCGACGGTGGTCGCCGTCGACACCGTCGACAGCCGCACTCACGTCACCCTGGATCAGACCGTGTTCTATCCCGCCTCCGGCGGCCAGCCGTTCGACACTGGCACGCTCGGCGGCGCCGCGGTCAGCGAAGTCATCGATCGCGAAGACGGCACCATCGCGCATGTCACCGCGGGCTCGCTGAAGGTCGGCGAAATCGTCCAGGGCGCCATCGATTGGGCGCGTCGCTTCGATCACATGCAGCAGCACACCGGCCAGCACGTGTTGTCGGCGGCTTTCGATCGCCTGTTCGCTGTTCGCACCGAGAGCTTTCACATGGGCACGGCCTCGGCGACCATCGACCTCGCCCGTGAGGTGAGCGCCAGCGACGTGGCCAGGGCCGAGGACGAAGCCAATCGCATCGTGTGGGAAAACCGCACGGTTGCGGTTCGGTTCGCATCCGCGGAAGAAGCCGCGAGCCTGCCGTTACGAAAGGAATCCAACCGCACGGGACCGCTGCGGCTGATCGAGATTGAAGCCTTCGATCTCTCGGCCTGTGGCGGCACGCACGTCTCCCGGACCGGTGCCATTGGCGTGATCGCGATCGGCGGATGGGAGAGGTTCCGCGGCGGTTCGCGCGTCGAGTTTTTGTGCGGCGGTCGCGCCCTCAATCAATTCCGACTGTTGCGCGATTCGCTCGCCGCCACGCAGAAGTTCTTGTCGGTAGCACCGGAAGAGATGGCTGCCGCGGTGGAACGAATGCAGGTAGACAGCAAGGCGCAGCAACGCACGCTCAGAGGGTTCCAGGAGCAGCTGGCGATTCACGAAGCGCATGCCTTACTCGAGAAGGCGATGCCTTCGGGTGACCAGGTGGTGTTGGTCGAGGCCCTCGAAGGTTGGGACGCGCAGGGTCTGAAGGCGATCGCCGCGGCCGCGGTGGCCGAGAAGCCGAACGCCGTCGTAGCGTTGTTCACGACGACCACTCCGGCGTTGGTCGTGATCGCGCGCGGCAGCACGGCGACCACCGATGCCGGTGCGCTGCTCAAGTCGTTGGTGGCGCAGTTTGGCGGCAAGGGTGGCGGCAAGGCCGACCTGGCCCAAGGCGGCGGATTGGCCGGTAGCGGCGACGCCCTGATTGAGGCCGCCAGATCTGCGCTGGCGCCAGGCTGACCGGGCGCACTTGCCATACTCTTGCGTCATGCCACCTGCACTGGCGCTGGCCACTCTGATCGCGTTCCCGATCCTGCTGTCGGGTCAGTCGCCGGGCGCCTTGCGGGTCACGGTGACGCTGCTCGATGAGGCTCAGCAGCCGACCCCGATATCGCGACATGCCCTGCTGATCAGCGACAACCCCGCGACCACCGTACCCAGGAGAGTCCTGACGGGACCCGATGGAGCGGTGGTAATCAAGCTGCTTCCCGGCTCCTACACCGTCGAATCCGATCGTCCCGCCCCGTTTGCCGGCAAGGCGTACGAGTGGACGCAGATGATTGACGTTGTCGCTGGTCGAGAGATCACGCTCGCACTCACGCCGGCCAACGCCAACATCGTGTCGGCGAGTGCGCCGCTCACATCGGCGGGAACCGACACGGCGAAGAGCGACCCGTTGTTCCTGGCTGGAAAGTGGCTGGACAGCGTGATGGCGATCTGGTCGCCAACCTCGCGTACCACGGGATTCCTGTTCGATGCACGAGGGTTGATCGCGACGCACGGCCTGGCCGCTGCCAATGGATCGACGGTGGCCGTACAGCTCTCGCCTGAGCTGAAGGTGTCAGCCAGCGTGCTGTTTTCGGATCCCGTGCGTGACATCGCGATCGTATGGGTCCACCCCAGCGTGATTGCTCGCCGCACCCTGATCCCCCTTGGCTGCCCACCTTCCCCAGGCGCGGCCCTCGCCGAAGGGCAGGGGCTTAGCGCCATCACCGCGCCATTCGCGCGGCCTGTGGATGTGGAGTTGGGAGAGGTCACGGGCTTCGCGACGCGTGCGGTCGAGACCGACCTGCGGCTCGGGTTCGGCGGCGACGGCGGGCCGGTGTTCAGCATCGCCGGTGCGTTCGTCGGACTCACCTCATTGGCGACCGGGAGTGATCGCAGCCGCTCGCCCGATGTCACCGTAATCCGAGCGGGGATTCTCTGCGACGCCATCGCGGCAGCCCAGCCGTCGCTGGCGATCATTACGCCGCCGTTGGCCAGCAAGCCGCCCGAGCCTGCCAGATTGCCGACGGAACCAACGCCGGCCAGCCCGGCCAGCGAGATCGAGAGCGCGAAGAGCACGGCCGCACCCCCAGTGGTGTCGTCAGCGGACTTCGATGTTGCCATCATCACGCCGATGGCTATCCGCCAGGCGCAGCTGCGCGGAGACCGGACCGGCGGCCGCAGCTCGCGGTCGCCCGAGGCTGAGGCCCGCCTCGGCCTGCTCACAGACTTCGGTGCGTGGTCCGAGTACTTCGCAGCACCGCCGGCGGTGGTGGTCGTCCGTGTGACACCGAAGATGGTTGAGGGCTTCTGGAAGCGGCTCGCGCGCGAGGCTGCCCGGACTCAGGGTGCCGTGCTGCCGCCGTTCAAGGATTTCAAGACCAGCTTCGTTCGCATGCGCGCGTCGTGCGGCAGCGCCGAGGTCGTGCCGATTCAGCCCTTCGTCCTCGAGCACCGGGTCTCGGCGACGCGGGTGATTCGCGAGGGGCTCTACGTCTTCGACCCCGCTGCCTTCGGACCCGCTTGCAGCCGAGTCACGCTGTCGATCTATTCCGAGCAGGCCCCCGAGAAAGCCGACACCGTCACGCTCGACGCGACACTACTTGGGCGCCATTCTCAGTGAGCCGTCCAGGCGAATCACTTCACCGTTCAGCATCTCGTTCTCGATGATGTGACGCACCAGCGCGCCATACTCGGCCGGGCGGCCGAGGCGCGATGGGAACGGCACCTGTTGGCCCAGTGAAATGCGCGCGGCCTCGGGAAGCGATGCCAGCAGCGGCGTATCAAAAATCCCGGGCGCAATCGTCACCACCCGAATGCCCAGCTGCGCGAACTCCCGTGCGATTGGCAACGTCATGCTGACGATCGCGCCCTTCGAGGCGGCGTAGGCGGGCTGGCCGATCTGGCCGTCGTAGGCGGCAATCGACGCGGTGTTGACAATCACGCCGCGCTCGCCGTTGTCGTCGGGCGTGTTCTGCGAGATCACTGCGGCGGCGAGGCGAATCACGTTGAACGTACCGACGGCGTTAACGCGCAGGGTCTTCTCGAACAGGTCGAGCGGGTGCGGGCCGTTGCGTCCCAGCACCTTCGCGGCGGGTCCAATGCCGGCCGCATTGACGACGCCGTTGAGACCACCGAAGGCCGCGATCGCGAGGTCGACTGCAGCCCTTACCTGTTCTTCGCTGGTCACGTCGGCCTGGGCGAACCTGGCCTTGGCGCCGAGCGCCTGCTCAGCCGCGGCACCGGTATCGGTGTTCACATCAAGAAGAACGGTGTTGCCGCCAGCGGCGAGAATCGCCTCCGCGGTGGCGCGGCCCAGGCCCGAGGCGCCACCGGTCACAATGAAGGTCTTGCCGAAAATATTCATCAGTTCTCCAACCGCGCACAACTGCACGCGCGAATCCACCCGCGCACGGAGTGCGCGTAAGAGAAACTGTAGCGTAGAATTGAAAGATTCATGAGTTCCTACGACCAGCACTATTACGACGGCGCCTGGCAGGCGTCGAGCGGCACCGAGACCGTTGCGGTCATTTCATCAGCCACCGAAGCGGAAGTCGCGCGCGTGCCGCGCGGCACCGCCGATGATGTCGACAAGGCCGTCCTCGCGGCACGTCAAGGATTCGAGACCTGGAGCCGCGTGCCGGTGGAAGACCGCGCCCAATGGCTCGAGAAGCTCGCCGCCGCCATGAAGACGCGCGTGCCGCAGCTGGCCGAAGCCATCGCGCACGAGGTTGGCACCGCCCTCAGTTACGCCACCAAGGTGCAGGTCGAGTTCCCAATCATGATGATCGGGATGAACGCCAGGTTCATCCGCGAGGCCAAGCTCGAAGACGAACTGGGCAACTCCCTCATCATCAAGGAACCAATCGGCGTCGTCGGTTGCATCACGCCGTGGAACTACCCTCTGCATCAAATCGTCTGCAAGATTGCGCCGGCGCTCGCGGCCGGCTGCACGGTAGTGCTGAAGCCCGCCGAGATGGCGCCGATTAGTGCCTTCATGCTCGCCGAGGCCGCGCACGAGATCGGTCTCCCGGCGGGCGTGCTCAATATCGTCTCGGGCTCGGGCCGGGTCGTCGGTGAGGCCATCGTCGCGCATCCCGAGGTCGACATGGTCAGCTTCACTGGTTCACTGCAGGCCGGTCGTCGCATTGCCTCGGTGGCCGGCGACGGCATCAAGAAGGTCTGCCTCGAACTGGGCGGCAAGTCGGCGTTCGTGGTCTTGGACGATGCCCCGTTCGATCGGGCGATTGCTGCGGGCGTGAACAACTGCATGCAGAACTCTGGGCAGACATGCTCGGCGTGGACTCGCATGCTGGTACCCCGGTCGCGTCATGACGAGGCGGTGGAGTTGGCCAAAGCGCAGCTCGCCAAGCTCACGCTCGGCGATCCGTTCGACAAGAACACCCGCCTGGGCCCGCTCGCGTCGGCGGGGCAGCGCGACAGCGTGCTCGGCTTCATCGAGCAGGGCAAGCAGGAAGGCGCGACGCTGGTGGCCGGTGGTGGCCGTCCGGCCGAACCCGCGAAGGGCTTCTACGTCGAGCCGACTATTTTCGCAAACGTCGACAACAAGATGGCAATCGCACGGGAAGAAGTGTTCGGGCCGGTACTCGCGATCATCCCGTACGATACCGAGGCAGACGCCATAGCGATCGCGAACGATTCGCCATATGGCCTGTCTGGCGGCGTGTGGGCGGGAACGCCCGAACGTGCGCTGAGCGTCGCGAAACAACTGCGAACCGGACAGGTTGACATCAACGGCGGCCGTTTTAACGTGCTGGCACCGTTTGGTGGCTACAAGAAGTCGGGCATCGGCCGGGAGATCGGCCCGCTCGCGCTTGAAGAATTTTTCCAGCTGAAATCGATTCAGCGCTAACCTCGCACGGGTTTCTGAAATGTTCGCTTTTCTTGCGGGTATTGCCGCCGGCCTGCTGCACGTCTTTTCGGGTCCGGATCATCTTGCCGCCGTCGCGCCGCTCGCGTCGGTCCGCGCCCGCGGGCAGTGGCTGACCGGCCTGCAGTGGGGGATTGGCCACACCATCGGCGTCCTGCTGATCGCGACGCTGCTGCTGCTGCTCAAGGAACAACTCCCGCTCGATGCCATCTCCGCCTACAGCGAGCGGGTGGTCGGCGCCTCGCTGATCCTGATCGGCAGCTGGGGTGTGTGGCGAGCATTCCAGCAGCATCGTCAGCCGCATGGGCATTCACACACCCACGCCGGCACGTCGTTCTCCATGGGGACCATTCACGGCCTGGCCGGCAGCTCACACCTGTTCGGTGTCTTGCCCGCGCTGGCGTTCCCCTCGCGGCTGGCGTCGGCGCTGTATCTCGCTGGGTTCGGCCTCGGCGCGATCGCCGGCATGACCGCGTTCTCTGCCGCCGTGGGCCTGTTGTCGTCAAAACTCAACCGCCACTCGCGCAGCTATACCGGAATGCTCTACGCCACCTCCGCAGCGGCTTTGGTCGTTGGCGGTGTCTGGCTGGTTGGGCAGTGAAGCCCACCTCCGCCAAGGCCACGGTGGGCGAGACGGTGGGCAAGCAGCTCCCGGGCGTCCTGGCGGCGGTGGTCGTCATGCTCGCGGGCTTCTGGCTCGCGGATCAGATTGGCCACGCCATCCTCTCGGCACAGGGCCTCACCGGCAGCAGTCCAGTGTCTGGCGTCCCGGTCGCCATCGTGCTGGGATTACTGCTTCGGAACGCGCTACCGCTGCCGGCATCACTCACGCCTGGACTGAAGTTCGCCACTACCACCATTCTTCGCGCCGGCATTGTGCTGGTCGGCATTCGCCTGAGCTTGTTCGACGTCGTCAAGCTGGGGATTGCCGGCCTGCCGGTCGTGCTTGCCGCGATCGCCACCGGCTTGTTGTTCGTGACGTGGTTCAACAAGAAGCTCGGCCTGCCGCCGCGGCTTGGCACACTGATCGCCGCCGGCACCAGCATTTGCGGCGTCACCGCGATTGTCTCGGTCGCCCCGGCGATTGAGGCAGACGAACGCGAAGTGGCCTATGCCGTGGCGAACGTCGTCGCTTTCGGCCTGTTCGGGATGCTGGTCTATCCCTATCTTGCGCATTCGCTGCTGACCTCATCAGAGACGATTGGTTTGTTCCTGGGCACGGCCATTCACGACACGTCGCAAGTGGTCGGCGCCGCCCTCACTTATAAACAGGTCTACTCCGACGATGTGGTGCTGCGGGTGGCGACCGTTACGAAGCTCACGCGCAATATCTTTCTGGCGGCGGTCATTCCGCTGCTGACGTGGCTGCATATTCGCTCCACGCAGGCGGCTGTCGGCGGCGCGAAAAAGAAGACCAAGTGGACCGCGCTGATTCCCGGCTTCGTCGTCGGCTTCGTTGCCATGGCAGTTGTGCGATCGATTGGCGATGCGACACTCGGATCGAATGGCGCCGCGTTTGGGCTTTGGGATGCCGCCTCGTGGGCGTCGATTACCAAGCAGCTGGGTGACTACTGGGCGTCGCAGATTTTACTGGGAACGGCGATGGCAGCCGTCGGCCTGAACACCAATTTCGCGGTGTTCAAGGGCGTCGGCATGAAGCCGTTCGCCGTTGGCATGGCCGGCGCGCTCGCGGTGGGATCGGTGGGTATGCTGATGGCCGTGATCTTCGGCCGCTTCGTCCACCTGTAGGCTACGGCAGCAGGCTGGGGTGCTTGAACTCCACGAGCCTGAGAAGCGCCAGGTCCATGGCGGCGTCGATTTCCCTGATCGGCACCCGGAAGCCGTTGACCATGAATGCAAACACCAACGGCTCGCCTTCGGCGGTGACGACATAGCCAGCGAGCGAGCGCACCTGTGACATCGATCCTGTCTTGGCCCACACATGGGCCTCTCCGGGCGTACCTTTCAACCGGTTTGCCAGGCTGCCGCTGACGCCCGAGACCGGCAGCGACGAGCGAAAGTTCTCGGCCAGCAGGGGGTTGATCCACATGTAGGTCAGCACGCCGATCAGCGCGTCTGGCGTGAGGTAGTCGTAGCGCGAGAGTCCAGAGCCATCACGCGCCAGGAAGTAATCCCCGCCGATGCCCCAGGTGCGCAAGGTCTCGGTCAGCACCTTGAGCCCGCCCTCGGTGGTCGCCGGTGCTCCGGCAGGGGACAGCGATCGCAGCAGGGTCTCTGCGTAAAGGTTGCGGCTCCACTTGTTCGTGACGTCAACAATCTCGAACAGCGAGGCCGAGCGGTCTTCGAGCAGCAACGTCGCCTTCGACATGTCGGGCAGGGCTGGCGCTTCGTCGATGTCGAGTGCGCGCCCAGTGACCACAATCCCGTGGCGCGACAGCGCTTCGCGAAGGGCGTTGACGTAGAACACCGTGGGATTAGGGACCGCCGCGGTCTCGCGGACCGCGGTGGCGCCGGCCGCCATCTGCCCGCGCACGGTCAGCACGTTCGTGCCCGGCACGCGCTCGAGTGAAATTCGGCTATCGCCGCCGGCGGGCGCCGTGACGACCTGATGGTCAATGGTGAGTCCGCTGCCAGGCGGCGACACGCTGATCACGGCCCGGCCGCCGGGCTCGAGGCCGGGACCAATCAATAGCTCGACCTGGTTCTCGTTGTATTGCAGCGCGCTGACTGGTGCGCCGTAGCCCAGGGCGAAGTCGTCCCACGACCATCCCAGTCCCCATCCCGGTTCGGCGAACGCGTTGTCGTCACCGACCAGGTGCCCATTGATCACCCGCACGCCCTTGGCGGCGAGCTGCTTCGCCCAGTCGTCAAACGCCTGCCAGCGCAACTGGTGGCGGGGATTGATGGTGGGATCGCCATTCGAGACGATGATGAGGTCCCCGTCGATCTGCCCGTCCGTGATCGGGCCGGTAGCAAAGACTTGCGTCGTGTAGCGGTAGTCCCAGCCGAGGTGTTCCGCGGCGACGGCGGTGGTCAGCACCTTTTGGTTCGAGGCGGGAACCTGGAGGCGAAACGAGTTGGAACTGAACAGCGTTTCGCCGCGCTTGAGGGAATGCACCGCCACCGACCACAAGCCGTGATCGACCGATCGCGCGGAGAAAATCGCGCGCAGGTCGCGCCGCAGCTGCTCGTGATGATCGGGTTTGTCGAGTGCCTCGCGAAGGGTCGGTGCGCGGACAACGGCGGGTTGCCGCGCCGCACAGGCCGAGGCAAATAGCAGCACCGCGAGGATCGCGGCGGCGAGCCGGCCAGCCCCGAACATCGTCGAGGGGCGCCGGCCTGCCGCCGTCATTTCTTTTCGCCCGCCTTGTCAGCGGCCGGGGCGGGAGGCGGCGCCGGCGGCATCACCACCATGTCGAACGCCTGCATGGCGGCTTCCATCGACGCCTTCTCGATCCTCGCGACCACGGATTCGCCTTCGCGCGAGCCGAACGCCGTCTCGCCAACCTGGCCAAAGCGCACGCGCTCGAACTTGCCTTCGTCGAAGCTGGCGCTGATGACCAGCGCCGGCTTGTCGAGTCCGGTCTTGATCTTGGGGTCGACGAACGCTTCCGCCTTGAGGGCCACCAGCTTCGCCAGCAGGTCGTCCATGGCCTCGGCGTTGGCGGTGTGCGAGGCGCCGCCCACGCGCGTGACCTTCCAGGTGTCGCTGTCGGTCGGTTTCTCGCCCTTGACCTTCTCGAGCTCGTAGGTTTTCGGACCGCCCGGCGCATCCAGCACGGCGCGCAGCCTGGTCACGTAGAAGGCGCGCAGTTCGAACAGTTCCTTCTTGCGGTAGTCGTCGAAGGGCTTGATCAGGTCAGCCTGCAAGGTGGTGTCGACTGAGAACACCATGGGCCGCGAGGCATCGCGCGCGTAGGTCTGCTGGTTCTCGGTCTTGCCGACCTCGAGCACCGTCTTGGCGCTGCCGGCGCCCACGGTGATGGTCATCACCGGCTTGTCGAGGCCGTACTTTGCCAGGTCCCTGGCGTCGCTCTCGAGCAGCTTCGACATATTCGACGTCGACAGCCGCGTCAGCAGCCCTTCAATCGCGCTGTAATCGCTGCGTGATGCCACCGGCCCGGTGACCTTCCAATCGCTGCCAGTCCGCGCCAGCGCCATCGTGTTGCCATCGCGCGCCAGAGTCACCGCGTCGGCTTTCTCGCGATCGAACTTCAGGATCTTCTTGTCCCGCAGGTCGAACGGGGTGCGGCTGAAGTTGGTTTCCTGGAACGATGAAACCAGGAACACTGCCTGCTCGCCATTCTTCTGGGCGTAGAGCTCGCCTTGGGTCGGGGTCTTTCTGCCGAGCTTCAGCGAGCCGCTCACCCCTGGTCCCTTGAACTCCACCGCAATCGGCGGCGCGGCCAGGCCGAACGGCGTCAGGTCGCCAGGGTTCTCGTCGAGCACTCTCACCAGTTCGAGGTTGGTCAGCGCCTGCGCCAGGCTGACGGCTTCGGCCGGGTCGGCGTCGGTCTGCACGGGTTCGACCATCGCCCAGCCACTCGCCGACTTGCGCAGCAGGCTGGTCTCACCGTTGTAGGTGAGCTTTACCTCGTCGATCTTGTCGACCTCGAGGGTATAAACCTTGGTCTTGGCGGCGTCGCCTTCAGCACCTGTCTCGGGGCGCTTCGAATCGACGAAGTAGATGTAGCCGCCAAGCCCTGCCAGAACAATGACGAGAACGAGAGTGGATGTCAGTCCGCGCACGTCGCTTACCTTCTCCGCCACCAGGTGTAAATGCCGGACGCGAACACGATGCCGGGGATGATCAGCAGGCAGAGCAGCATGATCCGCTGTTGCTGATCGGCGGTCAACGTCAGACGGCGATCCTCGGGCGCTCGCGGGCGAATACCAATCAGGTCTTCGCGCTGGCCCAGCCAGCTGACGGCGTTGACGAACAGGTCGCTGTTGCCCGGGATGCCGACAGCGAAGTTCGCCGCAAAGTCGGAGTCGCCAATGGCCGCGACGCGCGACTCCGGCTTGGGTGCATCCGGCGCTGCCGGACTGGCATTGCCAGCAGGCGCAGGGACATTGGTGGCCGCCGCTGACGCGGCAGCGCCGAGCGTCACGGGCCCCTGCTTGTCGCCCTTTTCGGCGTTGAGCGCAACCTGGCCCGTTGAGAGCGAGGCCAGGTCGGTTTCGGCCCAGCTCTGCGCGCTGGTGGTAATGAACGGCTGGGCAGTGTGGCTGTTGGAACCGCCCTCGATCGGCGCCATCGAACGCGCCATCGGGAAGCCGGTCATCACCCGGCCGAAGCTGGCCGTGATCCCGTGGGGTGGGTAGTCAACCACCACCGGCAGCGAAGCGTCGCTCGTGCCGAGCACTTGCCCGAGGCCGCTGGCGTCGATCACGAGGTCGTTGCCGGCGCTGATGCCCCAATCGGCGAGAAACTGCTTCAGCAACGGCTGGGCAGGCGATTCAGGCTTGGTCGTCGGATCGAGCAGCACCAGCACCTTGCCGCCACGCGACACATACGCATTGAGCGCGTCCATTTCCGGCTGGAAAAAGTCAGTGCTCGGGCCGGCGATCACCACCACCGAGGCGTCGTCTGGGACTGTCTTCTGCGTGATCAGCACGAGCGATTCCACCGCGAAATTGTCGCGCGTCAAGGCCTGGCTCACCGTACTGTATCCGGTGCGTTCGGTCGACGCCGTGTCCTTCTCGCCGTGACCCTGCGTGAAGTAGACCTTCCGGACCTGACCGGTGGTGACCTTGATCAGGCCGTTGACCAACGCCAGTTCGTCGCTGCTGGACACCTTCTCGGTGCGTCCCTGGTACTCGATCAGGATGGTCGGCAACGACTCGATCTTGGCCGCGTCCGCGCGCAGTGGATCGCGGTCCGCATCGACGACCTCAGTGCTGACCTGGCTCGAGTGGTAGGCAAACGTGTCCAGGCGGCTGCGATGCATGGGCGCGCGATCCGCGCGTTCGAACACCACGAACTTCACCGGTGCCTTCAGCTCGCTCAGGATCTTGATGGTCTGATCCGACAGGCTGTAGACCTGGTTCGAGGTCAAGTCCCACCGCTTGCTCTGCCGGGTGGCCAGGTAGTTGACCGCGATCAGCACGCCGAGAAACACCACGATGCTGATTATCGACATGGTGCCGTAGCGGGCGCCGCGTCCCTTGTAGAAGGTGGCCACGTCGCGCCACTGCCCCGCCATGTAGAGCAGCACCGACGCGAGGCCGGCCCACGCCATGTAGGTGGCGTACTGGTTCCACTCGGGGCGAAACATGCGCAGCGCCACGGCGCCGAACACGAGTGCCGTGCCGATCCAGCCGATGATGCCGAAAACCTTGGTTGCCATGGTTAGCCTCGCCACCTTTCACTGTCGACCGACTTCATGGTGAGGAACAGGCCGAACGCGATGAAGCTCAGGTAATAGACCACGTGCTTGGTGTCGATGATGCCCTTCGAGAAGTCATCGAAATGCTCGGTGATCGACAGGTGCTGCATGATCGCCTGGCCGGTCGGACCAACCGCGCCGCTCAGCCAGTTGATGATCCACAGCAGCAGGAACACCGCAAACGTCGCCATCGCGGCGACGATCTGGTTCTTGGTGAGGCTCGAAATGAACAGGCCGAGCGACAGGAAGCAGCCGCCCATCAGCAGCAAGCCGAGGTAGCCGGTCGCAATCGGCTTCCATTCGGGGTTGCCGAACGCAAACAGCACCGCCATGTGAATCAGCGTCACGCTGAGCATGGCCGAGTAGAGCAACATGGCGCCGAGGAACTTACCGAGAATGATCTCGAGGTCGGTCAGCGGCGAGGTGAGTAGCAACTCGATGGTGCCCGAGCGCTTCTCTTCGGAGTAGGTCCGCATGGTGATCAGCGGAAACACCAGCAGCATGATCACCGTGGTGTTCATGAAGGTAGGGCCGATCAGCATCTGGTTGATGTTCAGCGCCTGGGTCGGGTTCATGCCCGCCTGCATGCTCTGCTGTTCGAAGAAGAACAGCGCGGCGTAGAAAAAGTAACCGAACAGGAGCGCGAAGAAGCCCACCAGCACGTAGCCGATCGGCGACGAGAAATACGAGTTCAACTCGCGCTGGGCGATGGCGGCAACGTTACGCACCACGCACCTCCGTGGCTTCAGTCGTCGCCGAGGTGTCGGCGGACGGGTCCGCCGGTTCAGCGGTCGCGACTTCTTCGGTAGTCAGGCTCAAGAAGATGTCTTCGAGGCTGACGCGCACCGGCCGCAGCTCCAGCAATCCCCAGCCACCGCGAACAATCGTGGTGGCCAGCTCGCGGCGCACGTCGGCGCCCTTGTCGGTATCCACTTCAAAGATGCCCGTGTCGTCTTTGTGATCGGCGACGTGGACCCGGGCCACGCCGGCGACGCTTTGGAGCGCGCGCTGCATGTCGGCGACCGGACCCTGCGCCTGCAGATACATGGTGACCGCGCCGCGCAGCCGTTCGGTCAGCGCATCTGGGGTATCGATGGCCACGACCTTGCCCTTGTTGATGATCACGACCTTCTGGCAGGTCTGCGACACCTCGGGAAGAATGTGGGTGCTGAGCACGATGGTGTGGTTGCCGGCCAACTGGCGTATGAGCTGCCGGGTTTCGATGATCTGCTTGGGGTCGAGGCCCGCGGTCGGCTCGTCGAGCACCAGCACTTCAGGGTTGTGGATGAGGGCCTGGGCGAGGCCGACGCGCTGCTTGTAACCCTTGGACAGTTTGCCGCAGTGTCGGTTGGCCATGTCAGCCACCCAGGTTTTCTTCATCACCTCGTCGACGCGACCCTTGATGTCCTTGCGCACGCCCTTGATCCTGGCGACAAAGGTCAGGTACTCGCGAACGGTCATGTCCGGATAAAGGGGAGGTGTCTCGGGCAGGTAGCCCGTCTTCCTCTTGGCCTCGATCGGCTGCGCGAACACATCATGCCCGGCCACCGTGGCCGTGCCTTCGCTAGCCGGCATGTAGCCGGTAATGATGCGCATGGTGGTGGTCTTGCCCGCGCCGTTTGGACCCAGGAACCCGAGGATCTCACCCGACTCCGCGCGGAAACTGACATCGTCTACGGCCGTAAACGGACCGTAGCGTTTCGACAGATGCTGAACCTCGATCACGAGAGGTCTCCGATATTTGAAAACAGTGTAAGCTCTAGGCCGGTCGCGAATTAGACGCGATCAGCCCACCATCCTATGCGAACCGCTTGAATGCGGCAAGCCGGGCCTGCCCGGCCCCCGCGTGAGAATATCGCGTGAGAAACACGTGAAGCGAATCCTGTTTGCGACAATCGCGCTCGTTCTGCTAGCCACAGGCACCGTGTGGTGGTGGTTACGCGGCTCCCTGCCTGCTTTAGACGGCCAACTGGCCCTGTCTGGCCTGCAAGCGCCGGTCGAGGTGCTGATCGACGGCTACGGCGTGCCCACCGCCTATGCCCGCGATGCGGACGACGCGTGGTTTGTGGCCGGAGCGTTGCATGCGCGCGACCGTCTCTGGCAAATGGAGTTGTACCGGCGGGTCACACTGGGCCGGCTCTCCGAAGTGATGGGCGAGGCGACGCTGCCGATCGATCAGCGGTTCCTGACCCTTGGCCTGCGGGAGGCCGCGAAGGACGAGTGGGCGCGCGCGACCCCGGCGGTGCGAGCGGCGCTCGAGCGATACGCCGCGGGCGTCAACGCGGTCGCCGCGGAATTGACGGGACGCCGGCGGCCAATCGAGCTGCAGGTGTTGGGTCTGACCCCCGCTCCGTGGACCCCAGAGGATTCGATGGCCGTCGGCCGCTTGCTCGCCTGGCGCCTGTCTGAGAATCACCAGGCGGAGCTGGTGAGGGGAGCCCTGGCGTCGAAGCTGGGCGAGACCGCCGCAAGAGAATTGGGCGGGCGCTACCCGGCCGATGGTCCAACCGTCCTGGGCGGCCCGGCCGTCCCCCAGCAGGGCGTGAAGCCGCCGACCGCTACGAGGCGCGACTTGTCCGCCGAAGCGCTTCGCGCGAGGGTGGAAGCACCGAGCCCTACGAGCGGTGAAGCTGCGAGTCTCACGGCGGCCCGAAGGGCCGAGGCCCCCTGGCTCCCAGGCCTCGAGTGGCTTCGCCCTGGCGTGAAGCGAGGTAACAGCAATAACTGGGTGGTCGCCGGACGCAAGACCAAGAGCGGGCGGCCGATTCTCGCCAACGATCCGCACCTGCCGATCGAGCTGCCGTCCGTGTGGTACGAACTGCACCTCGTGGCCGCGGGTCTCGACGTTGCGGGCGTCACCATTCCCGGCGTGCCGTTCGTGGTCTTGGGCCACAACGCGCGTGTCGGCTGGGGCATTACCAACACCGGCGCCGACGTTCAGGACCTGTTCCTGGAGCGCGTCGACCTCGGCAAGCAGCGCGCGTTTCATCGTGGCGAGTGGGTGCCGGTCGAGATCACGCCCGCCGATATTCCCGTTCGCGGTCATTCACAGCCATATCGATTTGAAGTGTGGAAGACCAGGAACGGTCCCATTTTCGCTGACGTCGGCCTGGCTTGGGATGCGCCGCCCTCGTGGCTGTCGCCCGAGGGCCGCCCGACGGATGAGCGTCGCGCCTATTCCATTCGCTGGCATGCCGGCGGCGATCTTGCCGGATCGTTCGAGGCCATCAACCGATCGACTGATTGGACCTCGTTCACCGCTGGCGTGGAGTTGTTCTCGGTGCCGTCGTCGAATCTCGTCTACGCCGACGTCGACGGCAACATCGGTTACGTCATGTCCGGGCGCTTACCGGTGCGTGCGGGAGGTGATGGCAGCCTGCCGCTCGATGGCGCGAGCGGGGCCGGCGCGTGGGTCGACACCATGCCGTCCTCGTCGCTACCGCGCGCCATCAATCCGGCGGCCGGCTTCATCTCATCCGCCAACAACGAGATCGACCGAGGGTTTCAGGGCCTGATTACCAGGGATTGGGCGGCGCCATTCCGCGCGACGCGGTTGCTCGACCGGTTGTCGCAGCCCGACAGCGTCGATCTGGATGCGATGCTGGTGTTGCAGAACGATCGTCGCAGCCTCGCCGCTGACGCGGTGCTGGGAGGGGTTGAGAGCGCGCTGAAGGTTGGCAGAGGCCGGGCCGCCGACGCATCCGCGGTGGGCGTGCTCAACCGGCTGGCGCAGTGGGACCGCGTGGTTGACGCGCGACCGGTGGTGTCGCTGTACGAGGCGTTCGAAGATGCGCTGTGGCGGCGCACCTTCATCGACGAGATGGACGAGCAGCTATTTCTCGCGTTTTATGAATGGGCAGGAGCCGAGCGCTTCGCCGGCTTGCACGTCGTCCTTGCCGATCGCCAGTCGCGCTGGTTTGACGACCTCACGACGGTGGACCGCCGCGAGACGCGCGACGAGATCATGCTGCTGGCCGCGCGCGACGCTGAAGAGCGGCTGCAGAACGAGTACGGCGGCAACGACAAGCGCGCCTGGAATCAATTGCACGCGGCCCACTTCGATCATCCACTGGGCGCCGTCGCGTTCCCGCTGGCGTGGTTCTTTAACCGCGGCCCCGTGCCCATTGAGGGCGACGGCACGACGGTGATGCGCGTCAGCTGGAGCCGCCTGAAGCCGTTCGCAGCCTGGGAATATCCCTCGTGGCGCCAGTTGTTGCATGCGGGACAGTGGGACGAATCCCGCGTCGCGTTGCCGTCGGGCCAGTCGGGACACCCGCTCAGTCCGCACTACTTTGACCAGAGCGAGATTTGGCGCGAAGGCCGGTACCGCCTGCAGCCGTTCTCCCGAGCAGCCGTCCAGGCTGCCTCCCGCCACCGCCTCTTACTGGTGCCCTGAGGGGTCAGACCCCACCATTTGACGCGCGCCGTCGGCCTGCGTTAATGTATGAACAACTGCTCATATGTTCAAGCCTGATGACGTCTGCGACCTCGTCGAGATTGACCTGGCCCGCGTCCGCAAGATTCGCGCCGCGCTGACGGCGCCGGCCGTGGTGCAGTCGCTGGCCGACACGTTCAGCGCGCTCGGCGACCCGACGCGAGTGCGCATGCTCGACGCACTGTCGCACGGCGAGTTGTGCGTGTGCGACCTGGCCGCGGTCTTGGGCCTGAGCCAGTCCGGGGTTTCGCATCAACTGCGCCTGCTACGCGGCATGCGGCTGGTGCGCCCGCGGCGCGATGGCCGGGTGGTCTTCTACTCGCTGGACGACCAGCACATCATGTCGATTTTCCGGCAGACATTGCAGCACGTGGAAGAGCACCGCGATCAAGGATCCGGGCTCCGGGATCCGCGCATCCCGAAACCTGCCAGGGCCGTGGGCGGGAGGCGAAGGTGAGCACGACCACCGCGACCTCGCAAACGCCCGCTCTTGGCTGCTCGACCTGCTGCGACGACCTCACACCGGCGCCGACCGGCGCGCATGTTCGCGGCTGGGTGACGGCGATGGCGGCCGCCCTCGTAATGGTCGCCTGCATGCTCGGGTGGTTCGCCGGCCAGCCCGCATGGGTCAACGGGATGTTCGTCGTGGCAGCGCTGATCGGCAGCATCTTTCCGGTGCAGCGCGCCTACCAGGCGCTGCGCCGTGGCTCTCTCGATATCAACGCGTTGATGGTGGTCGCGGTCATGGGCGCAGTGGCGATCGGCGAGTTCGAAGAGGCCGCGATGGTGGTGTCGCTGTTCGCGGCCGCCCAGTGGCTCGAGGTCCAAAGCCTCGACCGCGCGCGTAAGGCCATCGGCCGCCTCCTTGATTCCGCGCCCGCCGAGGTGCTGGTCCGCGACCAGGCCGGCGAACGTCGCATGCCCATTGCTGCGGTCGCCCCCGGCGCCGTGATGATTGTGCGACCGGGCGAGAAGCTGGCTCTGGACGGCATCGTGCAGAGCGGTCGATCGGACGTGAATCAGGCGCCGATTACTGGCGAGTCACTCCCGCTCGAGAAGGGCGAGGGCGATGAGGTATTCGCCGGCACCATCAACGGACACGGCGTCCTGACGGTGGTCGTCACCCGCCGCCCCGCCGACACCACACTGGCGCGGATCGTCCACCTGGTGGAGACCGCACAGGCGCAGCGGGCGCCGGTACAACAGTTCATCGATCGTTTTGCGGCGTGGTACACGCCAACGGTCGTGATCCTCGCGGCCCTGGTCGCGACGCTGCCGGTGCTCGTTGCCGCACAGCCGTTCGACGTGTGGCTGTATCGCGCGCTGGTTCTGCTGGTGGTCGCGTGCCCGTGCGCGCTCGTCATCTCGACACCGGTTTCGGTGGTCTCGGCATTGTCGGGCGCCGCCCACCACGGCGTGCTCTTCAAGGGCGGCGCGCACCTCGAGCGACTGGCTGGAGTGCGGGTCGTGGCCTTCGACAAGACCGGTACGCTCACCACCGGCACGTTCAGTGTCGACGTCGTGATCCCTCTCGCAGGGGCCGCGCCGGCCGATCTGCTTCGCCTCGCCGCATCCGTGGAGGCGCAGTCCGAACACCCGATCGCCGCGGCCATCGTCACGCACGCCATCGGTGCCGGTGCCATCCTGGCCACGCCATCACACGTGCGCGCTCTCCCCGGCCTCGGCGTCGAAGGCAACGTGTCCGGGTCGGCAATCGTCTGCGGCACGCCGCGGTTGTTCGACGAGCGCGGCTGGCTCAGCCCGATCCTTGCTGACACCGCCGAAGGCGTCACGGCGCAAGGCCTGTCGCCCGTCCTGGTCTCCCAGGATGGCGTGGCGATTGGCGTCCTCGGCTTGCGCGACCGTCCCAAGGCAGATGCCGCGCGACTCGTGGCAGACCTGCGGCAGCACGAGGGCACGCGGGTGGCAATGATCACCGGCGATCACCATGCGCCGGCACAAGCCATCGCCCGTGAGCTCGGCGTCGACATCGTCAAGTCCCAGCAGCTGCCGCACGACAAGGTGACGGCGGTCCAGTCGCTGCGCCGCGAGTTTGGTTCGGTCGCCATGGTCGGCGACGGCGTCAACGATGCGCCAGCCCTCGCGGCGTCAGATGTCGGGATTGCGATGGGCGTGATGGGAAGCGCAGTGGCGATTGAAGCCGCGGACATCGCGCTGATGACCGACGACCTGTCAAAGCTTCGCTACGCAATTCGTCTGAGCCGCGCCACGCTCAGCAACATTCGCGTCAACGTCGCGGTGTCGATTGTGCTGAAGGCCGCGTTCCTGGCGTTGGCAATGTTCGGCGTCGCGACACTCTGGATGGCCGTGCTCGCCGACACTGGCGCTTCGGCGCTGGTGGTGGCCAACGCGGTTCGCTTACGCAAGTTCAAATAGTCAGGTGGCCTTGACCGAACGGAAGAAGTGGGCGTTCACGAACTCGTCGATCGCGGCCTGATCGGCGGGCGTCACGGTCGTGAAGCGCATGGCCATGCCGGCCCGCTGGTCGCTCCAGCACACAACGCCTTCGGTTTCGAGTTGCCGCTTTGATCCTGGCAGCGCGAACCGCAGCTTCACCGCCGCGTCACGCGGCAGCGGCCTGGACGTGCGAATCGCAATTCCGCCGCGGCTCAAGTTCAGCGACAGGGCTGCCGCGATCGTCCCGCCCGCCCGATACGACACCGGAATGCCCATCACCACCCTGGGCCCGCCGCGCCGATTAAAGTTGTCCGGGAACAGGTGCGGCGCGATCGACGGCAGAATGTGCTCTACCGCGCTGTACTCATTGAGGTAACCGCCCACGCCCAAGGCCGCCAGCTCGCGGACTTCCTCCACGCTCGTCACCGTGCCGCTGAACACCAGGATCGGCAGGTGGCCCTCATCGAGCTTGCGGATGCGCCGCACCAGCTCGACGCCGGACGCATGCGGCATGCGCAGATCCAGTACGATGAGATCGAGGTCGGCGAGGTCGGCGCGGACTTGCGCCAGCAACTGGGCGACGCTCTTCACCACCACCGCGCGGTGGCCGGCCGCGTCAAGCGCGGCCTTGAACCGATCCCGCACGAACGGCGTATTGGCAGCGACCAGTACGGTCTTGCGTTCTAAAATGGGAGACGTCATATCGTGCGCCGGCGCGCTGCCAATTCATTGCAGACTGTATCAGGTTCTCGCTATAATTTGCGGGACCGTCCGTCCACTTCAACGCCGCCAAGGAGCGCCGAGCATGTCCGCGATTTGTCCCGAGTGTGATTCGCCAATTGATGTTGATGAGTTCGATGTTGACATCGGCGACGAGCTCACCTGCACGGAGTGCGGTTCGTTCCTGCGGGTCGCCAGCGACTCGCCGCTTGAATTCGAACTCGCCGATGAAGACGAGGAAGACGAAGAAGAAGAGGAAGAAGAGAAGGACGGCGAGGCCGAGGATGCCGACGACGAGGACAAAGACGACGACGATAAGGACGACGACGAGTAGCGGCCTCGCCGGCAAGGCGGCGCGCCTGCGCGGGATTCTTGCCGGCTACGACTCCGTCCTGGTCGCCTTCAGTGGTGGCGTCGACAGCGCGTACCTCGCGATCGCCGCCGCCCAGGCGCTCGGCTCGAAAGCCTTGGCCGTGACCGCCGACAGTCCGAGCTATCCCGACACGCACCGTCAACTCGCGCTCACCATCGCGCGCGACCACCACCTGGCCCACGAGGTGATTCACACCGCCGAACTGGATCGGCCCGAGTACCGCGCCAATCCGGCGAACCGCTGTTATTTCTGCAAGGACGAGCTCTACGGCCGCCTCGCCGAAGTGGCGCGCGCCAGGGGCCTTGCCGTGATCGTTGACGGCAACAACGCCGACGACCGTGGCGATTACCGCCCAGGCCGCCAGGCCGCGCGCGAGCACGGTGTGCGCAGCCCGCTGGACGAAGCCGATCTCACCAAGGACGACATCCGCGAGTTGTCGCGGCAGGCCGGCTTGAACAGCTGGGACGAGCCGGCATCCGCGTGCCTGTCGTCGCGCATTCCCTACGGCAGCGAAGTGACCGACACGGCGTTGCGGCAAATCGAGCAGGCTGAACAAGTGCTACGCGACCTGGGATTCCGCATCTTCCGCGTCCGCCATCACGACACGGTGGCGCGCCTCGAATTGGCCCGCACCGAGATGCCGCGCGCGCTCGATCCGGCGGTCAATGCGAAACTCGTCGAAGGCATCAAGGCGCTCGGCTATCAATACGTCAGCCTCGACCTGCAAGGCTACCGGCTTGGCAGCTTGAACGAGGCGCTTCGCCTGCGCCCGGTGTCGTGACCGCGCCGCGGCTGCTCGCCGCGCTGGCGCTCGTCTTCGCGCTGGCTCACGTTCCGTTTCTCGCTAACTCGCTCGAAGACATCGACTCGGTCAACTTTGCGCTCGGCGTCCGCGACTTCAACGTCGCCGAGCACCGCCCGCATCCGCCGGGCTACCCGCTGTATATCGCCATGGGCAAGGTGGCGCGAGCGATCGTCTCGCCGTTGATGGGGAGTGTGCCGGAGTCGTCTTTGGAGGCGCGCGCGCTGGCGGTGGTGTCGTTGCTGGCAGGGTTGGTCGCGATTGCGTGCTTATACGCAGTGTTCTCGAGCCTCACGTCGCGCTCCCCGCGATCCGGTTCGCCGTGGGCCACCCTGCACATCGAGGCTTTTGGCGCCACGGTGGTGACGGTGTCCTGCCCGTTGTTCTGGTACCTCGCCGCTCGACCCATGAGCGATCTGCCCGGCCTGGCGTTTGCCCTCGCGGCGCAAGCCTGCCTGATGCTGGCATGGTGGCGCCAGTCGCCGGGCCCAGACGGGGATCGACGGCTCGCTCCGGCGATGACCGCGGCATCGGGGCGGATGATCGTGATTGGCTCGCTGTTGGCCGCGCTCAGCATCGGCATGCGAACCCAAACCGTGTGGCTGACGCTGCCACTGCTGCTCCTCGTGCTGCTGGATCGCGTTGGCCGCGGGGTGGCGGGCGCGATGATCGGCGGCGGCATCATGTTCGTGGTCGGTGGCCTGGCCTGGGGCGTCCCGCTTCTGGTCGTGAGCGGCGGCCTCGGTCCTTACCTGGCGGCGCTCGGCACGCAGGCCGGCGAAGACTTTGCCGGTGGCGAGATGCTCTATACCAACCCGTCCGCGCGGGCGGCGGCGTTTGCCTTGATGCGGACGTTCATCGACCCCTGGGATTCCGTCGTGCTTGGTTCGATTGTTCTCACGCTGGCCGCAGCTGGCGTCGCCCACCTGCTGATGCGCGATCGGCGAACGCTGGTTGCGGTGACGGCCATCAGCGCGCCGTACTTGATCTTTCACCTCGCGTTCCAGGACACCTCATTTATCCGCTACGCACTGCCGCTGGTGCCGGCAGTGGCGTTCCTGGCCATGCGTGGCGCCGCGCTCGCGACCGAACGCGGGGTCATGACCGCCGCCGCCGCCGTCGCCATCGGGTCGGTCATCATCGCCAGCCCCGTGCTTGCGGCCTATGGCGCAGAGCCGAGCCCCACCGCCAGGGTGCTCGCAGCGATGAAGGCCGAATTGCAGAACGCCGCGCCGGTTGCTCTCGGCATGCACCAGACCTTCCGGCGACCTCTCGAGGCCGAGGATCTGCCGTTCACCACCGTGTTGCCATCGCCGCCCCGCCTCGAGTGGCTCGAACTCGGCAGGTTCTGGCGGGACGGCCGCACCGATCCCGTCTGGTTTCTCGCCGATCCGATTCGCAGTGATCTAGCGCTGATCGATCCGGCCAGCCGTTCGTCGTCCACCGAGTTCCTGTGGCCGCTGGTCGCGCGCCCGGCCTTTGGCGGCATGCGGCCAGCGGCGGTGCGTTGGTATCGCCTGGCGGCGCCGGGCTGGTTTGCCGAGGACGGCTGGTCGCTCACGCCTGAGACCTCCGGCATGTCGACCTTGATGGGGCGAGGCCCACACCTTGGTCCGATCGCCGCGCGCGTCCGTCGCCGTTCGGGTTCGGCCAGGGTGCTGGTGGGTGGGCGCAACCTGGCCGGGCCCAACGACCCGGCCGCGCGTTTTCGCGTGGCCATCGACGGCGTCCCCTTGCAACAGTGGGATGCGGCGCCGGGCTTTTTCCTGCAGGTCTTCGACATTCCGGCGGGACGGCTGATGGGCGAGGGGCCGCTCGCCCTGCTCACCATCCAGTCAACCGCGGTGTCGGGCGCCGCCGTCATACCGACCGCGATCGAACAGTTCGACTTGCAGGACCCTGAGACCTTGATGTGGGGTTACGGCGGCGGCTGGAACGAGGCAGAGTTCAATACCACGCTCGGCGTGTGGCGCTGGACCAGTGAGCGCGCAACGGTGCGCATCGTCGGGCCATCGCAGGACGTTCGCGTCACGCTGGTCGTGGAGTCACCCCTTCGTTACTTCGACGCGCCCGTCAGCGTGCGCGCGAAGGCCGGCGAACGCCAGGTCGCTACGACACTGCTTGGCGCGACGGGCTCCTGGGCGTTCGATGTGCCGGCGGCAACGCTCGCCGCCGCTGGCGGCATGATCACAATTGAAACCGAGAAGACATTTGTGCCATCGGAGCGCGATGGTGGCGCCGATAATCGGCGACTGGGACTGCGTATCCTTGCCATTCATGTCGCTAACTCGTTGACACCAGCGGAAGCGACCCGCTAATCTGCGGACACCAATTCTGTTACCCCGGCAGAACTAGCAGATCCAGGAGATCGAATGACGATCAGTGTGCTTCGACGGACGGCAGGTGTTGCCTCAATCTGCGTGGTGTTGGGTCTGGGTGCCGCGGCTTGCGCCAAGAAGGCGCCCGCGCCCCCCCCCCCCCCCCCCCCCCCCCCCCCCCCGCCCCCCCCGGCCCCCCCCCACCCCCCCGCGCGCGGCCGCCCGACGTTCGCCGAGGCCGAGGTTGTACTCCGCGGTGCCACGTTCGTCGCAGTGGCCTTCGACGTTGATCCTGGTGTTGGCCCAGCGCTTGAGCCACGTCGCGTTGGCGCTCAGCGACGCCTTGCCATCCTCACGAATCGACGAGGAGTCGAGATCGAAGTAGGCATCGGCGAGCGGCCGCTCTGAATTCAACTGCGACAGGCTCTTCTGCGCGAACAACTCGTCTTCGGTGAGCGGGCGCGGCGCCGGAGCAGCGGGTGGCGGCGGTGGTGGTG
>JANLWW010000043.1:0-5024 GCA_031364805.1 Acidobacteriota bacterium
GCCTCAAGCCCCAAGCCCGCAGAGCGAACATGGCACTTCCAAGCAAGCTGACGTTACACATCGTCTCGCCCGACGTCGCCATTTCACACGAAGTGGATTACGTGTCGTTGCCGGGGGTCGAAGGCGATTTCGGCGTACTGCCCGGGCACACGCCGTTCTTCACGGCCCTGAGGACCGGCGCCATGTGGTACCAACAGGGTGCCGAGAAGCACAGCCTGTTGGTGTCGGTGGGCTTCGTCGAAGTGCTGCCCGACAAGGTGTCGGTCATCGCGCAGGTGGCCGAAACCGCAGAAGCCCTCGACCAGGAACGCGCAGAGGCGGGCATGAAGCGCGCAGAAGAAGTGATGGGTGCGGTGCCCCACGACATCGACTTCGAGCGTGCGCGGCTGGCCATGCTCCGCACGTTGCAGCAACTGCAGGCGGAAAGCCGCAGAGGCGGTGTTTAGCAGTCTCGCGAAGCTCGGCCGCTATCGCGCGCTGATCCAGACGCTGGTCGTCCGCGATCTCAAGGCGCGCTACCGCGGGTCCGTCCTCGGGTTCTTCTGGTCGTTCTTCAACCCGGCGCTGCTCCTCTTCATCTACACCTTCGTCTTCACCAAGGTGTTGCCATCGGCGCACCCGGCCGGCATGGAGCCGTTCGCGCTGTTCATGTTCTGCGGCATCCTGCCATGGACATGGTTTTCGTCATCGCTGCTGGAATCGTCTAACACGCTGATCGCCGGTGGCAACCTGATCAAGAAGGTGTTGTTCCCCGCGGAAGTGTTGCCGATCGTCACCGTGCTGGCGAACATGGTCCACTTCTTCCTTGGCCTGCCGATTCTTGCGGCCTTCATCCTTTACTACCAGCGTCCGATCGATCCCCTCGAGCTGTTGTGGCTGCCGGTAATCGTCCTGGTGCAGTTGATCCTGACCACCGGCCTGGCGTTCTTCCTGTCGGCGCTCACGGTACACTTTCGCGACCTGAAAGACCTGTTGGGCAACATTCTGACATTGTGGTTCTTTGCCACGCCGATCATTTACTCCGTTGACATGGCGCCTGCCGACATGCGGTGGTGGTTAAACATCAACCCCATGACGCACCTGATGCGGTCGTACCAGGAAGTGCTGTTCTTTGAAGGCTCCTTCGGCCACCAGGGCTGGCTCCTCGGACTTGGACTGGGCTCGATCGTGGTGTTCCTAGCCGGCTATTTCGTCTTCGATCGGTTGAGAGATAGCTTCGCGGAAGAGGTATGAAAATTAGCCACAGAGGACATAGAGGGCGCAGAGAAAACCTTTTCTTTGGTTTTCCGGAAACCCTTGTCTTGGCATTTCAAAAGAATGGCTCTGTGTTCTCGGTGTCCTCTGTGGCCAACGGATGAAACCCGCAATCGACGTCGTCAACGTCTCGAAAGTCTACCGGCGCTACGCGCGGCGGCGGCAGTTCGCCACGCTCAAGTCGGCGTTGCTCGACGGCAGCCTGCTTGGTGACCTGAAGCCGGATGAAACGTTCCAGGCGCTGAAGAACGTGTCGTTCTCGGTGCCAAAGGGCTGCACTTACGGCGTGATTGGCAGCAACGGCTCGGGCAAGAGCACGCTGCTGAAGTGCGTCGCCGGCATCACACGCCCGACGGAAGGCGAAGTGAAGGTCGATGGCCGCATCTCTGCGCTGATCGAGCTGGGCGCCGGCTTCCACCCCGAGATTTCAGGCCGCGAGAACATTTTCATCAACGGCATCATGCTCGGCCTCAGCAAGAAAGAGGTCCAGCGCCGCTTCGACGAAATCGTCGAGTTTGCGGAGATGCAGGACTTCATTGACGCGCCGGTTAAGACCTACTCGTCGGGCATGTACATGCGCCTGGGCTTTGCCGTGGCCATTCACGTCGATCCCGAAGTGCTGCTGGTTGACGAAGTGTTGGCGGTCGGCGATCAGGGCTTCACCCACAAGTGCCTCGACAAGTTCTCGGACTTCCGCCGACGCAATAAGTCGATCCTTCTCGTCACGCACTCCCTTGACCTGGTCGAGAAGTTCTGCGACGAGGCGCATTGGCTCGACAAGGGAATGTCGAAGGGAGAGGGCGATCCCAAGAAGGTAGTGGCCGCATACGTCATGAATGTCGAGGACAGCGAAGAACATTCGCTGGCAAAAGCCGAAGCCGCCCGTCTGGCCGCCTCTGCATCTGACACCCCGCAGGCGCCGCCGCCCGATGTCGATGGCGAGAGCGCGCCTGAAAATCCGGTCGATGATGCCGAGACCGCGCGCGATGGCTTCAAGGCCACCGAGGGACGCTGGGGCACACGTGAGATCGAGATCACGAACGTTTCGATCAGTGGTCCCGATGGCGAGTCCGGGCACGTATTCCAGAGCGGTGACGACCTCCAGATTCACATGACGATGACGGCCAAGGAGCCGATCACTGACTTCGTGTTCGGACTCGGCCTGTTCAATGCGGATGGCGTGTGCGTCTACGGCACTAACACCAATCTCGAGGAGTTTCAGCCGAGCGAGATTGCCGGCGAAGCGTCGGTGACGTTCGAGATCGACAGTCTCGACCTGGTCGAAGGCACCTACCGTCTGGACCTGGCCGCTCACAAGGCTGACGGTTATCCCTACGACTACCACCGGTTGCTCTACACGTTCCGCATCAAGTCGCGCGTGAGGGACGTCGGCATTTACCGTCCTGCGCATCGCTGGACGTTCAGCGGCGGGATCACCTTCCAGGCGGAATAATGTCTCGAGACGAGGCGGTAGCGTTCGTCACTCACGCACGCAGTCGCGGCCAGACCATTGTGTTCACGAATGGTGTGTTTGACGTCCTCCATCCCGGGCACGTCCGCTACCTGCGTGATGCTCGCGCCCTGGGCGCCGTGCTGATCGTAGGCGTCAACAGCGACCGTTCCACCCGATCCCTGGAAAAAGCGCCCGACCGGCCGATCCATCCTGAAACCGAGCGTGCCGAAGTCCTGGCTGCGCTGGCGTCAGTTGATGCCGTGGTGGTGTTCGACGAAGACACACCACACGCGATCATCACCGCGCTGCAGCCCGACATTCTGGTAAAGGGAGCCGACTGGGGCGAGAACGCCATTGTTGGCCGCGATGTCGTCGAGGCGCGCGGCGGCAAGGTCGTCCGGATCGAACTGGCGCCCGGATACTCGACCACCGCAATTCTCGCCCGCATCCGCTCGTGAGACAATCGGAGGCTCGGCGGTAAGAGAAGTTCGTGCATGTCTAGCGCTCCGTCACTCGCGTTACGGTCGCTGCTGATTTCCGTCCTCGGGCATAGCGGGCTCGCATCCCCCACCCGGCGCATCAGCGGCGCCACTGCCCCTGTACGCGCGATGGCCGTGGCGGCTGCGGCGCGTGGCCTGCGCGATGGTGTCGTGCTTCATGTCGTGCCCAACGACGCCGACATCGAAACCGCCGTCAGCGACATCCGCTTCTTTCTCGGCGCGCTCGAAGGTACCGCCGATGCGGTGATCGAGCAGCAGGTGTTGCCGTTCCCATCGCCGCAAGTCGATCCCTATCGCGGCTTCCAGCCGCACCTGAAGGTGGCCTCCGCCCGTGCGCGGGTGTTGCATGCGCTCGCCACTGCAAAGGTCCGCGTGATCGTCGCATCGGCCGCGGGCCTGCTCACGCGCGTGCCGGACCCTGCCGCGCTGTTGATGGCGTCGTATGAGATCACTCCGGGCATCGACATTGACCCGCAAGCGCTCGCCAATACGCTGGTCGCCGGCGGCTACGAGCCAGCCGATCCCGTTGATGCGCATGGCGAATTCGCCAGGCGCGGCGGCATTCTCGACGTGTTCCCGGCTGGCGAAGAGCTTCCGATTCGCATCGAGTTCATCGGCGACACCGTCGAATCGATCCGCCGCTTCGATCCCGGGACGCAGAGGTCGGTCGAGACCCTCGAACGCTTCGGCCTGGTGCCGGTGCGCGAAGGGACGGGGCCTGGCACGGTTACCTCGGATTTGTTTGAGTTTCTGAGCACCCACAAGTCGCAAGTGTGGCTGTCTGAGCCTGCCGACGTGCAAAAGCAGATCGAGTCGGCGTGGGAACAGGTGCAGACGTCGTACTCCGATGCGGTTGAACGATCAGCAAAAGGCGCGGCGGCTCTGAAAGCGCAACCGTCGGAGCTGATGCTGTCGCTGGCCGAAGTAGAGTCGGGTCTCAAGGGTGCGACGGTCATCGAAGAACTCGGCATTGGGGATCCCGGATCGGGGATCCGGGATCGGGCAACGGAGCTGTCAGTCCAGCCAGTCGCGTCATTTCATGGCCGCATTGCCGACTGGGTCGCCGATGTCCGTGCTGCACTGGAGCGCGCGGACCGCGTGGTGTTCGTCGCCGGCACGCACGGCCGCGCCGAACGCACGGTAGAACTGTTGCGCGACTATGACGTTCGCGCGGTAATGGCGAACGATGCCGGCGATGTCGTCTCCGGTGCGGTGCTGGTGGCCGAAGGATGGCTGTCGCGAGGGTTCCGCCTGAAGTACGGCTCGGAAACCGACGATCCCCAGGCCGCCAGGACCCCAAGCCCGCAAGCCCTCCAGCTGTACGTCGAGACCGACATTTTCGATGAAGAGCGCCGCAAGACCAGCGGCGGCCGCAAGCGCTCGCTGGCCGCGACCTTCCTCTCCGACCTGCGCGACCTGAAAGTCAAGGACCTGATCGTTCACGTCGATCACGGCATTGGCCAGTTCATCGGCCTCAAGCAGATCTCAATCGCCGGCGGCGACATCGTGCAGGAGTTCCTCGAACTCCAGTATCACGGCGACGCCAAGCTGTTCGTCCCGGTTGAACGCCTTGACCTGATCCAGAAGTACACCGGCGCCGCGAGCCAGCCGCTCGATCGCCTCGGTGGCCAGACCTGGGAGAAGGCCAAGTCGAAGGTCAAGAAAGCCATGCGCGACATGGCCGAAGAGCTGCTCAAGCTCTACGCCGCGCGCAAGGCGGTGCCGGGTCACGCGTTCAGCGCCGACACACACTGGCAGGAGGAGTTCGAAGCCGCCTTCGAGTTCGATCTCACCGTGGATCAGGCGACTGCGGTCGC
>JANLWW010000048.1:0-8145 GCA_031364805.1 Acidobacteriota bacterium
GCAGACGCTGTGGGTGTGCGCGATCATCAACGTCGCGTTCGCGTCGATCGCCGGATTGTGGGGCGTGCTGGTGACCGACATGTTCCAGTTCGTCATTGCCATGGTCGCATCGGTGGCGGCGGCGTACTTCGCGCTGCAGCAACCGCAAGTCGGCGGGCTCTCAGGATTGATGGCGCAGATCCCGCCATCCACCTTGCAACTGCTGCCCGACTTCAACGACTGGACGTTGACACTGTCGGTGTTGATCCTGCCGCTCACCATCTCGTGGTGGTCGGTGTGGTATCCCGGCTCCGAACCTGGCGGCGGCAGCTATATCGCCCAGCGCATCCTGGCGGCCAAGAGCGAAAAGGACGCGCTCGGCGGCACGTTGTTCTTCAACGTTGCTCACTACGCCTTGCGTCCCTGGCCGTGGATCATCGTCGCGCTGGCGTCGATGCTCGTGTTCCCGGAGCTGTCGGATATCACCAAGGCATTTCCCTACGTCGAGCCCAGCATGATCGGCCACGACATGGCCTATCCCGCCATGCTCACGTTCCTGCCGGCAGGTTTCCTCGGCTTGATGGTCGCTGGCCTGCTCGCGGCCTACGTCTCTACCATTTCCACGCACCTCAACTGGGGCACCTCCTATCTCGTGCACGATCTGTATCGCCGCTTCATCAATGCCGACGCCACTGAGCATCACTACGTTTGGATGGGACGCCTGGTCACGGCAGTGCTGATGCTGCTGGCTGCGGGCATGACGTTCCTGCTCGAGTCCGCACGCTCGAGTTTCGAGTTGCTGCTCTCGATCGGCGCCGGCTCAGGCCTTCTGTATCTGCTGCGCTGGTACTGGTGGCGCATCAACGCGTGGAGCGAGATCGCGGCGATGAGCGTGTCATTCTTCGTTGCCATGGGCTTCTTTGTCGCCGGCAAGCTGGGTTACGCCGTCGGCGCCAACACCGTGCTGCTCGCCACGGTAGGGGTCACGACGATGGCGTGGATCGGCACGACCCTGGTGACGAAACCGGAAGGCGAGACGACGCTCGTCAACTTCTACAAACTGGTGCGCCCTGCCGGTCCCGGATGGGCAGACATCTCGCGCAAGGCCGGCATCGGCCCATCGCCCGACAGCCTGCCGCAGCAGCTTCTTGGCTGGGTGCTCGGCTGCGCCTTCGTCTACGCCACGCTGTTCGGCGCCGGCAGCGCGCTCTATGGCCTGACGGCGCAGGCGACGATGTGGGGAGTGGTGTGGCTGGTGAGCGGGGCGGGCTTGCTGCGGATACTCAATACGCTGTGGCGCGGCACCGCATGATGGCGCGAGGGTGCTCTTGGAGAAAGCGGCGACGCTGACGGTGCGCTTCGGTCAGGCGCGCGCGTCAGACGAATCGCTCGCGCATCGCCTGGTTTACGCGCGCCAAGTGATTGTCGAGCGTGACCAGTTCCAAGTCCCGCGACAGAGCCAGCCAAAGGTAGCTGGCGTCGTAGGCCGTGAGGCCGGTTTCTGTGGCGAGGCCGAACAGTTCGCCAACCGGTACCTCGACCTTCAGGATTGGCAGACTTGGCACGCGGCTCATCGCAGCGATCAGCGTGGCGTGCTTGTCAGGATGCCGCCGCATCTTCTTCCAGCCGATGGTCACCATCTCGTAGTCGAACAGGCTGGGGGCAACCAGCGATTCGCCGTCGATGTGCGCGGCAATGGTCGCCCCTTCGGCTTCGCCAAAAACGATGGCCGATATCGCCGACGCGTCAACGACGAGGGTCATCCCGGTCTTCCCGAATCATCCTGGCCGATTCAGACGGCGTGCTGAGACCCAGGCGGGCCACGAAGGCAGCCAGTTCACCGATCGTCGTGCTGTAGCTGGCCTCTTCCAGAATCGATTGCAGTTCACCCTGTAACGACCGCTTGTTGCGGGCGGCCCGCTCCTTCAAGCGCTTGGCGACACGCGTGGGCACGTTCTTGACCGACAGGGTGATGGTGCTCGGCATGGCGCCATTATGGATCCATTATGGAACCGCTGCAAGACACGCCAAGCGGCTCGTCCGTAGTACCATTGGGCGCCAGCCCTCGAGGAGCTCTCTGTGAACCGAATCATCACCGCCATTGCCTTGCTCGCGTCCGCCCTGTCGGTCGCGTCCGCATCAGCCCAGGCGCCGACCTACAAAGTCCTTGCGACCAGCAAGACGTCCACCATGCAGAAAGAGATGCAGGAGGCCGGTCAGCTTGGCTATCGCTTCGTCGCCGTGATGGGTGGCGAGACCGCCATCGGCGGCAAGGAAGTAGTCGTGCTGATGGAGAAGAACCCCGCCAACCAGGAAACGTTCGACTATCGTCTGCTGGCCACCTCGAAGACCTCGACGCTGCAGAAAGAGATGCAGGAAGTCGGCGACAGCGGCTTCGCCGTGGTCGGCCAAACCGTGTTCGAGAGCACGTTCGGCGGCAAGGAAACCGCCGCCATCGTCGAGCGCGGATCAGCCGGCGCGAAGACGCGTTACGAGTACCGGTTGATCGCGACGTCGAAGACGTCGACGCTCGAGCGGGAGGTGCAGGAGGCCGCGGCCGACGGTTTCGTGGCGGTGGATATGACGGTCGGCAAGACCGCGCTCGGCGGCAGCGAACTGGTGGTTATTACGCGACGCGCGAAGTAGCGCGCGCGTGGCGCGTGCCGCGATTCGGCGCAGTTACAGCGACGAACTCTTTCCACCGAGCACCGCAACCGTCCGATCGATGTCCTCGTGCGTGTTGAACACCGACACCGCCAGGCGGATGCGGTTCTCGTTGGCGATCACCGTGCCGGCCACCTTGCCCGCCTGCAACATCTTGGTCGTCAGCGCGGCATCCTTTAGCTCGAACGCGACAATCGGCGTCTCGGTCCCCATCGGCGTCAGCGGCTTGTAGCCGAGCGGCGGCAGTTCCTTCTGCAGGCGATCGGTCAGCTGCTTGGCATGTGCGCGGATGTTCGGGAGGCCCAGCTTGTTGACGTAATTGATGCCGGCGTCCACGCAGGCGGCCATCATCACCGGAATGCCGCCGGTCTCGTAGCGCGCCGCGCCGGGCATGGGCTCCCACGAGAGCGCCGCGCGATTGAAGTTCGACACCTGCCGGTGTCCGTACCTGGTCGTCGGCAGGATGGTGCCTTGCAGATCCTCGCGGACGTAGAGAAAGCCGATGCCGCGTTCGCCCATCAGCCACTTGTAGGTGCCAGACGAGGCGAAGTCGATGCCGAGTGCCTTCATGTCGAGCGGCATGGCGCCCACCGCCTGGTTGATGTCGGCAAACACGTGCGCCCCGCGCGCGTGGGCAATCGCGCTCACCGCCCTGGCATCGTGCATGAACCCGTTGACGTTCGAGACCAGCGCCAGCGACACCAGCCGCGTGTTCTTGTCGATGGCTTTTGCCATGTCTTCCGGATCGATCGCCCAGTTCTTGTGCTTGACGATGCGGAGCTCGACGCCCTTTTTCTCCAGCTCCTTGTACATGTAGAGGGAGGTGGTGAAGTGGAGCTCGTCGATCACGATGTTGCTTGCTCGACCTTGTTTTGCAAGCTCGAGGCCCATCACGACGATGTTCTCGCCGTCGGAGGTGTTGGCGGTATAGGCGATCTCGGCGGGGGAGGCGTTGATTAGCGCACCGAACTTCTTCTTCAGCTCTTCCTGCTTCGCGGGGCCGAAGTCGCTGCGCCCTTCGCCGGAACCGTGAAGACGGAAGTCCAACACCTGCTTCACGGCATCCGCGGCAAACGTCCCAACCGGATGCATGGAGGCGGAGTTCATGTAGGTCTCGCGCAGCACGGAAGGAAAATCCGCCCGAACAGAGGTCGGAAAGATTGCGCCCGGCCCTTGCCAGGAAGGCACTTTAGTGCCGCCGCTGTCCGCGAATGGCATGGGTGGAATCGCGGCGAGAGCGCCGGCGGTAGCAAGAAATTCACGTCGACCGAGAATCATGTGGGCCCCCTGAATCAGAGGCCCACATTATGTGCCTAAGTCAGGTCGCGCGTGACCCACATGAACGCCTGGACGTCAAACATGTCCTTGGCGCCCATCTTCTCGAGCCGCTGCAGCAGGAACTGGCTCATGCGCTGCATGGCGTCGAAGGTCGGCCAGTTGGGTGTCGCCGTGTAGCGCAGGTCGAAATTCATGCGCGCGGCCATCAGCTCGGTGTTGGTGGGCTTCAGCGCCATGAACTTCTTCGGGTCGGCCAGGAACGGCAGCAGCGTGATGTTCGGCCAGGTCAGCACCTTGCCGCCGTCCGACGGCAACTGCGCCACCGCTTCGAACAGCGCCGCGAACTTGCCCTGGTCCGGCTTGGCGATGAACGCCAGCGCGGTCTCGAGCACGTGCGTGCCGGCTTCTTCGCCCTTCTTCAGGCCCTTGTGCACGGCCTTCACTTCGAAGGTTGACGGGATGTTGGTGGCCTTGAACAGCGCGTCGAGCACGTCGGCGATCTCGCCGTGCTTGCCGGCGTCGATCAGCTTCTGGCCGCGGTTGCCGCCGAAGTTGGCGACGAACACATCGTGTGCCGCGCGCTTGTTGCGCAAGTCGGCGTCGATGAACTTCTCGTCCTCGAACTTGTTCGGGTAGGTCTTCTCGAACCACGCGATCGCTTCATCAAGGTGATGGACGAGGCCCTTGGCCTTGGCCTTGCTCTTTGATTTCTTCGGCTTCGCGGCGCCAGTGCCGATCAGGTCCAGGTCGGGATCGCTCTGAACCTTCGACTTGGAAATCTGCGGCGCGTCTTCGCGCAGCTTGCGTTCGGGGCCCTGCGGTGTGTCGAGCAGGGACGTAAAATGGATGATGGCGTAAGGGGGGGTGACGTCGAGTACCTTGCCTCGCTGCCAAACCGTGTGGTCAACGAGCGTTCCTATGTCTTTCGGGGTCAGCAGCATTGCCCTATTGTAGTCCTTCTGTCCGGTTGGCCCCGATTTTGATTTTTGTCGCCATTCAGACTCCGCCATGAGATGGATTCTAGTGGGTGTTGTCACGCTCGCCTGTTCCATTCAGCACACCTATCGGCCATCTCGTTGGAGCACTCCCCCGGCAAGTGATGCCCGGCCGACAGGTGATGCCGCCCCGGCCAGCTGTGCCTCCCCGGCAAGCAGTGCGCATTTTTCGGCACGCTACGTGCATCAGCTTCCGCAAAGAGGATTCACTTATGGCGTCACGAAAGACAGCGGGTAAGACTCAATCGAAGGCGGCGGCCACCGACGGCGATGCGATGGAAGCGAAGGTCGTCGCGCTGGCCGAACAGCTTGGCTGGTTCCTGGGCACCGTGCGCGGCAAGGCCGATGGCTGGCTCGACAGCCCCGCAGTTCGCACCGAGGTCGCTCGCATCCGCGACGGCGCGGCCGACTTGATGGAGCAGGTCAACCGCGCGAGCGCGTCGGCCAAGCAGGCAGCGGCCGGCGCCATTGTGACGGCGATCGACGCCGCGCCCAGCGTCGGCGCCTCAGCGCGCAAGGCCGTCGCCAGCGCAGGCACGTCGGCGAAGCAGGCGGTTGCGAGCGCGAGCACGTCAGCGAAGCAGATGGCGACCAGTGCCGGCGTGTCGGCTCGGAAGGCCGTTGCCACCGCCGGCACCGCCGCGCGCAAGGCCGCTGGCCAGACGACGCAGGTAACGAAGAAGCCGGTGGTCGTCACCGTCGCGACGAAGCGCAGCGGCGGCACCGTGGGTGCGCCCGGCAAGAAGCACCGCAAGCCGCCACCGCAGGTCCACATCGGCCGCGGCATGGGCGAGCCGTCAGGCAAGCAGATGGGGCAGAAGAGCGTGAAGGGCGACATGCGCCGCGGGCGGCAGTAGCTCGAGAGATCGAAGCAACAAGTCAAGCGGGCAGGGGCATTGTGATCGAGGTGCTCCTGCCTTGATGCTGTCTGCTGGTCAGTGCATGATAAGTGCATGGCCGTAAAAACCATCACGATCGACCTCGAGGCCTATGGCTTGCTCTCGCGCCACAAGCGGACGGGCCAGTCGTTCTCGCAGGTGATCAAGGCCCACTTCGGCCCGCAGCCCACCGCCGGCCGGTTGCTCGCGCGCCTGCGTTCCATTCGCGTCAGCGCGCCTGCGCTCGATGCGATGGAGCGGCAGGTCCGCGCGCGGAAACTCGAACCCGCCCGCGCCGTGAAGCGATGATTCATCTCGACAGCTCGTTCTTGATCGACCTGCTTCGCGAGACCTCGGCCGAGCGTCCCGGGCCGGCCTTCGATCTGATCGAGTCGCTTGACCCTGCGGAAATGCTCGGCGTATCGGTGCACGTCGTCTGCGAGCTGCGCGCCGGAGCGGAACTATCGCGCCAGGCATTGCGCGAGCACGAGGCGCTCGATCAGTTGCTGTCGGATCTGCTGGTGGCGTATCCGGACGACCGCTTCGCGCCGGCGTATGCGCGGCTGCTCGCGGCCACGAGCCGCGGCGGCGGGCAGGTGGCGGCGAGGGACCTGTTGATCGCCACGGCGGCGACGTTAGACGATGCACCGCTGGTGACGAGGAACGTCAAGGACTTCTCGCGCGTGCCCGGCTTGCGCGTGCTCAAATACTAGGCGCGGCTTCGCAGGACATCCTTGAGCAGGCCGATCTCCTCGCCGTGCTTCTTGTCCGTGGCGTCGAAGCGAGCGGTGGTGGTTTCGAGCAGCCCCTGGTTGGCCTCGAGTCCCAGCTTCGCAAGAGAACGCAGTTCCTCGTCGCGAATCTTTGAAGCGTTAAACCCGTCTTTCATCTCTGACCGAAGGCTCGCAAGCTCTGCGCGCACGCTTGTGCCATCCGCCTTCACGCCCGTGAGGTCCGCCTTCACGCCCGCAATGTCTTCGCGAATCGCATTCAACTGCCTGGCTATGCCGTCGAGCGTCATCTCATTCGCGAGTCTAGCATCGTCCATGGCACCCCTCCGATGCCATTGAGGAGCATGATGAATGCCGGGCGCGATCTGTTGGGAAACGCGAGCGTTTCCTGATTTTGTCGCTTGCCCAAGTAGAAGAATCTACAATCTGTCGTCGCGCATGACGCGGCAATCTTTGCAAGTCCCGGCCTGCGTTTATCCACCCCACTCTGCCGACTTTGCCAAGCGACCTGAGAAGTCCATGAACTGGCTGCAACCGGCGCACGCTCGTGGGAGAAGAGGGAATGATGACCGTCGGCAACCCTGTCGTCCACAGCGACGCGGACATCATGGGGGAACCCTCGTGTTTGTCGGTACCCGAGTGCCGTTTCAACCTTGCTCCACTACCTTGAGGCCGACGCTCCCCTCCCCGCGCTGATGGCGGCGCTGGAGGGGAGGGGATAGGGGGTTAAGGCGTGGGCCCTGGGGTTATGGGCCCCGCCCGGTCGCGTTCCGCCACGCCAGTTCGGCGCGCTTTGGTCACGGACGCGAGACGCGCTATTGTGGCCACAGGAACATCCGCCGTGAGCCTTGAAGTCGCCCCGCACGCCGCCGCCATCGCCGACCTGTGCCGGCGCCATGGCGTTATGCGCCTGGAGCTGTTCGGCTCGGCCACTACTGCCCGGTACGACCCAGCTCGCAGCGACCTGGACTTCCTGGTGGAGTTTGAGCCGCGCATACACGAGACGTTTGTTGAGGTCCACCGATTCCCGAAAGTAGCGGTTTCTGATCGCCGACTCGACCACCGGTTGAAACCAAGAAGTACCTGCTGGACATCCAGAGCGCAGCCGCGCGCGCATTGGACTTCGTCTCTGGGCGAACCTTGGCCGACTACGAGGCATCGGCCATGGTGCGGGCGGCTGTCGAAAGGCAGTGCGAGATCATCGGCGAGGCGTTGGCCAAACTCGCGAAGGCCGACGAGGCCGTGGCCGCCAGAATAAGCGAGCGTCGGCGCATCATTGCCTTTCGCAACATCCTGATTCACGGCTATGCCGACGTCGATCACAGACTCGTGTGGGACGTCGTCACGACCAAAGTGCCGATCCTGGCCGCCGAACCCGCCATGAACGCTGACCTCAAACGCCTCGTCCACGACAGCCTCGCTGCCGACCTCTAAGTACGAAATGACGTCCGCGCCGCAGTTCGAACGCTACATCGGCATCGACTACTCCGGCGCCGAAGTGCCAACGGCCAGCCTGAAGGGGCTTCGGGTCTACCTTGCCGACAGGATCGCGACACCGCACGAGGTGCCGCCGCCTCCCAGCCTGCGAAAATACTGGACCCGCCGCGGCGTGGCCGAGTG
>JANLWW010000073.1:0-38794 GCA_031364805.1 Acidobacteriota bacterium
GTAGTTCAGAGCAAGAAATGGTAACGCCGCGCCCAGAGCCAGGTGCCTCAGTTCCTTCGGTGCGGCCGAGAAGCCCGCGGCGGCATAGAGCCAGACGAACCCGAACGGTGCAAAGAGGAAGAACCCTTTCAGGGGAAGCCCTGGATTGTTCAGCCACCAGCGCGCGAGCCAGGATCCCTGCGCGAACTGGGCGGCCGGATTGGTCGAGATGCCCCACCCAAAGTAGCTGTCCATGACCCAGTGGAAGCCGAGCAGCGCAGCCAGCACGATGCCCCCTTGGGCGACCCACATGCGCCAACCTGCCCGCCTGTCGATCACGGCGGCCAGCGCGGTGGCCACGGAAAGCAGAGCAACCGTCTCCTTCGCAAAGATGCCGATCAGGCCGACGACCATGGCCGCTAGCCATCGCTGGGCAAGCCAACACCACGCCAGCGAGGCCAGGATCGCGAAGACCACGGGATCGGCGGTGTATGGGTCGTAGGCGGTGAATGCGAAGCCGAAGGACGTTTGCACAATGATGGTGGCAAGAAGCGCGGCGGGCATGCCGTTGGCGAGGCCGGCTGTGGTGATCGCGACAATAGAACCGGCCGTAGTGTTGGCTGCCAGCTGAAGCCATCGCCAGCGCAACTCCGCATTAACCGGAAGTTGTTCGAGCATCAGAGGGACCAGAATCCGATAGCAGTAGACCGACCACGGACAGCTGGCGTCCAGGCCATGCACGCCAACGTATTCGTATTCCTGTCGGTCGGTATTGTCAGGCTGCGCCGGAGCGGCTGCGTGAACGGCGAAGGCGAGCAGTGAATTGATCGCGATGATGGCGCCGTACTGGCGAAAGCCGGTCATGGCTACCAGCCCTGAGGCGCGCGGCCAAGAAAAATAGTGTGGCGTGGACCGCCCTTTTTAAGCCGTGCCCGTACGCGCTCCACCTCGACCTTGAAGCCGGCGTACTTCAGCCGCTGCTCGAAGCGACGATCCTCCCACGCCGACCAGACGGCCAGCACGCCACCGGGCTTCAGCGCGGCGCGGACAGTCGCAATGCCGCGGTCGTTGTAGAGGCCCGCGTTGCTCGACTCGGTAAACGCCTCGGGACCGTTGTCGATGTCGAGCAAGATCGCGTCGAAGCGTCCTGCGCTCGAACGGAGTGTGGCGATGACGTCCTTGACCTCAATCTGCACGCGCCTGTCGTCAATCGGCTTTCCGGCGAGAGCCGCCAGCGGACCGTGATGCCATTCGACGATCGCGGGGAGCAGTTCAGACACCACGACTGTCGCATCGGCCGGCAACAGTTCCAGCGTGGCGCGCAAGGTGTAGCCAAGCCCAAGGCCTCCCACGAGAACGCATGCGCCTGAAAGAGCGGGAAGCCGCTTGCACGCCATCGCGGCCATGGCTTCTTCGGAGCCGTGCATACGGCTCGACATCAGGATCTTGCCGCCCGCCATGATCACGATCTCGGTGTCACGCCGCGTCAGCGACATCAGTGTGCCATCGGGCGTGCGGGCTTCGGCGAGCAGTTCCCAGGGCTTCACGCCAGCATGATCCCTTCTTTCTTGAGCTGGCTCAATGGTTTCCGGTGTTTCTATCGCCTTGACTTCGCCCCTCTCGCGTCCGCATAATGCCCACTTACGGACGTTTCGCGCGAATCCCAGCCGCTGCCTGCGTCCCCAAAGGCCCGTTCAGGGTCGGGAAACAAAATGTCGTTCGAAGATCGGTTCCGGTCCTCCGTCGACGAAGCCCTGGGTGCGCTCGTCAAGCAGGTGGTCGATCACGCCTCGGAAGAACGCGAGGCAGCCACCCTCGCCGCACGTGAATCGGCGTTGGCCGAAGCGGAACAGGCCACGCAGACGCGCGTCGCCGATGCCGAAGCCCGCGTGCGAGCCACCGTGGAAGAAACCATTGCCGTCGCGCGCGCCGAAGCTCGCGAGGTGGCTGCGCGTGAGATCCGCAGGCAGGTAGAGTCCGAGGTCGAGCAAAAACTCTCCGATGAACTGGCCGCGGCTGAGACGCGCATGAAGGTGGCGCTCGCCGACAGCGAGGCCCGTGCGGCAGAGGCGCTCGCCGACGCCGTGTCGGCAGCCCGTTTGAAAGAACGCGACGTCGAAATGGCCGGCGTGACGCGTCTGCTCGAAAGCATTCGCGGACTTGACGGCGCCAGCTCGCTCAGCGAAGTTCTGGATGCGCTGGCTCTCGCCGCCGCCCGCGAAGCCGCCCGCGCCGCCGTCGTCGTGCTGCGCGGCGATCGGATCCAGGGGTGGAAGACGTCCGGCTTCGGCTCGCGCGACATGCAGCCCAAGTCGATCGATCTGTTGATCGGTGAATCGGGCGTCATCGGCATGGCTGTGGGCGCCGCCCGCGTCGTGACTACGCGCGATGGACAGAGTGCCGCGGCGGGTCCGGGCTTCGAGCTGCTGCCGGCCGATCGCATGGGCCTGGCCGTTCCAGTCATCGTCGGTGGCCGCGTGGTCGCCGTGGTTTACGCGGATGGGGTTACGCTTGATGGTCGCGAGCGGCCAGTGCCAAGCGGCTGGCCGGAAGTGATCGAGGTATTGGCCAGGCACGCCGGCCGGTGCCTCGAGGCGCTGACCACGCAGCGCGCAGCTGCTGCACCGCCACGCAGTCAGACACCAGCCACGCCAGGCGCGGCCGGGCATGGCGCCGCCCCGGCCACCGTTGTTAATCCGCCAAGCACGATGAGCCAGATCACAGACGGGGTAGCGGATGCCGCGAGGCGGACCGCCCGGCTGCTCGTGTCTGAGATTCGTCTATTCCATGAACCCGCAGTGCACGAGGGCCGCCGCGAAGGCAACCTCATGGAGCGGCTTGCGCCAGAGATCGAAAAAGCGCGGACAGCCTATAACGCACAGGTGCCGGCTGGCGTACGCAGCCAGACCGACTTTTTTCATCAGGAACTGATCCGAACCCTCGCGGGTGGTGATGCGACGTTACTCGGGAACATGGCTTGATCAAGAAAGTCCCTTCGGTGATTCTCGGCGTCGCGCTACTAGCCGTCGGGGCGCTTGCCGCGCCGCAACGTCTGACGCCCACGGCACACCCGCCGGTTCCAGCCGATCTGTCGTCGATGTGGTTTGCCACCGCGAGCACCACGTCGATGGGACCTGCGCTGACCAACTTCGTCAAGGGCGTCCGCCTGCTTGAAGACAGCGACAACGCGGCGGCCGCGTTGCCCCTAGTGAGCGCCACTGCACTCGCGACCACACCGCTGGCCGACTACGCGCGGTACTACACCGGCCTGTCACTGATGAAGCTCGCGCGATACGACGCAGCCGCCGGCGTGTTCGGTGAGCTGGCCGCGCGCCAGATCGATGGCCACTTGCCGGAAGATGCGGCATTGCGGCAGGGCGAAGTCCGCGAGGCCCAGAAAGATTTCAAGGGCGCCGTCGCGATCTACGAGGCGTTGGTGGGCAAGAAGCTGGCGCGGCCGCAAGCCGCATGGCTCAAGCTTGGTATCGCCGCCGACGAAGCCGGGCAGCCCGCCCGGTCGGTCGAGGCGCTGCGGCGTGTCTACTACGACTATCCCACCACTACCGAGGCCGCCATCGCGGCCGCCATGCTCGACAAGCAGGACGTCGAAGCCGACGTGGCGCTGGCGCCAAAAGAGCTGGCGCGCGCCGAGGCGCTGTTCAGGGTCCGTCGCTGGGATGCCGCCCGCGATTCCTACGAAGCGGTGCGGCCGTTGGTCTCGGGTACCGAACGCGCTCGCGTCGAGATGCGGCTGGCCGCCTGCGACGTGGGGCAGGGGAAGTTCCGCGAAGGACGCGATCGCCTCACGCCGCTGCTCAATGGCCCGGTCGGCGAAGAAGCCAGCTTCCACTACGTGGTCGCTGTTCGCGGCTTGAAGCTGGAGGACGAACACATCAAGCTGTCACGAGCGTTCGTCACCAGATACCCGTCCAGCCCGTTTGCCGACGAAGTGCTGAACAATCTCGCGTCGGCCTACCTCATCGACGATGAGGATGAGCAGGCGGACGGCGTGTTTCGGGAGGTGGTGGAGAAGTTTCCGACCGGCCGCTTCGCCGAGCGCGCCGCGTGGAAAGCCGGCTGGTGGGCCTACCGGCAGGGCCGCTTCAAGGACGCAGGGGCGTATTTCGACCGTGGCGCCGCCCAGTTTCCGCGGTCAGATTACCGTCCGTCGTGGCTTTACTGGAGCGGTCGCGCGTCGCTGCAGGCCGGCGACGTGGAAACCGGTGTCGCTCGCTTGCGCCTGACCGCCACCGACTATCACAACTCCTATTACGGCCGCCTTGCGGTGAAGAACCTTGCCAGCCGTCGTGGCGGGGCGATTGCCTCGTCCATGCAGCGTCAGCCCCCGCCAGCGAACGTGCCCACGGCCGAGCGAATTGCACTGCTGCTGGCCACCGGTCTCAACGAAGAAGCCATGAGCGAGCTGCAGTACGCGCAGCGCGTGTGGGGCGACTCGCCACAGCTACAGGCGACCATCGCGCTGACCCACCGCCGGCTGGGCAACGTCCGCGCGGGCATCAACGCGATGAAGCGCGCCTATCCGCAATATCTCGCGGCTGGTGGCGAAACACTGCCCAAAGAGATCCTGCAGGTGATCTTCCCGCTCGACTACTGGCCCTTGCTCCAGAAGTACGCAGCACAACGCGGTCTCGACCCGTACGTGGTGGCGGCACTAGTCGCCCAGGAATCGAACTTCGATCCGGTCGTCGTGTCGCACGCCAACGCCTGGGGCTTGATGCAGGTGCTGCCGTCCACGGGCCGCAGTCTCGCGCGGAAGCTGGGCGTGCGGCCGTTCTCGACCAAGCGGCTGACCGAAGCCGAGGTCAACGTGCGGCTGGGCACTCAGTTTTTCGCCGACTCGATCAAGAAATTTGGCGGCGTCCATTTCGCGCTGGCGGCATACAACGCCGGTGACAGCCGGGTCGCAGCCTGGCAGCGCGAGCGCCCGGGCATGCCGCAAGACGAGTTCATCGACGACATCCCGTTCCCAGAGACACAGAACTACGTGAAGCGCATTCTCGGGACGGCCGAGGACTACCGGGCCCTCTACGGTAATTAGCCACAGAGCACACGGAGGACGCAGAGCCGTATTTTTAGAATGCAAGAGCCGGTCGAACACGGCTCGCCGCCTTTTCAAAAGTCACTCTGTGTTCTCTGCGTCCTCTGTGCCCACGTTGATGTCGCGATATGATCTCCCCAATGTCTAGAGTCCGAAGCGCGAAGCGCGTCAACTCGTTTGCCGACTCGGTGTTTGGCGAGATGACACGCCTCGCGAAGTTGCACGACGCCGTCAACCTGTCGCAGGGATTTCCTGATTTCGATGCCCCGGCGGCGGTCAAAGAGGCGGCGTGCGCGTCGATTCGCGACGAGCAGAACCAGTACGCGCCCCCCTATGGAACCCGGGCGTTACGCGACGCGATTGCCAGTGACTTCACGCGCCGCTACGGTGTGCCGCTGGTCGCCGATGAACAGGTCACGGTCTGCTGCGGATCGACCGAGGCGATGATGGCCGTGATGATGGGGTGCATCGATCCTGGCGACGAAGTGATCGTGTTCGAACCGTTCTACGAGAACTATGGGCCCGATGCGATCCTGGCCGGTGCGCAGCCGAAGTTCGTGCGCCTGCGCGCGCCCGACTGGACTTTCGATCCCGACGAACTGAAGCGCGCTTTCTCGAACCGCACCCGCGCGATCGTCATCAACTCGCCCAACAACCCGACCGGCAAGGTCTTCACGCGGGCCGAGCTCGAGGTGATTGCGAGCCTGTGCCTGCAGTGGGACGTGCTGGCGATTTCGGATGAGATCTACGAACGGATCGTGTTCGACGGCAGGGCGCATGTGCCGATGGCGTCGCTGCCGGGCATGGCCGATCGCACGGTGACGACTAGTGGATTGTCAAAGACCTACAGCGTGACGGGATGGCGCATTGGCTGGGCCATCTCACCTGCGTCGCTGACGGGCGGCATTCGAAAGATTCACGATTTCTTGACCGTCGCCGCTCCCACCCCGTTCATGGACGCCGGCGTGGTGGCGTTGTCGATGCCGCGCGAGTCGTACGTGACGCTGGCGGCTGACTACCAATCAAAGCGCGACCTGATGCTCGACATCCTGGCTCGCCACGGCTTCACCGCCTATCGGCCTGGTGGCGCCTACTACGTGATGGCCGATGTCGAAAAGTTCGGCTTCAGCAGCGACACCGAGTTTGCATTGCACCTGGTGAAAGAGATTGGTGTGGGCACGGTGCCGGGCAGCAGCTTCTATATCGATCCGGCGTCGGCCCCGAAGACAGTACGGTTCTGTTTTTCAAAGCGGAACGAGACGTTGCTCGAAGCCGACCGGCGGTTGGCGAAGCTATCACGCTAGCGCGGCCAGCCGACGATTTCAAATAGCCAGACGTCGCCAGTCTTGTCGATCGGCCTGAGGTAGTTCACGTAAGTCTCGAGCTTCCCAACCACCTCGTCGCGCGATGTTCCGGCGTAGAGATTGAGGTGAATGACGACATACCGGGCGCCGAGGCGCTCCAGCACGGCGAACGATTCCAGAGTGGGGAAGCGGCGCAACAGCTGGCTGTTGTCACGAAAATCCTGGGGAATGTGGTCGCTGTAGCCGTTGATGAGCGGCTGCCAGTGTGCGGTTGACGCCAGCATGTATTCCGCATGCCCGTGGAAATCGATGCCGCGCGCCCAGAATGGAAACACCGCCACCGGTGCAACCGGGAGCCGCGCCAACGCCTGATAGGCGGTCGGCACGGGTGAGGCCGCGCGCAGGCCGATCGGCACCTGCACGAGATCTGCCACCGCGAGTATCAGGAGCCCTGCCGCCAGCCAGCCGGTATGCCGCCGCCGTTCGAGCAATCGGGCTATCGCAATCGAGGCCAGCACCGCGAGGCAGAGCGTCACCACGATGCCCGTTCGCGCCGGAGCGCGAAGGAACGAAAATACCGGCACCGTGGCGTACAACACCGAGTACAGCCCCGCCTTTGGTCCAAACGTGATCCAGAACGCCAGTATCGCGGTGATGAGATACGAGAGCACGACACCGCGGTCTAGTCTGGCCGCGGGCCCCGGCTCCGACGGCGCGCTTGCCGCAGCCCATTTCAGCCCGACGAACGCACCCGCCAGCCCGAGCGCAAGGGTGACGATGCCTGGAAAGAGCACTTCGGTCCGTTCTGGATCGAGCCACCACCGGTGAGCCCAGGCGCCGGAAGCCGTCCACGCGGCCAGGTTGGCGGAATAGGTGCGGGCCCCGTCCAGCGTGCGCGCAAATCCGGTTTCACGTTGCAGCGCAATGTACGGCAGGAAGAAGGGGACGGTCATGCCAATTGACACCGTAGCCGCCCCACCAATGCCGGCCCAGTAGCGCCACTCGCGCCACCGCCCTCGCGTGATCGCCAACACGATGCTGCCGACGCCGACTGCCATGCCGCCAAAGATCCCGTAGTACGCGCAGGCGAGCCCCTGGAACCAGAGAATCGCCCCGAGCGCAACCGCGCGACCGACGGTCGTGCGGTCCACCAGCCGGTGAAAGGCCAGCATGCAAAACGGCAGACCGCCAATCAGCAGCAACTGGATATGCGCAAAGCGGACGAACACGAACGGGCAAAACGCGAACAGCACCCCGGCGACCGCGGCCGCCGGTCGGCTCGCGGTCAGGTATCGGCACAGGTAATAGGCGCCGGCAAAAGAGACCACGAACGACAACATCAGGACGAAGTTGTGGGTGGCATAGGGATTCTTCGTCACTACCCACACCGGCGCACCAAGCAGGCCGGCGGCGAGATTGGCCTCGGAGTAGGCGAGCGCATCCTGGTGAGGAAAGAAGATATTCGCGCGAAACAGGTGCCCAGGATCGGTGGTGAGCGCGTGCGCCACCCACGACACTACCCAGATGCTCCATCGCCCGTCGTTGGTGTCAATCCGGCCGACGTGATCGAAGCCCACCACGAGCGGATAGGTGAGCAGGCTCGTGAGAACCACGCCAGCGACGACGACCGTGAACAGTTCGCGGAGGCCTCTCAGGCGCATGAGTTGGCTATGGTAGCATGACGATCACCGCCCAATTCCCTCACGTGGATCGCCTACTCGAACTCACCTATCGCGCCGAGCAGAAACACTTCTGGTTTCGCGGATTTCGGAAATACATGACGCCGGCGATTGCGTTCGCAACGGCGGGCGTCGCCTCGCCGCAGATTCTCGACTGTGGCTGCGGCACCGGGTCTAACCTGAAGATGCTCCAGCCCTTTGGCCGGGCGGTGGGCTTCGACCTCACGCGGATCGGCGCCACCTTCGCGCACGCACAGGGACACCGGGTCGTGCAGGGCAGCATTGGCGAGATTCCGTTCGCCACTGGATCGTTCGACCTGGCCACCTCGTTCGACGTGTTTCAGTGCCTGCCGGAACCGGTCGAACAGGCGGCCATCGACGAGATGTACCGGGTGCTTAAGCCGGGCGGATGGCTACTGCTGCATGTCGCGGCCTTGGAGGTCCTGCACGGCCGCCACTCGGTGCTCTCGGAAGAAGTCCGGCGTTACACACCAGCGCGCCTGCGGATGATCGTGGAGCGCGGCGGGTTCCGGATTGAGCGTCTCACGTTTGATCACGCCAGCCTGTTGCCCATCATGCTGCCAGTGCGCATGTGGCATCGCCTGTCAGCCGATCAGGGCGACGTGCAGGCCGGTGAAGGTGAAATCACCGTGCCTGCGGTGCCGATCAACGCCGTCCTCACCGCACTGGTCTCGCTCGAGGCGCTGGCGCTACGTGTCTTCAACATGCCCATTGGCAGCTCGCTGATGTGCCTCGCGCAGAAGCCTCCGGCGTCCGGCTAACGCAAGACGCCACAGGCCGCCTCCGACTCTGGGCGGAGCTAATACCGAACGACGCCGCCGAAGTAGAGCCCCGTAAACTTCAGCGTGCCGCTGTCGAGTTCCACGTCATAGAAAATGTTCACGCGGCGGTAACCAGCCTGCGCGCCGATGAAGCGATTGAAGTTGTAGGTCGCGTTGAGGTCGAAGTCGGTGTAACTGCCGTCGCCTTCGAGCTGCTCGGCCAGGCTGTCAGGCACGCGGAAAAACGACAATTCACTGGTGAGCGCCAGATTCGGAACCGGGTAGCCGCGGGCAATGAAGCCGACCGTCGGAATTGGCGCGAACGCTTTGGTGAACTCCGAGCCAATCGGGCTGTTCAGTTCGACGTTGATGTTGGTCAACTTCACGTCGATCATCGCGCCGACGAAACCCTTCGAAAAGTACAAGAAGTCGTATTCGTAGCCGAAGCGATAGGTGTCGAAGTTGGCAATGGTCTGCACTGGCAGGCCGACGTTGAAACTCTGGCCGTTGAACACGAACGACCGCTTCACCACGCCTTCAGCGTCGTAGTGAATGGGCAAGCGCTGGAAGCGGAAGCGGTGCTTCTTGGCGGGCCGCAGCACCAGGTCGAACTTGCCTAACCGGTGCTTCTTGATGCCCAGGTCTTCGATCAGGTTGACGTCTGAGCCGAGAATCTCGAGCGACTCGGAGTTCACGATCAGCGACGGTTCCGCGTTCCACCAGCCATACGAGGCTTCAATGTGGTACTCCTCGCCGATCACGGCAGACCCGCGACGCTGATACTGTGCCGAGGCTTCGGTGGCTGCCCCCAGCAGTCCCAGCGCACACAAGTACAACATCATGGACAGACGGCAGACAGACATTCGCATAGAGGTCTCGATCCCGAACTGGGCGTTCACCACCATCATCCCTTTTGCTCGGCGGTCTCGGGGACCGGCCCGCCGCTCAGCACGCTGGCCCATTTCTGGATCGCGGCACCGAGCACCAGCAGCGCCAGCGTCATCATGATCGTCGTGCAGACGGTGAGAATCCAGCCCTCGGTGTTGCGCGCGAGGTTGGCGCCGATCGCCAGCGGATAGTAGTTGTCGCGCACGTTCAGGAAGCCGCCGTAGAGCGTGTTGGTGCCAAGGAAGGCAAGAGGCATCAGGGTGACCCAGATGTACTTCTTGTTGCCCATGTTGATCAGGATGCTGGTGCCGACCGCCAGTGCCACCATGCCGAGTAACTGGTTGGCAACGCCAAACATCGGCCAGATGGTGCTGATCTGCCAGGTGTAGATAAAGTAACCCCACCCAGCGACCATCAAGCCCGTCGCGACCGCGCCGCCCAGAAGGTTACTGGGCTGCGCGAACGGTTTGTATGCCCTTCCCATGAACTCCTGGAGCAGCAGGCGCCCGACACGCGTGCCGGAGTCGATCGTGGTGAGGATGAACAGCGCCTCGAACATGATCGCGAAGTGGTACCAGTACGAAAGCAGGCCCGCCATGCCTGGCAGCTTGGAGAAGATCTGGGCCATGCCGACGGCGAGGGAGACCGCGCCTCCGGTGCGCCCCGTCACCACTTCACCCACCGCGGCTTCGATCTCCGCGAGATGCACCGGCTGCAGCGTCTGGCCCTGGAAGGTCATCGCCGCGTAAGTGGCAGGCGTGGTGTTGATGGCGAAGTAATCGCCGGGGGCCATTGACGATGCGGCAATCAGGGCCATGATGCCGACGACGCCTTCAACGAGCATCGCGCCATAGCCGACGGGGCGGATGTCCGTTTCCTTGTCGATCATCTTCGATGTCGTGCCGGAGCTAATCAGCGCGTGAAAGCCCGAGATGGCACCACAGGCAATGGTAATGAAGCAGAAGGGGAACATCGGGCCCGGGATAATCGGGCCGCCTCCGCCAATGAATTCGGTGAACGCCGGCATCTGAAATTCCGGGTTGACGATGATCACGCCGAGTGCGAGCAGGATGATGGTGCCGATCTTCGTGAACGAGCTGAGGTAGCCGCGCGGTGACAGCAGGATCCACACCGGCAGCATCGAGGCAGCGAAGCCGTAGATGCAGAGCGCGACGACGATCTCGGTGCGCGAGAGGCGGAAGAAGCTGCCGAGCCACGAGTCGGCGTGGTTCAGCGGCTCGCCGCCGACCACCGCCAGCAGCAGGCCAATCACGCCAATGATCGTGGCTTCCTGGATCTTGCCCTTGCGCCACACGTACATCCACATGCCCATGAACATGCCCAGTGGAATGGTCATGGCAATGGTGAAGACACCCCACGGGCTGTCGGCCAGCGCATTGACGAAGGTGATGCCGAGACCGGCAATGGCGATCACCAGGATGAACAGGATCGCAATCGAGGCGATGAACCCGGTGAACGGGCTGATCTCCTGCTTGACGATGTCGGGCAACGACCGGCCGCCGCGTCGCACCGAAGCCCACATCACAATCGAGTCGTGCACCGCGCCGGCCAGGCAGACGCCGGCGACCAGCCAGATGAACCCTGGCGCGTAGCCGAACTGCGCCGCCAGCATGGGACCGACCAAGGGGCCGGCGCCCGTAATGGCCGCAAAGTGATGGCCAAACATCACCCATTTGGTGGTGGGGTAATAGTTGGCGCCGTCGTATTTGGTATGCGCTGGCGTCTTGCGGGCGTCGTCCAGCATGAAGATCTTGGTCGCCAGAAACGCGCTGTAGTAGCGGTACGCGATGGCGAGGATGCACAACGCGGGGAGCAATACATACAAAGCATGCATGGGGCGAGATGATATCAGCAGGTCGTGCGCGCGGAGCGTCAGAGATTGTAAATGTGTCGGGCATCTGCCCGACTCCGGTGCCAGGAGGGCGGGACTTTAGTCCCGCCGAGGGCATTTAACGCGGAGCGTCAGAGGATGGCAAGGTCGTCGGCGCCGAGGGCGCCGGAGCGACGGCTGGCTCGACGGGCCGCTTCGAGTCAGCCTCCCGCTTTCGGAACAGCGAATCCACCATTCCGGGGATGCTGTTCTGCGGGTTCCACCCCAGTCGCAGCACGGTGAGTCGAATCGGTCGCCGGCCAAAGACCAGGGCCTCCTTGCAACTCCACAGGTAAAGATCGACGGTGCGGCCGCGGACGGCGGGTCCAGTGTCCATCACGGTCCACACGCCGCTGTAACGGGGATTCGGGGTTTCCAGCCGGACGACACTGCCAACCGGTAGCAACGCCGGGTCGGCCGCCGCGACGCCGGTGCGCACGCCGACGCCGGACGCGGTCGTCTCACCCTTGCAGTAGGCCGTGGCCGTGAACTGCAGGCGGGCACCGGCTTGCGGCAACACCGTGGCCTCGACCAGCGAGATTTCGCTGGCGGCGGTCCGCGAGTCGCGCGTGGTGGCTTGATACAGAGACACGAATGCCGCCACGACGCCCAATGTCGCGATCGCCTTGCGCCAATTGGATTCGGCGATTCTCACAGCGTTGTCTTTACCTCGCTCCGCTCGGTCAGTGTCGTCCTTGCCTCGTTCCGCTCGGCGAAGTGCCTGTATCCCTGCGGCAGCACGCCTTCGCGCCCGCCTCGATCCACCACCAGCGACCCGGGGTCTTTCGTAAACACGCCAATGCGGGTCAGCACCGGATCCGCCACCTGACGCCGAACGTTCCTGAGACGTCCGCCGCCCCTTTTGGGGATGGCGAACAGCAGCTCATATTCCTCGCCGCCCACAATAGCCGCGTCGATGGCGTCGACCCCTCGCGCCTGCCACCACGCCGCCGCACCGGCCTCGATCGGCAGGGCGCTGGCATCGAGACGCGCCCCGCATCCGCTTGCCGCGGCAACCTGGCGAACCGCGTCGGCCAAGCCGTCGCTCAAGTCCATGGCCGCCCGTGCGGCACGGCCCCGGCCCATCGCCACGCCCAGCCTGACTCGCGGCTCAGGGCGGCGTTGCTTCTCGATACAGACGGGAGTCGGAGGTCGGGAGTCGGAAGTTGGGAAAACACTTGCGACTCCCATTTCCCTATTCTCGACTCCCGGTTCCATGGCACTAAGCATCTCCAGCCCCGCCGCAGCGCCACCGATGGTTCCGCTGACCCAGATCTCGTCGCCCGCCACCGCACCCGACCGCGGCAGCCACTTTCGCGACGCCACGGAGCCACCTGCCGTGACATCCACCGCCATCGGGCCGCGGGAACGGGTGATGTTTCCGCCTACCACCGAGACGTTGTGCCGGGTGGCCAAGGCCGACACCCCCTCTACCAGCGACTCGACGTCCGCCACCGCGAGGTCGCCAGGCAGCACGAGCGACAGCAACGCCCACTGGGGCGTCGCAGCCATGGCCGCCAGGTCGCTAAGATTCACGGCGAGCGCCTTGTGGCCAATGTCGGCCGGCGCAAAGTGGGCACGGGAAAAATGCACCCCCTCGACGACGGCATCGGTGGTGACTACCAGACGTTCGTTTCTGACGGGCACCAGCACGGCCGCGTCATCACCCGGCCCGACCAGCACCTGGGCCGATGGGCGGGGGAGCCGGGCCAATAGGCGCGCCAAAAGGGCGTGCTCGCCGAGATCTGAGACCGTCACCGCCAAAGCGAGCTTCGGCGTGAGCGACCTGTGTGTCGGCCTCGATAAGCACTACAGCAGGTGCGCCGTCGGCGCGCCTGACAGGTACATTGAAATCCCGCTTTGCCGTGTGGGGAGGATTGCTGAACCTGCATAGCAGGTGGAGTCGCTGTAGTAACCACGTTTTAGGCTTCCTCTCCGCGGAGGCATGCACACCACATGGCTTCGCAACTCGCTTGGTTTAAAACATCGGCTCAGACAAGCCTCCGAAAACCATCACGAGCAAAGCAGGAAAGCTGATCTTAGGCTTCCCGGACGTTCGGGTCAAGCATGGAGGCGAAAATAGGGCGAAGACCACCTTCGAGCAGAACAAGCATGGCAGGAAGCAGTCGGCGATCGGAAGGGCTATTCGGCCAGAGCGAGAGCCTGGTCCACCATCTTCTCCAGTGCCTCGGCCTTTGCCGCGAGGCTACCGGAGCTGTTGGTCAGGGAGGTCCGGGTCCGGAAGAACTCGTCGGTGATGTTTAGCGCGGCCAGGACGGCCAGCCCGACGGCGTCGCTCGAGGGCGACGTCTTCGAGGCCATCTCCATTCGCGATTCCACAAAAGTCGCCAGCTGCCCGACATAGTGCGGGTCGAGCTCGGTCTTGATCGGGTATTTCTGCCCGTAGACCTCGACGTGGACGACCTTCGGCTCAGCCATGCTCAGAGGTTGAGGCCGTCGAGCTGCTGCAGCATCTCGGTGACGCGGCTCTTGATCAGGTCGCGCTCTTCTCGCAGCGTGGTCACCTCGGCGCCGGCGCTTTCGGCCGACGAAATCCGGGCTTTCAGGGTTTCGATCTCGCCCTTCAGCTTCGCGTTGTCTTCCGCCGCCCGCGTCTGCTCGCCCTTGATGCGGACGATGGTGTTTACGAGCAGCTTGATCTTTTCTTCGAGGCGATCGATTGATTCGAGCCCCGGGGTTGTCGTCTTGGTCGCCATCCGTTACCTCTGAATTGCCTGTAAGTCGCGCGTCAGCGCGTCGATGATGTGCTGCATGCCCGCCTGCACTTCTTCGTCGGTGAGCGTGCGCTCCGGCGACTGAAACGTCAGGCGCAACGACAAGCTCACCTTGCCGCCGGGAATGCCCTTGCCCTGGTAGCGATCGAACTCGCTCACCTGGATCAGCGTGCTGGGCGCAGCCGAACGAATGGTGCCACGAACCGTCCCGGCAGACAAGGCATCGTCCACCAGAATCGACACGTCGCGCACGACCCATGGGTAGCGCGGCAGCGGCGTCGCGCGCAACGCGTCCAGTGGCGCAGCCGCCGTGAGCGCGTCGAGATTGATCTCGGCGACGTAAACCTCGTCGCCGGATGGCAGGTCGCGCCGATCGGCAACGCCTGAGTCGAGCAAGCCGAAGACGCCGAGGTGGCTGCCGTTCCCAGCGATGGTCGCCGAACGGCCCTTGACGAGGTAGGGGACGTTGGCCTCTGCGAACGTCAGTGGGACAAGGCTCACCGCGGCGAGCTGTTCGACCGCGCCCTTGATGTCGAAAAAGTCCACGTCGCGCCGCGCGCCGCTCCAGTGGCCGGCGCTTGCCAGGCCGGTCCACGCGAACGCGGCGCCGCGAGTTTCGCCGTCAGGCGAGAAGCGCGTGCCGATCTCGAAGAGCTGCACATCGCGACGGCCGTGTCGCCGGTTATGACTGACGGCGGCGATCAGGCCAGGCAGCAGGCTCGGCCGCATCACCGCGAACTTCTCGGAGAGCGGATTGGCCAGCGCAACCGGCGCCTGGTCGGCATGGAACGGTTCGGCGGCAGCCGCTTCGATGAAGGCGAAGGTGATCGCTTCGGAGAAACCCATGCCGAGTAGGCCATTGCGTACGCGGCGATCGCGTGTGATGCGCGGATCGGACGAAGCCGGCGCCTGTTGCACGCCGGGGAACGTACTGGGCAGATGCTCGAAGCCGTGGTGGCGACCGACCTCTTCGATGAGGTCCACCTGGCGCTTGATGTCGACGCGCCAGCGTGGGACGGTCACCATCCAGCCATCATTGAATTCTGAGGGCTTGGGGCTTGAGGCTCGGGGCTTGGAAACGTCGAAACCGAGCGACGTGAGAATGCGTTCGACGTTCGCATCCGGCACATCCATGCCGAGCAAGCCGGGTACGCGCGCGCGATCGAGCGTGAGCGACACCGCCGGTTGGGGAGCGGGATACGCGTCGTGAATGGTGCCGGTCGCCTGGCCGGCGCCAATCTGTTCCAGCAGGGCACAGGCGCGCGCCATGGCCCGCGGCGGCGCGGTCACGTCCATGCCGCGCTCGAACCGGGTCGAGGCGTCGGTCTTCAGTCCCAGTGCCTTGCTCGTGGCTCTCACGGACGCGGGCTTGAAGTACGCGGCTTCGAAGACAATGCGCCTGGTTGCCGCCCCGACTTCGGAATCGGCGCCGCCCATCACGCCGCCAATCGCCTGCGCCCGCTCGGCATCAGCAATCACCAGCATGTCGCGTTTGAGGGCGCGGGTTTTGCCGTCGAGCGTCTTGATCGACTCACCGGGCTTCGCGCGGCGAACGACGATCGCGCCGCCGCCGAGCTTGGCGAGATCGAACGCGTGCATTGGCTGCCCGAGTTCGAGCAACACGTAATTGGTGATGTCAACGACGTTGCTGATCGACCGGATGCCGCACGCGGTAAGGCGGTCCTGCATCCACTGCGGCGAGGGTCCGACGGTCACGTCCGCGACTGCGGCGGCGTACCGCGGACAGAGTTCTGGATCTTCGATCGTGACGGGCACCGTGTCATCGCCAGACGATGACGTCCGGAGAGCGACGGCTTTAGCCGTCGCTGTGGTGTGGCGATGGCTGAAGCCATCGCCCTCCGAACGAAGCGGACGCTGATACGCGGTGGCGATCTCACGCGCGATACCGACCATCGACAGGCAGTCGGGACGGTTTGCGGTGACGTCGAAGTCCAAGACCACGTCGTCGCCATGCGCCTCGAGCCCTTCGAGCGCGAGGCCGCGCACTGACATCAGCTTGCCGATGTCTTCGGCCGACTCGGGAACGTCAACGAACTCACGGAGCCAGGAGAGCAGGACCTTCATAGTCCGAACTGCTCCAGGAAGCGGAGGTCGTTCTCGTAGAACAAGCGGATGTCTTCCACGCCCCATTTGAGCAGCGCGACGCGTTCGACGCCCATGCCGAAGGCGAAGCCGGTGACCTGATTGGGGTCGTAGCCCACTGCTTCGAATACTGCGGGGTGCACCATGCCGCTGCCGAGAATCTCGATCCAACCCGTCCGCTTACACATGGCGCAGCCGGAGCCCTTGCACTTGATGCACTGGATGTCGACCTCGGCGCTTGGTTCAGTGTAGGGGAAGAAGCTTGGGCGGAACCGCACGCCGGTGCCCACGCCAAACAGCGCTTCAGCCATGGCGGCCAGCGTGCCCTTCAGGTCCGCGAGCGTCACGCCCTTGCCGACCACGAGGCCTTCGACCTGGTGGAACATCGGTGTGTGCGTGAGGTCGAGGTTGTCCTTGCGATAGACCGGGCCGATCGCGACCAGCCGCACGGGAGGCGCGTGCTTCTCCATGTAACGGATCTGCATCGCGCTCGTGTGCGTGCGGAGCAGCGTCAGTGGCTGGCCGGCGCCAATCTTGAGCGGCTCAGCCAGGTAGAGCGTGTCCTGCATGTCGCGCGCCGGGTGTTCCTCCGGCATGTTGAGCGCTTCGAAATTGTGGTAATCGTCCTCGATCTCGGGGCCTTCGAGCACCTGGTAGCCCAGGCGCGTGAAGATCGCGCCGACTTCATCGCGGATCAGGCTGAGCGGATGACGATGACCCAGCGCCGGACGGCGGCCGGGCAGCGTGATGTCCACCGCGTTGGCAGGACGAACCGTTGCGGCGAGCGCGGCCTCGCGCTCGGCAATCGCGGCCTCGACTTCTTTCTTCAGTTCATTGGCGCCGCGGCCGAAGGCTTTTTTCTGTTCGGGCGTGGCGGTGGCGAGCGCTTCCATGAAGGCGGTGACCCAACTGCCCTTGCGGCCCACCCAGCGAGTGCGCAGCGCCTGCAGTTCGGCCTCGGTCCGTACATCGCCCAACTCGGCGCGGAAGAGTTCCCGCGCCCGATCTGGGCCGATGGAGGTATCGATGGCGGTCATGGCGACGCGTGGCGCCCCATCAAAGGGGCGCCCTACTAGGCCGCCGGAGTTGCGGCCTTGGCCTGTTCGACGAGCTTGGTAAAGGCGGCCGGTTCGCGCGCGGCGAGTTCGGCGAGGCTCTTGCGATCCAGTTCGATGCCGGCGGCCTTCAGGCCACGCATGAACACGCTGTAGGAGAGCCCGTTCTCACGCGCAGCCGCATTGATGCGGATGATCCAGAGGCCACGATAATCGCGCTTCTTACGCTTACGTCCGACGTAGGCGTAGACGCCCGCCTTCTCGGCGGCCTCTTTCATGAACTTGTAGAGCTTGCTCTTGTTCTGGAAGAAGCCCTTGGTGATCTTCGAGAGCTTCTTGCGCTTCTGACGACGTACGGTACCGCGTTTGACGCGAGGCATGACTGTCCTGCTGCGAGATTGGGGGCCGGTATTTTACCGGACTTGAGCCAGTGCTAAATGCCCTGGCGGGCGCTTGATTGTCGCAGCAAAAATGCCCCAAAACCGCTGCCGCGACGCGCCCGAGTGTTGCTTGCTGGTCTTGGGGGCTTGGGGTCCTGGGGTCTTGGAATTTCCAAGCCCTCAAGTCCCCAGGTCATCAGGACCTTTCGTTCTATTTGTACGGCAGCATCAGGTTGATCTTCCGGGCGTCGCCCGGCGTCACGACCTTCGAACCACGCGCATGGCGCTTCGACTTCGTCGACTTGCTGGTCAGGATGTGGCGCTTGAACGCCGCACTGCGCACGATCTTACCTGTGCCCGTCTTCTTGAACCGCTTTGCCGCGCCGCGGTGAGTCTTCAGCTTCTGCTTCTTGGCCATGTGTCTTTCGCAATTCCCGTTATCGGCGGCACTAAAGTGCCGCCCTCCTGGCACCGTGCCAGGTCCGATTTACTCTGCGCCCTTCGCGGCCGTCTCGGCCACTTCCGGCTTCTTCACCGCGGGCTTCGGAGCGCCCTTCTTGCCGGTCAGGATGGTGTGCATCTGGTTGCCCTCCTGCCGCGGCATGGTTTCCGCCATCGCCACGTCTTCGAGGTCCTTGATCAGACGCATCAGGATCCGGTGGCCAATCTCCGGGTGGGCCATTTCACGCCCACGGAAGAAGATCGTCGCCTTGACCTTGTCGCCATCCTCGATAAACCGCTCGATGTGGTGCTTCTTGAACTGGTAATCATGCTCGTCCACCTTGGGACGGAACTTGATCTCCTTGACCTCGATGACCTTCTGGTGCCGCTTCGCCTCGCGGGCGCGCTTCTGCTCCTGGTACTGATACTTGCCATAGTCCATGATCCGGCAGACGGGCGGCACGGCCGTGGGGGAAATCTCCACCAGGTCGAGGCCTTTCTGTCGGGCAAGAATCAGGGCCTGGGGCGGCGGCATGATGCCCAGCTGCTGCCCCGCGTCGTCAATTACGCGAATTTCCCTGACGCGAATCCGCTCGTTGATGCGGAGACGGTCGTCACGACGAGTCGGGCGAGATCTATCGAAGGCGATAAGCTATTCCTCCAGCGACAAAGATTACTAGGATAGCGCTTTAGACCGGATCTCGGCAAGCGCGTCGGCCAGGAACTGGTCCACAGGGCGGGCGCCAAGGTCGCCTTTGGCCTTGCTGCGCACGGAAACGGCCCGTTCGGCCGCCTCGCGGTCGCCAATTACCAGCATATAGGGCACTTTTTCAAGCTGAGCTTCGCGAATCTTGTAATTCAGCTTTTCCACCCGGTCGTCGCACCGCGCCTTCAACCCGGCACCCTCAAGCAGGGCGACCACCTCGTAGGCGAACCCGTTGTGACGGTCGGCAATCGGCATCACCACGACTTGCATGGGCGCCAGCCACAGGGGAAAGGCACCCGCGAAGTGCTCGATCAGAATGGCGATGAACCGCTCGAAGCTGCCAAAGATGGCGCGGTGAATGACCACCGGCCGATGGTCCTTGTTATCGGCACCCGTGTATTTCAGGTCGAACCGTTCGGGCGCAACGTAATCGAGCTGGATCGTGCCGCATTGCCACTTCCGGCCGATCGCGTCCGTGATGTCGAAGTCGATCTTGGGGCCGTAGAATGCGCCATCGCCGGCGTTGACCGTGTACTCCTGGCCGGCCTTCACGAGCGCTTCCTTGAGCGCGCCCTCGGCACGATCCCACAACGCGATCTCGCCGATGAACTTTTCGGGCCGCGTCGACAGCTTCGCGGTGTACGCCAGTCCGAAGTCCTGGTAGATGCCCTGGATCAGCCTGATCAGCGCCTCCACTTCCGAGCCGATCTGCGATTCCATCAGGAAGCAGTGCCCATCGTCCTGCGAGAACTGACGCACGCGCGTGAGCCCGCCGAGCACGCCCGACGCTTCGTTGCGATGCAGAGGCGTCTGCTCGTGGAAGCGGATCGGCATCTCCTTGTAGGAGTGCTTCTCGGTCGAGTACAGCAGGTAGTGCCCTGGGCAGTTCATCGCCTTCAGGCCCATCTCTTCGTCGTCGGCCGACTTCACGAGGAACATGTTCTCGCGGTAGTGCGACCAGTGGCCCGAGAGTTCCCACAACGCCTTGTTGTAGACAATCGGCGTCTTGACTTCCTGGTAGCCGGCGGGGAACAGCTTGCCGCGCATGTAGTCGCCAAGCGTGTTGTAAAGCGTGGTGCCCTTGCCGGTCCAGAAGCCTGCGCCAGGCGCAAACGGGTGGAACGCGAACAGGCCCAGTTCCTTGCCCACCTTGCGGTGGTCGCGCTTCTTGGCCTCTTCGAGCCGCGTGACGTGCTCGTCGAGCTCCTTCTGCGAGAAGAAGGCGGTGCCGTAGACGCGCTGCATCGGCTGGTTCTGGGCGTCGCCCTTCCAGTACGCGTTGCTGGTGGTGGTCAGCTTGAACGCCTTGAGCCGGCCCGTCGTCGGCACGTGCGGTCCGACGCAGAAGTCCAGGAACGTCTCTTTGTCCTTGATGGTGTAGACCGAGACGCTGGGCTGGCCGGCCGTCTTCTCTTCGATCAACTGCACCTTGAGCGGCTCGCCGCGCTTGGTAAAGAAGTCGATGGCCTCCTGCCGGGGCCAGATCTGGCGTTCGTAGACCAGATCCTGGGCCGCCAGCTCCTTCATCTTCGCTTCGATCGCTTCGAGATCGTCCTGAACGAACGGCCGCTCGACGACGAAGTCGTAGAAGAAGCCATCGTCGATGGGCGGACCAATGCCGCACTGCACCTTCGGGTAAAGCGCGGTGACCGCCGCGGCCAGCAGGTGGGCAGTGGAATGGCGATACAGCTCAAGAGCCTCGGGGCCCTTGTTGGTCACAATCCGGACCGACGCATCGGCAGTGAGCGGATACGTTAGGTCCACCATCCTGTCCCCGACAAACGCCGCGAGAGCGGCGTCGGCCAGGCGTGGCGAGATAGCCTCGGCGACCGCCCTGACGGGCGCGCCGGCCTCGACTTGTTTCGTCGACCCGTCCGGAAGTGTGACTGTGACCTGACTCATGGAAAATAGCGGGAGCGTCCTCGCGGGGCTTGCCAGCCGTAGCTCGTAACCTGATTCTGAACGCCCACCGTCGCTCGCTGGATCATCACGAGCTATGGTGGGCAACCTTCGCGCACTATCGAGCGAAGGTTGGTAGGCGCGAATAGATTCGAACTATCGACCTCCTCCGTGTCAGGGAGGCGCTCTAACCAACTGAGCTACGCGCCTATCTCGTGCGAATTTCGGCCCAAAGCCGAACGAAAAGTATAGCTCAGTTGACGGCTTTTTTAAGCGCCTTGCCAGCCGTAAAACGAACAGCCTTCCGTTTCGGGATGCGGATGGTGCCGCCGGTGAGTGGGTTGCGGCCCTTGCGGGCTCGGCGCTGCGCCGTCTTGAAGCTGCCGAAACCGACGAAGGTCACGGCCTCACCTTTCTTGAGCGCCTTGGTCACGGTGGCGAGAAAGACGGCGACGATGCGCGCGGCCTGGGTCTTGGTGGTGCCGGTGTCTTTGACGATTTTCGCGATCAAATCCTGCTTGTTCATCAGGCGGCGGCCTTGACGGTCAGCGATTCAATCGCCTTCTCCAGCGTGCCGTCCTTCGCGGGCGGGGCCTGGCCGAATTCCACGTCGGGCTGTTCCACCGGCACGTCGGGAACGAGGCCCTTCTCGTGGATGGCAAGGCTGGCCGGCGTCAGATACACCAAGTGGGTCAGCATGAGGGCGCTGCCGTCGGGCAGGCGCACCAGCTTCTGACGTGCCGCGCGGCCAAACGTGCGCTCGCCGACGAGGGTGGCGCGCTTATTTCCCGACAGCGCGGAGGCGAAGACTTCCGCCGCGCCCGAGGTGCCGTTGTCGGTCAGCACGGCGGTGGCGAGCGCAACGCTGCCGTCGCCCGCCGCAGCGGAGACCGCTTCCTTTTCCTTGCCACGGTCCTGGCGGTAGGCCAGCACGCCAGACTTCACGAACAGCCGCGCCGCTGCCAAGCCGGTATCGGTGTCGCCGAACGCGGTGCCGCGCAGGTCTACCACCAGACGCGACGCACCCGACTTGACGAGCGACGCGATCTCGGACTTCAGCTGGTCCGGGGTCGTCTTGCCGAACTCCGCCACCCGAAGGTAGCCGACGCCCGGTGCCGCGACACGAGACTTCACCGGCGCGGCCGGCAGCTCTTCGCGAACCATTTCCACATCGTGCGGTTCCGCGGCGTTGCCGCGCAGCACGGTGAGGCGCACCTTCGTGCCGGCCTTGCCCCGCAGCAGGCGCTGGCCTTCGTAGACTGAGGTGTCGCGGGTGGACTGGCCGTCGATGGCGCGAATGTAGTCGCCGGGCATCAAGCCCGCCTTCGCGGCCGGAGAGCCGTCGCGTGAAGCGATCACGCGCAAGTAGTACTGGCGGGTGACCTCAAGTCCGGTTTGCGCCGCGCCGCCCGGGTCGCCCTTGTCGAGCACCTTGACCTGGGCCGCGTCGAGGTACGCGCTGTCGGGATCGAGCCCATCGGCCAGACCGTGCATGGCGCCGTGCATGACCTTGTCGATGTTCACTTCTTCAACGTAGTTGTTGGCGATCAACGACACGACGTCTTCGAAAATGCGCAGGTACTGATAGCTGTCTTCGCGGGCGAGCGCGCTGTTGCCCAGAAAGCCGCCGACAACGGCGAAAGCGATGACGGGAACCGACACCGCCAACACGAGAACCCGGCCGCGAATCTTCATCGTGATCTCCTGGCTGGCTTGACTATCAATCCCACTATCGGCGCCTGATACCGAGGTCGCCGTCAAACCATCTGACAGCATCGTCTTGCCGCGCTTCACGCGGCGATGGCTGGCGAGGCCGAACAGCGTGCTAACGTCTCGGCCTCCCCAGCCATTGTAGGGGATCGACCGGGCGGCCGTCGATGCGCACCTCGAAGTACAGCGCGGCATCGCCTGCCGGCGCCAGCCCAACCCTGCCGACGATATCGCCAGCCTTCACCACCGCGCCCTCGGCGACGGTGACTTCCGACAAGTGGCCATATAAGGTAAACGCCGAGTCGCCATGATCGACGATAACGAGGTTGCCAAAACCCGCGAAGGGCGCGGCATAGGCTACCCGGCCTTCATGCACCGCCCCGGCGCTGGTGCCTTCCGGGGCCCTGACCTCGATACCATTTCGGACGACAGCGGTGCCAAAACGGCCTGCGAGTGAGCGCCCGAAGCGCGACGCCACCGAGCCGGCGACCGGCCACGGCAGGTCGCCGCGAAAAGGACGAATCGGCAGCGCTATGGCAGCGGGCGACGCGTCAGCAGAGGCGAGCGTTCGCTCGATCTTCAGTTGCGCAGCCTGCAGTTCGCTGACGTACTGCGCCGCGAGATCGCGCTGTTGATCGAGGCTGTCGATCAGTCGGTTGCGCGCGGCGACCGCCGTATCGAGCGTGGCGCGCGCGCGGCGCGCTTCTTTCTGCGACACCTCGACGGCGGTCCGCTCCTTACCGACCGTGGCCAGCGCGTCGCGTTCCGCGGCCATCGTGCGACGATGAGTCTCGACTCGCACACGGTCTAGTTCGGCCACCGCGGCGACGCCGCGGCTCAACCGGCCGAAGGCACGGATGTCGTCGGCGGCCATCAACAACTGCACGTACCCGCCACGGCCCCGCTTTGACAGTTCGACCAGCCGTTCGTTCACGCCGGGCGTCTGTGCGATCCGCGTGGCTTCAAGCGCCTTCAGGCGCGCCGTAGCCTGCCGTTGCGCGAGCGTAACGCGGGCCAGCTCGGCTTCCGTGCGCGCGACCTCTTGCTGGCTGATCTCGCGTTCGAGCTCGAGCTTTCGCAGGTCGCCGAACACGGTGCGTGCCTGTGAGGCGAGTCGATCCGCCTCGGCCTGCAGCGCCCGAATACGCTCCCCAGCCCTGGTGGTTGCCGCCTTCGCCTTGTCGGCCGGCGTTTGCGCGGCAAGGGAACCGGTCGCGAACAACAGGGCACCGATGGCAACGGCTCTCCTTACCCTTGCCCCCCTGCACCTCTGCACGCCTGCATCCATCTGGGCGAATTATACTGGCCGCGTGCGTGTCCTGGGCATTGACTATGGCGCGCGTCGCATTGGACTCGCACTGAGCGACGCCACGGCGACGCTGGCATCGCCGTGGAGACTGCTGCAGCGTCCACCATCCGACGCCGAAACCATGCGCCTGATCGTGGCCGAGGTCGCGGCGTTGGTGCAGGACGACGATGGGCTCGAGGCCGTCGTGGTGGGCTGGCCGCGCCGGCTTGACGGCTCACCGAACCAGCAGACGCCGATCGTGGAGACGTTCGCGCGCACGCTCGAATCCAAGGTGGCGGTGCCGGTTGTCCTGCAGGACGAACGCCTCTCGAGTGTTGAGGCTGAAGCGCGGCTCGCAGTTGACGAAAAGGATTGGCGCAAGCGTAAGGCCAAGCTTGATGCGGCTTCGGCCGCGATCATTTTGCAGGACTATCTCGACGGCCGTCCGCGGCCGGCGACTGACGGCTTTGACACATGAAGCGATGGATCGGACGACTCGCCCTGCTGTTGGTGTTGGTGGTTGTCGCGGCTGGCGCCGCCGGCTGGTGGACGTATTCGAGAGTGGCGGCGCCCTATCGCGGCGCCAGTGCCCCCGAAACCTTCGTCGACATACCTGCGGGCATTGGTCCCGCCGGCATTGGCGCTCGCCTCGTCCAGGCCGGCGTGGTGCAGGACGCGTGGACGTTTCGCGCCGCCGTGCTCGTCAGCGGGCGCGCTCGCGAACTGAAGGCGGGGGAGTATCGCTTCGATGCGCCGATGACCGCGCTCGACGTCGTTGGCAAGATCGCACGCGGTGATGTCTACAAACGGATGCTGACTTTCCGCGAAGGCCTGACGATTACTGAGATGGCGGAGGTCTTTGAAGAGCGCGGCTTCGGCACGGCGGCGGACTTTAACAAGGCCGCGCAAGATGCGTCACTGATTCGAGACCTTGATCCAGCAGCGCGGGATCTTGAGGGCTACCTGTTTCCCGAAACCTACGCGCTGCCCCGTAACACGCCGGCGTCTGAAGTCGTGGCGCAGATGGTCGCTGGATTCAAGAAGGCCTTTGACGATGAGTTGCGCGCATCGGCCGCGGCCGATGGCCTGACCGTCCGGCAGGCTGTGACCCTTGCATCGCTCGTCGAGAAGGAAACCGCCAGTGGTGATGAGCGCCCCGTCGTCGCAGCGGTCTACCGCAACCGCATGAAGATTCGCATGGGGATGCAGGCTGACCCGACGGTCATCTACGCGCTACAGAAGGCCGGCCAGTACGATGGCAACCTGTCGAGGGAAGACCTGCAGTTCGACTCGCCTTACAACACCTATCGGTATGCGGGACTACCGCCTGGTCCGATTGCGTCCTCGGGCCGTGCGTCCCTGGAAGCTGTCGTGAAGCCGGCAGCCGTGGACTATCTGTATTTCGTCAGCCGCAACGACGGCACGCATGTGTTCGCGTCCACGCTGGACGAACATAATCGCAACGTGCAGACGTGGCAGGTCGAGTATTTCCGGAACCTACGCCAGCGGGGTCGGTGATTCCTGGTCTTGTGGATTGGGTGGCCCACTCCGTGAGTCATCGACGTTTAGTTGCGCCCAGAACAGCCAGGTTTTGCCGCGCGTCCCGGTCGCCCGGCGCCAGGCGCAATGCCGTTTCAAAGGCCACGCGTGCCTCGTCGCGGCGCCCGAGCTTTGCGAGGGCGATGCCGCGGTTGTTGTGGGCGTCAACCGCGGAGGGATCCAGCGTCAGGGCGAGGTCGGTTGCGGCGAGGGCCTCGCGCAGCTGGCCCATGGCGCCAAGAGCGACGCTCAGGTTGTTGTAGGAGTCGGGGACCTCGGGCGCCACCGCGATGGCTCGCCGGTAGAAGGTTACCGCCGTCGCCAGATCCCCGCGGCGGCTGAAACCAATCCCGAGGTTGTTCATCGCCCGCGCGTGGTAGGGGTTGATGACCAGCGCGCGTTGGTAATGGTCGCGGGCTTCCTCCCAGCGATCCAACTGATCGAGTACGGTGGCCAGGTTGTACTCGGCCGCCGCGTCGCGCACGCGCGTGGCACGGCGCAGGACGGTCTCGGCATCGGCGAGCCGGCCGAGGTCGGAGAGGGTACGCCCCTGCTCGACGAGAGTGTGATGGTCGTCGGGCGCCACTGCTTCGGCCTGGCGAAGAAACTCGAGGGCCTCTGCCAGTCGGTTCGAGGCCCGTGCGGTAGCGGCGGCCTCCAGCAACACGTCGAGGCTTCCCGGACTCGCTTTCAGGGCTCGCCCCACCAGCCACTCGCGCCATGCCACCTGCCCGGTTCGGCCGGCGATGGCGGCGTGCTTGAGCAGCAGGTCGGGGTGCCATGAGCGCGTCACCACGGCGTCGAGCCACGGGTCAGTCGGCGGCACGTAAGCGCGGCCGTCGTCGGCGGTGCTAGCCGAGCGATCGTCGGCCAGGCGCCGGAGCAAGGCATGGGCCGACCCGAACTCCGGGTGCGCGCGAACGATCGCGGTCAACTGGTCACGACCCGCTTGACGGTCGCCGCCTTCAAGTTGCACACGCGCGAGCCCGAGACTCGCATACGCGTTCAGCGGAATGCCTCGGCGTGGTGGGAGCCCAGTCCCGGGCGGTGGCACGCCCGTCACGCCAGCGGCCTGCGCAGCCAAATATTCGGTTCGCGCCTCTTCGAGCCGGCCGGCCTTGAAGGCAATCTCCGCCAGGTGAAAGCGTGCCAGGCCGTGGTCCGGTGCGAGACGCGCGACGGTGGCAAACGATTCGCTGGCGCCCACTTGATCGCCGCGTTCTTCCTGCAGTAATCCGCGATAGTACGGCCACCGCCAATCGGACGGGTCCAATGCGGTCGCGAGGGCGTAGACCTGGGTGGCCTCAGCTGGACGCAGGCTGGCGTGATACGCCATCGCCAGTTCACCAACCGAGCCGGCGGTTGGCCACCGCCGCGCGGCGGCATCGGCCGCGGTAATGGCATCGGCCACCAACGTGGTGTCGGCGACTGGATTGGCGAGACGAGGCAGGCGCCCGGCCACGGCCCGGCCAATCAACACTGCGGACAGAAGCCACGCCACCGCCCCCGCGACGAGGACGGTGCCCACCACAACCAGCACCGTTCGGGGGATGCCCGACCCGTCCGTTACCGTCCTTGCGTGTTTGCGCCGGGCCACTGATTCGTCCAGACCATCAAACGCGAGAGCCGATCGTAGGGCCAGCTGACATGCGCGCCACCAGTGGCCAGGTCGGGCCGGCCATCGGCATTCAAGTCGCCGACCGCCAGCGTGAGCAGATGAGTCGGGGTGCTGGCGAGATCGCGCAGGGTGAAACGCATGCTTCCGTCATTCTGCAGCCAGACCAGGCTCTGCGACGTCGGCTTGGCCCAATCGTTGTAAGCGCTCACGACGACGATGTCGAGGTCGTTGTCGCCGTCGAGATCGGCAGCCTGTGGACTCGACGCCCCCGGGTAGTCGGCAATGCGGTGGTAGGTGAATCGCAGCCCGCCGTTGTTCTCGAGCCATTGCACGCCATTCCAGTTGCGGCCCTTCGGCGGGGCGTAGTCGAAGGCGTCACCGTTGCTGTAGAGAATATCGACGTCGCCATCGCGATCGAGGTCGACGACGGTAATCCAGCTGGAGCCGAAGTCTTCGTTAGCGGCGCCGAACACCCGGACTGGCGTGAATTGGCCGCGGCCGTCGTTGGTCAGGACGTAGATCTCCTCCCACTCCTGGCTGATGAGCGACACGATGTCGAGGTCGCCGTCGGCATCGGCATCGGCCACCACCGCGTTGATGCCGCCCGAAAGACCGTGGACGACGTGGCTTTCGAATTGCCAGTCCCCCTTATTCTCCAGCCAGCGCGTTTCGCCCTGGTCATAGCCGAACTGCGCGACGGCCAGGTCCAGGTCGCCGTCACCATCGAGGTCCCCGGCTTCGACATCGGAGACACGGGCGATCTTGTCGACCAGCACGCGCGCGACGAACTGCTGCCGGCCGGTGTTCTCGAGCACGACCACGGCGCCAATTGGGGCATTGTTGGGAAACAAGACGCCGAGGCTGGCGACCAGTACGTCGAGGTCGCCATCGCGATCGAGGTCAATGGCGGTGACGTGTGCCGGTCCCGGAACACTGGCCAGTTCGCGTTCGGTGAACGCGGCATCCGCGCCTTGTTGCATCCACACGACTCGGTTGGCCGCGGCATCGGCGGCCAGCAGATCGGCGCGGCCATCGCGATCGAGGTCAACAATTGTCACGTTGGCGATGAGCGGCCGATCATCGCTCCTGACTGCGGTTCCCACGTGCCTGGGAGCGAACACGGCGATCGGCTCGCCGCGGGCGACGCGGCGACCCTCGGCCAGCGCATCCTGCAGGTCAAATCGCGGCGCCGGATTAATCAACTCTCGCAGCGACAGGTCGGTTCGCCACAGCTGGAACGCGAACACCGCGGCACCGCCAAGTGCCGCGGCGATCAGGACCGGACGCGTCACAGGCGGGACCGGCTACGGGACACGTGCGACTTTGGCAATCTTGATCGGTGGCGTCAGCCGCTGCGCCTCGGTGTTCGTCACGCGAGTGGCAGACGAAGGGGCGGCCTGAATCTTTCGCACTACGTCCATGCCCGAGACGACGCGGCCAAACGCCGCGAAGCCCTGGCCATCGGGATTGCGCATGCCGCCGAAGTCAAGCGACGGCTGGTCGTTGATGCAGATGAACCACCCGGAGGTGGCGCTGTCGGGTGCACCCCGCGCCATCGACACGACCCCGTCCTTATGCAGCAGGCCCGACTTGTTCGTGCGTTCGAGCGCGATGGCGGCAAAGCCGTCCTTGGCGCGATCGGGGTTGACGCCTGCCTGGATGACCTCGATCTTGATCGTGCTTTCCGGCTGGTTGTCCATCTTGACCGTCCGGTGCCACACGCCCCCGTCGAAGTGGCCGGCATCCACATAGCGCAGGAAATTCGCGGCCGTCGCAGGCGCCTTGGCCTGATCGACTTCAATCACGATGTCGCCGAGTTCGGTCTGCACCCGCACCCGGACGGTCCCGGTCTGGGCCGCCGCCCCGGCGCCAAGAGTCACCACGGCCGCTAGCAGGGCCACCATCACAGCATGTTGTCTGGTCATGTTCATGGATCCGGAAGGCGACAGCCACGGGCGAGGCGCCCGTGGCTGTGACGGGTTAATTAGAAACGGTAGGTCAGCGCGAATTGGAATTGCCGGCCCGGGAAGACGGCGGTGCCGCCCGTGTGCTGGCCGAAGCGCGCATTGCCGACCAGGTTGATGTAGCCGTCTGCGATCAGGTTCTGGTTATTGAGCAAGTTGAACGCGTCGGCGCGAACCTCAATCCGGTCGGAACCGATGTTGAAGACGCGCGCCAGCGTGAGGTCACCGTAATTGATGAACATGCCGCGTTCGGTGTTGCGGCCGTTCGGTGTGGCGGCCTGGCACCCCCGCGCGTTGCAACCGGAGTTGAAGCCAGACCCGGTCGGGTCGCCGGCGTAGCGAATCGTGTACGCCGCGCCGCTCTGGTGGTGCGTCACGGTGCTCAGCCGCCATCCGCTGAGGATCGGTCCGCTGCCCGGCAGGTTCCAGGTCGCGCTGGTGACCAGGTTGTGAGGCGTATCAGCGCCCGTCGGCCCGCGATCCGATTCCGGATTGGCGCTGTCTTCGGGCGAGAACCAGTGGTTCAAGCGATCCTCGGCTTTTGAGCGCGTGTACGAGACCGAGAATGACACCGGCGTCGTGCGGTGCTGCAGCGACACGCGTACGCCCTGGTACCACGAGCGGCCCTCGTTGGTCAGCAGGTCCATGCGGCGAAAGCCGTTTGGCGCCGGCGTAATCGGCCGGGTCGCGTCGGCCTGGGCCTGCGTCCGGACCACGGCGTTGGGGTTGGCCGCCAGCAGCGCGTTCAGTTCCGCCTTCGGAATCGGCCGCGCCGCATTCATGTCGAGGAAGCCGTGCTTGACGCCGCGGTTCATGTTGGCGTCAATCGCGATGCTGGTTCGCGAGCCAATTTGCCGCTGCACACCCAGGTTGGTCTGCCACGCGTATTCGTTCTCGAGATCGGGGGAGATTTCCTGGATGTCACGCGCCGGCAGCACCGCGCCCGGCGGGAACGCGGAGAGAACGGCCGGGAACGTCGGGAACAGCGGGCTGGCCGGTGTCAGCGAGATGGTGACCTGGCCGTTACGGCCGCCGACGCCGCCCTTGACGATGGTGAAGATGGGGTGCTGTTGCGTGAAGCGCCCGAAGCCGCCGCGTATGGCCCACTTCTGGTCGCCCTTCACGTCCCAGGCGAAGCCGACGCGCGGGTCAATGTTGTTGGCATCGGTGCCGGCGGGCCAATCCGGAATGTCTTTGATGATCTCGACGTCGTAGCGCAGGCCCAGGTTCAGCGTCAGACGGTTGGTCACGCGCCAGTCATCCTGGAGGAAGCCGGCCAGCACATAGGCCTTCGGGAACATCAGCCGCGCTTCCGGAGTCAAGGCGAAGGACTGCGTGAACTGGAACGGCGTCGGTGCCACGGCGGGGCTGCCGGCGAACACGTAGCGGCCGTTCTGCAGTGGCTGGAACAGCTGTTTGGTGACGTCGTACGTGAACGACGCGCCGCCCTTCATCGTATGGTTACCCATCCACAGCGAGAGCGTCGACGAGAGGTCAAAGGTCTTCTCCGGCAGCACGCCCCAGGTGCCCTGGTCGTTGCCGCCAGCGGTCGAGTAGCCCTGGCGCTGGATTGACACGCAGTCGCACTTGGCGGCGCGGCTGTCGACGTAGCGGGAGAACTGGCTGCGCACTTCGTTCAGCATGCGATCCGAGATCACCGAGGTGAAAGTGCCGTGGACGGTGTCGACGTTGTTGTCCCAGTTGAAGCCGGTGCCGGAGAGGTTGAGGCCGCCGCTCTCGTTGTCTTTCTTCCAGCGCACCATGTTGTAGCGAACACCGAGCGAGTGCGTGTTGTTGAGGCGGTAGTCAATCTTGGCGTGACCCTGGTGCTCATCGGCCGGCGTCGGCACGATCGAGCCCAGCGCTTCGACCGCGGTGACGACCACCTGGCTGCGTTCGCGCCGGCGCTCGTAGCTGCCGAAGTAGAACAGCTTGTCTTTGACGAGCGGGCCGCCGGCGGTGGCGCCGAACTGCTGCTGGTTGTATGGCGCCTTGACCTTCTCGCCATTGACGATCGGAGCCAGCGGCGGCGCGGCATCCCAGTCGCCCGGGCGCGCCATCACGAACACCGAGCCCGTCAGGTCGTTGGTGCCGCTCTTGGTAATCATGCTGGCAACGCCCGCCGAGTGGCCGCCGAATTCGGCCGAGAAGCGGTTCGTGATCAGCTGTACTTCCTTGACCGTCTCGATGGCGAACCCACTCGACCCGAGTTGCGGCGCGCGCTGCAGCGTGAGCCACTTGGAGTGGTTGTTCGTGCCGTCGACATAGGTGCCGAAGTTCCAGACCTCGCCGCCGCCGACGTTGACGGCATTCGAACCCGTTCCGCGTGCCACCACGTTGGAATCGAGCGTCAACAGCCGGAAGTAGTTACGCTCCTTGACCGGCAGGTTCTCGAACGCCGCGCCGTCGATCGTGCTCGCCACTTCGGATGAAGTGGTCTGGACGACCGGCGCATCGCCAGCGACGGTGATGGTTTCCTGGACCGTCGAGAGCTTCATCGTGAAATTCAGCACGCCATTCTGGCCGGCATTGAAGCGCAGGCCCTCCCGCACTTCGCTGGCGAACCCGGCCAGCTCGACCTGGATGCGATAGCGGCCCTCGGGTGGCAGCGCCCGCACGACGAAGCGGCCGCCGTCGCCGGTGGTGACGACTCGCGTCAGACCGGTCGCGGTGTTGTGGACCGTGACCGTGACGCCGGGCAGCACCGCCTGCTGGGCATCGGTGACGACCCCTTCGAGAGCGAATGTCGGAGACTGCGCGACTGCGCGTGTGGGGACTAATGCCGTGACACACAGTGCGACGAGCGCGCACCGCAAAACCGAAAGACGACCCATGGGATACCTCCAGGAACCAACAAAGCAGCTGAGCGGTCAAAGGGAACGCCGGATGTTAACACGGTCGTCAGGGGCTTGACTGGCCTCGAGCGCGTTGTCCGGCGCTCCTTCCGGTTGCTAGCGTTCGTTCCATTTCAGCTTCTGGCGGAGCACCTCGAAGTAGCTGCGCGCCGACGCACGTACCAGTCGCAGGGGGCGCGCCGCTTTCGACACCGCGACCTCATCACCCTCTGCCATCTCGAATCCGGTCTGGCCATCCACTGTCACGTAGACATTGCCGGCGTTGGTCCCGGTGGATTTGACGCGCACCTCGCGCTCCGCGGGAATGACGATCGGGCGGTTGGTCAGCGTGTGCGGGGCGATCGGCGTGAGCACGATGGCGTCCATGGCGGGATGCACGATGGGCCCGCCGGCCGCCAGGTTGTAGGCGGTTGAACCGGTCGGACTCGCGACGATCAATCCGTCGGCCTTCACCGCCGTCACGAACTGGTCGCCCACGCTGACCTCGAGATCGACCATGCGTGACAGGGCCGTGCGCGTGAACACCACATCGTTGAGCGCGAGGTGGGTCTCGGCGCCGCCGGCGCGGGTGGCGACGCCGCGCAGCATCATCCGCAGGTCGTACGACTCACGGCCGTTCTTGACGGCGGTCAGCGAATCGTAAATTTCGGATCGCGTCGTTTCGGTGAGGAAGCCCAACGAACCGAAGTTCACCGCGAGAATCGGCACGTCGCTGCCGCTTTCGGCAATCGCCTTCGCCAGGGCCAGCAGCGTGCCGTCGCCGCCAAGCACCAGCACCAGGTTCAAGTCCGCCGGCAGGGTCTCGCGGGTCACCACCGTGCGCGTTCCAGGCGGCAGCAAGTCGTGCGCTTCCTGTGTCCAGACGGCGTCGACCGCGTGGTCCCGTAACCACTGCTCAACACCGACGAGCGTTTCGCGGGCCTCGGCGAGCCCGGGCTTGACCGCGATGCCTATGCGCATTGGAGGTGCATCAGGAATTCCTGGTTGCCATGCGCGCCGGTGATCGGCGACTCGATCAGCCCGGCGCGATTTAATCCTACTTCAGCCGCCGCGGCCGTCACCGCCTCGATCACGCGCTTGTGAACGGCGGGATCCTTGACCAGGCCGCCGCGCCCGACATCCCTGCGGCCGGCTTCGAACTGCGGCTTCACCAGCGCGATGATCTCGGTGCCCGGCGCCACCAGCGGTGGCAGCACCGGAAAGATGTGCCGCAGCGAGATGAACGACACGTCGATGCTGACCCGCGTGATCGGCGCGCCCAGGTCCGGCAAGTCGCCCGGCTTGAGGTGGCGCGCGTTGACGTGCTCGATGACGGCCACGCGCGGATCGCTGCGAATTCTCCAGTGGAGCTGGCTGTGGCCGACATCAAGCGCAATCACCCGCGTCGCCCCGCGTTGCAGCCAGACGTCGGTAAAGCCGCCGGTAGACGCGCCGACGTCAAATGCAATTGCGCCGGTGGCGTCAAGGTGGAAGGTGTCGAGTGCCGACGCCAGCTTGATGCCGCCGCGACTGACCCACGGATGATCGGGACCAATGACCCGCACGTCGGCGTCGATTGCCACCATGGTGCCGGCCTTCGCCGCGCCGTGACCATCGACGTCAACCTGGCCGGCCATGATCAGCGCCCGCGCTTTCTCACGTGTCTCAACCAGCCCCTTGTCGACCAGCAGCGTGTCGAGTCGTTGACGCTTCACGTCAAGCCCCCACGCCCGCAGGTCGCCAAGCCACTAGTTGTCCCGCTTGATGATCCAGGTGGCAATGTCATCGAGTCGTGAATCGAGCAGGCCGGCGCGGTCGAGCGCCTCGCGCGCGCGGGTATGGCAATCGGCAGCGAGCGTGCGCGCCGGTTCGAGGCCGAAGAACGACGGATAGGTGGGCTTGCCGGCAGCTTTGTCCTTGCCGGCGGTCTTACCGAGCGTGGCCGCGGCGCCTTCGACATCGAGAATGTCGTCAACAATCTGGAAGGCGAGCCCGATTTCCTGTCCATATCGATCGACCGCGGCAATCAGCCGATCGTCAGCGCCCGCCATGACCGCCCCGGCCACGACCGAGGCACGGATCAGCGCGCCGGTCTTGCGCAGGTGCATGGCCTGCAGGCCCTCGCGATCGAGCGGCACCGGGTCGCGGCCAAGCGCCGGTGACACCGCGGACAAATCGATGGCCTGTCCGCCGACCATGCCGGCCGCGCCGGCGGCACCGGCGATCAGCGCCAGCACGCGCAGCTTGCGGCTCATCAGCGTAGGGTGCTGGCCTTGCGGTTCGCGCGCCAGCAGGCTGAAGGCTTCGGCCTGCAGTCCATCGCCGGCGAGAATCGCCATGCCTTCGCCGTGGACCACGTGCGACGTCGGCCGCCCACGCCGCAGGTTATCGTCATCCATCGACGGCAGGTCATCGTGAATGAGCGAGTAGGTGTGAATCATTTCGAGCGCGCACGCGGCTGGCATGGCGGCATCGCGCGCGGCCGCTTCGGATCCGCCGACTACCTGCACCACGCTTTCAGCGCCCGCCAACACCAGTATTGGACGCAGGCGCTTGCCGCCCGCCATCAGGCTGTACCGCATGGCCTCGGCGACGACCGTGGGCACAGAGGGGGGGCCTGGCAGGTGCCGCTCGAGTGCGGCATCGACCTCCTTGCGCCGAGCGTCGAGGTAGTTCGCGAACGTCACGACTCGTGTTCGTCGTCCGGCAGCCGCAACGAGGCGGGGGCCGCCTTGAGCTCGCCGCGCTCGTTGACGATCTCGATGCGCCGTTCCGCTTCTTCGAGGCGCGAGTGGCAGAACCGCGAGAGCTGCACGCCGCGCTCGTAGAGCTCCAGCGATTTCTCAAGGGCCAGGTCGCCCTCTTCGAGCTTCTTGACGATGGTCTCGAGTTCCGCGATCGCGGCTTCGAAGTCTTTAATCGTTGGGTCCATGGGTCCTGGTGATCGTGGCGTCGAGTGAACCGCGCTCGAGGGTGACGTTGATGCCGTCGCCTTCGCGCAGCGTGGCTGCGTCCCGAATAATACGGGTACGGGCGGCGTCCCAGGTCACGGCATAGCCGCGGCCGAGGACGGCGAGTGGGCTGAGGCCGTCGAGCCGTGCCGCCAGGCCGCCGAGCCGGCCCTGCGACCCGGTGATGCGGCGGCGGGCCGCGGCGGCGAGTTGCCCGTCACGCGCGACCAACCGGGTGCGGATCGCGGCCAGCCGATGGCGCGGGTCGAACTGATCGAGCGAACGGCGTAGCAGGTCGTGGCGCCGAAGCCGGCGCGCGATCGACTGTCTAACCCCGTGCCGCACCGCCGACGCCAGCTCCGAGACGTGGCGTCCGCGAAAGGCCAGGCGGCCAGGGAAGCCGGCGTAACCGGTGCGCGCTTCGAGCGAGTGCAGCCGCGATTCGAGCCGCCGCAGGCGATTGCCCATCGCGGCATCGAGCCGTTCGCCGATCCGATCGATGTGGGAGAAGAACTCGTCCTTGCGCCGCACGACCAGCTCGGCCGCCGCCGACGGGGTGGCCGCGCGCAAGTCAGCGACGAAATCGGCAATGGTGACGTCGGTCTCGTGGCCGACGCCAGAAATGACCGGCACCGGTGACGCAGCAATTGCGCGAGCCACCACTTCTTCGTTGAATGCCCACAAATCTTCGAGTGAGCCGCCACCCCGCGCGAGGATGATCACATCGACCTGCGACACCCGCGCGACCAGCTTGAGGGCGCGCGCCACCTCGCCGGCCGAGCCCTCGCCTTGCACGCGGGTGGGGGCAATCACGAGATGGGCATTGGGATATCGCCGCCGCAGCACGCGCACCATGTCGCGCAACGCCGCGCCGTCAATCGAGGTGACCAGTCCAATGCGGCGGGGCAGTGCCGGCAGCGGCCGCTTGCGCGAGGTCTCGAACAATCCTTCGGCGGCCAGTTTCTTCTTCAGTTGTTCGAACGCGACCTGGAGCGGTCCGTAACCCTGCGGCTCCAGGTGTTCGCAGATCAGTTGGTACTCGCCCTTGACGTCGTAGACGCTAATCTTGCCGCGCGCCACGACGCGCAAGCCGTCCTCGGGCTTGAACTTGAGATAGCGCAGCGCCCCGCGGAAGATGACGCACTTGATCTGCGACGCGCTGTCTTTGAGCGTGAAGTAGAGATGACCGGTATTCCAGAGCCGCGCATTGGAAATCTCGCCTTCAACCCAGACGTTCTGGAACTTCGTTTCGAGGGCATCGCGAATCGTCGCCGACAATTCACTGACCGTGAGCACTAGCCGCACTGGCCCGCCTGCGCTCGCGCGCGCCTCGGCCGCGAGCTTCGGCGAGGCCTCGCCGAAGCGGCCTGCGGCAGCGGGGGCGGACACAGTAGGCACCACTCCCTGAGGCACGACCGGCACCTTCGGCACCGTGGGCGGCGGCGCGGGCTCCTCGTCGAACGGCAGTCGGCTCATGACGCGCGAGCCGCCGATGCGCGAGCGGTGATCGCCTGGAGCTGCTGCTCCGTAACTGCCACCCGTTCGATGGCGGTCGCCCGACCGGTTGACGGATCGGTGGTGATCGTGACGCCGTGCAGGCGCGCATCGCCGGTCGCCGGTTCGAATCGTCCGGGCAGGCCGGTCACAAAGCGGGCGATCACGGCCGTCTTGTCCATGCCAATCACTCCGTCGTGCGGACCGGTCATGCCGACATCGGTCAAGCAGGCCGTGCCGCCGGGAAGAATGCGCTCGTCGGCGGTCTGCACGTGCGTATGCGTGCCGACGACGGCGGCAACCTGGCCGTCGAGATACCAGCCAAGGGCGACCTTTTCCGACGTGGTTTCGGCGTGCATGTCAACGAACACGACCTGCGCGCCGTCCGCCTTCACGCGGGCAATCTCACGATCCGCCACGCGGAAGGGGTCGTCGATCGCATGCAGAAACACCCGGCCCATGAGGTTGACGACCCCCACGCGGACGCCCGAGCGGCTGACGACGACATACGAGCCCAAGCCCGGCGTGCCTTCCGGATAGTTCGCGGGCCTGATCATCCGCGGCTCGTTGACGATGAACTCCAGTGCCTCGCGCTTGTCCCACACGTGATTGCCGGTGGTAATGACGTCGACGCCGGCGCCGAAAATCTCGTTGGCATTCTCGCGCGTGATACCGGCCCCTCCGGCGGCGTTTTCGCCGTTGGCGATCACCAAATCCACGGCCTGCGCTGCGGCGAGGGCCTTCAGGTGCTTGCGCAGCAAATCCCGGCCCGGACGACCGACGATGTCGCCGATGAAGAGGAGTTTCATGCGGGAGCCGCAGGCCCGCCGGTGTCGATTGGGATCAGCAGTCCCTGGCCGCGCCGTTCTTCGCGGCGCGGCAACACCACGCGCAACTCGCCGTGCCACAGCCGCGCGCGCGCTTGTCCCGCGTCAACGGCGCCGGCAATGCGCACCGCGCGCGCAAAGCGGCCAAAGTCGCGCTCGACGAGATGAAAACTCGCCGGTGTCTCGCGAGACAGCACGGTGCGTTCTTTCTCACCGACGATCAGGACGACACCGGCCTTGATCAAGACGCGCAGTGCGTCAGCCGCCACCCCTGGCAGGTCAATCACGATCTCGACGGTCCGGTCGGTCTCGAAGACGTCTACCACCGGCATGCACTCGCCAGAAACGACGTGCCGACGGTCGGGCCGGCGGCGAGCCAGGTCCTCGAATAGTCGCTGGACATCCTGCGTCAGGCCGGCCGGATCAAGGTCCATCGAGCTCGAGGAAAAAGCCGCCATCGCCTCGATTCTAGCGCGGTCGCGAAACCTTTGAGCGTTTCGGACGTCACATTACATGTGAGCCTTGTATACTAAGATAAAATTATTGACATGCACTCATGTTTTAGGCGACACTGATTGAGTCCGAGGGAGGACAACGAACATGGCTAGTAAAGGCAGAGTGATTGGCATCGACCTGGGAACCACGAATTCGGTGGTCTCGGTGATGGAGAACGGTCAGCCCACCGTCATCGTCAATCAGGAGGGCGCTCGCACGACCCCATCGGTGGTCGGCTTCGGCAAGGATGGCGACCGCCTCGTTGGCCAGGTTGCCAAGCGCCAGGCCGTGACCAACCCCGAGAACACCGTGTTCTCGATCAAGCGATTCATGGGCCGCAAGTTCAGCGAGGTCACCGAGGAAACCAAGCGGGTGCCCTACACGGTGTCGCAGACCCCGACCAGTGACGCGCGCATTACCGTGCGCGGCAAGCAGTACTCGCCCCCGGAAATCTCCGCGATGATCCTGCAGAAGCTGAAGCAGGCTGCGGAAGACTACCTGGGCGAGAAAGTGACCGACGCGGTGATCACCGTGCCGGCGTACTTCAACGACTCACAGCGCCAGGCCACCAAGGATGCCGGCCAGATTGCCGGATTGAACGTGCTGCGCATTGTCAACGAGCCGACCGCGGCGGCGCTCGCCTACGGCCTCGACCAGAAGAAGGACGAGACCATCGCGGTGTTCGACCTGGGCGGCGGGACGTTCGACATCTCGGTGCTCGAAGTGGGTGAAGGCGTGGTCGAGGTGAAGTCGACCAACGGCGACACCCACCTCGGTGGCGACGATTTCGATCAGTTGGTGGTCGAGTGGATGACGGCGGAGTTCAAGAAGTCCGACGGCATCGATCTCAGCAAGGACCGCATGGCGTTGCAGCGCCTGAAGGAAGCCGGCGAGAAAGCCAAGATCGAGCTCTCGTCAGTGATGGAGACCGAGATCAACCTGCCGTTCATCACGGCTGACGCCTCGGGCCCCAAGCACATGACGATGAAGCTGACGCGGGCGAAGCTCGAGTCACTGGTTGAGGGCCTGGTGCAGCGGACGATCGGGCCGCTCAAGCAGGCGCTTGGGCCGCGCGTCACCTTCAATCTGTTCCACGATCAGCAGGCCCGGCCGTATGACCCCGACGCCTACGCCTCCGAGTTCTCGAAGGACGAGGATCAGCCGCCGCGGCGC
>JANLWW010000088.1:0-30999 GCA_031364805.1 Acidobacteriota bacterium
CCGCTACTATTTCAACGACGGCAACAGCGACGACAGTTGGGACGCGGTGTGGGACGTTGAGGTCGAGAAGGACGCCGACGGCTGGCGTGCCGAGTTCCGCATCCCGTTCTCGCAGCTGCGCTTCAACAACACGGCGGGTGGTCCGGTGGGCTTCGCCGTGATTCGGGAAGTCGGCCGGTTGGCGGAAACGTCAACCTGGCCGATGTTGTCGCGTAACGCCAACGGCTTCGTGTCGCAGTTCGGCGAGATGCGCGGCCTGAAGATGGCCGGCACGCCGAAGAAGTTCGAGCTGCTGCCATACACGGTGGGCAAGCTCGACACGCAGCCGGTTGCTGCGGGCGATCCGCTCAATCCATCCAACGACCCCGGCGCGACATTCGGTCTCGACATGAAGTACGCGGTCACGCCCGGCCTCACGCTGACGGCGACCGCCAATCCCGACTTCGGCCAGGTCGAAGCCGACCCCGCGGTAGTCAATCTCGATGCCTTCGAGACGTTCTTCCCAGAGCGGCGGCCGTTCTTCGTTGAAGGCTCCGGCACCTTCCGCTTCAACATGGATTGCAATGACGGCAACTGCACCGGCCTGTTCTACTCGCGCCGCATTGGCCGCGCGCCCCAGGGCTTCGCCGACACGGGCGAGGGCGAGTTCTCGAAGGCACCGGTGTCGGCGACGATTATCGGCGCCGCCAAACTCACCGGCCGTCTCGCCGGGTTCTCGCTCGGCGCGTTGACGGCGGTCACCGCCCGTGAGGATGCGGAGATTGCCGCTGTGGGATCAGTCGGCCGCCGCGATCAGACGGTGGAGCCGCTCACCGGCTACACCGTGCTGCGCGCCCGCAAGGAATTCAAGAACCAATCGTCGATTGGTCTCATGACCACCTCGACCAATCGTCAGCTCGCTGACGCGGTATCGTTCCTGTCAAAGAATGCGCTCGCGGGTGGTGTCGACTACGACATCCGCTTGTCGCCGATGTACAACCTGACCGGGTATTGGGCCGGCACTCGTCTTGAGGGCGGCCAGGAATCCATCACGCGTCTCCAGGAAAACTCCGCCCACGGGTTTCAGCGTCCCGACGCCGACTATGTGGATCTGGACCGCGACGCGACTAGGCTGCAGGGTCACGCTGGCGCGCTATCGTTTGGCAAGATCTCAGGTGAGCGCACGCGCTTCAGCTCGAACTTCGGCTACAAGAGTCCTGGCTTTGACAGCAACGACCTGGGCTTCATGCGCCGCGCCGACGAGAAGACGGTGAGCAACTGGTTCCAGTGGCGCAACTTCACGCCCGGCCGGTTCGTGCGGACTCGCAACTTCAACCTGAACCAGTATGCGGGGTGGAACTTCGGCAGCGACCGGCTCTACTCGGGCTTCAACGTCAACTCGCACTGGACCTTCACGAACTACTACAGCATTGGCGGCGGCTACAACGTCGAGGCGGCGCCGTTGCGCGATCGCAGCACACGCGGTGGCCCCGGCGTGCTGGGCAACCCGGGCCAGAGTCTCTGGATGTACGCCAACACCGACAATCGCAAGGTGCTGTCGTTATTTGTCAACGGCGACTTTGGCGGTGACCGCTTCGACAGCATGCGCCGCGGCTTCAGCCCCGGCTTCAACTACCGCGCATCCTCGTCCATGTCGCTCAACATGAGCGTGCGCTACAGCATCAACCAAGACGACTCGCAGTGGGTCCGGAACGTGGATCTTGGCAACGGTTCAACCCGCTACGTGTTCGGCCGCATCGACCAGAAGACCGTCTCGTTCAACACGCGGTTCAACTACACCATGACGCCGAATCTGTCGCTGCAGGTCTACGCCGAGCCGTTCGTGTCGGCGGGCGAATACACGAACTTCAAGGAACTGGTTGACGGCCGCGCCGCGAACTACAGCGACCGGTATCGTCCCCTGAACTACGCGGGTAACCCCGACTTCAACATCCGCTCGTTCCGCACCACCAATGTGCTGCGGTGGGAATACAAGCCGGGCTCGGCGCTGTTCCTGGTGTGGCAGCAGGGCAAGTCGGACTACCAGAACTTTGGCGATTTCCGCTTTGGCCGCGACTTTGACGGGGTGTTCTCAGCGCCGTCGCATAACGTGTTTCTCGTCAAGTTCTCTTACTGGCTCAATATGTAGGCTTCTGCCGGGAGTCGGGAGTCGGGAGTCGAGTCTGGAACCGGGAATCGAGATCGACTCCCGGTTCCCGACTATGATCGGGAAGTGTCGATTCGCCAGAACATTCGCGACTTCTTCCACGGCGCCGCCTACGGCGCTTACGAACGCGAGCTGCGGATGCAGGCGGCAGAGTTGAACGACATGTTCCTGCTGCTGTGTTACATGGAAGTGGTCGGGCTCCCGAACCCAGCGACGTTGTATCTGCTGGACGTCTATCCCTATCTGCTCGAGCAGTTTCATGTGTGGCACAAGCGGATGGGCATGGACCGCTTGCCGCTTGGCAATTTGCCGTGTTGCTGAGCCATGCGTAATCTGCTCGAGAAGAAGGTCCTGTTTTTCGGCGGCAAGGGCGGCGTCGGCAAGACCACCTGTGCGTCGGCGACCGCGTTGGCCGCCAGTCATGCCGGCAAGCGAGTGTTGCTGGTGTCGACCGACCCGGCGCATTCCACGTCCGATATCTTCGAGCGCGAAATCGGCCCCGAGCCGGTGAAACTACTGCCAAACCTCTGGGGTCTCGAGATTGACGGCGCCCTCGAGTCGCAGCGCTACGTGGCCAACGTCAAGGAACAGATCAAGAGCCTGTTCGGCCATCACATTCTGAAGGAAGCCAACAAACAGATCGATCTCGCCGCCAGCATGCCCGGCGCCGAAGAGATGGCACTGTTCGATCGCATTGGCGGGCTCATTCGCGGCGAAGACACGCGCTTCGACCTGATCATCTTCGACACCGCGCCGACCGGCCACACCCTGCGGCTGATCCGCATGCCCGAGCTGATGGAGGCCTGGATTCGCGCGCTGTCGCGTTCGCGGCAAGCCATGCTGGGCATCGAGCAGGACGACAAGACCGACCCCGTGCTGATCTCGCTGACCGATCGCCTGGAAGGGCTGCGCGAGTTCCGGGCGCGGCTGCTCAGCCCGCGCATCAGCGCCTTCATGCTCGTGCTCGTGGCCGAACGCCTGCCGATCGAGGAAACCGCCCGAGCCATCGAACAGTTGAACGATGCGGGCGTGACCGTTGGCGGTCTGGTCGTCAACCGCATTCTTCCGGCGACCAGTCCCGACCCCTTCCTGCAGTCGCGTCACGCGCAGGAACTGGTGTATCTCGACGAGATCGACCGCCGATTCGCGAAGCACTCGCGCGTGCGGGTGCCGCAGCTGGCCTCTGACGTTCACGGCGTCAAAACGCTCGAAGCCCTGTCAGAGATCCTGATCCCGCAGCCCCAACCGTCAAGACCGTAAGCCCCCAAGCCCCCAAGCCCCCAAGCCTTCAAGCCCCCAAGCCCCACAAGGATGATCGAATGACCATTGCACGCCCTGCCGAAACCGAGTTCGCCCCCTTCTACGCCGGCTACATCGCCAAGGTCCCCGACAGCGGACCCCTGAGCATGCTCGCGAACCAGATCGCCGCGTTCGAGAACCTGCGCGGCCTGCCCGATGAAACCGGCGACCACCGCTACGCCGACGGAAAGTGGAGCGTGAAAGAGGTGCTCGGTCACATGGCCGACGCCGAGCGTGTCTTTGCCTACCGATTGCTCCGCATCTCGCGCGCCGACAAGACACCACTGGCCGGATTCGACGAGAACGCCTGGGCCGAGGCCGCGCCCCACGGCGGACGCCCCCTCGCCGACGTCGGCGACGATTTAATCGCCGTCCGCCGCGCCACCATCACCCTGGTTGGGTCACTCGACGAAACCACGGCCGGCTACGTCGGCGTCGCCAACAACACCCCCGTCTCGGGCCGTGCCATCTGCTGGATCGTCGCCGGCCACGCTGAACACCACCTGGGGATCCTGGCCGAACGCTACAAGGTCGGGTTCTAGAGACACCAACTCATCGACTGCCTGGCACCAGTCGCGTGACGTCCTCGGTGACGGATTCGACCTTTTTGCGGGAGTAGGCGACCGGAAAGTACGTCCCCTGCGCCCACAGCTCGAAGAGGTCACGATAGTGACGACTGTCGGGGTCACCAGACTGTCCCGGGGTGTTCAACCCCACGGAGTTATCCCAATCGTCGGTGTCGGCGATGATCTTGAGCGACCCGCCCCCCGCCTGGTTGTCGCCCGCACCTGTCGCGCTCACCGTCATGCCGTCGCCGCCCCGCGGCAGCGGACCGACTTCCAGCTTCGCGCGCGTCGCTGCGTTGACGGCTTCCGACAACGGGTGCCGCAGCAGCGCGTGATGGTATCGCTCCTGTCCGTACTTCCACCGCTGCATATCGGGGCCGAAGCGCTGGGTCAGCTCGGCGACCGCTTCGTCCATGCTGCGTGCCACCAGCGCATCGCGACCGGCGATCGGGCTGGCGCCAAACCGGCCATCGGGCGCATGCAGCCAGTCGATGACCCGCTTGGTCGACACCAGGTTGGCGCCCACCGCCTTGATCGCCGCGGCCGGCACGACCACCTGCCTTGCATTGGCCAATACCCGTCGCTGCCACATCGCGTAGATGCCGGCGGCCACTGAATCCTTGTCGAGCACGAAGTCCCAGTTGGTCAGCAGGTCGCGCGCCTGCGCGCTTGCCGCGTTCGAGAAGGTGACGCGTCTTAGCAGCGGCGTCAGTGCGCGGGCGACCACCGACAGGTCGTCGTTCTGCAGCCGTGTCATCTCCGGCACGGTGAACAGCTTGCCCGAGCCCAGCACCTCACTGATGCGCGTGGCGCGGAACGCATCGGCCCAGTTGGTGACGTGCAGCAAGTTCTTGTAGGGATAGTCATCGGGCAGCAGGTAGTTGTTGGCCGTAGCGATGAACCCTCGCGACGGGTTGGCCTCTGACGGCAGCGACTTGATCGGCAGGTAGCCGTCCCACTCGTAACGTCCATCGCCGGGCACCGGCAGCACGCCGCTCCAGTTACGCCGGATCGGCTGGATACCTGCCGCCTGCCAGCCGATGGTCCCGCTGCGATCGACCCACACCATGTTCTCGGAGGGCATGTGGCTATGGCTGCAGGCTTCGCGGAACTCTTCCCAGTTCCTGGCCTGGTTCATTCGCAGGCTGGCGAGGTACGGCGCACCACCGGGCTCCAGCCAGGCCGCGCGCAACGCGTAGGCCTTGCGGTTGGCGCGGTCTTCGAACACCACCGGCCCGTGGCGCGTGTATTTCAACTCCACCGGCTCGGGTCTTCCGCCCTTGACGGGAATCGTGTCGGCGATCACGCGCATCGGCTGCCAGCCGCCCTGGTAGCGATACTCGTTCGCGTTCGCCGGATTGGTGTCGTAGACGTACAGGTCTTCCGCGTCCTGCCCAAAAATTGTCAGGCCCCACGCGCCATGTTCGTTGTGCCCAATCGACACTCCAGGCAACACGGGCTCGCCGCCGCCGATCACGTTCCAGCCCGGCGCCACCAGGTGCACCCAGTAACGCAGCGACGGCGCCGCGACCACGCGGTGCGGATCGTTGGCGAGAATCGGCTTCGTGCTGACGGTCTTCGAGCCCGACACCACCCAGTTGTTCGAGCCGATGTCCCTCGGGTCGGCGTCGAGTGACACGGGACCCGCCGGATCGGGCGCAGTTACACTTGGCGCACCGCTGGCGAACGTCGTGGTGCCACGGTACTCCGCCGACACGTCCTCGGGCCTGAAGTGGATGCCGGCCCGATACGCGTTGTAAAGACTAAGCACCTCGTCTGGAAACGTCTTGAGATCGATGGCGGCGTCGAGTTCGAAGCGAGGATCGCCGCCCTGGAAATAAAGCAGCTCTCGGGTCTGGTCAATGCCAATGGCCTTGATCGCGCGCATCGACCGCACCTCTTCACCGGCATTCGACGCCAGCGCCTGGTGTCTCGAGATCACCACTGCCGGCGTCCAACGTCCCGGCGTGATGCTTAGCATTCGAAATTCCATCGGCAGCAGCGCGGGATTGTTCTCGGTTTCGGCGACGTAGGCGTTGATGCCGCTCACGTACGCCTCGACGATCAGCTTGCCCCGTGGGTGATACCGATTGAGCTCATCGTCCAGGTCTCCGCGAAACATGTGCAGGCGGGCGCCCTGGTCGCGCTTTGCTTCTCGCGGCCCCAGCATCTCTGCCACCGTGCCGGTCGCCTGCCGCCGCCACAGTTCGAACTGAAACAAGCGATCTTTCGCCGCCGCATAACCCTGCGCGAAAAACAGGTCGCCCTCGTTCTGCGCATAGATGTGATTGATGCCCCAGCGATCGCGCAGAATCTCGACCGGTTGGCTGAGTCCTGCCATCCGGAGGCTGGTGGCCGGCCCCTGAGCCGAGACCGCGCTGCCGGCCGCGGTCAGGGCGAGCAAGATGAATAGGGCGGCGGCGAGGGTTCGTGGCTTCATGACCCGCAATATACTGCTAGTAATGAGATTTGCGCCCGAGTACGTCGCCAGCGTACTCAACGAGAACTTCGAGGACGCCAAGCAGCTGCTGCTCGCCCCCTTGATGTCGATCAACTACGCCCACCTCGTGATGCTCACGGAGCAGAAAATCATCACGAACGAAGACGCCCGGTTGCTGCGCGCCGCCCTCGACGGCATCTCGCTAGACAGCATCCGCAAGGTTTTCTACGACGGCACCTACGAAGATTTGTTCTTCTACATCGAGCGCCTGATCAAGCAGTCATGTGATGAAGACGTCGCCGGCCGCCTGCACACTGCACGCAGCCGCAACGACATCGACATGACGATGTACAGGATTCGGCAGCGGGAGTTCATTGCCTCGCTGGCGTCGGCGACGCTGGACCTGCGCGAAGCGCTGCTGGTGCTGGCTGAGCGGCACAAGCACACCGTTTACGGCGCCCACACGCACACCCAGCCGGCGCAGCCGTCAACCATTGCGCACTACTTGCTGGCCGTCATCGAACAGCTCGAGCGCGACACCACCCGGATGGCAGCGGCGTACCAGTCAACCAATCGCAATCCGCTCGGCGCCTGCGCCATTACCGGCACCGGGTTTCCGATCAACCGGGATCGCACGAGCGAGCTGCTCGGCTTCAGCGGACCGACCGGCAACACCTACGGCAGCATTGCGACCGTGGATTACCTGCTGGAGAGCGTGTCGGCCACGAGCATCCTGATTGTCGGCCTCGGCCGCGTGATCCAGGATTTCCTGCTCTGGTGCACGATGGAGTTTGGTTACCTTCGTCTCAGCGATGGTTTCGTGCAGGGCAGCAGCATCATGCCGCAGAAGCGCAACCCGGTTGCGCTCGAACACGCGCGCGCCATTGGCAGTAAGGCCGTCGGCCAGGCGCAGGCCATCACCACCACCGTCCACAACACGCCCTTCGGTGACATCGTCGATACCGAAGACGACCTGCAGCCGCTGGTGGCGTCGATGTTTGGCGATGCGATTCGCATGGTGACGCTGGTCGCGGCAGCCATGAAGCTGGCCGACTTCAACGTCGAGCACCTGGCATCGCGCGCCGCGCTTGGCGGCACGACCATGACCGAACTGGCGGATACGCTGGTGCGCGATCATGACCTGCCGTTTCGATCGGCGCACAGCATTGCCGCGTTGCTGCTCAAGGCCTATACCGAGGACCCGAACGTCTCGCTCTCGGCTGCGCTCCGAAGTGCATCGAGCGCGATCCTGGGCCGGCCGCTCGAGTACTCGGAAGCGGAGCTGCAGAAAGTGCTGAGCCCCGCTCACTTCGTGAGTGTGCGCCAGACGCACGGCGGACCCGCGCCTGAAGAAACCGGGCGCGCCATCGGCGCGTCACGGCGGTTACTCGATACCGATCGCGAAAGTTGGACCTTGCGGCGCGAGGCGCTCGATCGCGCTGAGGCGAACCTCAAGGCACGGGTGGCAGAGCTGTGACCGCCATGTCGAAGACCTACGTCAGAGTCGCAACCGTGTGGGTCGCCACCTTGGCCGCGTTGTACTTCTTCCAGTCCTACTTCACCCGCTGATGTCAGCCATCGACTGGGGAATCATCGCCGTCTATCTCACCTGGCTGGTCTGGGACGGCATTCGGCTCAGCAAGAACACCACCGAGATCGAAGGCTACTTTCTTGCCAGCCGCAGCCTGCCGTGGTGGGCCGTCGGGCTGTCGGTGATGGCGACGCAGCTGTCAGCCATCACGATGATTGGCACCACCGGCCAGGGCTACGCCGTCGGCATGGGCCTGCTGCAGCAGTACTACGCGCTGCCGATCGCGATGATCATTATCGCGGTCACGTTTGTCCCGTTCTTCCACAACGCGCGCATTTTTACTGCCTACGAGTATCTGGAGCGCCGGTTCGACGCCAAGACCCGATCCTTCACGGCCCTGCTGTTCCTGTTCTCGCGGGGCATGTCGACTGGTGTGGTCATTTCCGCACCGGCCGTCGTGCTGTCCGTGATGATCGGGCTGGACGTGACGACGACCTGCCTGCTGCTGGCGCTGCCGACTGCCGTCTACACCATGTTCGGCGGCGTGCAGGCCGTGGCCTGGACCGACGTCAAGCAGATGTACTTGATTGTGTTCGGGCTGGGCGCCGCCTGTGTCGCCCTGATGCTCGGCCTGCCCGACAACGTCAGCGTGGGTGAGGCACTGCACATTGCCGGTACCACCGGTCGCCTCCAGGTGTTCGACTTCTCGACCGACCCGAGCGTTCGCTACACGTTCTGGACCGGAACCATCGGCGCGCTGTTTCTGTTCCTGTCGTACTTCGGCACCGATCAGAGCCAGGTGCAGCGCTACCTGGCGGCGAAGTCGATCGACCAGGCGCGTTCGTCGCTGTTCATGAGCGCCTACTGGAAGATTCCCCTGCAGGCACTGGTGATGATCATCGGTGTGTTCATGTTCCTGTTCTACCTCTTCACGCCGCCGCCCATGCTGTTCAACCGCGCCCACGATCAGCGCGTGCGCGAGAGCGCGCGCGCTGGCGAGTACGCTGCTCTCGAACAGAAGTTCAGCGAGGCGTTTGTGGCGCGCAAGGGCGCGGCCGAGCGACTGGCGGAAGCCCAGCGCGGCGGCGACGCTGCCCTGGCGGCGTCACGCGCCGCCGAATTCAAGGCCGAGGAGCAGAATGTGCTCGGCGTCCGCGCCGAAGCGGTGTCGCTGGTCAAGGCGGTCTCGGGCGACACCACCTACAACGACATCAACTACGTGTTCCCGACCTTCATCGTCACCCACCTTCCGGTGGGCCTGATTGGCCTGCTGATGGCGGCGATCTTTGCGGCCGCCATGTCGACCGTCGCCGGCGAACTGTCGGCGCTGTCGACGTCCACGGTGATTGATTTCTATCGCCGCTGGGTGCGGGACGATGGCGACCAGGCGCACTTGCTGTGGGTGTCGAAACTCGCGACGTTGTTCTGGGCCTTGTTCGCGTCGGTGGTCGCGATTTGGGCGGCGGAGCTCGGTTCGCTGATTGAGGTGGTGAACCGGTTCGGGTCGTTCTTCTACGGCTCAATCCTCGGCGTGTTCCTGCTCGCCATCGGCTGGTCGCGCGCGAACTCTACCGGTGCGTTCGTCGGACTGCTTGCCGGCATGGGTGTCGTCGGCTACGTCACGGTGAACACCACGGTCGCGTTCCTGTGGCACAACCTGATCGGCGCGGTCGTGGTGTTTGTGGTGGGGATGATCGTGAGCGAGGTCAGTGGTCCGCGCAAACCACAGTCCGCCGTGCGCGCGCCGGCCGCCGACGTTTAGTCAATGGCCGGCCGTCCACTTCTCATTGCTCTATTCGGCGTGATCGCATTGATGGTCGCGTCGTGGATGCTGGGCGAGTGGATCCGGCAAAGAAAAGACAAGTAGTCGCCGTTCGCTGTTCGCCGTTCGCGGGGTTCCCTGGCCCCCGATCCTCGATCTACAGCTGGTCCAGACTCTCTTTCCCAATTACCACGTTCCACGCCAGCAGCTCGTACTGCGCCACGCCGGCCTGGTAGTACGGGTCGGCGTCGCGGATGGCATCGAGCGCCTTCTGCGGGTTGTCATCCGGCACGCGCACCAGGAACATACCGCCGAAGCGCGGTTCGTGTGGACCAGCGGCGAGAATGGTGCCCTCGTCTTTAAGTTTCCGTTGGAACGCTCGATGCGCTTCCTGGTGGACCAGCACTTCGTCAACGGGGCGGCGGTAGCGGACGATCACCATGGCATACATGGGGACAGAATACATTAGCCACAGACGACACAGACACAGAGGAATCTCTCGAAATACCGGCACACGGTTCGGCCGGGCTTCTTGCCGTTCCAAGAAGAAATGTCTCTGAGTCCCCTGAGTCCTCTGTAGCCGACGTATTAGAAGCGGAAAGTCCGGACGATCTTCGCGGCGCCGCGGCGGTCGAGCGGCTTGAAGGCGCGCACCCTGTCGTCCAGCCAGTTCTGCGTCCAGATGAAGAACAGGTCGTTGCCCGGCTTCTGGATCCACCGGAAGCGCAGCTGCCAGCCGACCGCTTCGCTTTCCGAATCGTACTGAACGTTGTTGGTCAGCGATAACCACGGGCTGAACTGCGTTCGCGCGTCCAGGCGATACAGCCGCGTCGTGAACGAGCCCTCGGGCAGATCGACGTCGTTGTACTCGCTGTGGAACTGCAGGAAGATCCCCGGCCGTGGCCGCACGTTGACGTCCACGTTGAATTCGCGGCGATCGCCATCCCAGAATGGTCCGAAAGAATACTCAACCCGCCCCGACACCTTGCGCCTGGCCGCAGCGTTGTATTCGAGTTGATACCGCGTCCACTCGTAGCGCGGGCCCACCGGCAGCACGACGCCGTCGCTGATTTCGAAGTCTTCGTCGAGTTGCTCGGTCTGCCTGAAGATGTCGAACTGCGCGCGGTCGCCGCTGTGGAATTCAACCTCGAGCGGAGTCAGTTGTAACTGGCGATCGACCAGTTGATTCTGCAGGTTGAGGTTCAACTCCATCGACGCTTCAAACTGCAGGCCGCGAACGACAGGGTGATTGTCGAAGCGCGGCTGCCAGGTGGCTTCCGGATTCCAACTGCGATAGTTACGCCGCGGTGTGAAGCCCACCGCCGCGTCGTAGGCGGCCTGATACTCCTTGAACGACAGCTGGAGATCCCACGGATCCTTCGCCACGCTGGCGCTCCAGCCGTAGGCATCGCCGCCGCCGGCGGGCGGCAACGCACCGCCTTCAGTCAGCTGACTGGGCGTCGTGGTGTGGATGTACCAGAGGTTCGAGGCAAAGACCTTGTCGCCGAGAAAGGTGGGGGTCGCCAGGGTGACGTCGCCCGCTATCGTGTGACGAGCGTCGACCAACGAATCGCGCGGCGCCCGGCGGGTGTACAAGGCCCCGGCGCTTGACTGACTGCCGATCCGGCGCCGAACGCGTGCCACGGTGAAGTCTTCGCCCGTGAGCCGCACAGGCACGCCGCCCACGGTCAGGTCTTCTTCGCTTGTGCTGACGTGCAGAACGCCGACGTCCTGCCGGCCGATCTGGCCGATCAGCTTCGCGCCGTAAACGATCGGCTGAGGTGCGCCGGCGTTGAGACCAATGCGGCGGCTGAAGAACGGGCTGTCTTCGCCAGTGGGGAACGAGAAGAAGTTCGCTCCATCCAGGAAGAACTCGCGCTTCTCTGGGAAGAACAGCGGAAACCGCGTCAGGTTCGTGCGCCGCTGGTCCACTTCGGTTTCGGCAAAGTCGGTGTTGATGGTGAAGTTGGCCTTCAGGGCCGGCGTCACGTTGTAGAACGCGTCGAGGCCGATGTCGTAGTCGCCGGTCGTGGCGGGGATGCCGCGGCCAGGCGCGTTTCCTGCGGCGCCCAGCGCGAACGGCTTCAGGTCGAGACCAATACCCTGCGAGATGTCCTCGATGCCGTTCACGCGTCCCGCGTTCGACATGCGCGTCAGACCTTCGTTGCGCAGCCAGCCGGTCCACAGGCTCTCTTCGTTCTTGCGCTTGACGGTGCGCTGAAAGTTCGCGCCCCACGTTGCCGTATTGGGATCGAAGTTGAGCGTCTTGAAGGGGATCTCGATCTCGGCGGTCCAGCCGATGCTGCTGCGCCGCACCCGCGCGATCCAGATGCCGTCCCACGACTTGTTCATCTGGCCGCCGAACCCGCCGCCACCGGTGTTGCCGGTGATCAGGCCATCACCCATCGCGCCCGAAGGGTTGATCTCGAAAAAATACCCGGAGCGGCCGTCGAGGAACGGGTCGATCGACCACATGAAGCGATCGTCAGCCGAGAACGGCTGGTCGCGCTGCATCTGGTTGCCAAGCAAGCGGGTCGGCTCCGAGTCGAAACAGGTGACGCCGAGAATGACCCGGTCCTTGTCGAAGATCACCCGCACCTCGGTGCGCTCGCTGGCCGGTTGCCCGTTGTCGGGGTCGCGCTGTAAGAAGTTGGTGGCCGGGCTGGCCTTCTGCCACACGGCCTCGTCCGGCGTGCCGTCCAGGACGATGGTGTCGGCTTCGCCGAGACGAATAGCGTGCACCTCGGGCCGCGAACTTTGGGCCCAGGCCGCTAACGGGCCGAAGAGACAGATGAAGACGAAGCAGAGGAATGTAGGCAAGCAGTGTTTTCGTGACAATAGCTGTCTATGATATGTCCATGCCTTCACTGACGTTTCTTGGGGCCGCGCGGACAGTAACCGGTTCCAAGTACCTGCTCGAAGTGGACGGCCAGCGCATTCTCTTCGACTGCGGGCTGTTCCAGGGGTTGAAAGAACTACGCCTGCGCAATTGGGCGCCTTTACCGGTGCCGCCAGAATCGATCGACGCCGTCGTCCTGACCCACGCGCATCTCGACCACACCGGCTGGCTGCCGCGCCTGGTCAGCCAGGGCTTCAAGGGACCCATCCACTGCACCGGCGGCACCGCCGACCTCTGCAAGCTGGTGCTGCCCGACGCCGCTCACATTCAGGAAGAAGACGCCAAGTTCGCCAACAAGCGCGGTTACTCAAAGCACCACCCCGCGCTGCCGCTCTATACCGGTGAAGACGCCGCCGAGGCACTGTCGCGGCTGAAGTCCAAACCCTTCCGGCAGAAGTTCGCGATCGGCCCTGGGCTCGAGGCCGAGTTCATCAACGCCGGCCACCTCTTGGGCTCGTCGTACGTCCACGTAACTCGGACCAGCAGGCAACTGCAAGAAACCGTGGCTGCCACCGGTGCCGGCATCCTGTTCGGTGGCGACCTCGGCCGATACGGACGGCCGATCCTGCCCGATCCGTCACCGGGGGTTGAAGCGGACGTACTGCTCATCGAGTCCACCTACGGCGACCGCATCCACGCCCCAGAAGACGATGGCGAAGCGCTCGCGCGGATCGTCACCGAGACCTTCGCTCGCCGCGGCAAGTTGATCGTCCCGGCCTTCGCGATCGGCCGGGTCGAAGAGCTGCTCTATTGGCTGTTCCGACTCGAGGATCAGAAGCGCGTGCCGGTGATGCCGATTTATGTCGACAGCCCAATGGCCATCAAGGGCATCGAGTACTACCAGGCGCGCACCGATGAACTGGACCCCGGCATCGAGTTTGTCGGCCGCCACCTCCGGCGGTTCACCGCCACGAGCTCGGCCCAAGAATCGAAAGCGCTCGTGCAAGACGACACCCCTGCCATTGTTATCGCCTCAAGCGGCATGGCCACTGGTGGCCGGGTCGTGCACCACCTGTTTGCCGGTTTGCCCGACGATCGCAACACCGTCCTGTTCGTTGGCTACCAGGCCGCCGGCACCCGGGGCCGCGCGCTGATCGAGGGTGCCCGTCACGTCAGGATGTACGGCCAGGAAGTGCCCGTGCGCGCGAAGATCGCCAAGATCAATGGCATGTCGTCTCACGCCGACGGCACCGAGATCATCAGGTGGCTCCAGACGCTTCCGCGCGCGCCGCAGGCCACCTATCTCGTCCACGGCGAACCGCCCGCGCAAGAAGTGCTGCGGGCACGCATTACCAACGAGCTCGGGTGGCGCGTCGAGGTGCCGGCCCATGGCCAGCAGGTCGAGATTCCTCTCTAGAACGCAAACACCATGACATCAGACGCGACCACGGGTGCCGCTGCGCCCCCCGCCCTCCGGCCATACCTGCTCGAGCAAATAGACGATGCGGCGGTCGTCCAGTTGTATGCGGATGGCTTCGACAAGCTGACGCTGAAAGAGAAGACGCTGGTGTGGCACCTGTACCAGGCCGCCATTGCCGGTCGCGACATTTACTACGACCAGCGTCATCGTCATAACCTGGGTATTCGCCGCTTGTTGGAAGGTGTGCTGACGCATGCGCTGGGTGTGCCGGACGACACTCTCGCCGAACTCACGCGCTATACCAAGTTGTTCTGGCTCAACACTGGACCCTATAACAACCTGACCGCGCGCAAGTTCCTGCTGAATCTCGATCGTGCGCGCCTGAAGGAAGCAATGGAGATCGCCACCCGCAACGGTGCAGACTTCAAGCTGGACGTAGGCGAGGCCATCGGCGATCGCATCGAACGTTACGCGCGGATGTTCTTCGATCCCGACTTCGAGCCGATGGTCACGAACAAGAGCCCGGGAGAGGGCCTGGACATCCTCGCGTCGAGCGCCAACAACCTGTATGACGGCGTCACCATGGCCGACATTGACGGGTTCACCGAGCAGCATCAGCTCAACTCGCGGCTGGCGATGCGCGACGGTGTCCTGGTCGAAGAGGTTTACAAGGTCGGCGGTCTCTATGACGCGCAGATCCGCCGCATTGTCAGACATCTTCGCGATGCGCTCCCGTTTGCGCCTGAGGCGCTCGGCAATTCGCTCGCCGCGTTGATTAGGTTCTATGAAACCGGCAGCGACGCCGACCGCCAGGCATTCGACATCGCCTGGGTGCAGAACCGCGACACCGCCGTCGACACCATGAACGGGTTCATCGAGGTCTACATGGATTCCCGCGGCATGAAAGGCGCGTGGGAAGGCCTGGTCTATTACGCTAACCACGAGCGGACCGAAAAAATCAAGACGCTGGCTGCCCACGCGCAGTGGTTCGAAGATCACCTGCCGATTGATCCCAAGTACCGCAAGCCAAAGGTGCAAGGCGTGTCGGCGATGGCAATTGAAGTGGTGATCGAGATTGGCGATTCCGGTCCGATCACGCCGATTGGCGTGAACCTGCCGAACGATCAACGCATCCGCGAGGTCCACGGCAGCAAGTCAGTGTCGCTCTCGAACGTGCTCGAAGCCTACGAGAAGGCGATGCCAGACAGCTACCGGCAGGAGTTTGCCTGGGATGACGCCGAAGTGGAACGGGCAAAGCGGTGGGGCGCCTTTGCGAGTGAACTGACCACCGAGATTCACGAAGTGCTCGGCCACGGCTCCGGCCGCATGGCCGACCACATCCAGGTGACGCCGCAAGACCTGCTGAAAGAGCAGTATTCGGCGCTCGAAGAGTCCCGCGCCGACCTGGTGGCGCTGCATTTCGTGTCCGATCCGTACCTCGCCACCATTGGGCTGGTGCCGGCGGACGAGCAACAGGCCGTCGTGCAGACCGAGTATGAAGCGTACGCGCGCAACGCACTTCTGCAGTTGCGCCGCGTGCGCGTCGGTGCGCAGCTCGAAGAAGACCACATGCGCAATCGCCAGGCCATCGTCCACTGGCTGCTCGCCAACACCAAGGCCATCGACGTGCGCCGCCGCGACGACAAGACCTACTTCGTGGTGGCCGACTCGGACGCGTTCAGCCTTGGCGTGGCGAGGCTGCTTGCCGAGGTCCAGCGGATCAAGTCGGAAGGTGACTACCAGGCCGCCCGCCAGCTGTTCGAAACCTATGGCGTGCATTTCGACCCGGATCTACGGGACGAAGTGGTGTCGCGCGTGGACCACCTGAAATTGCCGTCATACACCGGCTTCGTGATGCCGAAACTCGAGCCAGTCAGCGACGATTCGGGAGAAATCACCGACGTGAAGATCTCGTATCCTTGCGATCTCACGGCCCAAATGCTCGAGTACTCGGGTCGAAAGTGAACCTGCTTCACTTTTACTCACTGTTACGGTTTACGTAAACGATGAAAAGACTGCTAATCGCCTTCCTCTGTCTTTCGACTCCGGCTGCGGCACAGTCGCTGCAGGAGCGGATGCTGCTGGCCGAAGACGCTCGACCGACCACCGAGGCCGGCCTGGCGCCGCTGATGGAGGGCTTGAAGGGCAACGGCCGGCGCACGGCGATTCGCGCCATCGGCCGGCTTGAACGGCCGGCGCTGATTCCGCTGGTCGCGCCTGCGCTTGCCGATGGCGTCGGCATTCGCGCAGAGGCCGCCAACGCGCTGGCGCAGATGGCACGTACGCCCGCGGCCGTGATCGAAGTGCAGAAGCTGTTAATCGAGCGCGCCGCGATTGACGCCAGCCTCAACACGTGGGAACCGTGGGGTGAGATGGCTGCGGCAATTGGCCGGCTACCGTACGACACGGCCGAGCAAGTCGCCGCGGCCGAGGCGGTGCTGGTGGTCGGACTGCCATCTCCAGATTCCATGAACGACGTCGATTCGGCGGCGTTGATCGGTTCGGCGCGCGGGCTCGAATCGCTGGCGCGCACGGTGCGGGCCAAGAAGTTGCCGCCGCTCGGTTCGAGGACCTGGGACTTGTTGCGCTGGGCTGCCACGGCACAGCGGCCGGCGGCAGATCCGCGATCGGTAATGACCCGGCGGCTGGCGATGGCCGCGCTCGTCACCGGCAACCAGGCCACTTCGTCGGTGATCGAGCGCGGCTTGCTCGATGGCGACGGCGAAGTGCGGCGATCGGCCGCGGCTGGCGCGGCAATCGACGCTCCGATCAGCGACCGCGACGTGCTTCTGAAGCGGGCGATGGCCGACCAAGAAGCGCGAGTGCGCCTCGAAGCCGTGCGCGGGTGGGGCCGCCAGTTGCAGAAATCCTCGTGCGCGCCGGTGCGCGCCGCAGTGAAGGACCCCGACACCCACGTTCGTCTGCAGGCCATCGATCAGCTGGGCGCCGGCTGCCCGGCGGCCGAAGGGTCGTCAGAGCTTGGCGCCATTGTGGGCACGTTGTCAGCGGAGCCGCGTGCCTGGCACGCTCCGGCGCATGCGCTGGTGTCGCTGGCGCGCACGCAACCGGCCGAGGCGGCCAAGGCGCTGCCGCGGTTCGTTGAGCACCCGACCTGGCAGGTCCGCATGTATGCCGCCCGCGCGGCAAGTGCGCTCGGTGACATCACGACCCTGACCACGCTGATGGCCGACCGCGCCGACAACGTCCGCGAAGCTGCGCTTAACGCGTTAATCGAGTTGAAGCGACCCGAGGTCGTGGCCGCGGCGATCGATTCGCTCGTCCGCGCCGATTACCAGTTGGTGCTGACCGCCGTCCGCGCCCTCGAAGACCAGACCCACGCGCCGAAGGCCACGGCTCCGTTGATCACCGCGCTCGGCCGCATCAGCAAGGATCACAAAGACACCTCGCGCGATCCGCGGATGGCGATCCTCAACCGGCTCCAGTCGTACGGTGACGCATCGCAAGCGGTGAACCTCGAGGGCTATCTGCGCGACTTCGATCCGGCGGTGGCCGCGAAGGCGGCCGAGATCCTGACGGCCTGGACGGGCAAGCCTCGCACCGCATCACCACAACCGTTGATGGCCCCCGGTGTGACCGTGGCGGCGGTCAGCGCGCTGCGCGGCAAGGCGCTGCGTTTTCATATCGCCGGCCGCGGCGCCTTCGACATTTCGCTTGAGGTTGATGCCGCGCCGTTAACGGTGCTGCGCATCGCGCGACGCGCCGGTGAAGGCTATTACGACGGCCTCACGTTCCACCGCATTGCGCCCAACTTCGTGATCCAGGGGGGCAGTCCGGGCGCCAACGAGTACAGCGGCGAACCGTTCTTCATGCGCGACGAGGTCGGCCTGCACCTGCGGGGCACGGTCGGCATTTCCACCCGTGGCCGCGACACCGGCGACGCGCAGATCTTTGTCAACACCGTCGATTCGCCCCGCCTCGATCACGTCTACACCGTGTTCGGGAGCGTGACTGCCGGCATGGACGTGGTTGACGGAATTCTCGAAGGCGACGTGATTCAACGCGTGGAGCTGGTTACCCGCTGAATGGCGTCGTCGCGCCTCCCCTCGAGCCTGGAACCGAACGCGCTCTCGCTTGCGATCGATGCCAAGCGCCGCCGCGGCGTGACCGTCGCCGACCTCACCGAGGCCAACCCGACGCGGGTCGGCCTGTCGTATCCGCCCGACCTCCTGTCGGCGCTCGCCGATCAGCAAGCGCTGGCGTACGATCCGCAGCCGCTCGGTCTCTGGTCCGCCCGCGCGGCCGTAGCCGGCGACTTCCGCCGGCGCGGGATTGTCATTTCCGCGGACCGCGTGGCGCTCACCTCGAGCACCAGCGAAGCCTATGCGCTGCTGTTCAAGCTGTTCTGCGATGCGGGCGACGAGGTGCTCGTGCCGCGCCCCAGCTATCCGCTATTCGAACACCTCACCCGTCTCGAGTCCGTCACGGCTTTGCCATACGATCTTGAGTATCACGGCACCTGGCGCATCGACATCGACTCGGTGCGTCGAGCTGCCAATTCGCGCGTGAAAGCGTTGCTGATCGTGTCGCCCAACAACCCCACTGGCTCGTTCCTGCATCGCGACGACCTGGCCGCGCTATCTGAGCTGAGTGCGTCACACGGCTGGCCGATCATCGGCGACGAGGTATTCGCCGACTATGGACTGGACCCCGCGCCTTCGGCCACGCACGTCATGGCCGCCGGCGACGTGCTGACCCTCAGCCTGGGCGGGCTGTCGAAATCGGCAGGCTTGCCGCAGGTCAAACTCGGTTGGATCGGGTTCGGTGGGCCGGCTGCGACGATCGACGCGGCCATGGCCGCATACGAAATCGTCGCCGACACTTACTTGTCGGTGTCGACGCCCGTCCAGGTCGCGGCGCCGTCGCTGATCGAGCGCGGCGCCCTCGTGCGCGCCCAGATTCTGGCGCGCGTGCGCGCGAACCTCGCCACCCTGCGCGGGCTGGCCGCGGACTTTTCGTCGGTGGACGTGTTGCCGGTTGAAGGCGGCTGGTCCGCGGTGCTGCAGGTGCCTGCGGTACGCTCCGAAGATGCGCTCGCCCTCGAACTGCTGGACCAGGACGATGTGCTTGTGCATCCGGGATATTTTTTCGACTTCCCGCGCGAGGCCTACGTCGTGGTGAGCCTGCTGCCGTCGCCAGCAGTGTTCGAGCCGGCGGTGTCCCGAGTGCTGCGCCGTGCATCGGTCGGGGCCAACGCATGATGCGACGGCAAAGCGGCATCAGCGTGCCGCTGTTCTCGCTCACGTCCACCCACAGCTGGGGCATCGGCGAGTTTCAGGACCTGGCGATGTTCTCGAAGTGGGCGGCCGAGGCAGGGCAGTCGGTGCTGCAGATTCTGCCAATCAACGAGATGCCGCCGATTGAGCGGTCGCCGTACTCGGCGATGTCGGCGATGGCGCTCGACCCCATCTACATCTCGCTACCGCAGATGGTTGATTTCGCCGGCCTGGGCGGGGAGCTGGCCTTGAGCCAGGCAGATACGGCGACGTTGCAAGCGCTGCGGCAATCGCCCCGGGTCAATTACGTCGAAGTCCGCCAGTTCAAGGATCGTTGGCTGCGCCTGGCGTTCGAGCGATTTGTTCGCCTGGAAGTGTCGCGCGGCTCACCGCGGACAACCCGCTTTGAAGCGTTCATGGCCGGCCAAACCTGGTGGCTCGACGAGTACGCAGTGTTCCGCGCCGTGCATGCGTTGCACGAAGAGTTGCCGTGGCACCTGTGGCCAGAGCCGCTCGCTCGCGCGAATCCAGCGTCAGTCGCCTCGGCGAGGCAGGCCCTTCACGCCGAGATTCGCTATCGCATGTACCTACAGTGGATTGCCGCGGAGCAGTGGGCCGACGCCAAGCGGAAGGCCTGGCCGATCCGCCTGTTCGGTGACCTGCCGTTCATGAACTCGGCCGACAGTCCCGATGTGTGGGCCCGTCAGCAGGAGTTCCGCTTCGACGCGACCATTGGCGTGCCGCCAGATGCGTTCAGCGAGACCGGACAGGACTGGGGGCTGCCACCCTGGCGCTGGGACGAGATGGCGAAGACCGACTTCGCCTGGATGCGAGTGCGGGCGCGCCGCTATGCCGCGCTCTACGACGGCTTCCGCATCGACCACCTGGTCGGCCTCTACCGGATGTACATCCGGCCGATCGACAAGACCCTGCCGGCGTTCTTCGAGCCTGCCGACGAATCTGGCCAGACCAACCTTGGGGAACTGATGATCGCGGTGCTCGGCTCCGGCTCCCCGGCCCCGGCGCTGATCGCCGAAGACCTCGGTGTGATTCCCGACTTCGTGCGCGCCTCGATGGCGCGACTGCAGCTGCCAGGACTCAAAGTGTTGCGCTGGGAACGTCAGTGGGATGAACCCGGCCAGCCATTGATCGATCCGAAGGACTTTCCCGAAAGATCGGTCGCCACGACCGGTACTCACGACATCGAGCCGCTGGCTGCGACTGACGAAGGGCTGACTGACGAGCAGCGCGCGGTCATCCTGCAGTCGTTACTGTCGGCCGGCTCGTGCCTCACGCTCATTCCGCTGCAGGACGTGTTCGGATGGACCGAACGCATCAACACGCCGGCGGTGGTGGACGACATCAATTGGACCTGGCGCGTTCAGTGGCCGGTAGACACCTGGCTCGACGCCCCCCAGACGGTGGAGCCGGCCGGCCGCCTCAGGGCCTGGACACGCGCCGCAGATCGTTAGGACCCATGAGCGAACCCGAAAGCCCGGCCGAACAGGCCCCGACAGGTCCGATCCCGGCACCCGACTTGGGCGGCGCGATCGCATGGTTGAACGTGGCCGCGCCGATCGCCATGACGCAGCTACGCGGCAAGGTCGTCGTCCTCGATTTCTGGACCTACGGCTGCGTCAACTGCATGCACATCCTGCGGGATCTCAAGACGCTCGAACAGCGCTTCCCTGACGAGTTGGTGATTGTCGGCATTCACTCGCCCAAGTTCACCAACGAGCAGGACACCGACAACCTCAAGCGCATCCTCGTGCGCTACGAGATCGAACATCCGGTCGCGAACGATGCCGGGCTTGAAATCTGGCGGCGCTACGGTGTGCAGGCCTGGCCAACCCGCGTGATCATCGACCCGGCGGGCAATCTGGTCGGCACGGCCATGGGAGAAGGGAACCTCGAAGGTTTCATCAGCGCCATTCGCACGGTGGTGCGGGTGTTCGACGAACGAGGCGAAATCGATCGCACGCCGCTCGCGCTCGACCTCGAACGAACTCGCCATGCCGATCGGGCGTTGCTCTATCCCGGCAAGGTCCTCGCCGATCAAGCCACGGGACGCCTCTTTGTTGCCGACTCCAACCACAACCGCATCATCGTCTCGTCGCTCGATGGCGCATTGCTCGAGACCATCGGCTCGGGGCTGCAGGGCGATAGCGACGGCATTTTCACGCAGGCGCGTTTCTACCGTCCGCAGGGCCTTGCCCTCGGTCCGGACAACGATCTGTATGTTGCCGACACCGAGAATCACGAGATTCGCGTCGTCGATTTCCAGGCGCGCGCCGTGCACACCGTGGCCGGCACCGGCAAGCAGGGAGCATGGAGCGGGGAGGGCGGCGAGGCCATGCGCATTGACCTCAACTCGCCGTGGGACCTGGCGCTCAAGCCAGGCATTCTGATCATCGCCATGGCCGGTCCGCATCAGATTTGGGTGGTGGACCTGCTGCACGATCGCGCCTATCCCTACGCCGGCACGGGCGAAGAGGCGCGGACGGACGGTCCGGTGAACGTCGCGACGTTCGCGCAGCCGTCAGGTCTCGCGCTCGATGGCAACACGCTCTACGTCGCTGACGCCGAAGCGAATATCATCCGCGCGCTCGAACTTCCCCCCGGTAACACCGTGGACACCATCGCTGGCGGCGACCTGTTCAAGTTTGGCGATGAGGATGGCAAGGGTGACGCGGCGCGGCTGCAGCATCCGCTGGCGGTGACCGTGTACGCCGGCCGCGTATTTATTGCCGACACTTATAACCACAAGATCAAGATGCTCGACCCGGCGACCCGACAGGTCACGACGTTTGCCGGCACCGGCAAGCCTGGCCACGTCGATGGTCCGGCGAAGTCCGCCCAGTTCTTCGAGCCCGGCGGGCTGTCGGTTGCGGGCAACACCCTGTACATTGCCGACACCAACAACCACGCCATTCGAACAATTGACCTCGCGACGAAACAAGTCAGCACGATGGCGATCGAAGGGCTGACGCCGCCGGCGACGTGGAGTTACCTGCGTCGGGCCCTTTGAACCGTTGCCGCATTACACTTCTGCCGTGAGCCGCAAACGCGCGCGCTGGCCTTGGGCTCGAAGATGGAGTCGGGCGTTAGCCGGATTGCTCCTACTGCTCTCCGCCTGCCGGGAGGCGCCGCCACCCGCCGATCGGGCGATTGTCATTCTGATCTCGATCGATGGATGGCGCTGGGACTACCTGCAGCGTTTCGCGCCGCCCGCGCTGTCGCGGCTGGCTGCCGAGGGTGTGCGCGCCGACGGGTTGATCCCGCAGTTTCCCTCGAAGACCTTTCCGAATCACTACACCATCGTGACCGGTCTAACCCTGGCCCACCACGGCATTGTCTCCAACAACATGCGCGACCCAAACATTCCTGGCACGTTCGGACTGGGCAAGCGCGACGTGCTGGCGGACCCGCGCTGGTGGGGAGGCGACCCAATCTGGAATACCGTCGAGCGACAGGGCAAGGTTGCCGCCGCGATGTTCTGGCCTGGATCGGAGGCGGTGATTGGCGGCCATCAAGCCACCTACTGGCGCGACTTCGACGATGACCTGCCGAACCAGGCCCGCGTCGATCAATTGATCGAGTGGCTGAAGTTGCCAGACGGGAAACGCCCGTCCTTCCTCACGTTGTATTTCAGCGACCTCGATAACGCCGGCCACGATTGGGGCCCTGATTCCGACCAGGTGCGCGAGGCCGCATTGCGCGTCGATCGCTCGCTCGCCGACCTGGTTGCCGGCGTCGCCGCCGTTGGCCTGGCAGATCGCGTGAACTACGTCATTGTGAGCGACCACGGCATGGCGGCGCTCAGCCGCGACCGCATGATCCTGGTGGACGACTACATCGATCTCGCGACCGCAGACATTGTTGACTGGTCGCCGGTACTCGGCCTATCGCCCAAGGACGGGGATGTCGAGAAGATGTCTGCGGCCCTCAAGAACAAGCATCCCCACATGCAGGTCTATCTTCGCGACGAGATTCCGGCCGAGTACGGGCTGGCCGGCCATCCGCGCGTCCCGCCCATCGTCGGCATTGCAGATGAGGGATGGCACATCACGTCGAAGTCAGGCACTGCCCGCTGGTCCGAGCCCGGCGGACGGCCCCCCGGCGGCACGCATGGCTACGACACCCGCGCCAAGTCGATGGAGGGGTTGTTCATCGCCTCTGGCCCGCGCCTGCGGCGCGGACTAGTATTCAAGTCGTTCGAGAACATACATCTCTACAACCTGATGTGCGCCGTGCTCGGCCTTCAACCCTCAGCGAACGACGGTGATCCCACTGTTGTTCAGGACATGTTGCGATAAACCATGGCGTCGATTTCCACTTCTGCAGCGCTACCCTCGTCCGACCGCATCACCCCCGCCGGCTGGCGCATTGTGCTGCTCGCCAGCCTGGGCGGCACGCTCGAGTTCTACGACTTCGTCATCTTTGGTGTCTTCGCGAGGGATATTGCCGCGGCCGTATTCCCAAATGCATCGCCGATCGCCTCCCTGATGGCGTCATTCGCGGCGTTTGCGGCCGGCTATCTCGCCCGCCCCTTTGGCGGCATCATCCTCAGCCACTACGGTGATCGCTATGGCCGCCGCACCGTATTTTTGTGGTCGGTGTTCGTGATGTCGGCGGCAACGCTTGGCATGGGCCTGGTGCCGACGTTTGCGTCGTGGGGCGTGGCCGCGAGCGTGTTGATGGTGGCGCTCAGGTTACTGCAGGGCTTCTGCCTGGGCGGCGAACTCCCGGGCGCGCTGACCTACGTGGTTGAGACGGCGCCGCGCATTGCCCCGCTCGTGTGCGGCGTGGTGTTCGCGTGCGTCACCATGGGTGTGGCCGCGGCGACCGCGGTGAGCCTGTCGGTCCGCACCTGGCTCGACCCCGCGCTCGTGCCGCTCTACGGCTGGCGCATCGCGTTCATCATCGGCGGACTGGGCGGCGTGCTCAGCTTCGTGCTCCGTCGTTCGCTCGAGGAATCGCCTGAGTTCGAACGGATGAAGAGCCTTGCCTCTCGGCAGCCCTTCCGCGATCTGCTGCGGACGCACCGGGCGCACGTGCTGGTCGGCTGCGCGTTGCTCGCGGGCACGGGTTGCTTTAACGGCCTGTACTTCTCCCACATGCCGGCGTATCTCGCGGGCGTCTTGCAATACGACCCGCGGCAGGCGGTGTTCTCGCAAACGGTCGGTGTGATTGCCTCCGCCTTTGGCATTCTCCTCACCGGCTGGCTCGGCGACCGCATTGCCCCTCGCTACCTGCTGCGTACGGGCGTGGCACTGTTGCTGGTGTTCTCGTATCCGTTCTACCTGGCCCTGGAAACTCGTTCGCTGAACCTGACCCTGCTGCTGGTACTTGCCGGCCTGGCCGCGGGCTTCACCAATGGGTCCTTCGCCGTGCTGCTCACCGACTTGTTCCCAACGCGCATCCGCTTCACCGGTGTCGCGCTGGTCTTCAACATCAGCTTCACTATCTTCAGCGGCACGGCGCCGCTGGTGGCCACCACCCTCATTCGCGACACCGGGCAGCTCGCGTCACCTGCAGTCCTGATGGTGGGTAGCGCCGTGCTCGCGCTGCTGGGCAGCCTGTGGGTCGATCGCTACGGCGGCAACGTCCTGAAGGCGCAATCGTGAACACCCGTCGACTGCCGGCGTGATTCGTACACCCGATCACCGTCCCTAGCCAGGCTGTCATGAACGCCAAACTGCTCGCCGCCGCGCTACTGTTCGCGGCCTTCGCCTTCCAGGCGTCACCACTAAGTACCGGAGTCATTGAGATCTCGCTGCTCGAGCGTCCGGTCGGTGTCGAGCGGTTCGATCTTCGCAACACCGGCCAGGGGTTCGAGCTCACCGCGAACATGGATGTCACCGAGCGCGGCTCCAGGCTGCAGCTGGCCTCCACGCTGCTGACTGCCAGCGACTTCACCCCAACGCGTTTCGCTGCGAAAGGGAAGTCGTACCGTTTCGTCAACGTGGACGCCGACGTGACCATCGCCGGCGGTCAGGCGACGATGGTTAACCTTGGCGTGAAGACCGAGGTGCCGCTGCCCGAGCGGTACTTCACCGCTGCGGGTTACAGCCCGCTATCCGGTCGTGCTTTGCTGATCCGATACTGGGAGGCCCACCAGCGGCCGGCGCAGGTGACCCTGTTGCCTCGAGTGTCCGGGCAGGCGTCGATCGAGTATCGCGGCATCGACACCGTGCGAGCCGCCGGGCGCTCCGTTCGCCTCCGCCGTTACTCGGTCGAAGGCGTTGTCTGGGGACGCGAAACGGTGTGGCTGGATGATGCCGATCAGTTCGCGGCCATCGTCACGCGTGTGCACATTCTTCCGCTCGAAGGCGTTCGTGAAGATCTGAAAGAGGTGCTGCCCGAACTGCAACAATCCGCGGTCCGCGATCGAATGGCCGACCTCTCGGGCTGGCAGCAGCGAACCGCCGCGATCGCCGAAGGAAGCTACGCCGTGACCGGCGCCCGGATTATTGACGGCGTCGGTGGAGCGCCAATCGACAACGCGGTGATGGTCGTGGGCGGAGGCCGCATCACAGCAATCGGTCCGCGCGCGACCACCAGGATCCCGCGAGCGACGCGAACCGTCGATGCGCGCGGCGCGACGATCATTCCCGGCCTGTGGGACATGCATGGCCACACCAGTCAGATTGAATGGGCGCCGGCCTACCTTGCTGCCGGTGTGACCACGGTTCGCGACATGGGTGCGGAGCAGTTGTTGATCACGGCCTTTCGCGATGTCGTGGCGAGCGGCAAGGGACTGGGTCCGCGGCTGCTGCTGGCAGGCCTGGTCGATGGCCCTGGTGAGGGCGGCTTCGGGGCCACTATTGCAGCCACACCGCAAGAAGGTCGTGCCGTCGTCGATCGGTATCACGCGGCTCGCTTCGAGCAGATGAAGCTGTACAGCCTGCTGCAGCCTGAGGTGGTCTCGGCGATTGTTTCACGGGCGCACGAGCTGGGCATGACAGTGACCGGGCATGTGCCGACCGCTCTTGGAACCGGCAAGGCGGTGGAGGCCGGCATGGATCACGTCGCGCACATGCCGATCAACGGCGATCCGTCGTCGCCGGAGGTGCGCGCCCTGATCGACCTGCTCGCAAAGCGGAGGACGGTGATCGATCCGACGCTGCCCTGGAACGAGTTGCTTGGCCGAGCGTCCGACACATGGATCGAGAGCTTCGAACCCGGATTCACCAGCGCACCACCCGCCCTGGCTGCGAACTATCGCAGTGTGACCAACACGACCGACGCCGCAACGGCACAGCGCCGTGTGCGCGAGGGCCAGCGGATGGTGAAAGCGCTCTTCGACGCCGGCGTGCCCGTCGTCGCGGGCACCGACGGCGCATTACCTGGCCACAGCCTGCTCCGGTCTCTGGAGCTCTACGTCGCGGCCGGCCTGACCCCAATGCAGGCCCTGCAGTCAGCCACCCGCGTCCCCGCGCTCGCAATGGGGCTGGAGAAGGAAAGCGGCACACTTGAGCCCGGTAAACGCGCGGACTTCGTGGTGCTTGACGGCGATCCCCTCCGCGATTTTCACCAAATCCGCCGGGTTCGCTGGGTCGCGACCAGTGGGCGGATGCTGGCGGCTCGCCCTCTATGGCCGATTGCCGGCTTTCTCGCCTCAGGTACAATGCCGTGATGCTCCCTCGTCCCCTCACGTGGCCGTCGAGCCTCGAGCGGTTGCGCTCGCTGGCCCGGACGACGGCCGTCGTGGCGGGCGCGCTGCTGGTCGCTTTCCACGGCTGGCTGTTCGCCGCGCAAGTGGCGGCCGGGCGGCTCGAGGATCCGTGGCTGGTCGTCCGCTGGCTGGTGGCGGCCGGGCTGGTGGCGGCCCTCGCCGCAATTCGCCGCCACGGCGCCTCGATGTGGAGCCGGCAAGGCATTGCGGTGTGGGTGTTGGCCGCCCTGCTGCACGGGCCGGCCGTGGCCACCGACTTCAGCGATTCGATCAATTCTCTCGCGCTGCCCGAAACGGTCGCGACTTCGGTGCTCCAGCAACTGGTGTCGGTGTCGGCCCTGGCCATTACGCTCTGGATGCTCGCCGGCCTGCTGGCGCGCCGCGATCGTCACGCGCGGATCCACGCCGGCGTCGCCGCCGCGTCTTCGCTCACGGGTATTTTCGCCGCCGGTTTCTCGCCTCAATACTCCTCGCGACCGCCTCCGCGCCAGCGTTAAGACGGTTTCCCTCTTCAGTCTTAATTCGTCACTCTGAACTCGTCATTCGAGTTCGCGGAGCGTAGTCATGCGTTCGATTCGTGTCTTCTTGTTTGCCGCGGCGCTATTCGCCGCGGCCCCCACTTTTGCCGCCACCATTCGTGGCTCGGTGACAGATTCTACTGGCGCGGCAGTGCCCTCGGCCCGCGTCACTCTTCGTGTTCTGGCCACCGGCCAGGAGACGACCGTCGAGACCGACGCCCAGGGCCGCTATCGCCTCGACGCGCCGGCGCTCGGTAGCTACCTGTTGATCGTGACGCGGGCCGGCTTTTCCGAGGCGGCGCGCACCGTAGCAATCGATCGACCAGAGGCCGATCTGGACCTCCCGTTCTCGCTCGCGATTGGCGTGTTGAGTGCCGAGGTCAGCGTGACCGCCAGCCGGTCTGAGCGCGAGGTGCGCCAGATTCCGCTGCACGTGGAAACAATCTCGGAGGCGGCCATTCAACAGTTGAATCCTTTGTCGACCGGCGAGGCCCTGGCTTCAGCCGTCAACGTGACACCGGTGGGCAACGGACCTTTCGGGGTTCGTCCGCGCCTGCGCGGCCTCGATTCGACGCGCATGCTGGTGCTGGTTGACGGCGAGCGCCTGAACACCGCCCGCCAGGCCACCGATCGCACCGGCGCCGAGGTTGGGCTGATTTCGCCCGACTCGATCAGCCGGGTGGAAATTATCAACGGCGCCGGCACCTTGATGTACGGCTCCGATGCGCTCGCCGGCACGGTCAACATCATCACCAACGAGCCGTCGTTCTCGCCGACGACGCAGTTGCTGTATGGCTTCAATGGCCTCTACAGCTCGAACGAAAACGGCATGAGAGGCACGCTCACGCTCGGTGCCACCTCGCCGCGCATCACCTTTCGCGTGCAGGCCGGCACCGAGAAGTTCGACAACTACAAGACCGGCAAGTTCGACTCCGAAGACACGCGCCCCTTCTTCGCCGCCGGCACGCTCAAGCAGGCCGACACCATCGACACCAATTTCGGTTTTGCCTTCAAGGCGTTCCCCGATCCGTTCAACGCCCCGTATGTGCGAACCGACAGCGAGATCCTGAACTCGCAGGCCGAGGGCAAGTTCATCAACGCTTCATCACTCGTCAGGCTTGGTGAGAAGCGCTCGCTGCGCGTGCGTTACCAGAGTCGCCGGATGGAAGACATCGGCTTCCCCGACTTCGAGCAGCCCTACTTCTTCAATGACACCTCGCTGCCGCACAGCAATCTCGATCGCCTGTCGGCGCGCTACGAGGCGCAGGCCATTACGCCGTGGCTCGCCAACCTGTCGCTGACCGCTTATTACCAGCGCACCGAGCGGCTCCTGAGGACCACGCTGCCCGTGCAGTTCCCGGCGCCGGCGCCGGTAACGTTCTTTCCGATCACAGTGATGCGCCTCGACATCATGTCGGACACCGAACAGCGCGTGTGGAGCCCGGGCCTCGACCTGAACGCCGTGTTCGTGCCGGCAAAGAACCACTTACTGACGGCCGGCGCGACCTTCTATCGCGATCGCAGCAGCGATCGGCGCACTACTTCAACCACGACCTCGCTGGTGGGACAGGTGGTGCTGGGGGCCAGGGGGCCGACGGCCTTGCCGCTGGCGTCGCCGGTGGCGCTGGGCCCGCCGTCGGTGTCGCGACCGGTCCGCGTGCCCGATGCCAGCCTGCGCGACATCGCCGTGTTCGCGCAAGACGAGTGGCGCGTGCGTCCATCGCTGTCGGTGATTGCCGGCCTGCGTAGTGACTTCTACACCGTGAACACCGAGCCGACGACCGGCTACGACGTGCTCAGCGTGATTGGCAATGCGCGGCCCGCGATCGATCTTTCGACGCTGCCCGATCCGGCCGGTGCAACCTATTCGCGCAAGGCGTTGACCGGCGACATTGGTGTCGTCGCGAACCCTGACGGCGCCGTCAACCCGTTCGTCCGCTTCGGCCGCAGCTATCGCCACCCGAACCTGGAGGAGATGCTGTTCGCGGGACCTGCGACCACCGGCAGCATTGTGCCGAACGTCAGGGTCGAGCCGGAGACCGGCAACAACTTCGACGCGGGCGTGAAGTTCCGCGCCGGCCGCGTCTCTGGCGGCGCCTACTACTTCCTGAACCAGTACCAGAACTTCATCGCCCAGGACCTGGTCGTGGCCACCAACTCGGCGGGCGCATTAGCGCAAGCCACCAACTACGGCGACGTCCGCATCACCGGAATCGAACTGTCGGCGGCGGCTCCGCTGGCGTTGCGCCCCGGCGTATTGACGCTGACCGGAGGGGCGGCGCTGACGCGTGGCACGATCACCGACGGCGTCAACCCGCTCGACAAGAGCTCGCTGGCCGATTCGCCCTTCGACAACATCACGCCGGCCAAGGTGATCCTGAACGCGCGCTTTACCCAGTTGCGTGGGCGCTGGTGGGTAGAGTACGGCGTGCGCAGCCAGACCGAAGTGAAACGCGTGGCCGACACCCTGCTCGACTCGCCGTTCCTGATCGCGCAGGACCTGCTGTCCCTCGATGGTTTTACTGTGCAGCGCGCCGGCCTCGGCATCAACCTGTCCCGGCGTCGCGATCGGCTGGGCATTGTGTTTGCGGTCGAGAACCTCGGCGACACCTACTATCGCGAGCACTTCCAGTTCGCGCCGGCCCGCGGCCGCAGCTTCACCGTGGGCCTCAACGTAGGGGCGTTCTGATGTCGGCGTCGCTCGTTCACTACATCCCGATCGTCACCACGATTCTCGCGGTGCCGTTCGCACTCGAGATCTACCGTCGCTACCGCGCGCATCCCGACCGTCTCCACTTGTTGTGGTGGGCGATCGGGATCGCCACCTATGGCGTTGGCACCTTTACCGAGGCAACGACGACGCTGATTGGGTGGAATGAGCCGACCTTTCGGGCCTGGTACATTTCGGGGGCACTGCTGGGCGGCGCCCCCCTCGCGCAGGGCACCGTCTACCTGCTGTTGGGCAAGCGAACAGCCCACGTCCTGACGACGATCCTGATCGTCTATGTTGTGGTCGCCTCGGTGTTCGTCGTGCTCTCGCCGATCGACTACTCCCAGGTTGAGGCGCACCGGCTGACTGGACGCGTGCTTGGCTGGCAGTGGGTGCGGGCCTTCAGCCCGCTCGTCAATCTCTACGCAGTGGTCTTCCTGATCGGCGGCGCCATTCTCTCGGCTCTCCGCTACAGCGCCGATCCGTCGACGCGCCATCGCGTCTACGCCAATGTGCTGATCGCCTTCGGCGCGATCCTGCCTGGTATTGGCGGATCTGCCACCAGGATGGGATATGTCGAGGTGCTCTATGTCACCGAGCTCGCCGGCCTGCTGCTGACGTGGACGGGATACCGGATGAGCGTGCGTCCGGCGCTGGCGGCACCTCAACGAGGACCGGTCGTCGGCTAGCCGGAAGACTGTTGAGTCTTCCAAGAAAAAGAAGACGAGCGATGGTCCCTACGGCTGAGGTCAGTCTTTTTGCAACGGAACAGTTGCATGAAGCTGCCCCTGGCCAGAGTGGCCGTGATCGCCGGGGCGACCGCGCTGGTGGTCGCGGCGTTGATGGCCCAGCGAAG
>JANLWW010000097.1:0-32873 GCA_031364805.1 Acidobacteriota bacterium
CGTTTGGCCAGCCGCCTCAAGGCTCCTCCCGTTCCTTTAGGGATGATTGGGGTCAGGTCAAGAAAATCACACAAAGGGATGATTGGGGTCAGTCCCCAATTATCCCTAACTGTGATTTTCTTGACCTGACCCCAATCACCCCCGACAGCTAGCCGAGGTGATCTCCGATCGCTTTCGTTTGAACACGCGCACCCAGTCGTCCACGGTCACCTTGCGCTTGTTCCCGTTCACGCCCGTCATCTCCTCACCGCGCATCTCGACTCGCGACACCGTGAACAGGTCGCGGAGCTGGCGGTCGCTCAACCTCTGAAGGCGCTCGGCGAGAAAGCGACGGCCGGCCTCGCTGATTGACGGGTCCTCGAGGCTGCCCGTGAACGATCGCGACAGGTTCCCCACGCACTGCTTCGGATCCTTCCAGATCGCCTCGCCCTCCCAGTCGGACAGTTTCATCTTGCTGCTGTTCAGCATGGTCGCCTTGCCGAACGTGGCGCCCAGGTCCTTGACTACGAGCCACGCCGATCCGCAGGTCTCGTTGCCTCGTGCGTCCTTGCGCACGCGATCGTCCGCGCACACCAGCTCCTGCTGCTCCGGCTTCGAGTCCGAATGCTGCACGAACACCGCGAGCAGCTTCAGCGCGTCGATGTGCGCGCGCGTCGCGCCGCCGCCGCGCTCGCGGATCTGATCGAGCTCGGGCCACGCCCATCCCTCGAAGTCGTTCACTTCGACCTTCTTACCAGTAACTTCTCGCTCGATGATCGCCGGCTCGAAGACGCGCGTCGCCACGTCGGTGGGCTTACCCCGCGCCCAATCGCTGCTGCTGACCGCGAACGGATCCACCGGGCAGCTACGGCACGTAACTCGGGTCGGCACCATCGCGTCTGCCTTGAAGCCAAGCGCCCACAACAGCCGGCTCGCCGCCACCTCGGCGTAGACTTCGCCGTTCTTCTCGCCGTACTTGACCTTGACCTCATCGCGCTCGGGGCTTGCCCCCCGAACCCCTGGCGAATGAGGGACGACGCACTGGAACTTTGGCGTCATGCCGGTCAGCGGCTTGTCGGGAAACACAAACGTGCAGGCCGTCTCGCGACCAATGCGCAAGGCCGGAGGCAGGGCAGGGCCGCTGATCAGATTCAGGGACGCGGTGTCGATCGACTGCCAGACCCGCGCCCGCTCCATGATCTGCCGCCGCTCGGCGACACTCAGGCTCTTCAGTTTGTGCAGACCCTTGGGCGCCTCGGTGTCTACCGGCGGACCGGATCGACCACTCGCGCACCCGATCAGCGAGAAACCAATCACCACGAAGGCAAGGGCCTGGCGAATCATCCAGCTAGCCGATGCACTTGCCATGCCAGCGCAGGCCGCAGCTAGCTAACGGGCAGAAATCGCGGCCACACGGAAGTTCCTCATCATGCCCATGTCTTCATGTTCCAGGATGTGGCAATGGTAGAGGTAAAGACCGGGATGCTGGGTCACGGTCACCTGCACGCGCACCGTTTCTCCCGGCAACACCAGCACCACATCCCGCCACCCCTCGTCTGCGAGTCCGGCCCGCAGCGCACTGGTGGTGCCGCCGCTTCGTTGTAGCACGCGGAACTGGCGACCATGCATGTGAATGGGATGCGCGGCCTGCATGCCCATGCCGTTGGCGAGATTCATGAACTCCCAGATGTGCGTCGAGCCTGCCGCCATTGTTTCTTCCGGCGCCACCTGGCCCATCTCGAAGGTGCGGCCGCCGAGCAGCCACTGCATACGCTGAAAGACGATCGGAACCTGGCGAATCCTGGCACCGGCGCCGGCCGTCCACGAGGCGTCGAAAGTCGACAGCCGTTCTGGCACGTTGTACGCCACGCCTTTGCGGTCGCGCGTGCGCAGCGTCATCACGCGCAGCGGTGCTCCGTTGGCGGCAGCGGTCGTGGTGGCCATACTGCGCATCCCCATGCCGCGTCCCATCCCCATTCCCATGCCCATCATGCCGACGATGCCGGCGTCGGCTTCGGGGTAGGCCTGGCTGTCGAAGTGGATGTCGGTGCCGGCGGCCATGCCGGTGAGATCGATCAGCAGGTCGGCGCGTTGCCCGGGCGCCAGCGTGAGCACCGACCGGCGTACCGGACGCTCGAACAGTCCACCGTCGCCGCCAATCAGCGTCATCTTCACGTCGCGGCTCCACGCCAGCTTGTAGATGCGCGCGTTCGATCCGTTCAACAGCCTGATGCGCTGCCATCCCCCATCCACGTCGATGGTCGGCTGCCGACGGCCGCTCACCATCACGCGGTCGCCGAGGAAGCCGTTCATCATCTCCATCATGTTGTCGCCGCGGAACACCAGCTGGTTGCCCGCGTCGAACTGGCGGTCCTGCAACACGCACAGGTGCTCAGCGCTTCCCGGCGGCAGGCCGAGCTCGTCCTCTTCTGCATCGCCGACAATCACCAGGCCGGCCAGTCCTTGGTACACCTGGGCGCTTGTGCGCATGTGCGGATGCGGGTGATACCAGTAGGTGCCGGCCCGATTGGTGACCTCAAACTCGTAGACGTAGTCGCGGCCGGCGCCGACCGCCAGGCGCGGATGCCCGTCGGCCACTTCGGGCACATCAAGGCCGTGCCAGTGGACGATGGACGGCTCGGAGAGGCGGTTGTGGAAGCGCACGCGCACCTTCTGCCCACGCCGCAGCCGGATGACCGGACCGAGATACGAGCCTGGCAACTCCTGCAACGTGTTCGCCGGACCCTTGCTTAGTTGCCCGCTGAACCGCCACACGCGCGTGGGCGCGCCGGTAAGTATCGCGGCTTCGCCCGGCGCCGCCGTCAATGTCAGGTCCACGTCGGGTACGAATCCGGTCGACCCGGTTTGGCCGTCGCCTGGGAACGCAGCGGCATAGGCACGGCCAGTGGCGCCGGCCATGGCCGAGAGGCTCAGGAGTCGAAGCAGATCGCGCCGATGCATGTCGAGACTTACTGCAATGTTCACACCGTCAGGGTGTGTCAGGTTTCGGGCTGCAAAGCGGCACTTACTGCGGACTACTCACCTGTTCCTGTGGAAATTTCCGCTGGTGATTCGGGGCCTGGACCCCATCATTCATTCTCACCACTTGAACGCGGTGTTGGCGGCCTGACCGGCCAGCCGCTCGTGCAGTCCGCGCGCCACCGCGCCATCGAGATACGGAATGTCGATGCGCGTGAACTCGCCGGCGCCGGCGGTATCGACGCGCACCCGCGCCATGGCGGCGCGGCGATCGAACGGCGACTGACGCATCGCTACTGCCTGAATCTTGTTGACGCGCGCGACCGTCATCTGTTGCCAGATCCAGCCGCTTCGCATCACCACCATCTCGTCGCTCTCGGCCCACGCGAGGTGCTTTACGTATTGGCGGGCGCTGACGATGGACCAGGGCAGCAGCAGGATTACGACGCCGATGGCGCCCCAACCGATCGTGTAGGCGGCGACCAACGTGACGATCGCATCGAGAATCAGCTTTGGTTTCACGGCGCGCGCGAACGCGCGCGGATGCAACGGCTGCCAATCAATGGCCGCCAGGTCGAAGCCTGGCAGCACGCCCTGCAGCAGCGTCGGCAGATTCTCCTGCCGAATCAGCGGCGCGAGCCACTCGCGCACGTGCGCCGCCGATCTGGCGCCGGCGCCACCAGCGGTTTCCACACGCACGGTCGCCCTCTTCAACCACCGGTGGAGTGGACCGGCGCGAACGGTGATGGTTTGCACCCGACGGATCGGAACCGTGGCCGTGACCCTGGTGAGCAGCCCGTACTCGGTCCGCAGGTCTTCGTGGATGCGCGTGACCCTGAAGTCGTAGAGGCGCAGGAACGCCCACGCCATGGAAATGATCCGGACGATACCCAGGAAGGCGATGAAGGCGGCCAGGCCGAGGCTCATGCGCGCGAGCGGCAGCGGGCCGCCATCGAAGATGCCGCGCATCACTTCGCGGAAGAAGCTGCGGCCCAGCGCTTCGCTGCCGCCGAACAGCTGGCCCATGATGCGGTTGCCCAGGCCGCTCTCCCAGATGACGCCGGCGGCGGCGCCGACCAGCACCATCCCCTTGTTCTCGAGAAACCCGCACAGCAGCAGCTCGCGCAGCGATAAGTGCACGAGCGTCTCGCCGACGGCTTCCTCTGCGGGCGCCACGTCTCCCGCTGGCTGTTCTGGCACCACCGACCCGCGCTCCGTGAACACGCGCCGCCGCATCTCGTCGAATGCGGCTCGCGGCAGCACGCTCATGCGCGCCTCCTCTTCCTTGCCGCCGCCAGTCTCGACGCGCACTTCCACTACGCCGAAGAAGCGATGAAAGACGTTCTGCGCGGCGTCGATGTTCTGGATGCGCTTGAACGGCACGTGCCGCTCGTTGCGGAACACCAGGCCGCTGCGAATCACCAGGCCGTCCTGGTCGTAGCTCAGGCGAAACGACAGGTAGCGGGCCACGCTGATGATCACCGCCGGGACGAGCATGACGAGCAGCCAGGATTCCCATCCCGACGGCACGCGGCCGAACATGCCGCCCGGTCCGCCGGACGACTGCGATGCGCCGAAGATGACGAGCACGGCGGGGACCGCGAAGCGCTTGATGTGCCCGGCCAGGTCGAACAGCAGCGTCGCCGGATGCAGCCGTTGCTCAGACGGCATCGCCCGCTCCCGACGGCAGCAGGTGTTCGCGGATGCCAAGCGCGCGACCGTGCGCGAGCCCTGCGAGTTCCACCTTGGCGTGATCGGTGCCGGCCGTGTAGATCACCAGCGTGCCGAGGCCGTGGCGGCGATCGATCGGCCCCTGCGACACGTCGATATGCTGGACTCGCGAGCGCGGCACGTTGATGACCACGCGCCAGTAGACACCCCGGCGGATCTCGATTCCCTCTTCATCCACGCGGTACGACGTGTAGCGGTAGTGGATCGCCGGCCAGCGATAGGCCTGCCAGGCGCCGAGCGCAACCAGCACCAGCCACCCCACCGGCAGCAGCACTCGCACTGCTCCGGGGATGTCGTCGCCGACGATTAAGGCAGTGCCGAGGGCAAAGAGAGATCCCAGCGAGATCGCCGCGGTAAACAGACCGCCCGTTATCCGCTGCATGGCGATCACGCGGGGGTCGAGCGAGTGGTCCTGGCCGTCGGCGACGCTGTCGGGTTCGCTCACTGCATGATTCTACGGAACTCTGGGGTCAGAAGTGCCGACTAGCTGGGAACACACGTGCTTTTCGAAAAAGCGGCGACGCTTACGGTGCGCTTCATGAGCTCATCACCTCGTCTTTTCTGAAAAGCACGTGTGTTCCCGCTGTGAGGCGGTGCTGTGGCACGCCAGCACCACAGTCCCCCAGCACCAGCTACAATGCACCGCATGTCCGACTGGACCTCCGCCTTCACTTACGCCTTCCGCACCCTGCGCCGCCAGCCGACCTTCGTGCTGGTCTCGGTGCTGACGCTTGCGCTCGGCATTGGCGCCAACACCGCCATCTTCAGCGTGATCAAGACGGTGGTGCTGAACCCGCTGCCGTACGAGGATCCCGAGCAGATCGCCGTGCTGTGGGAGGTCAATCCCGATGGCAACCAGGGGCCGGTATCGATTCCGACGTTCGAGGACTGGCAGCGCGAGACGAAGAGCCTGGAATCGCTCGCCGCGTATCGGCACGTCGATTTCTCCTACAAGGGGACCGGCGATCCGCAGAACGTACCCGGCCTGCGCGCGACGCCGGATTTGTTCAAGGTCCTCAAGAGCAACGCGGTGCTTGGGCGCACCTTCACCGCCGACGAGGCCGTCCCCGGCGCCGACCGCGTCGTCGTGGTCAGCCACGGCTTCTGGACGCGGGTGCTCGCGTCCGACCGCAGCATCATCGGCAAGTTGATCCAGATGGACGCAGTGCCCTACACCGTCGTCGGTGTGATGTCGCCGTCGTTCGAGTTCCCGACCAGCACCAAGGTGGAAGCGTGGACGCCGCTGGCATTCGATCCCAAGGACATGCATGGCCGCTCGCGACGAGCCCGATCGCTGACGGTGATCGGCCGCATCGCGCAGGGCAGCACGCCGCAGCAAGCGCAACAGGAGGTCAGCGTGCTGGCCGGTCGCATCGCCACTGAATTCAAGGACAGCAACGCCGGCTGGAGCGCGCGCGTCGTCGCTGCCCACGAACAGCTGGTGGGCGCATCGCGTCCGGCACTGATGGTGTTAATGGGCGCGGTCGGCTTTACCTGCTGATCGTCTGCGCGAACATGGCCAACCTGTTGCTCGCCAGGCTATCGAGCCGCCGTCGTGAGATGGCAGTGCGTGGCGCACTCGGCGCCAGTCGATGGGAAGTGGCAAAGCCGATCGTGGCGGAGAGCCTGCTGCTGTCGCTCGCTGGAGGATTGCTTGGATTGCTGGCGGCCTTCGGCGGACTGCGGCTGCTCGCCAACCTGCCCGAAGGCCAACTGCCGCGGATGGACGGCCTGAGCCTCGACGGTGGCGTGCTGCTGTTCACCACGGTGATCTCCATTGGTGTCGCGCTCGCGTTCGGTTTGCTCCCGGCCCTCCATGCCTCGCGCCAGGACTTGCGCGACAACATGCAGGAGTCGTCTGCGACGACCGGCAGTCCGTATGCGCGGCGCTTGCTGAGCGGACTGGTCGTGGTCGAAGTGGCGCTGGCGTTGGTGCTGCTGGTTGGTGCGGGGCTGATGACGCGCAGCTTCTCGAAGCTGCTGCAGGTGAGTCCCGGCTTCGATTCCAGCAACCTGATCGCCGCGCGCGTGTTGCTGCCGACGACCAAGTATCAGCGGGCGACGCAAGTGCGGTTCTACGAGGACGTGATCGAGCGCATGCGGCGCGCTCCCGGCGTGATCAATGCATCGGCGGTGTCGGCCATGCCGCTGCACGATGTCGGCGCCGCCGGCGCGCTGCCGTTCAACGTGGAAGGGCAGCAGCCGCCCGCCACTGAAGATCCCCTCGCCGACGTCCGCATTGTCGCGCCTGGCTACTTCGAGACCATGAAGATCAAGTTGCTCGAAGGACGCTTCCTCGACGAGCGAGATGCCGAAGTGGGACCGCGCACCAGCGTGATCAACGAGACGATGGCGCGGCGATATTTCCCGGATCGCAGCCCGCTGGGCCTGATCATCCAGAACCCGCACGGCAAGAGCCAGGTGGTGGGCGTGGTTGGCGACGTGCACAACCAAGGCCTCGACCGCGACCCGCGCAAGCAGGTCTACCTGCCGATGAAGCAGAGCCCGACCGCCGGGATGGCGGTGGTGGCACGCACCAACCAGGACCCGATGACGGTGGCCAACGCCATTCAGCGCGTGATCTGGGATGTCGATCCCGGACAGCCGATCTACGAGCTGAGCACGATGGACCAGATTCTTGCGCGCGCGGTATTCCTGCCGCGCCTGAGCACCACGTTGCTCGCGCTGTTCGCGCTGGCGGCGCTGCTGCTCGCGGCGCTCGGCATCTACGGGGTGCTGTCGTATTCCGTCACGCAGCGGACCAAGGAGATTGGCCTGCGCATGGCGCTCGGCGCCTCGGGCGGCAACACGGTGGCGCTGGTGGTCAGAAGCAGCGTCGTACTGGTCGCCATTGGTGGGGCGGTCGGACTGGTCGCCGCCACCCTGCTGGCGAGGTCAATGCAGGGCATTCTCTACGGCGTCGGCCCGTTCGACCTCCCTTCGTTCGCGCTCGCTGCGAGCGTCTTGATGATTGCCGGAGTGGCCGCCAGCGTGCTGCCGGCGCTCCGCACGACCCGGGTGGATCCGATGATTGCCCTGCGGGAGCAGTAAGCAGCGCGAGGGCGGGCAGCGTATGCCCTAGATGGAAAAGCTGCTGGCCCCCTTCCGCGGCCACATTTACGCCCTCTTACGGTTCGCCGCTGGCCTGCTGTTCTTCCTCCACGGTCTGCCGAAGCTGTTTGGCGGGTTCGGGCGCCCGGCGCCGGTGGAACTAATGTCGCAAATGGGCCTGGCCGGAATCATCGAGGTAATCGGCGGGGCGATGATCGCGCTGGGGATCTTTACCAGTCCGGTGGCGTTCATCGCCAGCGGCGAGATGGCAGTGGCCTACTTCCAGGCCCACGCCCCGCGCGGTTTCTGGCCGGTTACCAATGGCGGCGAGTTGGCAGCGCTCTTCTGCTTCGTGTTCCTGTATTTCGCGGCTGTCGGCTCCGGCAAGTGGAGTATCGACTCGATCAGGAAGTGATTCACGGGCGTAGCGGTTGACATCGCTGTAAACGGGCCAGATACTGCCGGGACAAGTGAACTGTGTTTCCCGGGAGCTTCCAATGACGTCACGCCGCACATGGGCCCGCTTCGCGGCCCTTGTCCTTCTGCTTGCTGTTGCCACACCAGTTTTCGCGCAAATCGACACCGGCGTCATTGTCGGGCGGGTCGTGGATGACAGCGGCGCGGTGCTGCCCGGGGTCACCGTCGTGGCGACGCAGGACGGCACCGGCGTGGCGGCCACCTCGCTCACCAACGATCGCGGAGAGTTCATTTTTCCCGGCCTGCGAGTTGGCGTCTATGCGGTGACGGCCGAGCTCCAGGGCTTCAAGCGCGCCGTCAGGCGCGAAGTGCGGGTCAGCGTGCAGACCCGCGCGCAGGTTGACCTGCAACTGAGTGTCGGCGCGCTGGCCGAAGAAGTTGTGGTGGTCGGCCGCGCCGAGCTGCTGCAAACACAGTCGGCCGACATCGGCAGCGTGATCGACGCGCGCCAGGTGCGCGACCTGCCGCTGCTCGGCCGCCGCTACTCGGAACTGGCGTTTCTCTCACCCGGGGTCGTCGCCGCTCCCGCCGGCATCTCCAGTCGCGGTGAGGACACCTTCTTCAACGCCAATGGCAACTACGCCACCTGGAACAACTACACGCTCGACGGCGCCGACAACAACTCATTCTCGACCAACCTGCAGGAACGCAGCCCGCAGGTGGTGCAGCCGCCGGTTGATGCCTTGTCGGAGTTCAAAGTGCAGACCCGCACCTATTCCGCGGAGTTCGGCAAGGCTGCCGGTGCGGTGATCAACGCGTCGGTCAAGCAGGGCACCAATAAGTACAGCGGATCGCTGTTTGCGTTCATGCGTGACGAGTCGCTCAACGCCAACACCTGGGACAATAATCGCGCCGGGCGCGCCAAGGGTCCGTTCAACCAATTGATTGCCGGCGGCACCTTCGGTGGACCGCTGGTGCGCGGCAAGACGTTCTTCTTTGGCGATTACCAGTCTTCGCGCACCGAGCGTGCGCTGTCGCAGACTGCCACGGTACCGACCGCGCGCATGCGCACTGGCGACCTGAGCGAACTGACCGGCAACATGGTGGCCACCAATGCGTTCGTCGCCGCCGGCTGCGTCGATGCCGTCAACAAGATCATCAGCCGCGGCTGCTTCGACCCGGTCGCGGCCAAGCTGATCAACCTGTATCCCATGCCGAACGTGCCCGGGGCCGGGTTCTTCAACAGCAACTTCATCTCAAACGGCATCTTGAACAACGACGTCAACCAGTTCGACGTGCGGGTTGACCACAACCTGGGCGCCGGCCGCGATCACCTGTTCGCCCGCTACAGCTTCCAGAACACCAATCGGACCGAGCCGCCGCTGCTCGATGACCCGGTTGCCTCGGGCGACTTCGCCAGCGACATCCTCAATCGAGGGCAGAGCGCGGTGGGCGGCTGGTCGCGCGTATTTGGCGGCACGGTGTTCAACGAGTTCCGCGCCTCCTATAACAAGGTGCGCTCCGACGTCATTCACCCGGCTTTCGGGATCGACTCCAACACCGAGTACGGCATCAAGGGCGTGCCGAAGGACGACCGCTTCTACGGCGGGCTGCCGCACATGCCGATCGCTCGCTTCACGCGCCTCGGCGGCCCGTTCTTCCGGCCGCAGTTCCAGGATTCCCAGGTGTTCCAGTTCGCGGAGAACCTGACCTGGCAACGGGGCACCCACGCGATGAAGTTCGGCGTCGAGTTCCGACGCGACAACCTGAATTACATCGACCTGCGATCGCTGAACGGCGAGCTGGGGTTCAACGACGGACGCTACACCGGCTTCGGCCTGGGTGACTTCCTGCTTGGCTTGTCCAGCACGCAGCGATTGACGTTGTTTCATGAGCCCGATCTCTATGCCAACGGCTGGCAGTTCTACGCGCAAGACAACTGGCGCGTGCGCTCGAACGTCACCGTCACGGCCGGCGTTCGCTACGAGATGTTCACGCCGCTGCTGGATCGTAACAACCTGCTGACCAACATCGATCCGGCGACCGGCCGCGCCTTCGTTGCCAAGGACGGCAGCGTGTTCGACCGCGCGCTGGTGCATCCCGATCGCAACGACATCGCGCCTCGCATCGGTGTGTCGTGGAGCGTGGCGCCGCGAATGGTGGTGCGCGGCGGCTTCGGCATCTTCTATCAGCAGACCGACCGCTACGGCAGTGAGAGCCAGCTGGGGCTCAACCTGCCGCAACTGGTTGATGCCTCGATCACCGCCAATTCAGGGGCCGAGGCACCGGCGTTCACCTTCGCGCAGGGCTTCACGCCGCTGACGCCGCAGACGGTGAACCCGGCCATCGTGCAGTGGCGCATTCAGGACCCCAATCAGGACACGCCGGTCGTGCAGCAGTTCAGCTTTGGCCCCGAGTTCCAGTTCGCGACCAACATGGTGGCCGCGGTCGAGTACGTCGGCAACCGCACACGTAACGGGCGCCGGCTGAGAAACCTCAACGAAGGCCAGATCGTCGGTAGCACGGTGGTGTTCCCGTACGCCCAGTACGGTTACGGCAACGCGTATCTGGAGCAGATTGTCACCAACGGCCGCGCCGATTACGATGCGCTGCAGGCGCGCATGCAGAAGCGGATGAGCGGCGGCCTGTCGTACACCGTCGCTTACACCTGGGGCAAGGCGCTCGGCGACTTCCTCGATCACTTGAGCGCGGGTGGCGGCGCCGTGGGCAACGCGCCAGGCTCGACCTACGCCATGGAAAAAGACTACGGCCTGCTGGCGTTCGACATCAAGCATCGGCTGGTCAGCAGCTTCATCTACGAGCTGCCCTTCGGTCCGGGACGACGGTTCGAACCGTCCGGTCTCGCTGGTGCCATCGTCGGTGGGTGGTCGGTCAACGGCATCCTGACGCTCAGTGGCGGCCGGCCTTTTACCGTGACGACCACCGATCAGGCCGGCACCGGACCGGGCCGCATTGCGCGCGCCAACTGTCTGGGCGACGCGGTCCCCGACGGCTTCAACCAGGGCGTGGACTCGTGGATGGATCCGGCCGCGTTCGCGGCGACCACACTGCGCACCTACGGCAACTGCGCCAACAACACGGTGCGTGGCCCAGGTTCGAAGTCGATGAACCTGTCGGTGTTCCGCTCGATCAATCTTGGCGCCGAGAAGCGCGCGGAATTGCGCCTGGAAACCTTCAACCTGTTCAACTGGGTGAACTACGGTTTCCCGGCCGCCAACATCTCGAACCTCGGCACGTTTGGGCGCATCACCAGCTCGATTGGTGACCAGCGCGAAGTTCAGCTGGCGCTTAAGTTCTACTTCTGAACCATGCGCAAATTGTTTCTTTTCGCTACCTTGATCGCAACGACCGTCGTCGTACCCCAGACGCAGTCGGTCCCCCGCCAGGATGGCGCGTCCGAGACCTGGCAGAAGCTGCTGAAGCTGCGCACGACCGCCAGCGTGATGCATGTGACCGCGCATCCCGATGACGAGCACGGCGGCGTGCTGGCGAAGTTGAGCCGGGGCGATGGCGCGCGGATGGCGCTCCTGACGCTCAATCGTGGCGAGTCGGGCGACAACGCGATTGGCCCGCAGTTGTTCGACGGCCTGGGCCTGATTCGCACCGAAGAGTTGCTCAACGCCGATCGTCACTACGGCGTTGACGAGCAGTACTTCACGACCGTCGTCGACTACGGATTCTCCAAGCGCCTTGAAGAGGCGCTCGACAAGTGGGGGCGTGACACCGTGCTGCGAGACGTGGTCCGCGTGATCCGGATGACGCGGCCGACCATCGTGCTGTCGCGCTTCCAGGGCAACGAGCGCGATGGCCACGGCAATCACCAGACGGCGGGCTTGATGGCGGTGGAGGGGTTTCGCGCCGCCGGTGATCCGCGGCGCTATCCCGAGCAGATCGCCGAGGGCCTGCGTCCGTGGCAGCCAAAGAAGGTCTACATCGGCGGCGTGCGCGAGAACGAAGACTGGACGGTTCGCATCGACAGCGGCGAGTACAGCCCGCGGCTCGGGGATTCGTATGACAACGTCGCCCGCTACGGCCTGAGCTTTCAGCGGTCACAAACCAGTGGCCGATTCGCCCCGGGTGCCGGCCCGAGCTTCGGCTTCTACAAACTGGTCGGTCCTCCGGCCGCCGCCAATACCAAAGAGAACGGTGTGTTCGATGGCATTGCGACATCGATCGAGTCGGCGATTGGCGCCGCTGGCAAGCCCATCGATGACCTGGTCGCCAAGGCGATGACCGACTTCCGGATGAACGACCCATCAACGATCGTGCCGCCGCTGGTGCAAGGCTTGAAGCTGACGCGCGAAGCCGCAGCCGCAACCAAGGACCTCGACGCGCGTTTCCTGCTCAACATCAAGGAGCGGCAGTTTCAGGATGCCATCAACTCGGCACTGGGCATGGAGTTAACCGCAGTGGCGCAGCCGGCCGGCATGCCCGAGCCGACCGGCCCTGGCGCGGCGTTCGCTCCGCCGGCAGTGATGGCTGCTCCGGTGCCAGGACAGACCTTCGAGGTGCGCGCGCGTCTCGCCAATCGCGGCGGCATCACCGTGGCCATTCCGCCCTCGGCGAGCGCCGCGATTACCGTCGAAGGCGATCCCGGTTGGCAGGTTGCGCCGGGACCGGCGACCGGTGGCCCGAGTCTCGAACGGCATCAGCAAGCGACCGCGCGGATGGCTGTGACCCTGGCCGATACCGTCGCGCCCAGCACCAAGCCTTATTTCTCGCGCAATGGTCTGCAAGAGAGCCGCTACACGCTGAGCGATTCCAGCCAGTTCGGCAAGCCGGCCTCAACGCCACCGCTGCGAGCGGTTGGCCGCTACTTCATCGACGGCGTGCCGATCGAGATTCGCGACAGCGTCAAGCGCCGCGAGGCCAAGCTGCCCTACGGCGATGTGCTGCGAGAGGTCCGGAGCGTGCCTCGCATAGCCGTCATGCTGACGCCCAATCACGCGGTGATCCCCTCATCGGCGGCCACCAAGCGCGTCGACGTCGAAGTGTCGCTACTGCACAACGCAGAAGCAGCCTCCAGCGGCCAGGTCGCCCTGCGGATGCCGGCGGGTTGGGCGTCAACGCCCGCGTCGCGTCCGTTCTCGTTTACCCGCAGTGGCGAGCGCGCCTCCTATCGCTTCACCGTGACGGCGGTCATTCCCGCCAGCAGCAACGACACCTTTAACATCGAGGCGGTGGCCACGGCGGCCGGCAAGGAATATCGCGAGGGCTACGAGACCATCGATCACCGCGATCTCGAGGTGCGCTACCTCTATCGGCCAGCGACCGCTGCGGTGCGCGCGATCAACGTGGCGACGGTCGCGGGCCTGAAGGTGGGCTACGTGATGGGCGTTGGCGACCAGGTGCCGCTTGGCCTGCAGCAGCTCGGCGTACAGGTGACCTTGCTTGGGGAGCAGGAGCTCGCGAGCGGCAACCTGTCTGCTTACGACGCCATCATGACCGGCACGCGCGCCTACGCCGTGCGCGATGACCTCAAGACCTACAACCAACGCTTGCTCGACTATGCTCGCGCGGGCGGTAACGTCATCGTCCTCTACAACACCCAGGAACTGGTGCCGAACACCTTCGCGCCCTTCCCAGGCGAGCTGCCGCGTGGCGCCGAGGAGGTGTCGGAGGAGGATTCACCGGTCACGATCCTGGCGCCGGCCCAGCAGTCGTTCACCTGGCCGAACCAGATCACCGCGGCAGATTTCGATGGCTGGGTCGAGCAGCGTGGCTCGAAGTTCTTCACCAAGTGGGATGCCGCCTACACGCCGATGATCTCGACGTTCGACAAGGGCCAGGCGCCGCAGAGTGGTGGGTGGTTGACCGCAAAAGTTGGCAAGGGGAATTGGACCTACTTCGCGTACGCCTTGCATCGCCAGCTTCCGTACGGGGTAGTCGGCGCGTATCGAATCACGGCGAACTTGCTAGCCCTGAGTAAGGCGCCCTGAGCGGAAGACGAAGTAGGCAAGCACTCCAGCGGCGAGGAAGGCGAACGAAAAGACGATGCCTTCCATGGGCCCGGTGAAGAAGATGAACAGCCACAGCGCGCCCGACAGGATCGCGGGCCACGGGTAGAGCCACATCGTGAACGGCTGCGGGATGTCTTTCCGGTAGCGCCTCAGTAGAATCACGGCCGCGCACTGCCAGATGAATCGCAGTAGCACCTGTACTTGGATCAGCCAGCTCACCAGCTGCCCGAGCGTGAAGAAGCAAAAAGGTATCGAGACGACCAGGATCGCGACCAGCGATACGTCCGGGAACCGCTTCGTTGGGTGCACGTGGGCAAACGCCTTGAAGAAGTCGCCGTCACGCGCCGCCGCGTAGGGCACGCGCGAGTAGCCGAGGATGGTGGCGTAGAGTGAGGCACCGGCCACGAACAGGATCAGCCCGGTCATGACGATGCCGGCCGTGCGTCCGGTGTCTGGATTCGAGAAGGTCCGCTCGATGAACACCGACGCGACCGTTCGCGATTCCTTCACTTCCTGCCAGGGGATCATGCCGAGAATGACGATCGTCATCAGCATGTAGAGCGCGGCTACCAGGAAGGTGCTGAGGACGATCGATCGCGGAATGGTCCGCGTCGGGTCCTTGATCTCGTCACCGATGTTGCACACCTGGTTGTAGCCACCATAGCTGTACATCGCCAGCACCGACGCGGCGCCCACGCTCATCAGCAGGTTGCGATCGAAGGTGAACGCTTCCGGCGGGAACGCGAACGCCTGCGCCGGGGAAAAGGCAAACAGCCCGGCGATGATCACCCAGCCGACCGTGACCAGCACCACCACGAGCATCACGACCGCCAGCCGGCCGATCTCCTCGATGTTGCGCCATAGCAGTGCGGTAGCAGCGACACACACGGCAGCGGCGATCAGGTTGTGCTCGAGCGGCGACATGCCCACCCAGACGAACTGCAGGTAATCCGCAAAGCCCACCGCGCCGCCGGCGACCGACAGCGGTGCGATCAGGATGGTCTGGAAGATGAACAGGAAGGCCATCAGCTTGCCAAGGCCGAACGGCGCGAATGCTTCACGCAGGTAGAGGTAGCCGCCGCCGCTGCCCGGGAGCGCGGCGCCGAGCTGCGCGTAGACCAGGCCATCGGCCAGGGCAAGGACCAGTCCGGCGATCCAGGCGTAGATCACGTGCGGCCCGTTCATGGCCGCCACCATGAAGGGAATGGTCAGGAAGGGGCCAACGCCCACCATCGAGATAACGTTGGTGGCAGTCGCCTGCAGCAGGCCCATGCCTCGCCGAAGGTCGGTCACAGCAACACCGCGACCAGTTGCGCCGCTTGCTCGCGCGAACTGACGAGTGGATTGAGCGCCAGTGCATCCACCAGTTGTGCACGATGGCCGGTGAGTGCGGCCTTCACCGTGGCGCGCTCGTACACCTTGACCCGTTCGATCAACTCGCGCGGATGATCGGGAACAGGCGCAACTGGTTGCGGCCTGGGGCCGTCCTTATCCACACGGCACGGCACCTCGACGATGTCGTCATCGTCCAGGAAGGGCAGCGTGCCGCGATTAGCAACATCGAGCGGGATGATCGCGCCTTGGTCATGGACGATGGCGCGCATGGTCATGAGGGCGATGCGATCGTAGCCGGAGAGCTCCGCCCAGTCGGGTTTGATGCGGGGCGTGGTGGTGCCGGTTTCGAGCTGCATGTAGCTGCCGTCGCGTGCGGCGAGATACTGCTGGTACCGGTCCAGGCGTTCGGAGGTCGAGGGCGGTATCTCTTGTGGGTCGGAGATTGCTGAAGCCGTCTGCCGCCGGAGGTCTGAGAAGAACTCCTCGGTCAGCTTGGCTACTGCCTGGCCGCGGCTCGAGCCGGCGCGCTTCATGTTGGCTAACGCCGCCTCTGGCCGGTAGTAGTAATAGAGATATTCGGTCGGCAATAGCTTCAACTCGCGCAGCCGCTCGGTTTCAAACAGCGGCGCTCGGTAAGCCGACTGTAACCGCGCCTCGTCGTCCCAGATGCGATGCAGTTCGCCTCTGCCCTCGAAGATCACGTCGCGCAGCCAGCCGAGATGGTTCAGGCCGAAGTAGTCGTAGGCGCATACGGAGGCCGGCAAGCCCAGCGCGTGGGCGGCGTCCTCGAACATCTCCATTGGCGTGTCGCAGATGCCGATTAACCGCGCGTCGGTTTCCTGGTGCACGCCCTGGGTGATCAGGCTGACCGGGTTGGAGAAATTAATCATCCATGCGCGCGGCGCCAGCCGCGCCACCATCCGGCCATACTCGACCATCGTCGGGATGGTCCTCACCGCCATGGCGAATCCGGTCGGGCCGATGGTTTCCTGGCCGATGCTGCCAAGCGCGATGCAGGCGGCCTCGTCCCTGGCCCGCTGCGCGGCGCCGCCAACGCGAATGCTCGTGATCACGAAGTCGGCGCCTTCGATCGCGGCTTCTGGGGTCGGCGCACTGGTGACGCGCACGCCACCGGCCATCCGCTGCGACAAGTCGGCAATCACGCCCAGCCGGTCCTGGTCAATGTCGTAGAGGTCGACTTGCGAGATCCGCAGGTCAGACCGGGCCAGACCGCCCGTCAACAGCGGGACACGGACACCGGCGCCGCCGATGATCGCGACCTTCATGACTTGCCGGCGGGACTGAAGTCCCGCCCTCCCGGCGCGAGCAATTGCCTTCTCATATGCCGCCTGCTCTGAGGGTTGATGCGGCTCCCGTCTTGTTACCGGCGGCCAGGCATTGCGCGGGCGATTGGCCGCGCAGCCAGGCGACCAGGAAGCCGGCGTTGAACGCATCGCCGGCGCCGGTAGTGTCCACGACTTTTACGCGCGGAGCCGGAAAGTGTATGTCGCGGTCTGGCGCGATCCACGTGGCGCCAATATGACCTTGCTTGACGATGGTGATCGTCGTGCGTTGGCGCCAATGCGGCAGTGCGGCCTCGAGGGTGGGTTCGCCCGTGTAGAGCCTGGCTTCGCGCTCGTTGACGAACACGAAGTCGAGGGCGTCGATCAGATCGATCAATCCGCGATCGCCAGTGAGCGGCTCGTTCCAGCCAAAATCCCACGACGTCGTGACGCCGCGCTTTCGCAAACGCGAGACGATCCGCGTCCACTGCGCGCAATCGTGGGGATAGAAACACAGATGGACGTGTTGCCACCTTCGCGGAAGCTTTGGCGGGCAAGTGGCCGTCGGCAGTGCTGACGCGAGCCGCGATTCGAGCTTCGAGTTGACGCCGTTGAAGGTGACGAACGCGCGATCTTCTTCAGTGGAAAGCGCCGCCGTAATGGCGTGAGGTTCTTTCGGCTTGCGGAGATTGATGACGCTGACGCGCTCGCGTTTCAACCGGTCGACCGCGGCATCGCCAAGTGCGCTCATGATGCCCGACTTCATGCCCAGCCTGGCGGCGTGCACCGCGGTGATGACCGCGCCGCCGCCGATGGTGGCGGTGAAATGGTCGGTCTTGACCTCTTCGCCGAGGTCGGGGATGCGATCGAGCGCGAAGAAGACCAGGTCTTCGAACGCCTCCCCGGCACACAACAACTTCATGCGTTGGTTAGCTACGGGCGGCCTGCGCGGCCTGGCGGGCGCGCGTCAAGTGCGGGACGATGCCGATCATGCGCTCGATCAGGAATAGCTGCGCGCGGTGATGCATCTCGTGTTCCTTGAGGCCGAGGAGCATCTCGAAGCGGGTCTTGTCGCCCATCGGCAGGCCGACTTTCTCGCCCAGCTGTGCGTCGGTCATGGCTTCGAGTCCCGTGGCCACGGCTTCACCGTTGGTCTTGAGCGCGTCAACGATCGCGGCCTTCGACGTCAAGGTCTTCGAGGCGGCGCCGACCTCGCCCATCCACTTGCCAAAGTCTTCCATGGCCACCGAACTCATCTTTTCGACGAAGTGGCACTGGATCGCCCAGTGAGGCGTGGTGGCGAGGTGCGCGAGAATCTCGCCGACGCTCATGGTATCGGGCGCGGCGCGGAACGTGTACTTCTCTTCCGGAATGTCTTCGGCAACCTGCACCGTGTTCTTACGAACCGTGCGCCAGCTATCCGCCATATCTTTGGAACCGTAATAATTCATTCAGAAACCTCTTGAGAAAATGTCACCGTGCCAGGCCCGGACACAACACTATAGCGCCACCAGCGGACGGCCTGATAGCGCGATGCCCAGCAGGGCGCCGGTGACGACAAACCAGAGAATGCCGATGGTGAGCACCACATTCCTGGCGGTGGGAATCAGATGGCTCGGCTGGTTGCCGCCGAGCGTGCGATCGAGCAGAAATCCCAGCAACGGCAGCGCCTGCATGGCGTGCATGCCGAAGAAGTGCGCTGTGCGCAGGTCGCCGATCTCGACCGACCAGTTGACGAACGGCAAGCCGCGTCCGCCGTCGGGCCCTGGAAACGAATGGCCGCTATTGGCGACCATTAGGAAGCCTGGCAACACGGTGGCGATGATGAAGAGCCCCACGCCCAGCCGGACGCCCCACAAGTAACCGGCGCGCGGCGTCGGTGTGTCGCGCCTCAAGATCCACAGGAACAGCACCACCGCGATGCTGCTCACGGTGATGGCGGCACCCATGATGTTGAACACCGCGAGGTCGAACGGCGTGGCGGCATTGAAGTGCGAGGTGGTGCCGCGCCAGGCCTGCGTGCAGATCAAGACGATCTCGATCAGCATGGCGCCGGCGATGGTCCAGCGCACGAGGGCTCGGCGCACCAGGTCGGGGACGGTCTCTGGCATGAACCAGGCAATCGTCCACAGGAAGACCGCGGTCGAGACCAGGAACTTCATGGGCTTGACCCACGGGTTGATCCCGAGAATCAGCCGCTGATCGCCGATCGACAGCAGTGTCACGACGACCAGCGTGAGGAACAGGAGCGCGCCGGTCCAGAACAGCAGCGGATCGCGCGCGCGCAGTTCGGCGATCACGACGCCTCCAGATCCAGCGACTTGGTCTTGGCAGTGCGTATGGCGAAGTAGAACAGCAGGCCGATGGGGCCGAGCATCAACGTCATGACGTAGCAGGGAATCATCACCAATCGCGGAATCTGCAGCCGCTGCGAGTCGCGGCTCTCCCAGGCGCCGATGAAGAGATCGAAGGCGAGGTAATGGACCCAGCCTGCCAGCAGCAGTTCGTCTTTGCCGAACAGCGCCTTTACCTCGGCCAGTGAGCCGAAACCGCCGGGCGCATCGGCAAAGTGCAGGAAGATAAAGGCGAGATAGATCGCCGAGAGCGTCAGCGGGATGATGATGCCCGTCAGCAGCTTCGCGCGAGGATCGGCCGGCACGACCACCAGCAGGATCCAGCCAAACATCGCGATGAAGGTGGCGAACGAGAAGACGGTTTCTAACGGCGGCATTTGCTGCGCGACCAGTATAAGTGGACCGGCTTCACTTTTACGGTTTACGTAAGTCTGAGGCCCTTCAAATTGCCGCGGCGAGCAGCTCCCGTCGAGGCATGGCTGGAGATTGTAAAGGTGCCAGGGACCGAAAGTAGGAAAATGACGCAGGAACTGCGTACGACGATGAAATCGACTCTGCCGTACGGCTCCTGGCCGTCGCCGCTCACTGCCGCTCGCGTCACCGCTGGCACGCTTCGGCTCGATCACATCCAGCTGGATGGCGACGATGTGTATTGGGTTGAGGGGAGGGCGTCGGAAGGGGGTCGCCATGTGATCGTCAGGCGCGCGACATCCGGGGAGATTGTGGACCTCACGCCGCCGGCCTTCAACGTTCGTACGCGCGTGCACGAGTACGGCGGCGCGGCTTATACGGTGGATCGCGGGACGATCTATTTCTCGAACTTTGCCGACCAGCGAGTCTATCGACAGTCCGGCGGACAGGCTCCCGAGCCGCTCACCACTGAGGGAAGTTTCTATGCCGACTTTCGCGTGGATGCCACGCGCCAGCGACTGATCGGTGTCCGCGAGGACCACTCCGAGCCCGGTGAACCTGCGAACACAGTTGTCGCGATTGGCGAGATCGACACGGTGCTGGTCGCCGGCGCGGACTTTTACTCTGACCCCATCGTCAGCCCGGATGGCGCGTCGATGGCGTGGGTGCAGTGGTATCACCCCAACATGCCGTGGGACGGATCGGAATTGTGTGTCGCGCAGTTCAACGCCGATGGCAGGCTGGGCGGGGCGAGAATCGTCGCCGGTGGGCCGGTGGAGTCGATCTTTCAGCCCGAATGGTCACCCGACGGGACGTTGTATTTCGTGTCGGATCGATCGGGATGGTGGAATCTTTACCGGCTCCGCGACGGCGAAGTTGAGATCGTTCACGCAATGGCGGCTGAGTTCGGCAAGCCGCAGTGGACCTTCAGTATGGTCACGTACGCCTTCATATCCGCCGATCAGGTTGCGGCGACCTATACGCGTGACGGACGGTGGCACCTGGCGCTGATCGACACCCACACTCGCCAGTTCACTCGCGCGGAGTTGCCGGTACAACCGCTCGAGTCCATTCACGCGAACGCCACAGCGATCTATTTTCTTGGCGGATCGCCGACGGCAGCAACGGCGATCACCCGTTTCGAGCCGGGCGACATGGCGATCGAGGTGCTGCGGTCGGCGTCGGCGGAGCAGATCGCCGTGGAGTGGATCTCGGTGCCGGTGGCGGTGACCTACACGGCCGCGGGTCGCGACGTGCACGCGTTCTATTACCCGCCGACCAATCCAGACGTGGTCGCGCCCGCCGGCGAGCGTCCGCCACTGCTGGTATTGACCCACGGCGGGCCGACCGGTGCCACGCAGGATGTGCTCGATCCCAAGGTTCAGTTCTGGACCAGTCGCGGGTTTGCGGTGTTCGACGTCAACTACAGCGGCAGCACTGGCTACGGCCGCGCCTATCGTGAGCGGCTGAACGGCCAGTGGGGCATTGCCGATGTGGACGATGTGGTGGGCGGTGCGCGGGCAATGGTGGCGGCGGGGAAAGCGGATCCGGAGCGGCTGATCATTCGCGGCGGCAGTGCCGGCGGCTACACCACGCTGGCGGCGCTCACATTCCACCAGACGTTCAAGGCTGGCGCGAGCTACTATGGCATCAGCGACCTCGAAGTGCTGCAGAAGGACACCCACAAGTTCGAGTCGCGCTACAACGAGTCGCTGATCGGCCCGTATCCCGCGGCGCGAGACCTCTACATCCAGCGCTCGCCGATACACTTTACCGACCGCCTGTCGTGCCCGATCATTCTGTTCCAGGGATTGGATGACAAGGTCGTGCCGCCGAATCAGTCGGAGATGATGGCCGACGCTGTGCGCAAGAAGGGTCTCAAGGTAAAGTACGTCACCTTCGAGGGCGAGCAGCACGGCTTTCGCAAGGCAGAGAACATCATCCGCGCGCTCGACGAGGAGCTCGCGTTCTACCGTGATGTGTTCGGGAGAAAGTGAACCTGCTTCACGGCGTTTAGTGAAATTGCAGGAGACGGGCACCTTCTCTGCGTACTTCGCTATGTCTTGCCCTTTCACCTACCAGCCGGGTGGACGACCATCGTCAATGTCCCGCTGCAGCCGGTCGACCTATCCCTCGTTCGGGCGCCACGCAAGATGGGGAAGAGGGCAAACCCGGTCAATTTACGAACATCGAAAAAGTGAGAAAAAGTGAAGCAGGTTGACATTGCATATTCCTGTGTAGTTATATATGCATATGAATGTCATGCGGCTGGCGACCCTCCTTGCCGAAGATGCCTCCGTGCGATTACTCGATGTCCGCACGGCGGGCGAGTTCGAGAGCGCCCACATCAGCGGTGCCTACAACGTGCCGCTCGACCTGCTCGGCGAGCACGCCAAGGATGTTCGCACGGCCACAGGACCGGTGGTGCTGATCTGCCAGTCAGGTCAGCGCGCGTCGAAGGCAGAGCAGTTGTTGCGCACCGCTGGCCTGGCCGACATTCATGTCCTCGAAGGCGGCATGAAGGAATGGCTGTCGCGCGGACTGGCGGTCAAGCGGGTCAAGGCGCGGATCTCGCTCGAACGCCAGGTCCGCATTGCTGCCGGGGCGATGGCCGCGAGCGGCGCGATCGCAGCGCTGACGGTGTCGCCGCTCTTCGCCCTCGTGCCCGCGTTCATCGGCAGCGGCCTGGTGTTCGCCGGCGTCACCGACACGTGCGCCATGGGCATGATGCTGGCCCGGCTGCCATACAACCGGGGCACGATGACCTGCGACACCGAAACTATCGTCAAGCGTTTCCTCACGCACGAAGACCGCGTGCAGTCATGACGCTGACGGCCCTGGGCCTCGCGATCGCGATCGGCATCGTCATGGGCCTGCTGGGCGGCGGGGGATCGATCCTCGCCGTGCCGGCGTTGACGCTACTGCTGCACTTCACGCCGAAAGAAGCGGTGGTGATCAGCCTGTCGGTGGTGGCCATCGCCGCCACCGCCGGCGCCATCGGCAGCTTCATTCGCGGCACCTTACCGCTCGCCGCCGGCCTCATTGTCGGACTGGCCGCGACCGCCGGCGCCCTGATTGGCGGCTTCGCCGGGGCACAACTCGCCGATGGGACGCAGCTTCGCATTCTTGGCGTCGTGATGCTGGTGGCTGCCATCCTGATGTTCTGGCATCCCGTGACCAATGCCTCACCCGCCGAACGGCGCGCGCTGCCGGTTCTCCTGCTCCTCGGGTTTCCCCTGGGGATCCTCACGGGGTTGATCGGCGTCGGTGGCGGCTTCCTGACCGTCCCGGCTTTGGTGATTGTGGCGCGCTTGCCGATGCGCGAAGCCTCGGGGGCCTCGCTCGTGGTGATGGCCATGGCCGCCGCGTCAGGACTGGCCGGCTACCTCGGGCACACACGGCTCGCGCTGTCGTTCATCGGACCCTTTTCGCTGGTGGCGGCGCTCGGGACCATCGCCGGCGGTATGATCGCGCACCGCCTGCCGCAGCGGCGGCTGCAGCAGGTGTTTGCCACGACCCTCGTAGTTCTGGGCTCGTACGTGCTTAGTCGCCAGTAGTCAGGAGTCATCATGTTCGTCAGGCGTTTCTATGAACCGTCGATTGCGCAGGCCAGCTACATGATTGGCTGTCAGGTCAACGGCGAGGCCATCGTCATCGATGCCAACCGCGACATCGACCAGTACATCGCGGCCGCGACGCAGGAAGGCCTGCGGATCACGCACGTCACCGAGACCCACATCCACGCCGACTACGTGTCTGGTTCCCGCGAGCTCGCACACAAGACCGGCGCGACGATTTACCTGTCTGACGAAGGTGATGCGGCCTGGAAGTACGCGTTCGCCGCCGAGGGTCGGCTGATCCGCGACGGCGACCGGCTTCAGATCGGCAACATCCGCGTGGACGTGCTGCACACGCCCGGCCACACGCCCGAACACCTGTCGTTCCTGGTTACCGACGGTGCTGCCGCCGACCAGCCGATTGCAGCGGTGACCGGCGACTTCGTGTTCGTTGGCGATGTCGGCCGGCCCGACCTGCTGGAACGTGCCGCCAACATCAAGGGAACGATGGAGGCCGGTGCCAGGACGCTGTGGACCAGCCTGCAGAAGTTTGCGGCCAAAGAGGATTGGCTGCAGATCTGGCCGGGACACGGTGCCGGTTCGGCGTGCGGCAAGGGAATCAGTGCCATCCCGTCTTCCACGCTCGGCTACGAGCGCCGTTTCAACTGGGCCTTCAACGTGAAGACTGAATCGGAGTTCGTCGAACGGGTGCTCGCAGGCCAGCCCGAACCACCCGCTTACTTCGCCAACATGAAGCGCGTGAACAAGGCCGGTCCGGCCACGCTCGGAGCGTACCAGGCGCCGCCGAAGTTGGCCGATGAAAAGCTGGCGGAGTTGCTCGCCACCGGAGCGCTCGTGGTCGATACGCGTCCGGCGGCGCAGTTTGCGGAACAGCACGTGCCCGGCACCCTGAACATTCCGCTGAGCGCGTCGTTCGTGACCTGGGCGGGATGGCTGGTGCCGTCGACCGCGAACCTCTACCTGATTGTGGATGAGCCGACGACCGCGCGGCTGCCGGAGCTCGCGCGACTACTGGCGCTGATCGGTATCGATCGCATTGCGGGCTGGCTCAATACGTCAGCGGTGGCCGCGAGCGCTGTGATTCGGCGCACGCCGCAGACCACCGCCGCCGACCTCCAGTCGAAGGTCGCGTCTGGCGCCGTGACGGTAGTCGACGTTCGCGGTGCCAGCGAATGGGCCGGCGGCCATCTGCCCGGCGCCATTCACGTCCCGCTCGGCTACCTGGCCGAACGCTGTCGAAGCTTGCCCGTGACCACACCGATCGTCGTGCATTGCCAGAGCGGCGCGCGATCGGCGATCGCCGCGTCGCTGCTCGAGCGCCTCGGATTCCCAAATGTGACCAACCTGATCGGCGGCTTCTCGGCGTGGAACGCCGCGGGATTGCCGGTGGAAGGCAGCCATGAGCAACCAACCACTCGCCCCTGACACGTTGCGCATGATCGCGCAGCGATTCAAGGTGCTGGCCGAACCGGCCCGCCTCGAGGTGCTCAACGCCTTGCGCGAGTCGCCACTGAACGTGAGCGAGTTGATCGACGCCACCGGGCTGAACCAGGCCAACCTGTCGAAGCATCTGCAGCTGTTGCATGCCAGCGGCTTCGTGAACCGTCGCCGCGACGGCCTGTTCGTGATCTACGAGCTTGCCGACGCCAGCGTGTTCCAGCTGTGCGACATCATGTGCGGCCAGGTCCGGCGGCACGCCACGGCACAAGTCAAGCACCTGCGCATCGCGCGCTGAACGCAGTCATCACTCGCGATAGACTGGTCGTTCGATGAAGAAGATTCTCGGCGGCTGCCTGATCGTGCTGGTCATTGCCCTCGTCGGCTTTGGCGTGGCCGGTTTCTACGCTTACCGCGCCGCCCAGCCGATGATTGACAGCGCCGCCGACTACGTGTCGCGCGCGCGCGAGTTGGCGACTCTGAGCGAACAGGTGCGGAACAAGAATCCGTACGAACCACCCGCGAATGGACAGTTGACGCCCGCCCAGGTCGACCGCTTTCTCGCCGTGCAAACCCGGGTGCGCGCGGAACTGGGCGACCGCTGGACCGAGTTCGAGAAAAGGGGGGAAGCGCTGAAGAAGAAGGCCGACGACAAGCAGTCGGACTGGACGTTCAGCGACATCAGCGGGTTGTTCTCGGACTTCACGGGCATCTACCTCGAGGCCCGCAAGGTGCACGTCAACGCCCTCAATGTCCACAAGTTCTCAGACGATGAGTTCTCATGGGTGCGCTTGCGGGTCTACGAAGCGGCCGGCATGCAGCTGGCCGGCAGCATCGACACGTCGGCTATTGAAAAGATCGCCCTCAAGGGTGCCCAGAAGACCGGCGTCAGCCTTCCCGACCTGCCGCGGCCCGAGGTGCCAGCGGCGAATATCACGCTGGTGAAGCCCCACGCCGCGAAGCTAAAAGAATGGTTGCCAATGGCCATGCTCGGCCTATAGTCACCTTGCTGTGACACGTGCGTCACGCCCAGTTCAAACCCGGCTGTTACCGTCCTCGCGAGGATCAAACGATGAGACGAGCACTACTTGTACTAACTGCCCTGCTTGCCATGGCCACTCCGGCCCTGGCCCAGTTCGAGACCGCCAGCATCGTCGGCACCGTGAAAGACGTGACCGGCGCCGTGGTGCCGGGCGCCAAGGTCACCCTGACCAATACCGCGACCGGCGTGACTGCCGAGCGGGTGAGCGATACCAACGGCAACTACGAGTTCTTTACCGTCCGCATCGGTAGCTACCTCATCACCGCCGAGAAGACCGGCTTTTCGATTGCACTAGTCGACAACGTGCAGGCCACGGTCGGCGCACGCCAGCGGGTCGACTTGAGCATGGCCGTGGGCCAATTGACGGAAACCGTCCAGGTCAGTTCACGCGTGATCCTGCTGCAGACTGATTCGAGCGATCGCAGCCAGGTGATCACCGGCGCACAAACCAGGGCGCTGCCGCTCAACGGCCGCGAGTATTCGGCGCTCGCGCTGCTGTCGCCGGGTGTTCGCCAGTCGGCGATTGGCACCGGCGGCTTCACGCCTCGCGAAGGGTCGTTCAATGTCAACGGCCTGCGCTCGACCTTCAACAACTTCCTGATCGACGGCGTCGACAACAACGCCTACGGCACCAGCAACCAGGGCTTTTCGAACCAGGTGATGCAACCGGCGCCCGACGCGATCGGCGAGTTCAAGGTGGTGACCAACAACATGAGCGCGGAGTACGGGCGCTCGGCGGGTGCGACCATCAACGTCGCCTATGCGAGCGGCACCAACACCTTCCGCGGATCGGCATGGGAGTTCGCCCGCCGCACCGAGCTCAACGCCACCGGCGCGTTTCGGCCGGCGAACGGCGTCAAGCCGGGCTTCGATCGCGACCAGTTCGGCGGCGTGTTCGGCGGTCCGATCAAGAAGAGCAAGGCGTTCTTCTTTGCCGACATCGAGATCTTCGATCAGACGCGCAGCCTGACCGCCAGCTCGTCGATCGCGACGATGAGCCAGCGCGCGGGCGTGCTCGCGGTTGATGTCCGCCATCCGCTGACCGGCGAGGTCTACCCGGCTGGCACAGCCATTCCGATGACGGCGTTCGCGCGCAAGGTGCTCAACGACCTGCCCGCGCCGACCAATAGCGGCACCGCGAACAACCTGCAGATCCTGCAGGAGTTCACCAACCGGACGCCCAAGGCGGGTGGCAAAGTCGACATCCAGTTCAGCCCGAAGCTGTCGGCGTTTGGCCGTGTCGGCTGGCGCGACGTCGACATCTTCGATAACCCGCCGATCAGCGGGCCGTCCGGCGGTTCCGGTAACGCGCGCACCTACGTCACCAACAAGCAGTTCTCGGGCGGCCTGACCTACACTCCCGGCGGCAGCTCGCTGTTCGAAGCGCGCTTCGGATGGTCGACCACCAGAGGCGGCAAAGACCCGGCGGCATTGGTGTTCGGCGAGCGGAGCGCGGAAGAGGTGTATGGCATCACGGGCTTGCCAAGCGACCCGCGGGTCGCGGCCGGGTTGCCGACGCAGTTGATCACGGGCCTGTCGGACCTCGGCCGCCAGGCGACCAACCCGCAGTGGCAGTACCCGACGGTGTTCAACCCGAAGATCAATTACACGTGGTTGCAGGGGCGCCACTCGCTCAAGACCGGCTACGAATTTCAGCGCGTCCTCACGGAAGTGCAGGACGTGAACCCGCTCTACGGCCGCGATCAGTACACCGGGCAGTTCTCGCGCCCGGCTGGGATCGCCGCGAACAACATCTACAACCTGGCCGACTTCATGTTCGGCGCCCGCTCGACTTACGCGCTCAGCAACATCCTGGTCGCCGAACTTCAGCAGAACATGCATTTCATGTATCTGCAGGACGACTGGCGGGTCAACGACCGGCTGACGCTGAATGCAGGCTTGCGTTACGAGTACGCGACGCCGTGGACCGAAGCGAACAACGTCCTCTCCAACTTTGATCCGGCCACCAAGACGCTGATCATGGCGAAGGACGGATCGCTGCAGGACCGATCGACACTGAAACCGGATCGCAATAACTTCGGTCCGCGGGTCGGCCTGGCGTTTACACCCTCGGAGCGCACCGTGGTTCGCGGCGGCTACGGCATCAGCTACGTGCACTTTCATCGCGCTGGCGGCGCCAATGTGCTGCCGATCAATGGGCCGCAGGTCGTCAACGCTGTCGTCGTGCAGACGCCGTCGCAGGCGGACTTCCGGACTACCCAGCAAGGTTACCCGGTAGGCCTGACCGATCCGTCGCGGTTCAACCCGCTGGCGGCCAACATCACCTACATGCCGAGCGACTATCGCTCAAGCGATGTGCACAGCTGGTTCGCCTCGGTGCAACGGGAAATCTGGAGTGGCGCGCTGCTCGACCTGGCGTACGTCGGCAACCGGGCCAACGGCATGCTGCTGTTCGCCAACTTCAACCAGGCGGCGCCCAACAATGCGGCCGGGACGCTCACCCTGCAGCAGCGCCGGCCGATCCAGGAATTTGCCGACATCACCTACTCGTTTAACGGAGGCAAATCGCGTTACCACTCGTTCCAGACCAAGTTCGACTGGCGCATTGGCGCGAACATGACGTTGATGAGCTCACTGACGCTGGCGCAGACCAAGGACAACGGCGCGGGGTCGCTCGAGAATCCCAACGGCAACTCTCCGTCGCCACAGGATTTCCGGAACCTCGATGGCGACTTCGATCTCTCCTCGTATCACCAGCCTTATAACAGCACGACCAGCTTCGTGATCGACTTGCCATTCGGGAACGGGCGCAAGTACCTGAGCGGAGCGAATAAAGTGGTCGAGGCGCTTCTCGGCGGCTGGCAGATTGCCGGCATCAACACCATTCTGCCGGGCGAGATGGTGACGCTGACCTATACACCCAGTCCGGCGCAGCAGGTCTCGGGAATTCAGCAGGACTTCCGCGGCGCCAACAATTATCGGCCCAACGTCAGCGGCGACCCGCTCGTGCCCGAAGGCGAGCGGACGCCCAGCAACTGGTTGAGCCGGACGACCGTGATCGTGCCGACCGACCCGAGCCAGCCGTTCGGCAACGCGCCTCGCAATAACGTGCGTGGACCATTGCTGTGGCAGGTCGACCTCGTAACATCGAAGCGCTTCCCGATGCCGTGGCAGAACGGCAGCTTTGAGTTGCGGGGAGAGTTCTTCAACCTGCTCAACCGAACCAACTTCCGCGCCCCGAACGGCAACCGCAGCAACGCCGCGTACGGGACGATCACGACGACTTACGACCCGCGCATCATCCAATTTGGGTTGAAGGTGAACTTCTAGACGGGGATCGGGGATCGGGGATCAGTGAGATCCCTGGTCCCCGACCAGTGCTACCGCGTCGCCCACCGCTATTTCCCCATCGTCCAGCACTTCGCCAAACGCGCCGCCGCCCCACGGGACGCTCATCGCCTTCTGCAAGCCTGGGACAGCGGCTTCCATCTGCTCGCAGGGACGGGTCTCGCCGTAGATACGGATGCGGACCTTGCCAATCTTCAGCAACTTCCCGCGCGAGTCGACAAAATCGACATCAGACACCAGCAGGTTGGCCCGCCGCAGTCGTGGGTCCGGCGTCGCGCCCAGCGGCGCGGTGATGTCCTCCCAGTTCTGGCTGGAGACGATGGTCACCTGACGCTTGCCGCCCTGATTGGCATTGCCAACAATGCCGCGACCCGAGACGACCTTTGCGCTGGAGACCGGGTCCATCGGACCGCGATGCATCCGCTTGATCCAGATTTGGGTCAACTGACTCATGACCTAATTCTATAACCCTGCCACCGCCTCTCAGCACTGGAGCACATCGGCACCAGAGCACCTCATCGCCGGCCGATCTTCAGGCCGCCGTTGGTCGTGCGTACGCGGACAGTCGGTCCGCCCGAGCCGAGCTGCGTCGAGATGCCGCGACGCGACGATAGCTCGCCCTGCAGCGTGAGGGGGATGTCGCTGCGGAAGCCGCCATTCACGGTTCGCGTTTCGAGTTGTGCGTTGTAGCCTTCGGGCACTGCGACGGTGACCCCGCCGTTGCTGGTTTCCACGTCGAGGCCCTCACCTTCCCAGCGGCTGCCGCCAAGGTCGACGGTGAGGCCGCCGTTTCGGGTCGAGCCGTTGACGCGGCCGGCCAGGTCCGTGAGGCGCACACCGCCGTTGGTGGTGTCGAAGCGGAGATTGCCGGTGACGCCGGTGATGTTGATGCGGCCGTTGTTGGCGCTGAGATCGAGGTCGTTCTTGCGGGGCACGTTGATGCGGTAGCTCACTGACCACCACTCGCGGCGCGCGCGCTCGCGATCGGGCCCGGTGGCCGACACGCGGCCGCCACCAGACTGCACCTGCACGCCGTTGGCAATGTCACGCGCGCGATCGTCGGTGCGAGCCGAGGCGCGAACCACGGCGCGCACGCGGATCTCGTTGCGGTCCCACGCTGCCACCGTGATGCCGCCGTTGTCGCCGGCATCCACAGTCAGCGGACCTGCCGGCAGCGTCGATTCGCGCACCTCGCAGTGTTGCCGATCGTCATCGCCATTGTTACGAGTGCCCGCGCACGGATCCGCGTCGGCGCCGGTCTGGCCGGTGCCGCTGGCCGAACCATCCGTCCGGCCGCGATCCCGCATGCGGTTAGCCCGGGTGGCCGCGCGGCCTTGCGCGTTCACCCGGCGCTCGACGCGCTGGCGAACCTGACGATCGATCTGCGACGCCCGCAGATCGCTGGCTCGCCGCGAGTGCTGCACTTGACGGCGCCATTGCTGGTCGATGCGGTGCCATTGGCGATCGACCTGCTGCCACGCGCGTTCGAGGACGCGCTCGACCCTTGAGGAGGTGTCGTCTCGCCGGTTGTTGTTATTTGGTTCCCAGCGGAAGGTCTGCGCGTCGGGAGCGGCGGCCAGGCCGGCCAGAATGGCCAGGGTGAACAGCATGCGAAGGATCATAGGTGTCAATCTCCTCAGTCGTCTTCTGAGGAGTTGGACGGGAATATGCCCAGAGGGGTTGGCGGGCGGTCTGACCCCAATCCACCAAACGGTGAAAATGGGGGTCTGACCCCCATCCACCTAATTTTCGGTCGTGGCCACGGGGCGGGCGGGGTCAGCGCTCCATTCACTCCAGGATCCGGGGAAAATCTTCACGCCGTGCACGCCAGCATGTTCCAGGGCCAGCAGGTTATGGCAAGCGGTTACGCCCGACCCGCAGTACACCACCACATCCTTGGCATCCCGTCCCTGAAGAATGGGTGCCCATTGCGCCTTCAATGCATCTGGCGCCTTGAACGTCTTGTCCTCGTTCAGGTTCTGCTGAAAAAAGTAGTTCGACGCGCCCGGAATGTGGCCGCCCACCGCGTCGAGCGTCTCACCGATGCCGCGATACCGCTCGGGTGTGCGCGAGTCGACCAGCAGGCGAGACTGGTTCGTCAATCCACTCGCCACTTCGTCGACCGTCAGGCGCCAGCCCGGACGCGGCGTGCCCCTGAAGTGCGCGGCGGCAGACGACTCGACACCGCCACGCACCGCGTGGCCGTCGCGCTGCCAGCGCGCCAGGCCGCCATCAAGCACCGCCACCGCATCGTGGCCCATCCAGCGGAGCATCCACCACAGCCGGCTGGCATACATGCCGCTGTCGGCGTCGTACGCCACCACCTGCACGTGTGGCGCAATCCCCAGCTCGCTGAAGGTGCGGCACAACACATCGGAGTCTGGCAGCGGATGGCGGCCGTTACTGCCGGTCTTCGGTGCCGAGAGGTGCCGGTCCAGGTGCGCGTAACGAGCGCCTGGAATGTGGCCCGCGCGATACAGCGCCTCGCCCTTGTCGGGGTCGGTCAGGTCGAAGCGGCAGTCGATGACAACCCAACTGGGGTCGTTGACGTGCTGAGCCAGGGTCGCGGGGGTGAGCAGGGTCTTGTGCATATAAAAGCAACCACGATGAACGCGAAGACCCTGAGTTTATCTCTTCGTGGCTTTCGCGGTCTTTGTGGTCAGGGTCGTAGTCGCTCAGCCAACTGATGGAGGAACAAGCCCACGTCCGTGACCACGCCCACGGTTTGGGTCGACCCGCGATCCGACAGCTTGGTGACCACCGCGGGATTGATGTCCACGCAGATCACCTTGACCCACGACGGCAGCATGTTGCCGACGCCGATGCTGTGCAGCATGGACGACAACATCACCACCACATCGACATGCGCGAGCGCCTTGCCATAGGCGTCCTGCGCGGCGGTCAGGTCCATGATCGTCTCGGGCAGCGGCCCATCGTCACGGATCGAGCCGGCGAGCAGGTAGGGCACGTGGTGGGTGTGGCAGGCGTGCATGATGCCGGTGGTCAACACGCCAGATGTCACCGCGGCGCCGATGCCGCCGGCGCGGCGCACGGCGTTGATGGCGCGCATGTGATTGCGGTGGCCGTGGTCGACGGGATGTCCGCTGCTCAGGTCGATGCCGAGCGAGGTGCCCGACAGCGCCACTTCGATATCGTGAACCGCCAGCGCGTTGCCCGACAGCAGCACATCCACGTAGCCCATGCCGATCAGCTCGCAGAAATATTGCGAGCCGCCCGTGTGCACGACGACCGGCCCGGCGACAAAGGCAATGCGTCCGCTGGCGGCCTTGACCTGGCGCATCATGTCGGCGACGCGGACGACGACGGTTTCCACGCGACGCTCGGATGACACCTCGTTACTCATGAAGCCAAAGCTCGGCTTGTCGCGCTGCTGCACGTCAGGCGTCACGCGAACGCCCTGCATGCCGCACACCACCTGCTCGCCCTTCTTCACGTCGCGCAGCTTGCGGCACGCGACGCGGCCATCGCTGACGATCAGCACCGCGTCCATGCGCTGCTCCTCGGCGGGCATCCACTTGCCGTTCAGGAAGATGGAGGTGCGGTGATTGGTCGTGGAGTAGAAGTCCTCGGGCGCCGCGCCGTCCATGTCGGCCGGCTGCAGCGTGACCTCCGGCGTGCCCTCGACGTAGCAACCGAATACCGACAGCTTCGACAGCAGGTCCTGCAGCCGCGCCGGAGTGTCGGTGTTCAGCCGCAGCGTGAGGTGGGAGCCTTCTTCGTTCTTCCGGCCGACATCGAAGTGCAGGATCTCGTATTCCGACCCGTGTTCGACGATCGTGGTGAGGATCGACTGGAAATTACCAGAGTCGATCAGGTGGCCTTCGGCCTGGACTGTTTCAGAAACTGCCATTGGGGTCAGGTCAAGAAAATCACAGTTTGGGATGAAAAGGGACAGGCCAGTACACCACACTTGTGCCGGTCAACTGTCCCCGATCATCCCAAACTGTGATTTTCTTGACCTGACC
>JANLWW010000133.1:0-75774 GCA_031364805.1 Acidobacteriota bacterium
GTGAATGGCGTGGTCGAGTGGAAAGACGGCGCGCCGACCGGCGCGCGCGCGGTTCCCGGCGGCGGCGCCGTGCAGCTTACCGCCGAGACCAACACGCTCAATTGCGGAAAGGCCTCGTCTTGCACGGCTGCACAAATGAACGCCAATACCGACCAACGGCCCTGGGGTGCCAACAATCCGCGGTGGCGGCTGTACGCCTATGGTCCTCTTGACCGAGTCACGGCCTTTGCGCGGCCGGTCCCGTGTTACCTGGCGGTTTGGATCGCCGACGACACCCGCGAACGCGACGGCGACCCGTTGCTGGACGGCGAGGCCGAGGGGCGGGGGGTATTGCGCGTGCGGTCCGCAGCGTTTGGCGCCCACGGCTCGCGCCACGCTATTGAAGCCGAGCTGGCGCGGGTCTGTTCAGACGCCGACGGCGTGCTCTGCCAGCCTGGTATTCGTGTGCAATCGTGGCGCGAAGTGCGTCAGCTGGTTCCTTGACCCGCGGAGGCGCGAGTCGTACGATCACGTCAGGGGGAAATCGGCCATTCGGCCGATAACAACGAACATGAAACGCGCAATTGCCATTCTGACTGCCAGCATGCTGATCGGGCCGGCTCTGGCCGCCCGGGCTCAAACCCCGGCTTCTCAGCCGCTGGTCGATGTGGCGAAGGCGGAAGAGGCGCGGCGCAAGGGCGTTCGCAAGCCCGCCAAGGTCTACACCAACGGCAACCTGAAGGGCGACAACGCCGCCGTCCGCCCCGCGCCTGCCACGCCCGCCACGACAGCGACGCCCGCCACACCTGCCGCAACGGGCAACACCACGCCGGCCGTCAACCTGCCGGGCGGGCCAGTCCCGGCGGCGACGCCAGCCACCCGCGACCAGGCCTACTGGAGCGGCAAGATCGCCGCCGCGAGAACGGCCCTCGAACGGTCGCGATTGTTTGCCGAGTCGCTGCAGAGCCGCATCAACGCACTGACGACGGACTTTGTGAATCGCGACGACCCCGCGCAGCGGGCCAGGATCGAGACCGACCGCAAGACCGCGCTGGCCGAACTCGACCGCGTCAAGCTGGAGATGGCGACACAGCAGAAGGAGATTGTCGCCATCGAAGATGAAGCGCGCCGGGCCGGCGTTCCCTCTGGTTGGCTGCGACCGGGCGCGTGAGCGCGCGCGCCAGCGAGACGTCAGCCTCGATCCTGCTCGTCGAAGACAAGGACTCGCTCCGCGCCATGATGCGCCTGGCGCTCGAAGCGCAGGGCCATACCGTGATCGAGGCGCGCGACGAGCCCGAAGCCATTGCGGCGCTGCGCGATTTGCAACCGGCCGTGGTGCTGTCTGACTTGCGCCTCCCGGTCGGCAACGGGCTCGGCGTACTGCGCGCGGCGAAAGAAGCCGACCCTGAACTGCCGGTCATCGTCATGACCGCCTATGGCAGCATCCAAGACGCGGTGGCCGCCATGAAGCAAGGCGCGCTGGATTTTCTCGCCAAGCCGGTCGATCCCGATCATTTGCTGCTGATGGTTGAGCGCGCGCTCTCGCAACGCCGCCTGCTGAACGAGTATCGCCTGCTCAAGGAAGAAGCCGCAGCCCGCCGGGGCGGGCCGCACATCATCGGCGACTCGCAGGCCCTGCGGCAGGCGATGACCGCCATCGATCGCGCGGCTGCCACCGACACCACCGTGTTGCTCGAAGGGGAGAGCGGCACCGGCAAGGAACTGTGTGCCCGCGCGCTGCACGACCGCAGTCCCCGCGCCAACGGCCCGTTCGTCGCCATCAACTGCGCCGCCATTCCCGACACCCTGCTCGAGGCCGAGCTGTTTGGCTACGAGCGAGGTGCCTTCACCGGCGCGAACCAGCGAAAGCTGGGACGCTTCGAGCTGGCCCAGCGCGGCACGCTCTTTCTCGACGAGATCGGCGAGATGCCCATGACCGTGCAGGCCAAGATGCTGCGCGCGATTGAGTCGCGGAAGATCGAACGCCTTGGCGGCGGCGCCTCAATCCAACTCGACGTGCGCATCGTCGCGGCGACCAACCGGGGTTTACGTCAAGCCGTGGCGGAGCGACAGTTCCGGGAGGACCTCTACTTCCGGTTGTCGGTGTTTCCGGTGACCGTGCCGGCGCTGCGCGAGCGGCGCGAGGACATCCCAAAGCTCGCGCACCACTTCGTGGAGCGGGTCTCGCGCGACGTCGGCAAGAAAATCACGTTGTCGCCTGAAGCGGTGGCGGAACTGCTGGCGCACGACTGGCCGGGCAACATTCGCGAACTCCAGAACGCTCTTGAACGCGCGGTGATTCTTGCCGATGGCGGAGTCTTGCTGCCCAGGCATCTGAGCCTGTCGCCGGTGCCGAGGGGCGGCTCGTCGATGGACCCATGGGAGCGCATCGACCTTCGCGGGAGCCTGGCTGAGGCGACCGCGCGAGTGGTCGGCGAAGTGGAACGACGGAAGATTCAGCAGGCGCTGAACGATGCCGGCGGCGACCGCGGTCGCGCGGCTGACGTGCTTCACATCAACTTCAAGGCGCTTGAAGTCAAGATGCGCGAACTCAAGCTCTGAGCCCCCGCGTTGGCCAAGGCTACGGCTGGCAAGCAAGCCCTATGCGCGCAGGCCGATCTTTTTGAGTGCCGCCTTGAGCTCCTTGGTGGTCACGTTCTTCAGCGTCGTGGTGTCGCCTCGACTGGTTGCGGCCACAAAGAGCAACGTCCCGGCCACTACTTTCTTGTCCCGACCAACGGCCGCCAGGGCGTCGTTCGCTGAGATGTCGGCGACCGGTGGCAGCGGCCCGAGGCGCGTGATCAAGTCGAGGACTTCGTCGTACAAAGCGTTCGGCGTGACTCCGCGCGCGACGCCGAGCGATAGCGCCGCCAGCATGCCATAGCCGACCGCCTCGCCGTGCCGGAAGCGCTGGTAGTTGGTCGCCGCCTCGAGCGCGTGGCCAACGGTGTGTCCGAAGTTCAGCGTCCGCCGCAAGCCCGATTCCCGCTCGTCGGCCGACACCACGCGCGCCTTGATGCGGCAGGAGGTCGCGACGAGCGGCGCCACCGCCTGGGGGTCGCGCTCGAGAATCGCGGGCAGCGTCGCGCGCATGCGATCGAGCAACGACGGCTCGGCAATCACGCCGTACTTGATCACCTCGTAGAGGCCGGCTCGGAACTCGCGGCGCGACAGCGTGTCGAGTAGCGCGGGGTCGGCCACCACCAGGCTCGGCGCATGAAACGACCCGATCAGGTTCTTGCCCAGGGCATGGTTGACGCCGGTCTTGCCGCCAATCGCGCTATCAACCTGCGCCAGCAGAGTGGTCGGAACGTGCACCACGCGAATGCCGCGCAGGTAGGTGGCGGCGGCAAAGCCGACGACGTCGCCAATCACTCCGCCACCGACGGCAATGATGACGGTCGCGCGATCGGCGTTGGCCTGGACCAGCGCGTCGTGCACGCGCGAGACGGTGGTGAGATTCTTGTGGCGCTCGCCGTCGGCCACGAGCACCGGGGTGCGATCGGCAGCGGCCTTTCGGAACCGTGATCCGTGGAGCCGCCAGACGCGCGGACTCGAGACGATAATGCGGCGAGGACCCAGGCGGGCAGCGTCGAGGGCGCGTGCCAGTGTGTCGATTGTACCTTCGCCAATCAGAACGGTATACGCGCCCGCGGCGGCAGTGACCCCAATGCGCGTAGCAGTCATGTCCGACTGTTAGAATAGCACCCGGTGGTTCGTCGTACTGATTTCCTGGTCATTGGCAGCGGCATCGCGGGGTTGCGCGCGGCGGCCGATCTCGCGTTGGCCGGCGAGGTCCTGATTCTCACCAAGGCCGATCCCACCGAGAGCAACACCGGCTACGCGCAGGGCGGCATCGCCGCGGCGCTCGGGCCAGGCGATTCGCCGGACCTGCACGCCGCCGACACTATGGCGGCGGGCGATGGCCTCTGCATCGCGCCCGCGGTCCGGGTGCTCGTTGAAGACGGGGTTCGCTACACTCGCGAGTTGATCGTGGCCGGCGCGCGCTTCGATCGCGAGCCGGCCGGCGAGCTGTCGTTTGGGCGTGAAGGTGCGCATGGCTTGCGCCGCGTGCTCCACGCCGCCGACGCCACCGGTCGCGAGATCGGCCGCGCACTGTGGACCCAGGTCGCCGAACGCTCCCGCGTGCGCGTTCGGCGACATGCCCGCGTGACGCGCCTGCTAGTGCGGCAGGGGAAGTGCTGCGGCGCCGCCTATGAGGATGAGGGCGGCACGCACACGGTGGAAGCCGCGGCGGTGCTGATTGCCACCGGTGGCGCGGGACAAGTGTTCAGCGAAACCACCAATCCCCCGGTGGCGACTGGCGACGGCGTGACGCTGGCCTGGCACAGTGGCGCAGCGGTTGCCGACCTCGAGTTCGTGCAGTTCCATCCCACCGCCCTCAGCGTCCCCGGGGTACCCAGATTCCTGTTGTCCGAGGCCCTGCGCGGCGAAGGCGCCCACCTGCTCAACGACCGCGGGGAACGGTTCATGACCCGCTACGAGACGGCAGGGGAACTCGCATCGCGCGACCTGGTGTCGCGCGCAATCGTGCGCGAACAGCAGCGCACTGGGAAGCCGATCTTCCTGTCGATGCAGCATCTCGACCGAGCGTGGGTCCGCGCGCGTTTTCCGACCATCGCCGAAGCCTGCCGCGCTGCCGGCTTCGACCTAGGCGCCGACCGCATTCCCGTCGGACCGGCCGCGCACTACGTGATGGGCGGCGTGGAGACAGACCTCTGGGGCCGCACGAGCATTCCAGGCTTGCTGGCGGCTGGAGAGGTCGCCTGCACGGGGGTTCATGGCGCCAATCGGCTGGCGAGTAATTCGCTCCTTGAGGGCCTGGTCTTCGGCGCCCGCGCCGCCCAAGCAATGCTGTTGCCTCCGGAGCCTGGCACCCTCGCCGAGACCGCACTCGATGCGACCGCGTCAGCCTCGGCAACCGAAGGCCACGACGGCGAGAGCGTGGCGAAGCTCGCACACAATCGGGCGAGCGAAGGCGGGCCTCTCACAGAAGACTCGGTTCGGCAGCTGATGTGGAACGCAGTTGGCCTCACGCGTGACCGCATTTCCTTGCAAGCCGCGCACGCACAGCTCGACACGTGGTACGCGGCAGTGGCGCCGGGTATCGAGGCCGGTGGATTGCCAGCCGAAGGCTGGCGCCTGGCATCGATCGTTACCGTGGGCCGGCTGATGGCGCGCGCGGCACTCCGGCGGGAGGAGACGCGCGGCGGCCATGCCCGGTCCGATTTCCCGTCCCGAGATGACGTAAACTTTAAGGTTCATATCCGCGAAAGAAACCCGGGAGCCCATGGCCGCGAAACCTAATCAAGACGAAGCGTTCGTTACGGAAATCACCAAGCAGTCGGTCGACTTCTCGAAGTGGTATCTCGATGTTGTCCGCAAAGCCGAGTTGGCCGACTACTCCCCGGTCAAGGGCTTCATGGTCATCCGGCCGTACGGCTACGCCATCTGGGAACTGATCCAGCAGCAACTTGACCAGCGCTTCAAGGCGACCGGCCACGTCAACGCCTACTTCCCGCTGCTGATTCCCGAAAGTTTGCTGCTGAAGGAAGCGCAGCACGTCGAGGGCTTCGCGCCGCAGGTGGCTTACGTAACGCATGGCGGCGGTGAAGAGCTGGAAGAAAAGCTCGTCATCCGGCCGACCTCCGAGACCATTGTCGGCGTGATGTACCAGAAGTGGATTCAGTCGTGGCGCGACCTGCCCGTGCTGATCAACCAATGGGCCAACGTCGTCCGCTGGGAGAAAGTGACCCGTCCGTTCCTGCGCACGACCGAATTCCTCTGGCAGGAAGGGCACACGGCGCACGAAACCGCAGACGAAGCCCAGGAAGAGACCATGAAGATCCTCGGCATCTACAAGGAGTTCGCCGAGAACGTCCTGTCGATGCCGGTGGTCGACGGGCAGAAGAGCGACAGCGAGAAGTTCGCCGGCGCGTCGAAGACCTACTCGATTGAAGCCCTGATGGGCGACGGCCGCGCGCTGCAGGCAGGCACGTCACACAACCTGGGCCAGAACTTCGCCAAGGCCTTCGAGATCCAGTTCCAGGGCCGCGACAAGACGTTGCAGCACGCGTGGACGACTTCGTGGGGAGTATCGACCCGCCTCATTGGCGGCGTGATCATGACCCACGGCGACGACAGCGGCCTGATCCTGCCGCCCGCGGTGGCGCCGGTGCAGGTGGTGATCGTGCCGATTCCACGCGGCAGCTGGAAAGAGACCGTGCTGCCGAAATGCGAGGAGATTGCGGGGCAGTTGAAGGCGGCCGGCATCCGCGTGAAGCTTGATGCCGACGAAAGCCAGACGCCGGGCTGGAAGTTTGCCGAGTACGAGATGCGCGGCGTGCCATTGCGTCTCGAGATCGGCCCGAAGGACATCGAGAAGTCGGCGGTGTTTGCGGCGCGGCGCGACACGCGCGTGAAGGCGTCAATTCCCATGGACGGCCTGGTCGACGCAATCACGGCGCTACTGGCCGACATCCAGAAGAACCTGCTCGAACGCGCGCGCGCGTTCCGCGAGGACCACACATCGACCGTTGACACCTACGACGCCCTGAAGGCGGCCATGGCAGGCCGCCCCGGCTTCGTGATCGCGCCGTGGTGTGAAGAGGCGCAGTGCGAAGCCGACATCAAGGCCGAGACGCAGGCCACGATTCGAAATATCCCGGCCGGTTACGACCAGGCGCCCGGCAAGCCCTGCGTCAAGTGCGGCAAGCCTGGTACGGTGAGCGCCTGGTTTGCCAAGGCGTATTGATCACAAGGAGAGTTACATGCCTCGATACGTTGACGGATTCTTGCTCGTGATCCCGAAGAAGCGCCTGACGGAGTACCGCACCATTGCCCGCAAGGCGTCGAAGGTGTGGAAGGACCACGGGGCGCTCGACTACGCCGAGTGCGTCGGTGACGACCTGAACACAGGGATGGGGACACCGTTCTCAAAAGTGACGAAGCTCAAGGCCGGTGAACTCGTCATCTTCTCGTGGATCGTCTACAAGTCGCGGGCGCATCGCGATGCGGTCAACAAGAAGGTCGTGAAGGATAAACGGATGGCCGCGATGATGACCGACGCCGCGTCATTCGACATGACGCGAATGAGCTACGGCGGCTTCTCCGTACTGGTTGATGCCTGAAAAGCAGGCCTGCGGCAATCGTGTATGCTGCGGCGCACATGAGCTCGGCACGCACGACAGCGGTCCTGCTGTTTATCTTCTTCCAATCGCTCTATGCCCTGACCTCGTCTGGTAACGCGTTTCGCATACCGGACGAGTTCGAGGTCTATTTCCAGGTCGAGCACCTGGTTGATGCCGGCGATCTGTCGGTGCCGCAGACGCTGGATATTCAACAGCCTGTGGTCGTCAACGGCAAGATGGTTGGCACGCAGTCGGTGTTTTTCGGCAAGCGAGGCAAGGACGGCAAGCCCTATGCGCCGTACGGACCGCTGCTGGCGGTGCTGGCGGTGCCGCATCACCTGCTGGGGCGCGCCGTGGCTGCTGTGGCCGGTGTGCCGCGTGTGCCCAGGGCGAACGGCCTGGCCTGGGTCATTCTCGTTGGCGGAATTACGCTGCTGACCAGCGCCACCGCCGCCGCGCTTGCCGTGGTCGGGTTCTACCGGGCCGCGCTGGCGATGTCGACGCCAGCTTCCGTGGCGTTGCTGTTGTCGCTGTTGCTGGGCGGTGCCACGGTCATGTGGCCGTACTCGGCAACCCTCTACTCCGAAGCCTGGCAAGCCGCCGCCCTGGTGTGGGCCGCGGCGTTGTTACTCGAGGCGAGGGCGGGACAGGGCCAGGCCCGCGCACGCGTGATTGGCGCAGCGCTGCTGCTGGCCGTCGCCGGTCTCACCAAGGTCACCGCGCTCGTGTTCGCGCCGGCGTTGGTCGTCGCCGTCCTTGTCGATCGAACGCTTGCCGAGCGGACACGGCGCGAGGTCGCGGTGACCCTCGCGATCGGCATCATCCTGGCGGCGGCCATTCACGTCCGTTGGAACGAGTATCGCTTCGGCGCGCCCTTCGACTTCGGATACGACTGGTCTGAAACCATTCCCGTGCTGCCGCCGCGCGCGTTTGCCATCAGCGATGTGCCACGTGGACTCGCGGTGTTGCTGTTCTCGCCAGGCAAGTCGGTGTTCGTGTGGGCGCCGGTGCTGGTGTTGGCGGTCGCCGGCGCGCGGCGCCTGTGGCAGCGCGACCGGGCCCTGGCCGTGGGCATTGCCACCGCGACCAGCCTCGGCCTGGTCTTCTTTGCGGCCTACCAGTTCCCAGAGGGGGGCTACTCGCACGGACCTCGTAACCTGGTTCCAATCGTGCCGCTGATGCTCCTGCCGGCGGCGGGAATCGAGGCCGGCCGTTGGCGTCGGCCTGTGCTGGCGGCCTGCGCGGCGGTCGGCGTGGTCACCATGCTGCTGTCCTTGTCGGTGTCGTACCTCGAGGATCAAGCGATGGTGGGCTCGGCGAACGGCTACTACGATCGAATTGACCCCGCGCCCGGCCGGCCGTCCAATCGCTATCGTCTTGGTTACATCCCATTCGTGACCACGCTGCGCGCGCCGGGGTGGTCCGTGTCCCCAGCTCTTGGGCAGGGACCAGATTTCTTTCCCCTGCACTTACGCCAGGCGCAGCGGCAACTCCGCGACGGCCGCGCCATCCCCTCGTGGTTGATCTGGGTCTGGCCACTTGCGTGGTTGCTGCTGTGCCTCGGCGCAGCTGGCCGGTTGTATCGCGCCAACGCCTGAAGGCAGAAATGAAAAAGGCGGGCAACCCGTGAGGGCCGCCCGCCTGTGAACCTTCGACTTCTTGCTTCCTCGTTATTGCATGCGAATCGTGAGCGCCGCGCGGCGGTTGAGACGACGGGTCTCTTCGCGCGAGTTGTCGTGCTTCGGACGCTCTTCACCGTAGCTGACGCTCTGCAGCCGGGCCGCCGCCACACCGCGGCTGGCAAGATATTCACGCACTGCGTTGGAGCGCCGCTCGCCGAGGGCGAGGTTGTATTCGGTTGTGCCGATGTTGCAGGTGTGGCCTTCAACCGTGATGCGCAGGTTCGGGTCCGCGCTCATGGCCTTGATGGCTTCGTCCAGCACGCGTGTGGCTTCGGCGCGCAGCGTGTAACGGTCGAAATCGAAGTGCACGTCTTCGAACACAAACTGCTTCTTCGCCGCAGGCGCGATCACCTGCACCGTGATGGTGTCGGTGGCCGTCATCCCCTTGCCGTCATCCACCGTCACCGTCAGCGGCACAGCGCCCACCTGGCCGGGGGCGGTCCATGGGGTCTGGCGGTCGGCGGCGTTGCCGAACGAGCCCGTGGGGCTCGACCAGCGATAGGTGAGCGTATCGCCGTCCGGATCCTGCGCATCGGCCGAGGCCGTAAGCTGGCGGAGCACTTCAACCGTGCACGGCTCGCAACGCGCCTTCACTGTCGGCGGGCGGTTGGCCGGCATCGGCGGCGCCACCGGAGCGGTGGGCTGCACGGTCGTCGAGGGCGTATAGCTGCGCACGCCCGAGGGATAGAAGCCGAGGCGCACCTGCAACCCCAAGCGGTCGAAGTCGCTGTCTTCCGACACCGTGAAGTCGCGCCGGTGGAGGTAATACGAAGCCGTGTAGCCGACGCCCGCGCCGAAGTAGAAGCCGTTGGTAGCGTTGTACTGGAAGCCGCCGAACAGGTCGCGCGTGGCATCCGGATCCCAAGCCGAGGGCATGCCGATGGCGGCGAGTGACCGCCCGGTGTAGGTCTGCTTCTGGTCGGCGAGCGCCTCGCCGTGCATTTCGGCGATCATCCGGAACTTCGAGCGGCTGGGGAACGCGCCGCCGACGCCCCACTTGAAACCCTGAGTGAGGTTGTAGCCTTCGGGCTGGCCGCGCACCTTGTAGCCGGCCGACGCCGTGAGCTCGACGCGCTGGTTAAATTCGCGCGATCCAATCAGGTCAAACTGGAAGTCGGGCTTGCCAGTGCCCAGCCCATCGTCGGTGCTCGCCGTCGGTACTTTCACCGAGACGCGCAGCGCGGCCGCGTAGCCGTTGTTGGCAGCCTGCGACATCAGGTTGAACTTGGCGCCAACCGTCAGGTCGCCAATGCCGGTGCTCCAACCTTTGTTGATCAGGTAATCCTGAGGTTGGCCGTTGCGGGCCACCGGCACGAGGTCGGCGTCAATGCGGCGCGCGCCTACGGTGCCGAACAGCTCGATGCGGTCGGTGACGCCGAATCCGAACATGCCGCCAATGTCGGTGATGTCGCTAAAGCCTTCGCTCCGGTCGAAGTTCACCAGGCTCAGACTGCCGCTCCATTGCCCCTTGGGCAGTGTCTCGCCCGTCGGTACGAACCAAAGTCCGGTGTCGCCGAAAATAGTGCCGCTGCCGGGACGGGTCTCTTGGGCCCAGGCGCCGGTCGCAACTATTACTGAAAGGGTCACTCCAAACGCCAGATGGCGAATGATTTTCATACGCGGATTGTAGAGCTGAAAAGACCGGAAGTCAAACGTTCCTTAGTATTTAGGGTCTATTCATCGTCTGGATTTGTTTTTTTGGATTTCCCGAAAAGCCAGGCGGCGGCAATCCCGACCAGATACAGCACAACCATGGGCCCGCCAACCAGCAGTTGGGTCACCGGATTACCGTCGGGCGTAATGACGGCCGCGACGATGAAAATGATCAGGACGGCGTACTTGAAATTCTTCAGCAGGAAGCCCGCGGTGACGATGCCGAGCCTGGCGAGTACGAACATCAGCACCGGCAACTGGAACACCAGACCCATGCCCAGGCACAGCTTCACGTAAAGCCCGAACACCGGGTCAATGCGAGGTGTGAACTCCATGTACGAGTTCGAAAAGCCCGCAAAGAACTTCCAGGCCGCGGGGAACACGAAGTAGTGAGAGAACGCCGCGCCGCCAATGAACAATCCTGACGAGACGACCACGAACGGAATCGCGAGCTTCTTCTCTTTCGAATAAAGCCCGGGGGCGATGAACAGCCACACCTGCCACATGATGTACGGCAGCGAGATCAGCACGCCCGTCAGCGCCGCCATCTTCATCCAGAGGAAGAAACCTTCACCCGGCTCGGTGAAAATCAGCTTGCCGCCGGGAATGTCGGCGGTGAGGCGCTGGTAGATGAACGACTGCACGCGATCGATGAACGCGAACGCGATGATGAAGCCGACCAGCAGTGCCGCGACTGCGTGCGTGATGCGCTTGCGCAGTTCGTCGAGGTGCTCGAGGAACGTCATGCGGCCCTCAGCTGGCTCCTCGGGCTCCTCGAACGGCGAGGTGCTCGAGGTCTGCGCAGGCAAATCTCGATGGTCGTCGTCTTGACGTTGGCTGGGGAAGGGGACGAGAGCCACGGAAGTACTAAGGGTGCCTAAGGGTGCCTAGCTCCGCGAGACGGTCTCGCGAGGCGCTTCCGTCTCGGAGCCAGGGCCCGGCGTCACGGTGTGTGGGGGCGCGGCCTGTTCGGTCTTGGCAGCGGCCTCTTTCTGTTCCTCAATCTTGATTTCCTGCTCCAGCGTGTTCTGCAGGTCGGTAGAGGCCTTCTTGAACTCGTTCAAACTGCGGCCGAGCGATTTGCCCAGTTCGGGGAGTTTCCTGGGGCCAAAAATAATCAGGGCAATCACCAGGATGATGATGAGCTCGGGCATTCCAATAGAACCAAACATAGAAGAGCTCCCTTGCTGGGACGGGAACGGCCCATTCCGGGGCGCTAACGTCCGATAAGGCAGTATACCCCCCTTCGCGAGGACGCTACGGGGGGCAGGCCCCACAATTCAGGCTAGCGGGGACAGGCCTTCTGTTGTTGCGGACACCCTGGTAGTCAGTTAGCATCGCCCTATGCGTTACCGCTCCGTAATCGCCGCCCTCATTGCCATCGTGGTTTCCGCGGTCGTCGGCGGGGTCTACGGAAAAGGCGCGCAGGCTACTGTCAACACGGTGCCGGAGCATTACCGCACTTTCACGGCGGCGCTCAGCGCCATCCAGACACAGTACGCCGAGCCGGTGGAGTCGGACCGCATGGTCTACGGCGCCATCAACGGCATGCTGCAGACGCTGGATCCGCATTCGAGTTTCATGGACCCTCGCAGCTACGCGCAAATGCGCGAGCGGCAGGAAGGCCGGTATTACGGTCTCGGTCTCACCATTCAATCCGTCGACGGCGACATCACCGCGGTGCGCGTGTTCGAAGGCTCGCCGGCGTTCACTAACGGCATTCGCCGCGGCGACGTGATTGCCGATGTCGAAGGGACCAACACCAAGGGCTGGACCACCGAGGCGACCGTCAACAAGCTCAAGGGACCGAAGGGCACGTTCGTGAAGATCGGCGTGCGCCGCAAGGGTTTCGAACGCCTGCTCGAAATGAACGTCATGCGCGACCAGGTCAGCATCCCCAGCCTGTCGGCGTCGTTCATGATCGATGCGACCACCGGCTATGTCGGCATCACCGATTTCGCCGAGCATACCGATGAAGATCTCGGCCTGGCGCTCGAGTCGCTCACCAAGCGCGGCATGAAGCGCCTGGTGCTCGACCTGCGCAGCAATCCCGGCGGACAGCTCGACCAGGCCATCCGCATCACCAACCGCTTCGTGCCGAAGGGGTCGATGGTGGTCTACACGCGAGGTCGCGTCGCCAACTCCGACTCGGACTACCGCGCCACCGACACGCCCGAGTACACCACCATCCCAATGATTACGCTCGTGAACCGCAACAGCGCGAGCGCCTCGGAAATCGTCTCGGGCGCACTGCAGGACTACGACCGCTCTCTGGTGGTCGGTGAGACCACCTTCGGCAAGGCGCTGGTGCAGTCGGTCTACAAGATCAGCGGCGGCGCGGGCCTCGCGCTCACCACCGCGCGTTACTACACGCCGAGTGGCCGGTTGATTCAGCGGCCCTGGGACGGCACCTTCGACGAGTACCTCACGTACACGATGAAGGACCAGAGCGAGCGCGCGAAGACCCCGGATCAGTTGAAGTACACCACCGGCGGCCGCAAGGTGTTCTCGGGCGGCGGGATCGAACCCGACCTGCGCTTCGACGGTCCGGTGGAAGGCTTCTCGCCCACTCGCTTCGGCCGCGCCTTGCAAGGACGGGGTTTGTTTGCCGGCTACGCCGAACAGTTCAGCGCTGAGGGCGACACGCGCGTTGGCCAGTCCGGTGCGTCACGCAAGATCGTGAAGAAGGGCTTCGCCGTGGACGATGCGATGGTCGCCGACTTCAAGGCGTTCGTGACCGAACGCAAGGTGAAGATTGAAGAAGCCGACTGGATCAAGGACATCGACTTCATCCGCGCCATGATTCGCTACAACATCGACGAGGCCGTGTTCGACATCGCTACCGCGCGCCAGCGACTGGTAACCGTGGATCCGCAGGCGCGATTCGCCATTTCCAAGTTCCCTGAGGCCGAAAAGCTCCAGGAACTCTCGCGGAGCCGGACCGCCAAGCCTTAGTAAGTGCCCTGAAGGCGCCAGGAGGGCAGGACTTCAGTCCCGCCGCCTTTCTGGACTGTCCAGGTGGCCCACCAAATGGGCAACCCCCCTAAATATTGGGGTTACGTTCTGTCTTGCTACTACCGGCAGGGCTTGTTAGACTTGCGCTCGTTTCCTCCAAGACATCCTGCAATGCACCTCGAACGCCTAGAAATCTCAGGTTTTAAGTCCTTCTCGGATCGGTCCGAGCTGGCATTCGACCGTGGCGTCACCGCCATTGTCGGACCCAACGGCTGCGGTAAGTCCAACGTGGCCGACGCGCTGACGTGGGTGCTTGGCGAGCAAAGCGCCAAGAGCCTGCGCGGCGACAAGATGGAAGACGTCATCTTCAACGGTTCCGATGCGCGAAAGCCCACCGGCGCCGCCGAAGTCCGGTTGCGTTTTGGCAACGTCATTGTCCCGCCGTCCCTGCTGAAGGAGATGGGCGAGGTCGTCCCCCACGAAGCCAACGGCAATGGCAATGGCAACGGCCATCACGCCGACCTCGCGGCGCTGATTGAAACGGCGACCCGGGAAGTCGAGGTGACGCGCCGGCTGTATCGATCCGGCGAAAGCGAATACCTGATCGACGGCCAGTCGTGCCGCCTGAAGGACATTCACGAGCTGCTGATGGATACGGGCCTCGGCCAGAAGGCCTACGCCATCATCGAGCAGGGCAAGATCGGGATGATCCTGAGTTCGCGCCCGACCGACCGGCGCCAGCTGATCGAAGAAGCCGCGGGCATCACGAAATACAAGGCGCGCCGCCGCTCGGCCGAGTTGAAGCTCGAGGCCGCGCAGCAGAACCTCACGCGTCTGGACGACATCGTCTATGAAATCGACAAGCAGCGAGGATCGCTGAAGCGGCAGGCCGCGAAGGCCCGTCGCTACACGCGCCTGCGTGACGAGATGCGGCGGTGGGAAAAGGTGCTGTTCGCACGGCGCTATCGCACCCTGTCGGACGCGATCGAGACGGCGCGCACGCGGCTGCAGGAAGCGCGCACCAACGAGACCGCCGCGGCCGCGCGGTTGGCCGAGGTCGAAAACGACCTGGCGCGCATTCGCATCGAGTTGGCGTCGGCCGACCATGCCGCCACCAGTGCGCGCGAGACGGTGCACGGTCACGAACTGGAGATCAACCGCCGCCAGCAGCAGATTGCGCTCGATACTCAGCAGGCGGAAATGCTGCGGGCCCGCGCGGAGGAGCTCGAGGCGGAACGCCAGCAGTTGGAAGCGCGCCGCGAACCCGAGCAGCTGGCCCTCGAGGGTCGCCGCCTGGCGGCAGTCGAAGCGGCCTCGGCGCGCGATGAGGCGTCAGCCCTTGCGAGCGAGGCCGGCGACGAGTACGCCAGAGCCCAGCAGGCGATCGACGCGCTGGAGCAGGACGTAGAGCGCGCGCGCGCTGACGTGTACGCGGTGCTCAACACCATTACCGCGCTCAACGCTGCGCACGACAACGCCGGCGCCCAGCGCGAGCGAGCCATGGCGACCTCGGGTCGGCTTGAACAGGAGGCCAGCGAGCTGGCCGCCGAACTCGAGAAGGCCCGCGCGCAGCGCCAGATGGCCGCCGATGCGCTCGGTCGCGCCCAAGACGGTCTCGACGCGGCCAAGATCGCGCGTGCGGCCCGCGAATCGGAGCTCGCGAGCGCCCGCATCGAGCACGAATGGCGCGCCCGCGACGTGCGCTCGCGCGAGCACGACGTCGCGGCGATGACCGCGCGTCTGCACTCGCTGGAAGAGATCGACACCCACCGTTCGGGCTTCGCCGACGCAGCGCGCATGGTGCTGGTGAACGCCAACGGCAAGGTCGGGCAGATGGGCGCCCTCGCCGACTTCCTCGAAGTCGAGCCGAAGTACGAGCGGGCCGTGGAGGCTTGCCTCGGTGACCTGCTGCAGCACGTTGTCGTCGAGCGTCTCGATCACGTGTCGGCGGGCTTGAAGTTGATTCGCCAGGAGAACGCCGGGCGGTGCGGCTTCATCGTTGGCCGTCCGGACAATGGCTCGGTGGTGGCGACGTATTCGGGCACCGCCGAGGGCTCGTTGGTCGAGACGCCGGTCAGTGTGTTTGGCGGAATAGCGGCCGGAGCTGTGACCGAGATGACGGTGCCGTCAGGCGCGGTCGCGCTGTCGTCGGTGGTCCGCATTGGTGGTCCGTTCCCTCACGCGGTGCAGGCCGTAATGGCTGGCGCGATGATCGCCGAGTCGTTCGAAGCGGCTGCCCGCATCGCGCCCACCGTCCCGTTCCCGGTGGCGACGCTTGACGGTGACGTGTTCCGCGGCCGTCACGTGGTGACCGGCGGCGACAAGGCCGAATCGCGCGGCATTCTCGCGACCAAGCGCGAGATCAAGGAACTGCGCGAGAAGCTTGCCGCAGCGAAGAGCGCCCTCGAGCAACTGGTCGCCGACACCGCCGGCTTTGAACAGACCATGGCCCACGCGACGGCGGCGATTGCCGGTCTGTCGGCTGAGTTCCATCGCCAGGAAAAAGCCATCGTCGGGGTGGAAGGGCAGAGCCAGCGCGCGGCCGAAGACGAGTTCCGCGTGCAACAGCGCACCGAGCTCGTGCAGACCGAAGTCAGCCGCGTCCGCGAAGAAGTCGCGGGTCTTGATGCGCGGCAGGTCGAAGCCCGCGAGTCAATCGATCGGTTGAACGAGCAGCGGGTCGAAGCCGATCAGTCGCTGTCTGAGTCGCAGCGCAAGCTCTCCGAAGCTCGCGAGACAGCCGAGGGCCTCAGCCTCAAGGCCGCAGAAGCGCGCGCAGCTCACGCCGGCCTCGTCGAGCGCAGTGCCGGTGCGCTGGCCGAAGTGGCGCGCATGGAAGACGCCGCTGCCGAACTCGAGCGCCGCGTACAGGCGGCCGTCCGCGACATGGCGCTCATGCGCGACCAGCGCGAACGCCTGATCAATGCGATTGCCGACGGCCAGCGCCTGATGGACGATGACGTCGGCAAACTGCAGGGCTTGCGCGAGGAGATGCTGGTCGCCGACGAGCTCGCCCTGACGATCAAGCAAACCTCGGAGAAGCAGGAAGAAGTCATCCGCGACGCCCGCCGGGCCGTCGATGCGCTGCGTGCGCTCGCCGCCGAGGTGGACGTGCAGCGCGCCACTGCCGAATCGGATCTGACGCACCTGGCGCAGCAGTCCATGGATACCGTCAACGCCACGCTTGATGAGATCCGCGAGCAGGTGGCCGAGATGGCAGCCGCCGGTCAGATCGAACCGGACGTGCGCGCGATTCGCGCCGCCGAAGCCGCCGAACCGGACGAAGAAGACGAAGTCGTCTCGGTGCTCGCAGCCGCGACCGCGGGTGGCGAACGCGAGACCATCGAAGTCGAAGCGGCCATGCCCGCCCGCATGACCGCCGAAGAAGCCATCGGTGAGTTGCGCGAGAAGATCGACCGCATGGGCCCCGTCAACATGATGGCGATCGAGCAATCCAAGGAACTCGAGGAGCGCCACTTGTTCCTCTCGACCCAGCGACAGGACCTGATCGACTCGATCGCGCAGACCAACGAGGCGATCAGCAAGATCGACGAGACCACGCACGCGCGCTTCCGCGAGGCGTTCAGCGCCATCAACGAGAATTTCCAGGGCACCTTCGCCACGTTATTCGGCGGCGGCAAGGCCGGCATCACGCTGCTCGACGAGAACGATCCGCTCGAAAGCGGCATCGACATCATCGCCTCGCCGCCCGGCAAGCGTCTGCAGAGCGTCATGCTGTTGTCCGGTGGTGAAAAGGCGCTCACGGCGATCGCGCTGATGTTCGCGATTTTCAAGTACAAGCCGAGCCCGTTCTGCCTGCTCGACGAAATCGACGCGCCGCTGGACGATGCCAACATCGGCCGTTTCATCGACATGTTGCGGTCGATGATGGACAAGACTCAGTTCATCATCATCACGCACAGCCGCAAGACCATGGAGATCGCCGATCGTCTTTACGGCGTGACCATGGAAGAGCCCGGCGTGTCGAAGCTGATTTCAATCCAGCTCAATTAGCGGATCGCACGCCAAGGTTCACCAGAGGGCGGACCCCAATCCCGGGTGGGGCTGACCACTGATGAGCAGCAGTCGATCGCCAACGATCACGTCTCGAGTGCCGAGCGCGCCGGCACCCAACTCGATGGTGGCATGGGCGCGCCACGACCCGGCGATGCGCCACGGCCGAAGCCGGCGGATGACCCGGGTCACCGCTCCCGCGCGATCGATAAAGATGACGTCGATGGCGAAACGCATAAAGGCGGTGTGCACAGCGAAGCACGGCGTCAGCAGCAGTCCGCTGGACGGCGCCAACCCATCGCGTCGCAGCAGACCTTGGCGCCGCGACGCACGGCTGACGGCGAACGCGACCGCGGTGGCCAAGACCTGGCCGGAACGCGCATTGACCAGCGTCGCGCTCATCGTCAGAACACTCCCGGCACGAGGTGCCACGCCACCCGCCGGCAATACGCCTGGTAGCGATCGTCTTTTTCCAGCGTCTGCTCTTCCCTGAACGCCCGCCCGATCAGCGCGGCGTCGGCAGCGAGGATGATCAGCAAATTACCGAGCGATGGATGCGCGGCCAGAAAGGCCAGGTGGGTAATCAGGTAGCCGGCGTAGATTGGATGCCGGACGAACCCGTATGGGCCGGCGGTCACGACACCGCGATTGGCGGGGACGATGCCGAAACTGCGGCCGAGTGCGAGCTTGCCGACCACGATGATCGCCAGGCCCGAGGCCGACAGGGCCACCGTGAGCGCGTCAGGCACCAGGCCGCCGTGCGTGGACGTCCGCAGCAGCGGCGGTCCAGCCACCGACACCGCCGTCAGCAGCAGTGCGATGCGCGAGCGATCGACATCGAGCGTCCGCCGCCGCGCGAGGGTGAAGACCGCCACCAGCAGCTCACTGACCAGCAGCAACAACCCAGTCAGCCGGCCCGTGCGTTGGAAGTCGCCCCACAGATTAACCGCCAGCACGAGAAACAATCCGCAAACCACGGCGCGCGCCAGGAGATCGCCGAGCCGGGCGCGGCGCGAGAATGTCTCCATCAGTGAATCTCGACTTGCGGACGGGTCGGCCGCCTGACCGGCTGAGAGGCGACCGGCTCGTCGAGAAAATAGGCCTCGCAGGCCGCGTCAAGCAGTTGGCGCGTCACCACCGGCTCACGCCCTTCGTAGCGGCAAAGTGCTGCCACCTGATCGAGGAGGTCGCGCGGCTGGCACGAACGCATCGCCCGGCCGTAGGGCCGGTAATGCCGGCGCTGAAGGTACGCGACCATCACCGGATGAAACTTCAAGCCGCGGCGGCGACAGTCCAGCTCGAAGATGCGCGTGAACTCTGCAACGGACGGATCCACGATGGCGATCTTGTAGGGAATCCGCCGCAGAAACGCCTCGTCAGCCAGTGCCTTGGGATCCAGGTTGGTCGCAAATACGATCAGCACGTCGAACGGCACCTGGAACTTCTTGCCGGTGTGCAGGGTCAGGTAATCGACCCGGCTTTCGAGCGGCACGATCCAGCGGTTCAGCAGGTCCTCGGGCCGAATCCGCTGACGGCCAAAGTCGTCGACGAGGAACACGCCGCCGTTGGCCTTCAACTGAATCGGCGCTTCGTAGAACTTGGAAATCGGGTTGAAGGTCAGGTCCAGCATATCGAGGGTCAGCTCGCCGCCGACGGTGACGACCGGCCGTCGCACGCGCACCCAGCGCCGATCGCGTGGCGCGCTGGCGATTACCGACGTCTGACCCTCGTCGCTCTCGAGCGAGACGTGGTTGATCGGATCGAACACCGTGATCGTCTGCCCATCGACGTCAATAGCGTGGGGCACGAAGATGTCGCCGCCGAGTGTTCGGCCCATGCCGCCGGCGATCACAGTCTTGCCGTTGCCGGCCGGGCCATAGAGGAATATGGCCTTGCCGCCGTTGATCGCCGGACCGAGTTGTTCGAGCATTGCATCACCGACCACGAGGTGCGAAAAGCCGTTGGTGATGCGCTCGCGGTCAACGTACGGCCGGGCCGCCTGCGCCGCGCGCATCGTCTCTACATAGGCCGCCAGCGGCACCGGTGCTGGGCCGGCATACTGGTTCGCGTCCAGACACTGCCGCGCCCGATTGCGACCCGCGTCGGTGAGCGCGTAGCGATAGCCGGCGGTGCCCGCGCCGGTCGCGCCGCGCACGTCGATTAGTTGCGCCGTCCGCGTCTGTTCGATCAGCGGCTCGAGAATGGGGTAGGGCAAGCGCAGCCGATCCGACAGCGCCAGCCCGGTGGCATCGCCCGCGTAGAGCGACTTCAGCAGCAACTGGCTGATCTGGTCCGCGCCAAGCCCGGTGTCGCCCAGCGACATCGGCGCCGGTGGCACGATCGCGGAGAGGGGAAGGTCGAGCACCATCGTGCTGGTCATAGTCATTTCTCACTCATCGGGCCGATCACCTGCATGAACTTGATCGCCGCCGGGCCGATGGTCACGACGAAGATCGCCGGGAAGATGCAGAACACCAGCGGGAACACCATCTTGACGCCGGTCTTGGCCGCCGCCTCTTCTGCCCGCTGCCGGCGTTTGGTCCGCAACGTCTCGGAGTGCACGCGCAGCGACTGGGCGACACTGGTCCCGAAGCGATCGGTCTGCACCAGCATCGCCACCAGTGACGCCAGGTCGTCGACGCCGGTGCGTTCGGCCAGTGCCCGCAACGACTCGGTCCGCCCCTTGCCCGCGCGCAGTTCGAGGTTCACCAACCGGAGTTCATCAGACAGGTCGCGATGGGCAAAGGCCAGTTCCTCGCCGACCCGCTGAATCGCCTGGTCGAGACCGAGGCCGGCTTCGACGCTGACCACTAGCAGGTCGAGCCCGTCAGCCAGGCCCATGCGGATGCGGTGCTGACGGCGCTTGGCCAGGCGTCCGAGCATCATGCTCGGCAGCAGGTAGCCGAGCCCACAGCCGGCCAGCGCCAGCGCCAGGTTCGGGCGCATGAACATCGGGGTCGCAAAGACCCAGAAGCACAGCAAGGCGAAGCCGAGCCGGATGCCAAAGAACACCGCGACGGCTTCATGACCGCGATAGCCGGCGCGCACCAGCTTGGTCTGCAGCTTCCCCATCTCCGACAGCGAACGCGGCATGGCGTTGCCGACCCGCTTCAGCGTCTCGACTACCTGGTCGTAGCCGGCGTGGTCACCACGCGGCTTACTCCGAGATCCGCCAAGGTCGACCAGCCGGCGCTCGATGGTCGCGGCATTTCCGGATGCGAACTTCATCGCCGCGGCAGCGACCAGCAGCGAGGCGAAGGCGAAGGCGAGAAGCGGCAGGAGGATCAGCACACTACACCTCGATCTTGATGACGCGTTTTATCCAGAAGAAGCCGATCGTCTGCATCACGACCGTCGCCATCAGCATGGTCTGACCGATCTGTTCACGAAACAGCAACTGCATGTGTTCGGGATTGATGAACGACAGGGCCACGGCCAGCGCGGCGGGCAACGCCATCAGGACATAGCCGGTGAACCGTCCGTGCGCGGTGTGCACGCGGACCTGTCGCAGCACCTTGAAGCGCTCGCGCACGACGTGCGCCAGGTTGTCGAGAATCTCCGCCAGGTTGCCACCGGTCTCGCGTTGAATGAGGATGGCCGTGACAAAGAACCGCACGTCGATAATCGGGATGCGATCGGTCATGGCGTCGAGCGCATCGCGCAACGGCAACCCGAAGTTTTGCTGCTCGAAGGTCTTCCTGAACTCGGTGCCGACCGGGTCGGGCAACTCGTCGGCGACCATTTGCATCGCCGTCTGAAAGGCATGACCGGCGCGAATCGCGCGTGACAGCAGGTCGAGCGCCTCGGGGAACTGCTCTTCGAACTTCTTCATCCGCACCTGCCGCTTTCGCAGCAACCACGCCAGCGGGAGGAAGCCGGCCACCGGCGCGGTCACCAGCGGCAGCCACGGCTGCCGCGCGAACACCGCTGTGACCACGCCGGCCGCGATGGCGATCGTCAGGCTGACGAGGACCACCGCACCGGGGCTCGTCCGTGTTCCTGACTGCTGGATCAGACGCGACAGCCACATGCCGCCGCGGGTGCCGGCCGCCATCTTGTCCAGCGCGGGCACGGGCCCGCCGGTGGTCCGCATGACGACGGTTTCGGAGGGCCCGGTGGGCGTCAGCGGCGCGGCGACATCCCTCAGCCGGCGGTCGAGCTGGCGTCGCCTCATGATCCCGGGCAGACGCGTGACCAAGGTGTAGCCGCCTAGCACCAGGCCCGTGACGACCACGAACACCAGGAGGGGAATCAGCATCACCGGACCTCCGTGGTGCCTTCGAACATGTCGGCCGACAAATGAACACCCGACGTGCGGAGTCGTTCGCAACATTTCGGCCGCACACCGGTCGCGCGGAACCGGCCAATCACTTTGCCGTCCGGCGTGACGCCCAGCTTCTCGAACGCAAAGATTTCCTGCATCGTGATCACCTCGCCCTCCATGCCGGTGATCTCCGCAATGCTGGTGACCTTGCGCGTGCCGTCGCTGAGGCGTGTTTGCTGGACGACCAGCTGAATCGCCGACGCGATCTGCTGGCGCATGGCGCGCTCCGGCAGATTGGTCGCACCCATTGCAATCATCGTTTCGATTCTCGACAGCGCATCGCGCGGGGTGTTGGCATGCACGGTGGTCAGCGAGCCGTCGTGGCCGGTGTTCATCGCCTGCAGCATGTCCAGCGCCTCTTCGCCCCGGACTTCACCAATGACGATGCGATCGGGTCGCATGCGGAGTGCGTTGACGACCAGCTGACGCTGACGAATCGCGCCCTTGCCCTCGACACTCGGCGGCCGGGTCTCGAGACGCACCACATGCTCCTGGTGCAGCTGCAGTTCCGCGGCGTCCTCGATCGTCACGATGCGCTCCCGCTCCGAGATGTAACTCGACAGCACGTTGAGCAGCGTGGTCTTGCCGGCGCCGGTGCCGCCGCTGATCAGGCAGTTGAGGCGGGCACGGACACAGTGCGACAGAAAGTCCAGCATCGGCCGCGTCAGGGCGCGCAGGCCCACCAGGTCGTCGGCCTTGAGCCGCTCGGCCGGGAATCGCCGAATCGACAGCAGCGGACCGTCCACCGCCAGCGGCGGAATGATCGCGTTGACGCGCGAGCCGTCCAGCAGACGGGCGTCGACCATCGGTGAACTTTCGTCGACCCGGCGCCCGATGCTGCTGACGATCCGATCGATCACGCGCATCAGGTGGCGGTCGTCCTGGAACGTCGCCTCGACCCGCTCGAGCACGCCGTTGCGCTCGACAAAGACGTGCTTGTGCGTGTTCACCAGGATGTCGCTGATGCCCGGGTCGCGCAGGAGCGGTTCCAGCGGGCCAAGACCGAACACCTCGTCGATCACCTCCGCGAAAAACGCGTCGCGCTCGCTCATGCTGAGCGGCGTCGACTCGCCGGACAACAACTCGCTGAGCAACGTGCGAATTTCCGACTCTGCTCGCGGCCGATCCGCTTGGGCCAGCGCTTCGAGGTTCAGGCGGTTGAGCAGCTTGCGGTGGACGTTGGCCTTCAGCTCAGCGTACTGACGCCGCGGCGGCACCGGGCGTGCGGCGCCAGGCGTCGGAGGTGAAGTCTTGGGGGCTGAAGGAGGCAGGCTCGCTAGAGTGCTCATGTCACATCACCACAGGCTGGCAATCCGCCCGAGACCGAGCAGACCGCGTGGACCGGGAGCGGCGGTAGCCGGCCCGGCTTCGGGATTGAGAATGCGGCGCGTGAAGCGATCGAACTGGGTCGCGATTTCCGAGTCGCCGCTGAGCGCCAACGGGACACCCGAGTTGAGCGCGGTCGACACCACTTTGTAGTCGCTCGGAAACGTGTGATGAATGGGGTGACCAACCGCGGCCTCGATCTGCCTGGCCGGAATCGGGAAGGGCTCGGCCGCACGGTTGAGCAGAATGCGCACCCGCTCGCCGCACGCGCCCAGTTGCCGCACCCGCTCGAGCAGCCGTTGCGCATTACGAACGGAGGGCACATCGGGATTGGCGACCAGGAACATCGTGTCCGCCGCGTAGAGTCCCGCGACCGTACACGAGTTGATCTCGCAGCCGGCGTCCACCACGATGTACTCGTAGTGGCGCGCCAGAATCTGCAAAAGCTCTTCGGTGGCGGCGGCGTCACCGGCGCCGGGCCGATCGAACACTTCGGATCCGGCCAGAATGTCGAGCGCCGACTTGTGCTTGGTGACCAGCTCGCGGAGAAACTCGCGATCGAGCCGATGCAGGTTGTCCATCGCGTCGACGATGCTGAAGCGCGGGCGGATGCCAAGGAAGAGGGCGACCTCGCCAAGCCCGTGCTTGAGGTCGACGATCACCGTCGGGCGCTTGCTCAGGCGCGCCAGCTCCACCCCGCAGTTCACTGCGAGTGTCGTCGTACCCGCCCCGCCCTTGGCGCCGAAGAACACCAGTGTCGTGGCGTTGGGCCGCGCACCCTTCGCCGCGTCGCGGCGTGCCGCAATGCGGCGGATCGCGCCGTGAAAGGATTCCTCCGGCGGCGGCCAGGTGAAGAACTCGTTGGCGCCCGCCCGCATCGCTTGCAGAATCAGGTCAGGCTCTGCGGCGTGGGCCACCGCGAACACGCCGGTGCCAGCCGCGCCGGCGCGCACGCGTTCGATCATTGCCAGGCCCGACGCGGCATCCTCGCGGATGTCGATCAGCACCAGGTCTGGCGCTGACGGGGGACGCTGCGCGCCTTGGTCGGTCACGCCCACCGGTACCGTGGACGATCGAAACAGGCGACCCGCCTGTCGCCGGAACTCTTCGTCGTGAGAGACGACCAGTGCGAGAAGTTGTGCCATGGGGCCTGCCTACTGAACCAGCTGAATGACTTTCGGAAATGCGCCCACCGGCGCAGGGCCCGCGCCGGCGGCGAGCACACCGCCAACCGGCGTGATCCGGCCCATGACCTGATTGCCCTGCATGCCTTCGATGAAGAAGCCCAGGTAGTTGGCAATCCTGAGGCTGGCGCCGCGTCCATTGCGCTTGCCCTCTTCGTAGTAGATCGGGTCGTAGAGGGGGATCACGCTTACGCGCGGGCTCTTGGCAAAGGCACTGCCCTTGACACAGTTACAGCTGGTGTCCCAGTAGGCGCCGGGGTCCCTGGCGATCAGCTGGTTGGTGCCTTGGGAGGTGGGTCCGACCATATTGCCGGGCTCGGCCGTCATCGGGGCGCCGATCGGAATCACGCTGGTGTTGCACTCGGCGATGTTGTCGCTATAAAAGCTGCCGCCGTTGCCGCCGGGCATTGCCCACGGGTTATAGAAGCTCGGGGCGACGTTGGTCGAATTGTCGGATTTCAAGACCAGTCGCAATCCGCGATCGCGGTCCGCGTTGTAGCCGGTGTATCCGGCCCGATCCGCGGGGATGTAGATGTCTGGATCGGCGAGCGGCCGGCCGCGGCTGTCGACAAGGTCGAAGGTGTCGTTCGGGTCCCACGGCGGCGTGCCCCTCTCGATCCACCGATCGGGAATGGTGAACGGCTTCACGCAAGTGGCCGCGTTGGCAGGTGACACCTGGGCCGTCGCGGTCGCGGTGATGTCGACGTTGTCGACGCCGAACCACGACCCCATCAGCGTCGTGACCGGGTTGAACCGACCCGCGGTGCGGTAGACCTCGACCTTCACGCGATTCGCCTGCCCCGCGGGATCGTTGGGAAACGTGACGTCGGCGGGCTCGACCGAGACCGTCTCCGCAGCCACCGCGTTGGCCTCGGCGGTGTGCATGGCGCTTTGCACCGCCGGTCCGCCGGCGCCGCGATTGCTGTAACTGTCGTAGGCCAGCGCGACGGCGCCGGCCAGCGCGCCGGCGTCGGCCGAGTTCTGCGCCTGACTGCGCGAGGTCATGAACATGCCGACGTCGACCGCCAGCGTGGTCGCCGCCAGAAACGACGTGAAGCCTACGCAAACGAAAACCAGGGACATGCCCCGCTGGTCGTCCCGCAAATGTTGCAGGGGTGTCGCCATGGCTAGGACTTTCCCTTCTTGGCGAGCTCCGCTTGATAGGCGACCTCCGCCGCACGCACGCGCGCAGCGGCTTCGTTGATGGCTTTCTCGGCCTTCTCGTCGATTTCCGCCTGGCGCGCTGCTTCCGTCTTCGCCTTGTCTGCGGCGGCGTTGTCGCGCTTGGCTTGCTCGCGGGCGAACTGCTGCCGGCGCTGCTGCTCCTGCAGGTCGCGGCGCTTCTGCAGCTGTGCTGCTTTCGCTTCGCGCTTGGCCAGCTCCTTCATGCCGCGGACCTCCGCCTCGTTCGCCTTGCGCTGGTTGGCGACGGTCTGGTCGATCAGTTTCTTCTCACCGGCGGTCAGCGGACGCGTCTCAGTGGCGGTCGGTGACTCGGCTGGCCTCGACTCGACCACCGGGGGCGGCGGGGTGACCAGCGCCGGAGCTTTCGCCTTCTGGGACCTGAGCGCGGCGGCGGCCTCACTGGGCGCTGGCGCACTTGGCGGAGGCGCGGCCACCGGCGTCGGCGCCGCCGCCGGTGCGGCGTCACCGCTGCGCGGGGTGGTGAACGCCGGCGGCGGAGTCGGGAAGCTCTTGTTGGTTGCCGGCGGCGCCAGGTACGGCTCGTTGAGGCGCGGCAGTTCGGAGGTCACGCCGCTCGACATGCGGGGAAGAATCTGCGGCGTGATCATCACCACCAGCTCGGTCTGATTCTTCTGGGCAGCACGGCTGCGGAAGAGATGTCCCAGGATGGGGATGTCGCCGATGCCGGGCACCTTCCGCAGCTGCTGGGTCGTGGCGTTATTGAGCAGGCCGGCGATGGCAAACGTCTGCCCGTCCTGCAGTTCGATCTCAGTCTCGGTGCGGCGCGTGCTCAAGGCCGGGATGCGGAAGCCTTGCAGCACGATCGCGTTGGAGAAATCAAGCGTGCTGACTTCGGGCCGCACCTTGAGACGGACGCGATCGCCGCCGGTCACCGTCGGCGTGAAGTTCAAACGGACGCCGAACTCCTTGAAGACCACGCTGATGGCGAGATTGGCGCCGCCGCCTTGTGCCACGGGAATCGGGAACTCGCCGCCAGCCAGGAAGCTGGCTTCCTTGCCGCTTTCGGCGACGAGATTCGGCTCGGCCAGGCTCTGAAACAGCCCCTTGTTCTGCAGCGCCTTGATGGCGACGCCGAGCTGATTCTTGATGTCGAACAGGAACAGGTTGAGAAAGTCGCTGAACACCAATTGGTTGCTCTCGCCCTGGTTCTCGAAATCCGGGGCCGCGAACTGCTGCGTGCTGCTGCGGGCTGCGTAGTTCTTGTAGCCGTCGGCGCCGGTAAAGGCCGACACGCCCAGCTCGGTCAGCGCGCTGCGGCTGACTTCGGCAAATCGCACGCGCAGCAGTACCTGCGGTGGCGGCCCGGCGTCACGTACCTGCACCAGGCTGACGACGTCTTCCTTCTTGTCGACATAGCCAGCCGCGACTTCCACCGCCTTGTCAGCGATGTACTTGCTCTTGACGGTGCCGGCGACCACGATCGATTTGCCGTTGCCTTCAATGGTGATGGCTTCCCCAGGGAACAGTTCGCGCATCTGCTGTGTCAGCCGCGACAGGTCGCGCTCGACGGTGACGTCGTAGCGCAGCATGGCGCCGCCGCGATCCCACAGAAACATCGAAATGGTGCCGGGCAGCTTGCCTTGCACCAGAACCTGGTTCGGCTGGGTGACCATCGCATCGGCGACGTCCGAACTGGTCAGCGACAGCCGCGAGATCGGCCAGGCGGTCCCGACCACTACTGAGCGGCCGACCATCAGCCGGACGACTTGAATCTCGTCTGCAAACGCGTGTGGGACGCTGGCCGCCAATGCGATCAGGGCGACAACCGCGATGCGCCGTGTCTGCCTTACGTGCTGTAGGTTCGCCATGATTACTGTTGCTCCTGGCGCACAACTTCGCGCGCCCGCTTATCGCCGCGGATAATCTCGACGCTCGGCAGGTCCGGGCCAACCGGCGGTGCCACCGCCGCCTGACGTGCGGGCGCCGTACGACCCCGCGTGGCTGCCAGACGCACCGGCGGCATGAGTCCCAGCAGCGCCGCGGGCCGGATCCCAAGGGTTGCCGGCGTCTCGCGGTCGAGCGGATTGCGCAGGGCCAGTTGAATTTTCCCTTCGGTGCTGGCCAGCGTCAGCCGCTCCGCCTCGTCGGGCGCGACCAACAGGGTGACCACCGTGACCGGGACCGCCTTGTTGTTCTCGACGTCCTGCTCCATCTTGGTGCCGGCCGCCAGCACTTGCACGTTGGTCAGAATCACTTTCGAGGTGATGTCGGTGCGTTGATCGGTCGGACTCACCGTGGCCACGACGTCCACTCGCGTGCCGGGCAGCACGTAGCCGGCGACGCCGATCACTTCGTTGACGCGGACCGACACGGCACGAAGGCCCGGGGGAATAACCGGCGGCAAACCCGCGCCGGCTTCCTTCGAGGCGAGCTTGCCGGGCAGAAAGGGTTCGTTCTCAATGACCGGCAACACCAGCCCGCGGCCGATCAATTCGTCGGCGCTCGAGAACGCACTCTTGGGCGCCGAGTTGGCCGGCCAGTCGATGATGCGCAGGTCGTCGCGACCGAGCTCGGCGCCGATTTGCAGGTCCATGGCGGCCACCACCACGGGACGCGTCGGAATCGACGCCGCCGCGGCCGGCACCCCCTGCAGGTAGTTATAGGTGCCGAACGCGAGGACACCGCCCGCCGTGATCGCGAGCATGAACACCAGCAACGTCCGCATTCGAGCCATAGGAAACACTCCTCATCCTTCACATCCGTCTTGCATCCACGGCGGGATGTGGTCCCGCCTCTCCGGCTATTCGTTGCGCATGACCGCCGAGGCGGTCATCGTCAGGGGCGCGCCCACGGTCGAACCGTTTACGAGCAACCGCGCCACCGGTTGCAGCACGGCGAACGCAAAGGGATACGTGACCGTTACCCGCGAGGCCGGCGCACTTACCCCGCCGCCGATCGCGATCGACACCGTCGTCTGCACCGTGGTGGCCGCTGCCCAGCCCGACAACTGCCCGGATTGCAGGTAGGACTGGACCCGGGCCGCCGACGCGCCGGCGGCCGCATTGGGCAGCACCGCCACGCGCGCGCCTTCGCGCGCGGCATTGGTTAGCACTTGCCACGTCTGATAGGCCTTGCCAAATTCAAAAATGCTGACGGCGACAAGCAGCAGCAGCGGCAATGTGAGCGCCGTCTCGATCAGGGCGACGCCACGCTCGGTTCCCAGACGACGTCGGAAATGCCTCATCACTGGTTCCTTCCTCATAACCCGAGTGCGGCCAGCAGGGTGCCGACCGCAATCGCCGGCGCATAGGCAAACCGGTTGTTGGCGCGCGGGCTTTCGATCTCGGCGACATTGGCGGCGCTGGTGGCAACCAGACGCACGGCACCCTCGACCGTTTGCTGCAGCCGCTTTCGCCTGGCCGCGACGTAGAGCGCGAGCACGCCACCGGCAAGCGCGGTGTAGAGAAATGCCACGGCAATCGGAACGGGACCGAGGAAGGAGCCGACGGCGGCAAACAACTTCACGTCCCCGGCCCCGGTGGCGCCAATCAGATGGCCTGGCAGCATCAAGGCCAGACCGAGTGCAAAGCCCGCGAGCGACGCGCTGACGGAGAGGTCGCCGAGGCCGACCGCCGCGCACGCCACCCCGGTTGAGGCCAGCGTGACGGTGAGAGCGTTCGGGATGCGGCGCGTTCTCAAGTCAATCAGTGCGCCGGCACCGACACCAGCTGCGACCACGGCAATGACCAGCACGTTAGACGGCATTGCCGATTGCGCGCCAGAAGACCGACACAATTGTCTGTCCGACCGCGGTCACCCCGGTCATGACTACGACCGCGATCAGCACCGCGAGCAGCCCGTACTCGAGCAGGTCTTGTCCGTCATCGTCGACGACGAGCCGTTCGAGTCGCGCCAGCACAAAGCCCATGAGCAGCCGCCTTTCAATCCGGGGTCAACGCAGACGCAGGGGCCGGCGTCGTCTGTGCGGCGGCCCCTGCGGTCTGTCTCACAGCGCAGCCGCGATGTTCTGGAAGATGGTGTTGACGTTCTGGCCGGCGAGCGTGATGGCGCCCACCGCGACCAGGGCGATGAGCGCGACGAGCAACGCATACTCCAGAAGGTCCTGGCCTTCATCGTTGCGGACGAGCGAGCGAAGAGTGGTGATCAGAACCATGTTGATATCTCCCGCGCGCCGTTCTGACGCGCCTTGCGAACGATTGTGAGAAGTGCGATCAGCAACGACTGCGATCGCGCGATACCGACCGGCATCGCAAAGTATGTGCCGCCCGGCGCGCGGCGATCACCCGGTTGATACCTAACCTCCGGCTGCGCGGTCACTTGCGGCGCATTGATCGACGCGATCGCGTGGTGCCGATGACACATCCACGCGACCGATCGACTGCGTCCATTTGTCAGTGCTACGACAACTTTCGCCGTGATTCGTCCTGGCGACGCCGACGCGCAGTGCGCCGGCGATCACGCCATGGTTTTGTAAGCGCACCGACAAGTCTGCACGACCGTGGACTACTCGCGGCGTGCGGATCGCTGGTGGCCGGTCGACGATCGAAGTGGTTGCTGAGGGTTTTTATCAATTCGCCCGGCGTGTGTGACACGAGCGACAGAGGAACGCATTTTGCGATGCGTGGCCGTCATGAATGTCCATTCAAGATACGGACGTCTGGCGACCGACCTCGCCGCATCGGTGTGTGGCGTGCTGTTGCTACTCCTCGCGCTCGCGGCCTGCAACGAGCGCTTCCGCGAACAGTTCTCGGGTGCCAGCGCGGAGGGCGCCGGGGTGGCGGTGCTCGGTCAGGTGAATAACTTGGCGTTACTCATTGGGCTGGCGGCCGCGCAAGTCGTGCGCGAGCAATCGGTCGAGCAGGTGTCGTTGATGGCGTTTACCGCGGCGGCGCTCGTGTTCGTCATCTTCCTGTTGCGGATGTGAGCGTGCCGCTCATCCTCGCCATCGAGCCGGAACGGCAGCAGGCGGCACTGCTCTCGAGCCTGGTTCGCGGCCGCCTCCGCGCGGATCTCGTGCTGGCGGACACGACCGAACAGGCGCTGGTCGCCATCGGCGATCGGGTGCCCGACCTCGTGCTGATTCCGGCGCTGTTATCGGCGCAGGAGGACGCGGCCCTTGCCGGCGCGCTGCGGATGATTGCGGCTGCGGCGAACGTGCAAATGCTGACCATTCCGCTGCTCGCGGCTCCGCCCCCCGTGGCGGAGCGTCTCGGTGTGCTGGCCAAATGGCGCCGAAGCAAGGCAGTGCCGACCGCCGTCGGCTGCGACCCGGCGGTATTCGCCGAGCAGATCGCCTCCTACCTGGCCGACAACGGCGAGCCCACGACCAGCGACGCGGTCGTTGAGGCGGAGGCCCACGCCCCAGTGGTTCTCGAGCCGCTGGCCGAGTGTGCCGCTGAGATCATCACGGTCGAGGCGCGAGCCACGAGTGACTCGCCGCCCCCATTTGCGCTGATCAACTGGCAGGGGTCCCCGAGTGCTTCCGCCCCGGCCCAAACGCCCGCCAGCAGCGACGTCGTCGTCTCCGAGGTCGAAGGTCCTGACGTGAGCGACGTGATGTTCGCCGGCGGCGAGGACGTGGCGGGAGCTGAGGCGGGCCTGGTTACAGAATTGATCGACGAACCGATTGTGCACGCAGTTGCGCAACCGCTCGAAGGCGTCGCCGTTGAGGCACCGTCCCCGGAAGCATTGGTTGTTGAGGACGCCGAACAGCTGAACGTGGCACCGCCGCCCGAAACGGTCCTGGTCGCAGCCGAGGCCTTGACCGAGCTGATCCAGGAGCCCGCGATTGAGCTCTTCGACGCTCCGCGAGTCGAACAACCCACCGAGGCTGTCGTCGGATCCGACGAGACGCCCGTCTACGAGGTGTCGCTCGACGAGTTGTCCGGTGATACGGCGTTGATGGCGTCGATCGACGCGATGATGGCGACTTATGGTCAGTCGACGGTCGTCGACTTTCATGCGGTCGAAGCGGTCGCTCCACCCGAAAGTATTCCCACGCTCGACGCCGGACCGGACCCCTTGTTCTTCGGCGACGTGGAGAACGGGCGGCCCGCGATGGACGTGCGCGTTCGACCGACGCCGCCCGCCGAGCTGGTTGCTGCCGTGGTTGCGCGCGCCCCGGCGAAACCAGAGTGGGTCGAGTTAATCGAGTCGCTCAGACAGGACATCGAGCGGCTCAAGGCGGAGCGCATCGCCCCGATGCCTGTCGCGGTGCCGCGCGAGGAGGGGCCGACCGCCATTCTGGCGCCAGGCGCCGGCTCGCCGACGCGAGTGGTCAGCGGCGTGCACACTCCCAAGCGGCCCTTCTTCGCGACGAAGAAGGCACCGCGGCCCGTCCAGGACGAGTGGGGACTGTTCGATCCGGATCAATGCGGGTTCGCATCGCTCCTCGCCAAGCTTTCCGAGGTCACCGATGGCAGCGACGGCGGCGGCTCGTCGAGACAGCTCAATCGATGAGCGGCACCCCTTCGCGATGGCGGCCGAGCCGACCTTGGAAAAGTCGTAGCGGACCGAAACTCGGCCGGCCGAAGGCGCCCGCCTCGATGCTGAACGAGCCGTGCACTTCGTACGGCACCTGTTGAGTGGCGATGGTGCGACGAAGCACATCTGCCAATGCCGGCAGATCAGCGAAGTCGATCGAGAGATCGAGCGGCACGTCTGATTCGCCGCCCGCCGCGAGCGGCAGTCCGAGCGGAAAGTCACCAGTGGCGGCGTGAGTGCCGTCGAGCGACACGTCCGCGCGCAGCGTGCTTAGCGTGATGCCGACCGGGTTGGGATTGCTGACGCGCGTCCATAACCGCAGGGCAGCGCCTCCTAGTGGTTGCCGCGTGCTCGGACCGGCAAGGCGAATGGTGCTCTGCTGTCCGGGCACTTCCGAGAATCGCAACGGCTGGATCGCCCGCGCGAGCTGCCCGAGTTCTGCGCACGATGTAGTCGAGAGCAGCGCGACCAAGGCGAATGCGAGGGGCAATTTCATGGGATGGCGCAATGCAATACCAGCGCCAAAGGCCACCTCACTCCCCTTCGGTGCGCTTTAGCAGCGGCACGGGTGTATCGGGTGAGAGGGCCGGCCGGCGCGTGTGCCACTCGGTGGCGCGCTCATAGGCCTGCGCCAGCGCCAGCACTCGTCCCTCAGAGAAGCGCGGACCGGCGATCATGAGCCCCACTGGCAGCCCTGCCGCGGTGAAGCCGCACGGCACCGAGAGGGCGGGAATTCCGTAAGTATTGAACGCGCCTGGGTTCTCGAGCTCGGGATTGCGCGGCACGTCCTTCTCTTCGCGTTCCAGGGCCGCGTCGACGGTGCGCGGCGTATGGCGACGCGTGGGCAGCACCACGACATCCACGTCCTTGAAGCTGTCATCGATGGTGCGCCGCAACGTCTCGAGCGCCCAGCGCCCGCGCACGTAATCGGCGGCCTTGGCGTTGCCGGCGTTCTGCAGGTTGCGCCGGGTCGGAATCTGATACCGGCCGGACATCCGCGCGAACAGCGCTTCGTGGTACGCGAACATCTCGCCGTTGAGGTTGACCGCGCTGGTCGAGGGCAGCACCACGTCGCGCAGGCTGCCGGTGAGCCCAGCGATCGTCTTCAACGCCGCGTCGGTAGCCGCCGCCACGTCGGCGTCGAGGTGATCAAAGAAGGGCACCCGCGCGATGCCCACGCGCAGGCCCTTCACCGGCGTGGCGAGTGCCGCGACGTAGTCTTCAGCCGGGTGCTCCACGCTGGCGATGTCGAGACGGTCGTAACCGGCCAGCACCTGAAGCATCAGTGCCGCATCCGCCACCGTGCGCGTCATCGGCCCGCAGTGATCGAGCGAGAGCACGAGCGGGATGATGCCGCGAATAGACACCAGGCCGTAGGTAGCCTTGAGCCCGACGATGCTGCAATACGAAGACGGCGTGCGGATCGAGCCGCCGGTGTCAGTGCCGAGTGCGCCGAAGCACAGCCCCGCCGAGACGGCCGCGGCCGAGCCACCCGACGACCCGCCCGGGTTACGGTCAAGCGCCCACGGATTACGCACCGGTCCGTAGTAGCTGGTCGCCGAGGTGCCACCGTTGGCGAACTCATGCAGGTTCAGTTTGCCGAGCACGACGGCGCCGGCTGCCATCAACCGGCGCGTGACCTCGGCATCTTCGGTCGGCACCCGGTCGTCGAAGACGCTGCTGGCGGCGGTCGTGCGAATGCCGGCAGTGTCGATGTTGTCCTTGAGGGCAATCGGTATGCCGTGCAGAGGCCCCCGCACCGTACCCGCCCGCAGCTCGGCATCGAGGGCGCGCGCCCGGGCGAGAGCGAGCTCGCGCGTCACCGTGATGAACGCGTTCAACTTCGGGTTGTAGGTGTCGATTCGGGCCAGGCATGCGGCCGTGAGGTCCACGGCCGACACTCGCCGGGCCCGTACCAGCGCGGCCGCGTCAGTGAGAGTGAGGGTCGTGAGGTCGCCGGGCACCGGTGGCGGCTGCGCGTGCGCACGCCGGGAGCCGCGCGAAAGCGCGGTGCCCGCTACCAGCGACGTCGTGAAGGCGCGTCGGGTCAGGGTCGGCATTCGACACGATACAACGGCGCGGCTCGCCGGCGACCTGCGATTGCAACATTGATCGTGCGCAAGAGGCGCTCGACACCTGGGTGGATCAGCGGCCGCGAGGTAGGTCCGGTCCGATCATTTGCGTTTGCACGCAGATTGACAAGGGTGCGCCGCCAGTCCCCAACAGCCACTCAAAGTCCACGGCAGGCCCAGGGCCTCTCGCGGTAGACTCTCGTCCATTCTGGTCAGCACGGGCCTCGCGGCATGGGAAACAACAGAAAAGGATGCGTCATGACTCAACTACGAAGGTTCGTCGTACTTGTTGTCGGCCTGTGCTTGGGCGTGCGCCAGGTGCTGGTGGCCTTATTGGTAACGGCAGCGATCGATGCCGCGGCGCAGGGCGGCACTGGAGTCATCAGCGGCACGCTCCGCGACCCTCAGGGAGCGGTGCTGCCCGGGGTGACCGTGACGTTGCGCAACCAGGCCAGCGGTGTGTCGCGCACAACCGTTTCCGAGACGGACGGCACCTATCGCTTTCCGGCCCTCAACCCTGGTCGGTTTACCGTCGCCACCGAGCTCTCGGGATTTGCCACCACTGAGGCGCGCGACCTGGAGATCACCATCGGCCTCGGGCTGATCCAGGACTTCACCATGCAGGTGCAGTCGCTGGCCGAGACCATTACCGTCACCGGCACCGCGCCGGTGGTCGACACCACCAAGTCCGAGGTCTCCGGTGTCGTGACGCAGCAACAGATTGAGGCGCTCCCGATCAACTCGCGGCAGTACCTCTCGCTGGCGCTGCTGATGCCGGGGACCAGCATGGACTCGACGCGGGCGTTCTTTTCCACCGTGAATGTCGGCGGTTCAGTCACGTTCAATTCCACCGGCAATCTTGTCGACGGCGTCATCAACAACTTCGCTGAAGACGGCGAGCCACGCCAGAACCTCCCCGAAGATGCCGTCGAGGAGTTCAAGGTGAGCAACGTGCAGTACAAGGCGGAGTTCGGTCTGGCCACCGGCGGAATCGTCCAAGTGGTGACCAAGTCGGGCACCAATACCCTGCACGGGACCGCCTTTGAGTATTTTCGTGACAAGTCGCTCAACGCGCGCGGCGTGTTCGAGGTCGCGAAACCGGCATACCGTCGCAACCAGTTCGGCGGCAGCATCGGCGGACCGCTGGTACGCGATCGCATGCACTATTTCGGTGCGGCGGAGCGCACCAAGGTGGACGAGTTCTACACGGTGTTCACCGGCCTGCCGCAGTTCTACTCGGCGCTCGAGGGCACCTTCGCCAAGCCCTTCACCCGCAATCTGTATCTCGCCCGCATCGACGGGCAGGTCTCGAACACGCAGTCCTTTTTCGCTCGTTATGCCCACGAAGACGAGCGCTCGACCTGCAACAGCTGCGGCGGCACCATCTCCTCGACCGCCGGCTTCGATCAGGAAACGCCGCGGCGGGCGGTGGTGGTCGGCCACACCTGGATCCGCGGCACGCGCCAGTTGAACGACTTCCGTTTCCAGTACGCCCGCGCTGCCTATTACATTTCCCCAGCCGGCACCGAAGTCTGGACCGACATCAGCAACAACTCCGCCGAACGCCTTGCGCGCCTGACCCGGCAGCTCCAATTCCCGGCGCTGACCTATGGCAGCAGCAACGACCAGATCGGTCCTGAGAGCCGCTGGCAGTTCAAAGACACCTACGCGATCACGCTGCCGGCGCACGACCTCAAGTTCGGCGTCGACATCAGCCACATGCCGTACCAGTACGAGAGCACCGGCAATCCGCTCGGGACCTATTCATTCACCCGCGATCAGTACTTCAACCCGAACGAGGCGGCGTCGATTGCGGTACTGACCGGCGCGGCCACGTTCACCGCCAGCGTCCCGCCGGTCACGACCAGTCATCCCAACTCCTACTACGTCGCGTTCGTGCAGGACGACTGGCGCCTGCGCGACAACGTGACGCTGAATCTCGGCCTCCGCTACGAGCGGTTGTACGGCGCGGCCAACGAAGACCTCGACCCGTCGGTCTTCCCAGTCCCGATTCCCTACATCAACGTCGACGGGCGCGGCGATACGAACAACCTCGGCCCGCGCGCGGGTGTGGCTTGGGACGTCGCCGGCAACGGCCGCACCGTCGTCCGTGGCGGCTATGGTCTCTACTACGGCCACGTGCGCATCCTCGGCAACCTGAGCGAGTTCAGGAACTATCAGCAGTTCAGCGTCAACATCACCAATCCGTCGTACCCCGACCCCTACGGTGGCCGCGATCCGCTCTCGTTCATCGTCTCGGCGCCGGCCAACATTACCGTCGTCGACAACGACTACGTGCAGCCGTACTCGAATCAATACAACGTGGGCGTGTCGCAACAGATCTTCGGCGAGTACGGCCTGCACCTCGACACCGTGATCACCGACACCGATCACGACCGTAAGATCCTCGACATCAACGCGCGGGTCCCCGGCGCGGCGAGCCGTCCCGATCGGACCTTTGCGCGCGTCGATCGCAACCAGTCCACGGGCAGCGCGCGCTACCGTGCGCTCTACGCCAAGTTCGACAAGCGTTTCAGCCGGCGGCACCAGTTCCTGGTGACCTATACCTACATGCGGTCGCGCGACAACGCCCCGCTCTCGCGCTACCTGGATCCGTTCCTGCTCGATCGCGATTGGGGTACCTCGAACGGCGAACGTCGCCATGCCGTGGTCGCGAGCGGATCGGTGCTCCTGCCCCTGGACATCACCCTCGGCGCCGTCTGGACAATGCGCTCGCAGTTGCCGTGGAGCGCAACCGCCGGGCGCGATGTCAACACCGACGGTTTCAACACCGACCTGGTGCCCGGCACCGCGCGCAATGCCGGCAGCCGAGACCTCGACCTCGCGGCAGTCAACGCCTGGCGCCTCGTCAACGGGCGCACGGCCATTGCCGAGAGCCAGCTCGAGTCGTCACGCATCAACCTGCTCGATCTTCGCGCCAGCAAGGCCATCCGCTTCGGTGCCTCGAAGAAGATCGACCTGGTGGCGCAAGTGTTCAATCTGTTAAATACGGATAACCTTCAGGCACAGTATGGTGGCGGGCGGGTGACCAATTCCCTGTCGGACACCTTCGGTCGGATTACCACCGCGCGACCCAGCCGCCAGGCCGAGCTCGCGGTTCGCTTGGTCTGGTAGGCACCGATGGCGCACATCATGGCTCGATCAACGGTATGGCTGGCTCTGCTAGTCCTGACCGTCGCTTCTCCCGCACTGGCACAGCCGGCCTCGAACCAGGGACTCCAGGCGATGGATATCTATCGTCTGCGCTCGGTCGGCGACGTCCAAATCTCTCCCGACGGACGCACCATCGTTTACGCGGTCACCAACAACGACCGTCCAGATCGTCCGTATTCGCAAGTGTGGCAGATGGACTCTGTGACCGGCACCACCCGCCGCCTCGGTGGCGACAAGGACACGGCCAGCGAGCCGCACTTCTCGCCCGATGGAAAACGACTGGCCTACTTCGGCGAAAGCCCGGCCGGCGAAGGTCTGATCGTCGCTAATGCCGACGGTTCGTCTCCTGAGTTCATTTCACCAGTCGAGGGTACCAATCACCCACTGCCGTCGTCGGGCGACCGGCTCACCTGGAGTCCGGACGGGCGTCAACTCGCGTTTGTGGCCGCACGCCCCGGTCCCGAGGAAGACGCCAACGGTGACCCGATGGTGATCACTCGCTATCTCTACAAGCCGACGGCATCAGAAGGCGGCACACGCGCGAACGATAACCGGCGACTGCACATCTTCGTGGTGGACGTCGCGTCCAAAGCCGTCCGCCAATTGACCGATGGCACTTACTACGAACACTCGATTGACTGGTCACCGAAAGGTGACGAGATCCTGTTCGTCTCGAACCGTGGCCCCGACGCCGATCGCTTCTTCAATTACGACATTTTCGCCGTGCAGGTCGCGTCGCGGACCGTGCGCCGCGTCACCGACACGAAGAGCGCCGAATACTATCCGAAGTGGTCGCCCGACGGGCGATTGGTTGCCTTCAGCGGCACAAAGCGGCCGCTCACGTCATCGGAAACGACGATGGAGGACACCCACGTGTGGGTGGTGGCGGCGGATGGCTCTGGACGCCGCGAAGTGGCCACCATCGATCGCCGTCAAGGAGCGCCGGCATGGTCACGCGACGGCCAACACCTCTATTTCACGATGCAGGACCGCGGGATGGTGCGGCTGATGCGGATTCCGCAGGCCGGTGGCACCCCTGAACGGCTGGTGGACGCGCGAGGCAGCGTCGGTTCGTGGACGCTCGCTGCCGATGGCAGCGTGGCCTTCGCGTTCACGTCGGCCGCCTCGCCCGCCGAATTGTGGCTGCGGGCGCCGTCGGGCGGCACCCGCGTACTGACGACGTTCAATCGCGAGGTGCTCGGCACACGCACCCTCGCCGAGGTGGAGTCACTGACCTTCCGCAGTTTCGATGGCCTGGAGATCGAGGCTTTCTTAACCAAACCGGTCGGCCTGGCGACGACTCAGAAGTATCCGCTCGTGGCCATGATTCACGGCGGCCCGCACGGGCAGCAAGGGCCTGGCTTCAACCAGAAGGCACAGGTCTACGCTGCGCAGGGACTGGCCTCGCTGATGGTCAACTATCGTGGCTCGACCGGTTACGGGCAGAAGCTGGCTGACGCGATCTTCCAGGATCAGAACGGCGGCGAGGCCAAGGACGTGCTCGCAGGTGTCGACGCTGCCTTGGCCAAGTATCCCTGGCTTGATGGGTCGCGTCTTGGCGCCGAGGGCGGCAGCTACGGCGGGCAGCTGACGAACTGGCTGATCACGCAGACCGATCGTTTCAAGGCCGCGATTCCAGCGGCCGGAATCTCAAATCTCGTCAGCTTCAACTACATGGCGTACTACCACGACTACCTGGCGGTCGAGTTCGGCGGCTTCCCGCACGAGCCGTTCGAGCCGAAGAACTCCACCATCTGGCCCAGGTCCACCCAGCCGAAGACGATCATGGATGCGCTCTGGGAGCGATCGCCGCTGCGCTACAGCAACCGTGTCAAGACACCAACGCTGTTCCTTCACGGAGAGAATGACAACGACGTGCCAATTGCGGAGGCCGAGCAGTTCTTCATCGCGTTGAAAGACGTCGGCGTCGATACCGTCCTGGTCCGGTATCCGCGCGAAGGGCACGGCATTCGCGAGGTCAAGCACGTGGAAGACACCATCACCCGCAGCATCGCCTGGTACCGCCGGCATTTCGCCGCCAGGTAATCTTAGGGGAGCGCGCATTCGGCCACGCTCGCGGCCTTCGCGTCGGTCAGTGAGGTCTGGAGGGGAGAGGGCTCGGAGTCACAGGCTCCGAGCCCTCGATTCGCGAAGTTACGGCAGGTTCAACAGCCAGGCGCCCAGACCGTGCGTGGCGGCGAACAGCTTGCGCGCGCCCGCCCGCATGGTCAGGCTCGCCACTTCCACGTTCGGCATGCCTGGCGCCGCAGCCACCCAATCCGTGGTGCCTGAAACGAGGCGGAAGACGCCAAAATCGCTGGCCGCATAGAGGTCGCCGTTCGCGTCGTCGCTCACGATGTCATTGATCGGAATATCGCCGAGATCGTGGCTGACGTCAGTCCAGGTCGCGGTGCCGGCGACCGGATCGTAGGTCACGCTGAACACATGCCCCGGCGTCGCCGGCGTCGTCGCGCTGAAGCCCTGGTACGAGATCCACGCGTGGTTGGCATTAGCCGGGTCGACATAGATCCCGCTCACAAAACGGTTGGGATCATTGGCAGCCAGGCTGTCGAGACGCGTGAACGCGACAGCGCTTGCCGGCTCCGCATTCGCGGTCTTCGAGATGAACACGCGGCCGGTCTGGGTCGCCGCCCACAGCGTGGACGCATCCTGGCTCGCGCGTTCGACGGCGGCCACGAAACCGCCTGCACGGTCAGCGCCGTATGCGGTCGCGCCCAAGCGCCCTGCGGTTGACGGATTCCCCAGTGGCAACCAGTCGCCACAGGTCACTGTGAAGTCGCCGAACCACTCGTTGCAGTGCTGCCGCAACTCGGCCAGCGTCATCGTCCCCATGCCCCACGTCTTCGTGCGCCAGACGTGTCCGGTGCCGACGTACATGCTGCGGCTGACCACCGGATCGGAAATGATCGGCACGTAGAACGACTGCGGCTCGGTGCCGTAGATCTGATCGCTGATCCAGTTCCAGTCGGCGATGTCGCCGCTGCTGAAGTTCACGTCGGGGGTGGCCTGGAAGAACGTGTGAAAACGGAAGCTCGGCAACGCCACGTCGAAGCCCGACTGGCCGCCATCACCGATCATCGTGTTTTCCCACTTCGTTGGATTGCCCGGCGTTTGCCAGGTGCCGTTGTCCTGCGTGCCGCCCTGCAGGACATTGACATTGAACGGACTGACCGAGATGCTCTGGAACTGCAGGGTCGACAGGCCTTTGTTCAAGCTTTCCAGTTTGCTAGGCACGCGCGAGAGCAGCTGCTGGCAGCGGCTCAATTGCGGCTCGACCAGGCTGCGATCGCCGCACCACGACGAGACATCGCTGAACTCGCCGCTCGAACGCATCACGCCGCCGTCGTTGGCCTCGAAGAACTGGAACGGATTGTCCGGGTGCGTGACGAGTGCATGTTGATCGGGATGCAGGCCGTTGGGGTGCAGGAAGTCGGTGCCATCCATGGTCATGTCAGTGGCGGTGACCCCGGCATCGGTCGAGAGCACGACGCCACGCTTGTTCGAAAACTGTTCGCCGTACGAGTACGAGCCCCCGACGTAGACGATGTCGGGATGTCCGGCGGGCGTGTAGACGAAGTTGTCGTACCAGCACTGCCCGGTGCAGACGTTGTAGGTGGCATAGCCGGGGTTGGCCGGGTTCGGGCTCGAGAGATCCTGAAACACCGGCGCACCGGTGGCGACGTTGTCACTGCGGAAGAGCCGTGAGTAGAACACCGCGCCGCCGGTGGAGCCTTCGTGGATGTACATGCGGGTCTGGGCCGGCGAGCCGGGCAGTGCCGTGACCGCGAACTCGGGTCGCATGTTGGCGTCGGCCGAATTCAGCGAAACCTTGATCTGCGACCAGGTCGCGCCCGCGTCGTTCGAGCGCCAGATGCCGCGGCCATACGAACCGGCGTAGACAATGCCGGGATTGCCGGGGTCGAGCGCCACCCTCCGCACGCCCCGCAGCGAACATGGTGACCCGGCGGCGATCGCCTCCGCCACCGTGTCGCACGACGCCACATTCGCCGAGCCATTATGCAGCAGCGTCCACGAGTTGCCGCCATCGGTCGACCTGTATAGGCCCCAGGGCGCGGCGCCGGGAATCAGGGAGACGGCACCGCCGCTGACAGAGCCGATACCGGCGACGCCACGGGTGGTGCCGGCGTAAATCGTCGAGGGGGTACCCGGCTGAACCGCGATGCTGCCGATTGCCCTTCCCGCGAACACCGATGCGCCAAGCGGTCCGGTCCAGGTGTCGCCGCCGTCAGTCGACTTATACATTCCGACGCCAGCCGCCGAGTCGCCCGACGCGTTGGCTTCGCCTGTGCCGACGTAGAGTGTGTCGCCGGTCGTATCGTTGGGATCGAGCGTAATTGAGCTGCCCGAGTTCATCCCGAACGCGCCCGACAGGAACTGCCAGGCCGGTTGCCCGTCGAGGGCGTTCTTCGTGCGCCACACTCCGCCGCCGGCGGCGAACATCCACAGTCGGCAATTGCCGTTACCGCAATTGGGATCGATGGCCACGGCGGTCGCCCGCCCTCCGGCAACGTAGTCGTTCGGAACGTAGCCGAAGGAGTTACGGAATTCGGTGGCCGGATATAGGGCGTTGCTCGGACCGATAGTGACCCACGTGCCTGGCCGGCCCTTGCCGGTCGGAAAGTTCTTGCCGTTGATCCGGCCCGCTGCGGTTCGTGCATTCTGCAGCCGTTCGAGCGGAATATCGGTGTCGGGATACGCCTGGGCCATGAACTCTTCGGCTTCAGCACCGCCGCCGGCGCCCAGCTCACCGCCCAGTCCAGGTATGGACTGACGGAGCTTTTCGAGGTGCTTTGACAAGCCTGCCGCCATTTTTCGATTGGTCTCTAGCGCCCGGCCATTGGCCGGTCCTTGATCCGTGCCGAGCAGCGTGACTGCTGCCGCGACGACGCACGCGAGCAGTGCCGCCAACACCCGAAACTTGCCAGGGGAAGAAGTTTCCATCGGTTTTTCCTCGTTGATTTAGTTCGCAGAAGTGAGCGGAGCAGAACGTACCATCGGTGCCGGGCGTTGTCAAAGCGTTCCGGGGGTGAACCGCCGTCTGGCAGGGACGACCGTGGGATCCAAGGATTTGGCGTTCGGCGGAAGATCTGCCTGCGACCGGAGCTTCGCAGATCACGCCGTGAACGGCGGCGTGCCTTTCAGCTTTCGCATCTGGGCATCGCTTACTTCTATGGGCCGGTCGTCGGTCGAGGTGTGGCCGGTTCTTGCCCGGTCGATGTCCGCGGTCGATCGAACGGTCGCCAGCCGCGCCGAGCCCGAGACGGCGTCACGGCTCTCGTCGTACAGCGCAAACCACGGGAGGCCATGGTCGGTATAGACGCGGGCGTTCACGGGGGTCTCTGGCGGCGGGTGGCCAGTCATTGCTTCGTATTGCTCGCTGTTCGCGATGTGGACGAAGACCTCCGCGAATTGGCTGCCGTCCCACGTGTCAATTCCGTAGGCGTCGCGATAGATCCGTTGTTCCATGCGCCCGCCCGCCGCCAGCCCCAACTCCGTCCCGAGCGCCCGCGACCCGAAAATCCTCAAGTCCGCGGGCGGTGTACCGGGCTCGGTCGGCGGCCGGTCTGGGAACCGCCCGGGTTTCGGCTCGAACACGACGAGCTGAATCCCTCCCACTCGTTCGTCGCCGGTGAGTTGTGCTTCGATCGTGTACCCGGACCCGAGCGGCATGGCCACGAACTGCCTGATCACCCCCGTCCCCGTATTGATGCCGTCCAGCCAGGGCTGATCCGGGCACACGAGGTAGTTCTGGGGGCTGGCCTCGAGCCCAGGCTGCCGGCTCTCTCCCGAGATCGCGTCAATCCCGCCGACGCCGACCTGCACGGCATTCGGTTTCCACGGCGTGCCGTCGAAACCGAGCCACAACGCTTCGCGTTGGTACATCGGGATGAAAAACTCATCGGCGTGCCACCACGCCGGTGTCCGGCCCGGGTAATCGGCCACCGCGTGGACGGGCAGAAGCCCCAGGCCCGGCGGCAACGGGTAGCTGTTGCCATCGTCCGGGATCCGCAGCGTGCGTTGGAACGACACGGCGAAGCGGTCGCCGATGTGCACGCGGTTGCCTTCGAGCCGGACGGTCAGCATGAGGTGACGCGGATGCCCCATCAGCAGTGAGACGTCTGGCGACTTCCCGGGTAACACTCGCCGATGAACTTCTTATCAAGCGCCGACAGCGTGGCGTTCTCGTGATAGCTCTGGCCGTCGAGCGTCCAGGCCGCCGGGAACGCGTAGAGCATGATCGACTCTTTATCGAACTTCGTGTACTTCGTCTCGTTCTTCGAGTACTTGCCAAAGACGTTGTGATCCACCGTGGCCTTGTCCCAGAAATTGGGCGAGCCACCGAGGTCGCGGTACACGGCCGGTTTGTTCCACTTGATGTCGACTGCCGGGCTCTCGTGCTCATGGCCACAGCCGAGCGCGTGCCCGAACTCATGCAGCACCACCGACGAGTAGTCTTCGTCGCTGGAGCTTTCGGTCAGCCAGCCGTAGTTCATGGTGGCCTCGTCCTTCTTGAAGGCCTGCGTGACGAGCGCGTCGGTGCCGACCGCCGACCACGAACCGTCGTCCTTGAATGCGACGCGGATTTCGGCGTCGCCGCTGCCGACGAATTGCAGCTTGATGTTCGCGTGCTGCATCCATTGCTCCGCGAAGCGCTGCACGTTGCGCTGGATCTTCGGCGAGCCTTCGAGGAAGCGGACTCTCAGTGTGCGCCCCGGCTTCCACAGCTTGCGGTGTTCGACCACCAGCTCGAGCGCAGAGGCCTTGACGTTCTCCGGGTTCTCCTGCGCTGCGGCGCGCATTGCTTCCTGGCGAAGCTCGGTCGGGATCACACGATCGATGCAGGCTCGAACACTCATTGGAGGCCTCCTTGATTGCGGCTGGCGCAGGGCGCGTCAGAAGTCCAGATGATGGACCCGGCGGTGGGGCCTGTCAACGGGTCGGTGTTGAGGCCGACGCACACCGTGCCGCACAAATGTGCCGCCATCTCTGCCGTGGTGATTGTAGGCATTGACGAATCGCCAGGGTGCGGGTGTTGCCGATCGCGCGGCGTGCGGGCTTAAGCTGCGTGCGCGTCACACGCTGCCGGGGCGCTGTTCGCGCACTACCTGGACCAGGAAATCCAGCAGGCGACGCCGGTCGAGAAACTCGATCAGGTTCAGTAGCTTAGCCGTCTTCGTTGCGCCACCCACTTCGTCCAAAGAGACATGGACATCGTGTCCGCGGGCGTTGAGGTTCTGCTGAAGATCGGCGCAGAGCACTTCCAGCTCCTCAGCAGTGAAAGACGCCTGCATCGCCTTGCGAAGGGCCAGCTTGTCAACTTTCACAAGCGTAGCAGCTGGGTTGGGGGCCGCTGCTTCCGGTTTCGCAGGATGCTGAGCGCGGTGATCCGCGACGGCACGAAGACCGGGATTACCAGGATTGGCTGCCAAGGCCGATTGAATCAATTGGTCGAGCAGACCCCTGGTCTCGACGAACCTGATCACGTCAAACACCTGTTCGGACAGATTGCCGGCCGCGATCTCGGCAAGGTTCAGGCCCATGCCGAACATCAGCATCCGCTCCAGCGCGCCGCTGTTCGGAAAAGCGGAGAGCAGCGCGCGATGGAGCGCTTCGAGTTCGGGACCGCCCTGGCTCATACGAAGGATCCTGAAGCGGGTGCCGCCTCCGCTGCCCTTACCACGATTCGTCCGGGCGCAGGTCCTTGACGCTGCGCAGCAACTCTCCTTGCCGGTGCATTCGCTCGAAGTAGCCAATCACCGCGATCACCCTGGCCGCCTTGGTCGCACCTTTCAGGTTGTCATAGTCTACGCCCAGGTCGAAGCACAGCGTCTGCAGCTCTTCGTCGGTGAAGCGCGTCTCAAGCACCATGCGCAATCGGCGCCGGTCAGGAAGAGGCGCCGGTGTGGCCTGGGCTTCCCGCGAGGGTGAACTTCCGATCTGCCGATCGGTAGACGGCCCCGGCGCCTCCGCCATGCCGGCAGCGTGATGCGCCACCACACGCGTTCGCCAGTCGTCGAAAATGCCGCGGAACTCTCGATCGGACGTGGCCTGCGGACCGAGCCGCATGCGCTTCACATACCAATCGTTGCCGAGTTCAAGCAGCCCTTCCGCGCGAACCTCTTCCTGCATTAGTACCAGCAGCGGCAAGCCGCGCGAATATGCCATCGCCGCTTCGATCTGGTTCCACACCGTTGGCAGCGCGAAATCCGCGAGCTCCTTTTGATTTTCGCTGCCTCTGCGATCGATCGCCTGAACGACGCTGAGACGCTCGAACCCGACAATGGCGACACCCGAACATTGATTCATCAGCTCGTCGATCGCCCGGAGCGGTTGCTGGCTCGACCAATAATTCCGGCCGAGCGCCTGCGGCATCAGGCCGTGATCGGTCATGTGGGCCTCGATCGCGCTCACGAACTCTTCTTGTTGGGGCGTCGACGTGCGGCCAACGCTGACGAATACGGTGATGCCAGCCATCGGCGCTTATCATTGATCAGATGGGTTTGGCGAATCTACCTTCTACGCACTCTGTGGGCGCACCGGTCACGCGGTGTTCAACTGTTCTGAAGTGAGGCGAAGGTCAAGGTCCCAGCCTGACGAAGCGTACGATCGACGATACCGAAAATACGCGGGTCCGGCTCGACAGGTCGAAGCCGGCGTTGATCTCGAGTTGGCGGATTGAGACGCCGCCGCCGAACGTGAAGTGCGTCAGCCCGCCGCGCCGCGGCAGGTAGGCGGCGAAGCGCTCGTCAAGCACGTCGGGGTTCGCCGGAGCCTCGTAGCGCACTGCGTGGTCGGGATCGCGCCATAAGCCGATACGCAACTTGGGAGAGGCGGGGACGTCAAGGATGTACTCAACGCCGCCGTGCAGTTCGGTACCGCTATCAAGCTTAAAGTACTCGCCTTTGCCGGAGCCGCCGGTTTGCGAGCTGACGTAACCATCGAGCAGCGACCGATATTGCAGACGGGTAATTTCGGCGGTGAAGGTTGCCTTGCGTGCGAGGCGCACTGCGAGGCCGGCGCCCGCGGCATCCGGGACCCTGAACGTGCCATTGCGTTCGGTCGGTGCGTTGAGATCTCCCTCGAACGCCTCGAACGCAAAGTGCGCGCCCTTGCGATACACCGCGCCAAGCTGCACCAGGTCGACGCGTTCCTTCGGCTTTTCGCGCGCCGTGAACAGCCCTCCAATATTGAAGCTCAGCCCGGTCTCGCTGCTCGTCTGACGCGCTCGGCCAGCCTGGAGGCTCGGAGCGAATGTCGGCGCGTCGTAAAACCCCGGCGAGAAGAACCGGTTGAACTCGGCATCGAGCTTGAACTGGTAGAGCGCGACGCCGCCGCCCACGCTTAGCCGTTTGTAGCGATAGGCGGTGGCTGCACCGTAGGCGGTAATCGAGAGGTCGCGACGCGCGCGGAGCCCGAGCTCGCGCAACCCTTCGCCCTGAAACGCTCCGGTCGCCTCAAACGCCTGGTCGAGCCGGACGAATTCATGACGATAGCCGGCGATGCGCCAGTTCTTTCGCGGGTATACGAACGACAGGTAAGAGAGTCCGGTGTTCGCCGCCGGACTGTTGCCGTAGCGCGGATCCCGCTCGCGGTCGATGCCAACGTTACTGACGGCTCCCGACAACCGTCCGCCGCTCAAGAACGGCGACTCCAGCCGATTCGCACGCACCTCGAATGACACTTCCGGATCCGCCAGCAGGCTGAGGCCCGCCGGGTTCGTGAACGCCGAGGTCGCATCGTCGGCGAGACCAACAAACGCGCTGCCGACGGCCAGACTGCGCGCACCGGGATTGAGGAAATCGAACTGGAGCGGTACCTGCAAGCTGGCTTGTGCGTCGGCGGGAGTGACATCGATCGTTACCAGCCAGGCAAGCAAGGCGGACGCGAGCACACACCCGCGCCGCCTGCCGGCCATTAGGTTCCGCATCCGCCCCTTCCGAGCGATAGTGTTCGCGCCAACGAGCCCGACACACCAGCTCCGTTCCGAACCGTGAGCGACACGTCAAAACGCTCCTGCGTGTTCACGTTCCCGCAGTTCACCACCAGGTTCACTGTGGAGCCGCTGAAGGTTTCGGTTAAGTTGCCGCCGGTCGCGCGAAATCGCACCGTCGTCCACTGGAACGACGAGATACCCCCGGGCCCGGACGACTGCGAGCCGTCCAGTCGGCAGTTGCCGGTGCCGACGTTGCAGACCGTAGTCACGGCGTTTCCCTGCAGCAGGACGAAGCTCGCAACCACCGGGTCTGGCAGCGGTTCGCACCCCGCTGGTGCCGGTCGGCCAGCCAACTGATCGAGCACCCGCGAGGACGCCTGCGCGTGATCGCAGCCCGTCGTTCGATATCGCAGGTACTCCGTTGTCCAGACGATGTCACCTTCCTGGTCAACGAACGTCGACGAGACGCCGCTACGCAGGCCGTCCCGGTACTTGACCTCGAGCGATTGCCGGAATGCGAACGGTTCGTTGCGGGGCGGGAACGGCGTGCTCTGCGAGCTGCACGTGGCGGTATTCGTGCTGCCGTCGATCTGCGCCATCACGCGCGCGAGGCCTTCGTTGTGACCGCAGCCGTTGACACGGTAGCGCAGGTATTCTTGCGTCCACACGATGGTGCCCTCGATGTTTACGAACGACTGCGAGGCAGGGCTCCGAAAGACGTCGCGATAGTAGGACTCAAGATCCTGCCGAAAGCGCAGGGCCTGGTCGCGCGGCGGGAACGTCACGGCGGTAGGCCCCGCGGTGACCTCGAACGCCCGCGACGACGCCGGCACTGATGACGCCGGCGCTTCTGCCAAGGGCGATGCTGCCGTCGGCGATGCCGCTTCTCGACTGAGTGCGGTCGGTGTGGTCGGTGTGTGTGCGGGTGACGATGTGCATCCCGCTGCGGATGTCAGCGTCGCCACTAACGCCAGCTGTAGCATGCGCGTCATGGGAGCCTCCGTTAGAAATCCGAACTGGCGAATTCTAGCGCAGTCTCGCCGGGAGGCTGCACAAATCCGCCGTCATTCTTTCGTCTGAAGCAGCTGCAAAACCCTCGGTGAAATATACGGCTCGTCACGACTGAAGTTCGTAGACTCGACGAGGGCGTCGCGATATTCCTGTCGAGCTAGAGATAAGGTGGCTGGGTCGCCTCCGCCCGACAGTAGCGCGAGTCCAGCCCGGCTGCACGATCTGTAGAAGAGTGCCCGCGGTGTGCTGAGCGGAGTGAGAGTGGTAATTGCGCCCGCATAATCTCCGCTAAAAAACTGGCGCATGGCGAGCCTCTCCGCAAGTGCGTCGCCGCGGACAGCCGACGTTTGAGCGGGCTTGACGGTGGCGGCTACCGGCCCTGGCTTCTTGTCGTCGGGAGTTGTTGTGGTGCCCGGCTTTCCGTAGGGAGGAGCGGTGGGCTCGGGCTCTGGGGCGACAGGCGGCGTAACCTCCTTGGTCTGGCCCGGTGTCCCTGGGTTCACGCTGTCTGCGTTCTTCGTACTGGCGCGATCTTCGGCAGCCTTGATGCCGGCGAGCAGATTCTCGACACCGGTCGCGTTCCCGCCAAGGGAGCGTGCTTCCGCCGCCTTGGTTCGCGCTGCCGAGAGATTACCGCTCGTCACATCCGCTTGTGCCGCTCGGATCAGGTCGTCTGTCAAACGTGTGACGGCGCTCGTTCGGTTTTCGCCGAGGCGCGCAAACTCTCCGGCCCGTACGTTGAGGTTCTGCTTTCCCGCGGCATCAAACGCCGCGATCGCGTCCTTCAGCCGGCCCTGTCCAAGGTAGACCTCGCCCAAGTAATAGTCCGCAGAGAAGGTGACGATTAGCCCGCCCCTGACCAGCGTTCGCGGACCCTGCGAGGGCCCTGACTGTTTAGCTTGCAGCAACTTTTTTTCCGCCTCGGCCCACGCCTGCCGCTTGATGTCGTCCTTCGCGCTCGTGTAAAGCTGATACCAATCACTCGACGCCGATTGCTGTTCGCCTGTCGCGACACCCGAGTATGCCGGCAGCGCAAGCATCGCGAGGGCGGCGATCAGCAGGCACGCGCGCGGGTACCGAGGACTGATCATGACTTGCCCCGCGCCAGCAGGCTGTTGACGAGTTGATTCGCGTCGAAACCAGGCATCGCTTGATTCACGCTGAACGGCACTCCCGCGACCAACGTGATCGGTAGCGTCAGCGGCGCAAGGCCGGCGTTAGAAGCTTCCAGCGTGTACGAACCCTCGACCAACTCGATCGAGAACGGTGTGGACAGGGTGTCGGCAACCGAGCCATCCGACCTGACGATGCGAACTTGGGCCCAGGGCAAGAGGTTCACGCTCAAGGTGGCAAGGCCGGTAGAAGTTGCGGGAGCGACCGGCGCGTAGACGGCGTTGCTGACGGCCAGGTTCCCTGCGGGCAGCGGCGCCCGCAAGTGATACGACGCGCCGGTCTCTGTCGGTGGGAGTTGGTACACCATGCCGCCGCCCGACGGGATTGAGACGTTGCCGATCAACTGATCGTCTCGGTAAAGGGCGGCCGTCCGCGGCGTCGAAGGGTCATCGCCCGCGACTGCCGCGTCCAGCGATCCGGCCGGGCGCGGATCCTGCGCTGTTCCGGCGCGCCATTGCAGAGAGTACGCCTCGCGGCGGTGCGGGATCACATCGGGGGCGAGCGTGCCCCACGCGACGAGTGCGGCCACCGCGGCAGCCGCCACGCCGGCCGCCAACTCGGGCACGCCAGGCCACGTTAATCGCCGCACGTAACCGCTGCCAGTCAGGCCGCTCGGGGCCGGTGTCGCCGGCGCTCGCGCTTGAAGTGTCTTGATCGCCCGCGCGTTGTGCAGCGGCGGCGCGGCGGCTGCCAGGTCAAGCGCGCGCCGCACCTCGATCGCCAGCGGCCCGTCGGCCAGCCGTTCCAGTATCGCCGTCGGCCGTGATTCCTGACCCGGAGCCAGCGTTGACAAATGCAGATCCTGCAGCGCGCGATCGAGCTGCCAGCGCAGGTGCGCCGCCGATTCGGGTGCGGGTTCGGAGCCCTCGATCACTTCCCGCAAGAATCGCCGCACCTGCAGCTCGCCGGCGGGCGCCTCCGTACGCACCGCGGATACCAGGCGCTTGATCTCGGCTTCGTCGAGCCGGATGGCCCCCGAGGAACCCGTGCCGTCCGCGAGGAACATCACCACTTCTTCGGGAACCTCCGGCAGGAAGCGCTGACGCAGGTGCTCAGCCAGTTCCAGCGTCGGGTAGGGCACAAGGGCGACGATGCGCTTCATGCGCTCGACATCGCCGGCGCTCACCGCTCGCTCCGGTTGCAGCGCGGCGACGCGCTTCACGTCGCCGCCGGTCAGGGCGCGCGCCGCTGCGATGACGCCGAGCCGGGTCATCGGCCAGACCGGCACGCGCAGAATGCCGGGGGTGCGCAGCTCGGCTCGCCAGTAAAGGGGGTTGGCGATTGGCGTGAGCCAGGCGCGGTCCTCCCACGTCGCCAGAACATCCCACCACCGACTGCGGCGCGCCATGGCCGGACTGACGCCCGCACCCGTGCTGATCACCAGCAACGCCGCGCCGTCGCCCCGATGCGCCAGCGTGCCGATCGAGATCGTCCGGCCATGCGGCGTGCGTGAGACGAGCGACGCATCCTCGTCGAAGTACCAGCATTCGAGCAGCACGCCGCTGCGAACGAGTTGCTTGAGAAACAGATCGACCTTGCGATTCCAGGTCCGCATTTCGGAGGCCGTGTCGCGCAGCACGAGAATCGGCGACGCCACCGGCGGCGTCTCGAACACGAACGCGGGACGAAGGCCGGCCTGCAGTGTTTCGGCGAGGCTGCGGTCGACGTCGAGGTAATCGCTCTCGAAGTGTTCGGCAAAGCGGCGTCCGAGAATAGTGGCGGCATCGCCCACCGCCTTGTGCACCTCGGGCGGCTGCGCCAAGTCGACGGCGGGGGAGTAATAGAAGGGCCCAGCCATACCCGCCAGCGTGTCGCGCCACTGCTGCAGCGACGACGCCCATTCGTCGCGCCGCGACCTGAACGCGAGGACTAACGTGACGAAGAACGCGCCGGCCAGCACGCTCGGCACGACGATGGCGGAGATGTTGGTGACCGAGGGCGAGGCCGGCAAATCGGGTTCGGTCGGCGTGACGATCGGCTTCGGGGCGACCGAACCCGGGATCGGCAGCGCCTGAATCTTCGCCGGCGGCGACCACGGAGATGGTGGCGGTGGCGGGATGCCGGGATCGAGCATGGCTCGCAGTGGGAGCCGCGACCCGAGCACCAGCAACAGAACCACGCCGAGGTGCCAGGGCCGCAGCGCGCGCCGTGCTCGCTCGAGAATTCCCGGGTGAGGTGTTGGCGGCGGGGGCGGCGGAGGGGGCGGCGGGGGTGTGGCGGGATAAAGCGCGTCGAAGGTCTCAAGGATGACCGCGCGCTCATCGAGGTTGGTCGACAGCAGCGCGGCAAAGGCCAGCCGGAGGTCGGCGACCGACTCGCCGTTCCATCGCTCGATCAGCCTGGCGGCGGCCAGGTAGTCGGCGACGCCGACCGCGATGTCCCGACGCCGCAGCGTGTCCAGCAGATCTTTGAACGGAAAGCTGAACATCGCCACGCCTGCGTCACACCGAATGCCGCAGCACAACCTGTTCGTCGTGTTCGGTCTTGATCAGCGTGCCGCGATGGGGCAGGTCACTGAATCGCTTCTTCTCGAGATCCTCAGCGCTGACGCCGGCGGCCGTGAGCACCTTCATCCAGACGATCAGCTCGCCGGTGGAGGGCGCCTTATCCAATTCGTCCTTCAGGGCGCGCAGCTCGAAGAATCGCCTGGTGGCCACGTCGACCAGCTTCTCGGGCAACTCGCCGAGCCGCTCGCGAAGGATCATCTTGAGCGCGCCGGGGCCCGGGAACTCGAGGCGATGATAGACGCAGCGGCGGAGGAAGGGCAGCGGCAGCTGGCGCTCGCTGTTGCTCGTGATGATCACCACCGGCCGCTGCTTGGCGCGGTAGCGCCGCTTGAGCTCCGGCACGGTGAACTCCATCTGGTCGATGACGTCGAGCAGGTCGTTGGGGAAGTCGCGCGGCGCCTTGTCGATTTCGTCGATCAGTACGAGCCGCCGGCTCGCCGATCGAATCGCGCGCCCGAGTGGGCGCCATTGGACATAGTTGCGCAGCTCGCTGGCGCGGGCATCGCTGACCTGGGCGTCGTAGAAGCGACGCATGTTGTCCAGCGAGAATAGAGTGTCGCGCGCGCGGTTGTCGCTGCGGGTGTGGAAGGCAAGGACGCTGCCAAGACCGAGCTCGGCGGCGACCGACCAGGCGAGCATGGTCTTGCCGGTGCCGGGCTCGCCAGTCACCAGCAGCGGCTGGCCCACCGCCAGCGCCGTGTTCACGGCCACGACCAGCTCGGGGTCGGCGAGATAGCGGCCTTGCTCGCTGCGGGTCGTCGCCGGCAAGCCGTCGGGGCCGAGGCCGTCGCCGCGATATTCAGTCCAGGTGGTCGTCATCGAGGTGTCGCTCTCCGGTGGGAGTGAATTCCGGCATCCAGGTGTCGATCTGCTCGAGCTTCAGGCGCGAGGTCGGCACGGCCGCGCAGTAGTTCAGCAGGAGCTGCTGGTCGTCTTCTCCCACTCCGGCGCGGTCACAGAGCTGGACCAGGTCGGCCTTCGTGAGGTCGCACAGTTCCGGCACGCGGCTGACAAACAACACCTGGTTCGGCACGTTGGCTTCGATCGACTTCATCAAGTTGCGGGCCGACTGCGCGCCCGACCCCTGGAGATGAACTGATCGGCGGCGTTGAAAGGCTGCCACGAGCCGACGCATCCACGGCAGGTCGAACCATTCGATCGGCTGGTAGCACTTCAGCGATTTTTGCGCGGTGCCTGGCTGCGTGGCCTGCCGGACAATCTCGGGCAGTGCGTTGGTGTAGTAGGGCAGCACGCCCGGATGAAAACGCTTCAGCGTCGGATGCAAGATGACGACGTTGCGGTCGGCGAGCCGCGCCGCCAGTTCGCGGGCGATCCGCGTCAACAGCCGGTCGGGGTTGCCATCGGGCTCGAGGTCCATGGCGCGGGCCAACAGTTCCACCATCTCGCGCTCGCTGTTGGGCGGCTCGTGGGCGCCGGCGAGGCCGACCTCGATAATTGATCGCGGGTCGAGCGCCAGCCGGCGCTTGATCCGCTTCATCAGGAAGGAATGCCCTTGATCGAGCGAGCCGGGCAGGAAAATAAGCTGGCTCCGCGGCTGCGACGCCCAGGACTGGACGTCGTGCCACTGCGGCGTCCGGTCGCAGAACATCGCGAAGCCGTCAGTGCCTGGGTTCCAGCGAAGAGCATCTGGGGCGTCCGGCACGGGGTCGATGTTCAAACCCTTACCCGCCATGTCGTCGGCCAGCGCCTTCAGCGCGGGGAAACCGGGGTTCAGCTCCGCGGCCTTCGCGACCAGCTGATTGAGCTTGCGCTCGCGGCGGGCCCATTGCACGAGGTCGAAGACCTGGTCGTGGCGTCCCGCTTGGACGTTGATCTTCTCGTCCAGGGCGATGTCGAGGGCAAACCGGGCCAGGCGCTCGAGATCGGTCTGTGAGGCAAACGCCTCCACGAGGACGGTTGTAACGCGCTCGATGTTGATGCCACTCATCGGCAAAGCAATTCGGCGTATGGTAGCGCAACTACGACCGGCTTGACTGCCGCAGTCCCCTGCGGCATTGTGATCCGTCGTGACGGCAGGATTAGTGGACCCGATCGGCTTGAAGTTGACCGGGGCGCAGCACGAAGCGTGCATCAATGCGCTGGCCGGCGCCTTTCCCACCTACGCGGCGCTGCGCGAAATGGTCAGGTATCGGCTGGACTTCGACCTGGCGCGGATCGCGCCTGAGCGCTCGTCGATGGATGAGGTAGTCGTTCGCCTGATTCGCGATCGACTCTCGAAAGGCGGCTTTCTTCAACTCATCGCCTCGGCGCAAGCTGAGCGTCCTGGAAACGAGCCGCTGGCCGCGTTTGCGGCCTCGGTCGGCCTGTAGCCAGGGCGCGGGGCATTTGCCCCCCGCCCTGACCAGGATCTGTGTCGAACCGCGGTCTTGGTTACATGCCTTCCCGATAAGCCAGCCACATGTTCTGGCCGCGGGTGTCCTGGCCCGCCGTGAAGCGGTCCATGCAGGCGTCGTCGGTGTAGTCCATGAAGTTGTTGATCGGGTCGAGTCCGACGTTTTTCTTGCCGGAGCAGCTGTCGCGATTGATCGGGCATCCAAATGCGGGTGATTTTTCGGCGGCCGTGTCGCCGACGAAGTCGCCGCGCTGCTCGTTACAGCCGCCCTGGAACGTGTGGTACAGGCCCAGCCAGTGACCGACTTCGTGGGTGGCCGTATCCCCGAGGTCGTAGGGAACCGCCGAGCCGCCGGGGAGCGACGAGTAGAGAATCACCACGCCGTCGGCGCGGGGTGACCGCGCGTAGTCCGACGGGAAGGTGGCCCATCCCAGCAGGCCGCCGCCCGGGTTGGCAGTGTAGATGTTGAGCGCCGCGCCGCCGCCCTGCCGCAGTGCCGTCTTGGCTTCGCTTTCTTCGGGTGAGCCGGGGCTCATCGTGAACCAGCTGTCGTTGACAACCGTGTTGACGCCGGCCAGCGTGAAGGTGAAACCGGCCGCGAGGTTGGCGTTGTTGAGGACGCCGATCTGGTTGGTGATTTGCGCAGCGGTGACGGAACCCGCCCCCGACGAGTTCGTGATCACATGCACGTAGACCGGCACGTTGGCGCCGGCAAAGGCGGCCGCGCCAATGTCCATGCGAAACGCCATGAAGCGTCCGACGGCGGCGTCGATCTCGCGCCGCTGCTCCTCGTTGTGCTCCTTCGTTGCGCAACGAATGCTCAAGTGCTCCTGAGCAGTGGCGACGTTGCCCAACACCACCATCAGTCCGAGAACGCCGAATCGATGCCATTTGTTCATTTAGGTGTTCTCCTGTGTGCGGATATCCGAAAGCAGAGTGGTTATACCACTCCCTGACCGCAGCGGCCGTCGCCACGTCGTGCTGTGCCTGATTACGGCGCGCCCCCGGTCTCGGACTCGGCGCCGGCATCAGCGGTTCGTTCGCTCCAGGCTCGGCACGAGTAGAATCCCGGCCGGGTGATCTGGCGCCCTCGGACAGGAGATAAACAGAAATGGCTGAGCCGGTTGCGAACGATCTGATTGATGCGATCAGACGAAAACAGGTACGGGTCGAGACATTCTTGTCGGCAGCTCTGCCGCGAAAGCGGCGGCTGCTCAACATCACCATTGTGGGCGGTGCGTTGGCGGCCGCGCTCACTGCCGCCCCCGCCGTCGGCGGTCAGTCGTTTACGGCCTGGCTGACCAAGACGTTCGGCCTGGCTTCGCCGTCATGGCAACTGCTTTGCCTGGCCGCGTCCGTGTCGTCAATCCTGGCAACGGTCTCCACGCAGTTGCTCAAGTCGAACAATCTCGAGGAGAACGTGGGCCGCGCCCAGCGCTGCCGGGCCAAGCTCGAAGTGCTTGAAGTGGGCCTGGCCTCGGGACAACTGAATACGGCGCAAGCCACTACCGAGTACATGAGGTGCGTGGAGGAGTCGGCATTTCTCGACGGTTCCTGACGGCCTTTGCAGACAATCTTTCCTCGTGATGTCGATCTCGCATTGACATCACACGAACGGCCGGACATGATCGCGGACGCATCCGCAACTCCTCCCCCCCAGGGACCAGGATGTTTACTCACGCCACACGTCGGATCACGATCCGCATCAGGAGTGCGCGATGGCAGATTCTTACGATGTAGTCGTAATCGGCAGCGGCTTTGGCGGTGCCATTACGGCTGCCCGCCTGGCAGAAAAAGGCTATCGCGTGCTCGTCCTCGAGCGGGGTCGCCGGTGGACGCCCGAAACTTTTCCGCGCCGACCCACCGACGCGTGGCTTTGGGACCACCGCAAGCCCGAGCATTGCCATGGCTGGTTCGACTTCCGGGTCTATCCGCACATGTCGGTCGTGCAGGGCGCCGGGGTCGGCGGAGGTTCGCTCGTTTACGCGAATATCTCAGTCGACGCGAAGCCCGACACCTTCGATGCCGGTTGGCCGCCCGAGATCACCTTCAGTGAGCTGACGCCGTACTACCAGGCGGTGGGCGCGACGATGAATGTGCAGAAGATCCCGGCCAACCAATGGCCGGAGCGCACCAAGCTCGTCAAGGAGGCAGCCGAGAAGCTCAATTACGGCGACCGCTTCCGCCAACTCGATTTGGCCGTGACCTTCGATCCGGGATGGAACTACGGCCTGGCCGATCCGCACAACGAATCGCACTCGAAGACCTTCACGAACGCGCACGGGCAGGAGCAAGGCACCTGCGTGCACCTGGGGGACTGCGATATTGGCTGCAAGGTCAAGGCGCGCAACACGCTGGACTTTAACTACATCCCGCTCGCCGAAAAGCACCAGGCTGAAGTGCGTCCCCTCCACATCGTCAGGCGCATCACGCCCGAGGGCAGCGGTTACCGCGTCGACTTCGACGAGATCGCCGGCGGCACCCTGAAGCCCGGCCACGCTGCCGGCCGCATTGTCATTGTCGCCGCCGGCTCCATGGGGTCAACCGAGCTGCTGTTGCAGTGCCGCGAGCTGCATCACAGCCTGCCGAACCTGAGCGCGTTCCTCGGCCGCAACTGGAGCAGCAACGGCGACTTCCTGACGCCGGCCTTGCATCCCTTCCGGTCGGTGAAACCGACGCGGGGCCCGACCATCACGTCGGCCATCGATCTGCTGGACGGGACGGTCGATGGCCAGGCCCTGTTCATCGAAGACGGCGGGCTGCCCGACCTTGGCCTGGCGTTCATCCGCGACCTGGCAGCCGACGGCTCCGCCGATCCACGCGCCCGCATGCTCGTCGAGAGCCTGCGCGTGCTGCTGCGATTGAATGCCTTCGACCAGATCATGCCGTGGTTCGCGCAGGCGCGCGACGCGGCCGACGGCCGGCTGTCGCTGAAGGACGGCGCGCTCCACCTCGATTGGGACATTGCCAAGTCAGTGAAGGCGATCGAGGCGGTGATCCACACGCACGAGAAGCTTGCCCGCAGCACCGGCGGCATGCCGCTGGTGCCGGTGACGTGGACCATGGGCAAAGACCTGATCACGCCACATCCGCTCGGCGGCGCCAACATGGGGACCTCGGCGCAGAACGGCGTCGTGGATCACAAGGGCGAAGTATTCGGATACCGAAATCTCTACGTTGCCGACGGTGCGATCATTCCAGAATCGATCGGCCTCAATCCGTCCAAGACGATCGGCGCGCTGGCCGAGCGCATCGCTACTTTGATCGCCGCCGAAGGGCGGTAACGGAGAAGTCGTGGCCGAAAAATCAAATAACAACGCGATTGTCACCTATCGGAGCTTTGGCCGCGCATTCGACCAGCCGGCGCCGCAGCCGCTGACCGAGCGGTCGGCCTTCGAAGCCTCTGACCCGGCCGAAGACACGGCGCTGCGCGCCCAGCTCAGCGCGGCGCTTGCCGCGCTGGAAGAAGAGACTGTGCGCCAGGGTCCTGGCGTAATGGCGTCGGTGCAGAACCAGTTTGCATCGCTCCTGCAGTCGCGCATGCTCGAGGAGCCACCGCCCGGAGACATGAGCGCGCTGCCGCCGGTGCGCAGCGAGCAAAGCGCGTTCGAAGTGAAGTACGACGAGCGCGATATCCTGGGATGGGTGGGCAGCGTCTTCACTTGGTGGAAGAAGATCAAGCCCGAACCGTGGCTGACCGCATCCGACGCGCCCGAACCGATCGGTCGCGGCCGCAACCTCCGCGTGGCGATGATGGCCGATTGGGGCACCGGCCTGTACGGCGCGCCGGTCTGCGCGCGCAGCATTGAGAGCGACCCGAAACCGATCGACCTGATGCTGCACCTCGGGGATGTCTACTACTCCGGCACGGTGAACGAGGTGCGCACCCGGTTCTTGAACGTTTGGCCAAAGCGCGCCGGGGCACTGAGCCGCGCCTGCAACGCCAACCACGAGATGTACACCGGCGGCGAGGGCTACTTCCGCGAGATGCTGCCCGCCTTCGGGCAGAAGGCCAGTTATTTCGCCCTGCAGAACGACGACTGGCTGTTGGTCGGACTCGACAGCGCCTACGAAGACCACGATCTTGCGGGCGATCAGGTGGCGTGGCTCGACCGTCTCATCGGCCGCGCTGGCGACCGCAAGGTGGTGCTCTTTAGCCATCACCAACCGTATTCGCTGCTCGACAACCAGGGCCCGAAGCTGGTCTCGAAGCTGGGCCACCTGCTCGGCCGCAAGAAGATCACCGCGTGGTACTGGGGGCACGAACATCGGTGCGTGTTGTATGACGCCCACCCGGCGTGGGGCGTGATCGGCCGCTGCATCGGCCACGGCGGCTATCCGTATTTCCGAGAGGGCATCGGCCACCCGCCGCTCGTCGAAGGCACGGTGTGGCGTCGGCTTGAAACCAAGAACCTGGTACCGGGCGCCCTCATCCTGGACGCACCCAACCGCTACGTCACCGGCGACGAGGAGAAGTACGGCGCTAACGGCTACCTCACGCTCGAATTCGATGGTGGCCACTTGCACGAAAACATTCACGATCCGGATGGCACGGTGCTGCGCGCGCGGCAGATTGCGTGAGGAGCTGATGCCGTCACTGGACCTGAGGGGACCACAGCTCGAGCTCCTGAGCGAAGCGCTTCGCGACGCGTTTCCGCCTCAGCGCCTGCGCGAGATGATGAAGTTCAAGCTTGGCAAGCGGCTGGATGACTATTCGCTTGGCAGCGACTACAAGGAAATCATCTTCGAAGTGATGACCGCGTCCGAAGCCGAGGGCTGGACAGCCGAACTCGTGGTGGCGGCGCGCCAGTCCAACCCCGGCAGCGCGGCGCTGCAAGCCTTTGCCCAGGTGGTGTCGCTGGCCTCGAGTACGCCGGAACTTGAACGGACCATCAAGGAAAAAAGTCCTTACCTCGACGTCGAAATCTTCCGGACGCGCCTCGGCGAGATCGAGGGCCAAATCTGCCGCATTGAGATCGACACCCCGCGCGGGACGGTGTTCGGCACCGGCTTTCTGCTCGGCCCCGACATCGTGATGACCAACCATCATGTGATGGATCGGGTGATCAGCGGAGAGGTGCCGACGAATGCGGTGGCCTGCCGTTTCGACTACCGGCGCCGCGCGTCGAAGGTGATCAGCCAGGGCACGGTCTTCAAGCTGGCGGCCGATTGGCTGGTCGATTTCAGCCCGCCGAGTGCGCTCGATCTGAAGCCTGGCCCGAGGACCGAGATGCCCGCGCCCGACGAGCTCGACTACACCATTGTGCGCCTGGAGGGCGCCCCGGGCACGAAAGCCGCCGGTGAGAAACCTGATCCGAATGCGCTGCCTCGTGGCTGGATCAAGGCAGGAAAACCCGCCGCGCTTCAACCCGGGGCCCCGCTCCTCATCATGCAGCATCCCGATTCGGCTCCGTTGAAGCTGGCGATGGATATGAGCGGCGTCATCGGGCCCAACGCCAACGGCACGCGAGTGACCTACACCGTGAACACCGAGGGCGGTTCCTCGGGCGCGCCGTGCTTCAACACCGACTGGGAGCTGGTGGCGTTGCATCACAGCGGCGACCCGAACTTTGCTCCCGATCACAAGCCGGAATACAACGAGGGCATTCCCCTCGCGGCCATCGTCTCGCTGCTGACCGAGCGCGGCAAGCGGGACCAGTTAGGTTGAACATCATGCCTGGCACACTGACCGAGCGCATCGTCGAGTTCACTGCCGGTGACGGCTTTCGCTGCAACCTGCTCCACGTGTCGGGGGACACGCCGGCCACGAAGGGGCCGGTGATGCTGGTGCACGGTGCCGGCGTGCGCGCCAACATCTTCCGGGCGCCGGTCGAGACCACGATCGTCGATTACCTGATCGCGCATGGCTACGATGTGTGGCTCGAGAACTGGCGCGCCAGCATCGACCTGCCGCCCAACAAGTGGACGCTGGATCAGGCGGCGCTCTACGACCATCCCGAGGCCATCAAAACCATCGTCCGCGAAACCGGCTCGCCAGAGGTCAAGGCGGTGATCCATTGCCAGGGGTCAACCAGTTTCACGATGTCGGCGCTGGCAGGTCTCGTGCCGCAGGTGAAGACGATCGTCAGTAATGCTGTCTCGCTGCACCCCGTGGTACCGAAGGACGGGGCCAAGAAGCTGAAATACGCGATGCCGATGATGAAGCGGATCACCGACTTCCTCAACCCGCAGTGGGGCCGGCACGCCCCGACGCCCGCGGCCCGGTTGGTACGGTCGATCGTCAACATGACCCACCACGAATGCGACAACGCCGTGTGCAAGCACGCCAGCTTCGTCTACGGCGCCGGCCACCCCACGCTGTGGCGCCACGAGAACCTCAACGACGCGACTCATGCCTGGTTGTCCGACGAGTTTGCCGCGGTGCCCCTGACCTTCTTCGAGCAGATCGCGGAGTGCGTCGAGCACGGACACCTGGTGTCGGTTGAAGGACACCGAGAACTGCCGCCCGACTTCGCGGCGACACCGCCTCGGACTGACGCGCGATTCGCCTTCATCACCGGCGAGAAGAACGACTGCTTCCTGCCCGAGAGCCAGGAGCGGAGCTTCAAGTATTTCGAGGCGCTGCGGCCAGGCTTCCACTCGTTGCGGACGTTCCCGGATTATGGCCACCTGGACGTCTTTATGGGGCAGAACGCGGTCCGCGACACGTTCCCCACGATCCTCGACGAACTCGACCGGCAGCGGTAAACGGAGCAGCGATGCAGATTCCCGAACGGATCACACGACAGCAAGGGCGCTCGGCCCTGGTCGACGGAATTCCCTTCCAGTTGCCAGTGGTCTGCGCACCGTCGCCGGTCATCATGGCGGCATTCACGATCGACTTGCGGAAGGCCGCCGCGGTGATGCCGGGCCGCGAATTGTTCCCGCTGCAATTGCCAAACGACCGCGGCGTGCTGCTGGTTGCCGTCATCGACTACCAGCAGACCACCATCGGCAAGTACATCGAGTTCAGCATCGGCATTGCCTGCACCCACGGCGCGGAACCGGCCCCGCCGCTGTTGCCGGCCGCGCTGATGAACCTGTTCGGCACGGGGCAGTACGTGGTCGACCTGCCGGTGAGCAGCGAGGTGTCGGTCAAGGGTGGCAAGGGCATCTGGGGGATGCCGAAGCATCAGGCCAACCTCGACTTCAAGTTGGAGGCCCAATCCGCCAGCAGCGCGTACGAGCTTGACGGAATGCCGGCGGTCAGGCTCGATATCGACCTGCCGACGTCGCCGGCCATTCCCGTGCGTTCGGCGGCCGTCAACTACTGCGCCTTTCGCGGCATGTTGATGAAATCGACGATTTACATGAAGGGGAGCGCTCGCATCAGCCTGATGGACAAGGGATCGGCCCGGCTGACCATCGGCACGCACCCTCGTGTCCGGGTGCTCAAGGATCTCGACATCAGCCCGGACCCGCTGATGACCGCGTTCATCGCCGAAGCGACCGGCACCCTCGACGATCACATCGAGGCCTGGTTTCTCGATTACGAGAGAGTGCCGGCGACTGCGCCGGAGGGACTCGAAAGCGTCATCAATCTCGGTCGCTCCGAGGAGTGGCTGGCGCCGCCGCGCCGGTAAGCCGTCATGCCTGGCCCCAAGCGTTCGATCGTCCTGTCTGGCGGCGGCATGCGCGTCAGCTACCAGTCTGGCGTCCTCAAGGCACTAGCCGAGGAAGGCCTGGAGTTCTTTCACGGCGATGGCACCTCGGGCGGCGGCATGACGCTGGCAATGATGTTGTCCGGGCTCACCCCGGATGAGATGTGCGACCGCTGGCGGACCCTGCGAGTCAACGACTTCGTCTCGTTCATGCCATTCGCCAGTTACCTCAACATGAGTGGCGCCATGGCCATGGGCAGCGCCGACGGCATCGTCCAGAAGGTCTTCCCGCACCTCGGCATCGACATCGCGCGCATCAACCTGACCGACGGCATGCTCGGCACCTTCAACGTCTGCAACTACACGCGCAAGGTGAACGAGGTGTTCCGACGCGATCAGGTTGACATCGACCTGATCGTGGCCGGCATGTCGCTTCCGATCTTCATGCCGCCGGTGCGCCGCGGCAACGCCTGGTACACCGACTCGGCCTGGATTCGCGATGCGAATCCGCTGGAGGCGGTCCGGCAGGGCGCAGACGAGATCTGGATCGTGTGGACGCTCGGCAACAGTCCTGAATACCGGCCCGGCGCCTTCCGCCAGTACATCCAGATGCTCGAAATGAGCGCCAACGGGGCGCTGTTCGAAGACTTCGAACGGATCGCCGAGATCAACCAGCGCATCGCCAATGGTGAGCGCCTCTACGGCCGCACCACTCCCGTTCGCGTTCACGTAATCTCTCCCGAACGTCCACTCCCGCTCGATCCCGATCTCTACTTTGGCAATGTGGATGCCCCGACCCTGATTGATATGGGCTATCGAGACGCCCGGCGCTATCTGTCACAGCGCCGCGAAGAAGGTGTGCCCTTAACCCCGGAGGCAACGGCAATGAAAGACGGAAAACTCGGCCTCACGTTTCGCGAAACCATGACCGGGCCGTTCGCCCTTGGCGAAACCGACCCGAAGGCCGGCCAAGCCGCCGGCAAGAAAGCCGGCACGACACTGGCGATGCACGCCACCGTGGAGGTGCCGGACCTCGACCAGTTCGTGGCCGACTCCACCCATACGGGCGTGATTACCGGGCACATCGACTTCACGCCGTTTGGGAAGAACATTCCGGGTGCGCGTGGTGTCTTCCGGTTGTTCTCGCCGACCGAGAACAAGACCTTGCGCCACATGGTGTACGAGCTGGCCTTCGAGCATGACCATCAGCAGTACTATCTGGCCGGCCGGAAAGAAGTCCAGAACGACAAGAAGGGTACCGACCTCTGGAACGACACCACGACGCTGTTGACCCGACTTCACAAGGGCACCGGACCCGATGGCCCGGTGGTCGGCGCCGGCGTCCTCACGCTTGGAATTACCGATCTCGCCAAACTGACGTCGACGATCCACGTCACCAATGCCGCGCACCTTGGTGATCACGCGCGCGCCTTGGCCACCTTCGGCGGATTCTTCATGGGCAGCCTGTGGGACTCCTACGGTCCAAAGAGGACGTCATAGCCGGCCGGCGTCCGCTTCGGACCGCGCCTGCGGAGATCCACCAGGTCATCGCCAACGACGGCGTTGCCTTGCACTTGACGCGATATCGCGGTGGCGATCGTGGACCAGTGATGCTGGTCCACTGCATTGGCGTTTCCAGTGACATGTACTCATTGGACACGGTCGAAACCAACCTGCTGGAGTTCCTGTCCGAGGCGGGATTCGACGTGTGGCTGCTCGACTTCCGCTTCAGCATCCGGTTGCCAGACGCGGCGGTCGCCCATTGCTTCGACGATGTGGCGACCCGCGACTACCCGGCGGCGGTCGCTGCCGTCCTGCGGCTCACGGGTCGCCCGTCCCTGCAAGTGGTAGCGCATGGCGTGGGCTCATCGACGCTGACGATGGCGCTGCTTGCCGGGCTGACTGGCGTGCGCGCGGCGGTGTGCTCCCAGGTTTCCACCCACCTGGAGTTGCCGCTCCTGTCGCGGGCCAAGGCGGCCCTCAGGCTGACGACCCTGGCCGGGGCGGCCGGTGTCACGACGATGACCGCCGACGTGTCAGCAGCGCCGGAGTTGAAGGAAGAGCTCTACGACCATCTGCTTCGCCTGCACCCGGTTGATGCTGAAGAACGCTGCGACAGCGCTGTCTGCCGGCGCATCACCGTGATGTACGGAGAACTGTATCAGCATGCGCAGTTGTCGGCCGCGACCCACGCCTCGCTTGACGAGTTGTTCGGTCTGGTCAGTATCCGCGCGTTTGGCCACCTGGCCACGCTTGGGCGCGCCGGCCACCTCGTGAACGAGAGCGGCGACGAGGTCTACCTGCCTCACCTGGATCGGCTGGCCTTGCCGATCCTGTTCGTGCATGGCGAGAAAAACGAATGCGTGCTCCCGCGCGCCACCGAAATCACGCTCGAGCAGCTGACGCAAGCCAATGGCCCGTCCTGGTACTCCCGAACGGTGATCCCCGAGTATGGTCACGTCGACTGCATCATCGGCCAGCATGCCAGCCGCGATGTCTACCCGAAAATTCTCGATCACCTGACGGCGACATTGTGACCGCGGGCACACCTTATACGAACCGGCGCGGCTACGACCCGCGCTTCCTGGGCGTGCCGGTGCCGATGCCGACCCTTTCCGCAGCGGCTCGAGAAAAGGCATTTCAGTTCGACGGTGTTTCCGGTACCGCCGCCTACGAATTGAAGTACCACCACTTCAGCGTCATCATGAACCGCGAGGCCAGGCTGGCCTTCGTCGCGGCCGTCAACCTGAACGCCGCGGCGAAGTTCCGCCAGACGAGGGAGGGTTCGGATCGCTGGTTCCGCGATCCGCGGCTGGACGAAGCATTTCAGGCCGGCAACGAGTTCTACAGCGACAACCCGCTGGACCGGGGTCACCTCGTCCGCCGCGCCGACGCCGCGTGGGGCAGCACCGCGGAGGAAGCAGCGACGGCGAACGAGGACACGTTCCACTTCACCAACTGCTCGCCGCAACACGAGATCTTCAACCAGGCGCGAAAGGCGCAAAAGCAGGATCAGTTGTTGTGGGGAAACATCGAGGAATACATCGCCGCCCATGCCGACACCGAACGCCAGCGCATCTCGATCTTCAACGGGCCGGTATTCCGGACGACGGATCGCCTTCATCGCGGGCTGCGGGTGCCGCGCGAGTTCTGGAAGATCGTGGTCTCGGCAGCGCCAGGGACTCAGAAGGTGAAGGCACTGGCCTTCATCCTCAGCCAGGCGTCGCTCATCGCTGACCTTCCCCTCGAGGAATTTGTCGCCGGGCCCTATCGGCCGTACCAGATGAAAGTGCGGGCGATCGAGAGCAGGACCGGTCTGAGCTTCGCCGACCTGAGGCAGTCGGATCCCCTCGAGCGTGGCGCGTTTGAGTCAGACTCCCACGCGGTCCCGCTTGGGTCGGTCGCCGACATCGTCATGTAATTGAAGCGGCGAGGGTGAGCCAGCCGGAACCACGTTCGAGGCGGTCGCACACGGCCATGGCGGCAGGGTTGAGCGACTGCGCCAACAACAGGCGCGCCAACACGGCGGCGCGCGAGCCAATCAGCTTGGTGACCAGCGTACGCTCGATGGTGTTCCTCGCGTTGGACAGCGAGACCGCCGACTCCCACGAACTGTCACGCGCGACCTGCAGCGAAAAATTGCTGGCCCACTCGTCCAACTGTCCCGCGCAGTCGTCCATGTTGCTCAGGCCGGGCGCATACAACTCCGTCAGCTTCAGGGTCGCTCGTTCCGTCACGGCGCCGAGCACCTCGTTGACCGCGGAGTGGTCGCGGTAGCGCGCCGCGCGATCAGGTTCGATCGACACCGCCGACAACGCGAAGGGCAGGTCGTTGTTGACGTGTGCGCTGACACCCAGGAACAGGTCCTGGAGGACCAGACCCTTGCCGCCCCTCGCGGCGTCGAAGCAGAGCCGCCACGCCTTGGGGACCTGGTCGAGGCGGCCGGCATCGTAGTCTTCGAGCGCGCGTTGATAGAGGTTGGCGAATGCGACCGCGTAGCGATGCACCCAATCCGGGTCGTCGAACGCGCCCCGGCTCACTCGATCGCGCATTTCTCTCGACACCACGCCGTACAGGGTCAGGAAGATACAACGGCGATCCCGCCGGCGTCGGAACTCATCCTCGAGCGCCGCCAGCCCGCCCACGACCTCGTCGAGGTTGTGATAGGTCATCCGTCGAGGCGGATGAAGGGGCTCTCGGTGACGAGGTAATCGGCGCGGCGGTCGCGTGGCCCGGTGACCGATTCCAGGGCGGTCTCGCCGGGGATCAACGGCTTGAAGGCGGTGTAGCGCCCGTTCTCGTAGTAAAGGCGGGCGGCCTGGAACCCGAAGACGAGCGGCACTGCGCCCTCGTAGGCCACTTTCGATGCGCTGCTGCCCGCAGTTGACACCTTGACGCTGCCGCCGACGACGCCCTGTATTTCCGGGATCTTCACGTCGAGCGCGACGCCGTTGCTGTCCTTGGCTTGTACGATGAATTTGTTCGTCTTGATCGTAGAGGTGGTCACGTAGACCGCGTCGGATTCGAGAAGTTGCGCCATGTGATTGCTGAAGGCGCTGATGTCGGCGTCGCTGAGGTATTGATCGATGGCGGTCAGATCGACGCGGTCCTCGAGCACGTCCGCGAACTCGAAGGCGGCGCTCTTGGCGCTTTTGTAACCGACGTCGAGGCCAAGTTTGGATCCGCCCATTGCGCCGATGACACTGCCCAGTATGGTCAGGCCAACGCCGATGCTGAGGTCGCGCGTCCGTTCCCCGGAAATGCTGGCGGCCGCGATGTTCTCCTTGAGCGCCGGCAGGGGCACGCGGTCTCCCGGCATCAGAACCGTCACCAGATCACCAAGACGGGTCAGCCGGGTGTCTTCGCGGATGAGGATTTGCAGCGGCCGGATGTCCGTCCGCGGCAGGCGGACAACGCTGTAGCCGAATGACTTCAAATGCGTCAGGAACGGATCGGCATTGCCCATGATTAGTTCGGCATTATCACGCAGTTCATTCTACGAATCGGCTAAATATTTGCGGTACACTGCAGCCGAGTGTGCGGCCCCGGACCAGTGAGCGAGGTGTTCATGGCCCTGCTCATCCGTAGTGTATGGAACTTTCTGGACAACAACAGGCGCAACTGCAATCGGCATTGATGAATGCCTTCCCGAGCCGCTTCGCGGTTGAGCAGTTCATGCGTTACGCGCTGGATCAGAACCTCAATGCCCTGGCTGGCGACGTCGGCCTCGGCGAGGTTATGTTCCGCGTGATCGAGTGGGCCAAGAGCGAGGGCAAGGTGCCGGTGCTGATCGACAAGGCCCGGCAGCAGAATCCCAATAATTCGGCCCTGCAGACATTGGTCGAGGAACTGGCGGCCACCCACCCGGACCCGGTCGTGGTCGCGAAAGGTGCGGACCGGGCGGTGGCGGCGGCGCGTGGCCTCGAGACGCTCGAGCAGCTCATGCAGAATGCCGAGGTGCGCGAGGCGGTCGGCGACTTCCAGTCCGACTTCGAAGCGGCTGTGCTGCAGATCGAGCTGCTCACTTTTTACAAGGACGTGCACGACTTGCTGCACACGCTGCAGTTCCAGTGCTACCGCGGCATCATCCATGAAGCCAAGCGCTTTCCGGATGATGCCGTCTCGCGGGAAATCCTGGCCGATCACCAGATCACCTTCGATGGCCTGATGCGACAGCTCGAAGACGTCGCCGCCCGCAATGCCACCCTGGGACGCGAGCTGGTCTGGGCCCAGGACCTGCGCGATGCGCAGAGTGAGTTCCAGACGGCCATCCAGCAGGGCGCTGTGAAGCCCCTGAACCGGGCGGTGTGGCTGATGGACCGGGTGCTGGCCGTGCAGCCCTCACAGATCAACACCCGTTTGAACGCCGCCGCGCGTGCGCTCCGCCTGGCGGCCCTGGTCAATGCGCTGACGCTGCTGCGCGATCGCTTCGAGGGCGGCGGTCTCGACTTAGCCAAGATTCGCGCCTTCAGCGACAGTATTCGCAACCTGGTGGCGCTCCAGCAGAACCTGACCGCCCTGGTGGTGGAACACGACCGCTGGCAGGCGCTCGACCTCGACTTGCGCCGCATCCAGCAGAACCTGAAGTCCGACGCTCTCGAACTGGAGCTGTCCTGGGACCGCGTGCTGATCATGATCACGCCCCTCTGCAATGTTGAGGAAGCCTGGGCCGTGGCCCTGCGGGTTAGCTGCGATCAGGTGGGGGAGGGCGTTGCTGCGCAGGACCAAGCGCGGGAACGCCAGGCCTTTCAGCGTCTTCACGCGCAAGCCTCGGATCGGTTCTACCGGGTCGACACCACGCTGAAGCGGGTGTGCGAAAGCCTGCGCACGATCGCCGAACCGTTGACCACGTTGCTGGGGATGATGAAATGACGGAGCCCGCCGAACCAATGCCGGCCGGTGAGGAGCTCTTCTCCTCGTTCCCGGCCATGCGGAGCGCGCACACCAACCTGCTTCGCGGCTACCGCGACAAGGGGGCATCTCCCGAGCTCCTCGATGAGGCCGACGCGTTCGTGGCGCGCGGCTCCCGGACGGGCGCGCTCATCGACCTCGATGACGACCGCATGGGCGCGCAGAGCCTGCTCGATTACTGGAGCGCGGTGTTGAGCCGCGCCGAGCGGCCGCCGGCGCAGGCCTTCCTCGCGGAATACGACGAATCGCTCGCGCCGGTCCTGCCCGACGATGTCTGCCCGTATGTCGGCCTCGATTCGTTCGGCGAGTCGAGGCGCCGGTTGTTCTTCGGCCGCGAGCGAGTGTTGAACGAGATGGTGGACCATCTGCGGCAACAGCCGTTCCTCACCTTGATGGGGCCTCTCGGCAGCGGCAAGTCATCGCTGGTGCTGAGCGGGTTGGTGCCGTCGCTCAGGTCCGGCGTGCTGCCAGGCAGTGAGCGCTGGCGCTATTACCCGTCCTTCAACCCTGGCGCCGATCCCGTCGCCTCTCTCGCGCTGGCGGTCGGGGCGCCGTTTGCCGACGACAGCGGACCGCTCAGCGCCGACGACCTGATTCGATTCATCGATGGCGCCGGCGACGAACCCGGTGTGCTGGTTGTCGACCGTTTCGAGGAACTGTTCACGTTGTGTCCCTCGCCGGAGCGGCGAGAAGCCTTTGCCGACATCCTGCTGGGCTTGGTCACATCGGCGAAGAAGCACATCGTGCTGGCCACGCTGCGGAGCGAGTTCGAGGCGCAGATTGCGGCGTTACCGCAGCTGCACGCCGCGTTTGGCAGCGCGCAATTCCGGTTGCCCCCGCTCAGTGCGAGCGAACTGCACGACGCCATCGTCGAACCGGCGCAGATGGTCGGGTTGAAGTTCGAGCCGGGGCTGGTCGAGCGGCTGGTCAAGGAGATCCTCGGCGAACCGGCCGGCCTGCCGTTGCTGCAGTTCACGCTGCTTAAGCTGTGGGACCTGCGAGACCGCAATCGGCTGACGCTCGAGGCCTATCGCAAGATCGGCGGCGGCCGGTTAGCGCTCGCGCGCACGGCCGACGAGGTTTACGCCCAGTTGTCGCCTGAGGAGCGAGCGACGCTCAAGACTCTCGTCCTCATGATGGTCCGGCCGGCCGCCGGCATGGAAGTGGTGACGTCGAGCGTTCGCCGTTCCGATGTGTATGCGAAAGCCGAGCATGCCACGGTGGACCACGTGCTCGGGTCGATGATCGCCGCTCGGCTGGTCCGGATCGTTCCGAGCAATGTTGGCGACCGACGAATAGAACTGGCCCACGGCGCACTGGTGTCGAATTGGCCGCGGATGGTGGAGTGGCTCGATGAAGAACGGATCGCCACCCGCCGACGGGTACGGCTGACCACCGCCGCCGAACAGTGGCGGGCGCACGGCCAAGACCCGGGCGGCCTGCTGGGCGGGTCCTTGCTGGACGAAGCTCGGACCTACACGGATCTCACGGATTTTGAGAAGGAATTCGTCACGGCCAGTTCAGCGCTCGCCGCCGAATCGGTCCGAGAGCTCGAGCGCATTCACAACCGGGAACTCGAATACGCCAACACCCTGGCGGTCGAGCAGAAGCGCCGGGCCGACGAACAGACACTCGCGGCCGCGGCCTTGAGGAAGAAGAATCAGGACCTTCTCACCATGACCGGCCTGATGGTGCTGGTGTTGATCGCGGCCATTGCCGGCTGGATCACCGCCGAGCGATCCAGGCGGGAAGCCGTGCGCAAACAGCAGACGGTTGAAGTCCTGATGGCTGGCCAGGGCGTAGTGGTCGATGAATCTGCGTTGCGGCCGGCCCCGGCCGATTCGGCGCCGGCACCGACCGCCATGGATCCGCCGCCGACCGCGGGGGCCGCACCGGCAGCAGTAGAACCGGCACCGTCCACCGCCCTCGGCGGCGCCACTGCCAGCGTCGGTAAGGCCGTCACGGCCAGCCCAGTGAATCCCGAGCGCATTATGGCGCAGCTCAACGTGCGGGCCGATCGCCAGGAAACGGGCCGCCAGATTGCCGGGACCGAGTTGCCCTCCTACCGGTTCACCACGTGGGTGGAAGGGCCTCCGGAAGCCATGCAGGAAATTGAGAGCGTTGAGTACGAGTTCAACCATCCCACGTTCAAGGACAAGGTCCAGATTGGCCGGGAGCGGACCAACGGCTTCCGCGTCGGTTATACCGGGTGGGGCTGTCTCTCGATTGTTACCGTCACATTCAAATTGCGCAACGCCGGCGACGAGCCGCCTCACCTCGATTTTGACATGTGCGAACTGATTGCGTCGGCGAAGTCCGTGAAGAAGTAGGCCCGGCGGAGGCGACCCCTCCGGCTGGTCTAGCGCGGCTCGCCGAACAGCACGAAGCCCGCCCAGAACACCGGGTGCTCGGGGATCGGAACCTCGCCGACCGGCGACTGCACGCGCACGCGTCCCGCCCGCAGATCGGCGAGTAACCGCAGCTGTGCGCGGCGCAGCGACGCCGCCTTGCTGGCGCCACCCGTCCAGGTGCGGTAAAAATCCCGCAGCAGCTGGTGGGTGGGCTCATCCGCCACATCCCAGACACTGGCGACGAACGAAGTGGTGCCGGCATACAAGAACGCGCGCGCAAACGTGGCGATGCCGTCGCCGGTCACGGGGCCCCCGGCCGACTGGCATCCGCTCAGCACGACGAGGTCGGCGCGCAGGTGCAGGCCATAGACCTCTTGCGCGGTGAGCACGCCGTCCGCGTCGGCCACACGGGATGAAGAGCCGAGGGCCAAATACGACGAAAACGGATCGTCGTCTCGCACCACGGCGTGGGTCGCGAAGTGGAGAATCGTGTGGCTCGACACGGAATCCCGCACGCGCGTCTCGGTGGCGGCCTCGTCCTGCAGGCGCGTGACCTGGGCCGCGGACATCAGCCGCGCGATCGCGGCGGCTTCGGCCCTCGCGCCTGGCAGCCGTGGCAGCGGCGTGTCGAGCGTGGATTGCTGTCGCAGCTTCGGGTCGGACACCAGTAGCACGCTGGCCGGGCCCGGCCCCGCCTGCGGCCGCACCCTGGGAGCCGTAAAGTGCAACATGGCCCCGGCCGGGGCGTAATGCAGTGTGTAGTCCTCAAGCAGATGACGGCCGCGGCGGTCTTGGAGCGCCGCGAAACTCAGCGTCGACAACGAGTCGTGCGGCACGATGGTCAGCAGCGCGCCCGGCGAGGTCGGCAACATCGCCCTGACCGGTGCGATGAGCAAGGCGTAGAGTTCGCGCCAGGCCGCCGACGCATCGCGCAGTGCCGTGGGAGTCGCGCCGGACGGTGGCGGTGCTGTCGCATTCGGCCGGCTGGTCGCCGAGTCGGCGACCGCCGCAAATGGGGAGGTCGCGCGAACGAGAGCGCTCAGGCTCGATTGCTGCACTTTGACGCGCCGAGTCTCGACGGTGCCGTCGGACCGGACGACCCAGATGAAGGTTTCATCAGCGCCTACCCAGTACAGCAGCATCGTGGAGCCGAGGCGAGCCGCGGTCGAGGCAAGATCCGCAGCCACCGCCGGAACCGCCAACCCAGTCGTGGCGGTGGACTCGGACGTGGCCGCGGTGCCGCCGCCACGCAACCGCAGCGGAATGGGCGTCGATACTCGAGTGGGCACGGCCGGCAGGGACCGGCTCGCCAGCAGATCGAGAAAGGCGCGCGACCGGGCCAGTTCCGCGGTTTCGAGGGCGGCGGTGCCGTGGCCGTCGCTGACCTGCAGCGCAATCGTGCTGGTGTATGCCGTTTGGTAATAGCGGTGAAAGTCCTGCCGGAAGAAATCCGCAGGCACCAGTTGTCTGCGGAGTTCCTCGATGCGGCTGATCGCGGTCGACAGGTCGGTGAGGGCAGCGGCGGAGTTGCCCGACAACGCGTGCGCTTCTGATCGGGCGATGTAGGCGCTGACACACAAGCCGATCTCGGTTTCGCAACCGGCCAGGGCCTTCTCAGCGGCCGCCAGCGCATCGCGTCCTCGACCGAGATCTCGGTACGCCCGTGATAACACGACGTAGCGAACCGCCGGAAAGGAGTCGAGCCCCCGGGCAATCACTAGTTCCAGCGCCTCGGCCGCGGCCGCAGGCTGCCCCAGGCTGCCCAACACCGACGCCATGTTGGCGCGCAGGAAATCCTGGGTCCGCGGCGCCGAGATCTTTTCGGCAATCGCCAACGCCTGTGCCAGGTGCGACCGCGCGGACGCCAGGTCGCCGAGGCGTTGCTGCACGACGGCCACCGCGTTGAGGCTTTGCATCAGCGCGAACTGGTCGCCGCCCTTCCGGTGGATCTCGAGCGCTGCCATCTGGAATTTCAGCGCCTCGTCGAGCCGGCCATGAGCGCGATAGACGCGCCCGATGCTGTTGTAGACGGTGCCGAGATCAACCAGCGCCGGGACCGACTCGAAGACCGAGGCCGCACGGGTCAGCCACTGCATCGACTCTTCAAAGCGGCCGGCATTGAACAGGCGGTCGCCCATGCTGTGCAGTAACTGGCCCTCCACGTTCGGGTCGCCAGCGACCCGCGCCTCGGACGCGCCGCGCTCGGTCAGTGCCGCGGCCTGCTCGACGCCGAGGTCGCCCAATTCTAGGATCAGCGAGGCCGCCTTGGCGACCCCGCCCCGATCCTGCAGGCGATCGTAGGCGTCGAACGCGCGTTGTGCGTGGACGAGGCCCAAGGGCCGGTTGCGGCCCGCCCGCGCGATCAAGCTGAGAAGATAATGGGCGCGCGCGACACCCGGTTGCTGATCGAGCCGGTCGTAGATTGCGAGCGCTTCTTCGGCGCCGGCCAACGCCGTCGCCGACTGCCTCTGGCCGTGGAGCAGCTCGCCCAGACCCAGCAGTGCCCGCGCTGTTTGCGGCTCCAACTGCGATTGCCGGGCTGCCTCGAGAGCGCGGTTTAGTTCGGGTGCTGCCAGTTCGAACGAGCGGCTCGCCAGCAGTGCTTCGGAACTATCGAGCAGGCGGTCGACGTCCGCCGCGCTCATCTGCTCGACCACCTGCGCAGGCGCGGGCGTTGAGCGGCCCGACGCAGCCGTCGCCATCAGCGACAGCAACAACAGGCTAACCGCCCATACGCGGCTACGCGTGTCGATCATCGCGCCCGCGGTGTCGCCGGCGGCGTAACGGCATCCAGTTGCGCGACGGCCCCACACGCATCTGCGTCACGGCTGCCGCCTGCGCCGCAGAGGAGCGACAGCCTGGTGCGCGCTTCGCCGACCCTGCCGGATCGCTGCTCCGCGACCGCGAGGTACCACGACACGTCATCAGCGAACGTGTCGTCCTTCAGTCCCGACGCAGCGGAGAGCGGCGCCAGGGCGCCGGCGAAGTCGTTGCGGAGCACGCGGATGACGCCCTGATAGAACAAGACCTCAATCGCTGCCGGATACTTTGCCGCCAGCTTGTCGAACAAGGACTGCGCCAGCGCGTAGTCGCCTTGCCGGTAGGCAGCGAATGCGGGCGCGAGATCCTGCAAGAACGGTTGATCCGACGGCGCGCCGCGCCAGGTCAAGGCCCCGGCGCTCAGCTTGACGTCGGGCTTTGCGAACGGCATCTGGAACGCGGGCGTTGCCGGCGGCGGAACCGTCGCGCGTGAACTGGTATTGACCGGTGCGGGCTCGACTGGGATGGGCTCGGCCGGCTTGCGGCCGAGGGACACCACAACGGCGATCAAGACGGTGGCCGCCAGGGCGAGTCCGCCAGACATTAGCGACGCCCGGCGCACGGGCATGGCCCAAGAGGTTCGCTGCGCCTGCCTGACGCGCCTGAGCATTCGTTCTGCCGTGGCCGAATCGAACTCGGCCTCGGCGCCAGCGTGTCTCAGGCCGTCGACGATGGCGCGGCTCCAGGCGCTTCGTTCAAGGTGAGCAGACACCAGAGCCTGCGCGTCGGCCGGTAGGGCATCGGCCGAGGCGGCAACAAGCAGGTCGCGGGGGGGATCGAGCTGATGCCGCTTCCGGATCGCTTCGAGCTCACCGGCAAAGTTTACCAGCGTCTCACGCTCGTCCTGGTCCCAGTCGTTTGACAGGGCGCTTGTCACGTTTGCACCTCCTGCGACTTACGTAATAGCTTCAACGCGTACTGCAGGTGGCCTTTGACCTGCGTCTCGCTCAAGCCGGTTTCGGCGGCAATCTCGGTCCGCGTCATGCCGGCCACGTACCGCAGCACCAAACAGAGACGGTGCACGGGCTTTAACTCCGCACACTCCAGGATCCAGGCTTCGAGCTTCGGCGGCTCGGGCGCCGCCAGCGGCTCGGCCTGCCAGTTCTCCTTGGCATAGCGCTCCTCGACCAGGCGGTGTCGCCACAAATCCCTGGCCCGATTGCGAACCACGGTCAGCAACCAGGCCGGTAATTGGGACGGATCAATTGTTTCCAGCTCGCGGTGCAAGGCGAGAAATGCTTCGGACGTCAGGTCCTCTGCCAACTCCCGTTGGCGGGTGATGCTCAACGCAAATCGGAAGACGGAGCCCGCGTGTTGTCGATAGAGCGCCTCGAACTTCATCTTGATTACGATTTTGAAGGTCGATCCGGAAGAAAAGGCAGGCGAGTGTTTCTTCCGCCCCAGCCAGGCCAACCGTATACCGCATGGTGGGAATACGTCCGGATCGCCACTCGAGCCCGGCTGGCTCAATCATACTTCGTAACACGCGACTGCCTGCCAGGGCGTCCGTGACGCGTTCGACCGCCCAGTTCGTGGCCGGCTGCCTGGTCGCCACGCTATGCGCGATGCCTTCGCACGCCTCGAACGAGCCGCCAAACGAATCGTCTTCGGCTGTCTTCGGTCCGCGCACCTACCTGCGGACGGCGGGGCCGCCGAACATCTACGAAGAAACGTTCGCCATTCCGGCGGACATTCGCGCGCCGTACGTGCTGCGCGTCGTCAACGGGGATGCCAAGGGCAAGTTTCGCGTCTCGTCAGCGACGGTCTCGCTCAATGGCGTCGAGGTGCTCAAGCCAAAGGACTTCTCGCAGAAAGTCGATGTGATCGATCGCACGGTGGGATTGCGTCCAACCAACGTGCTTCGGGTGAGCGTGGCCAGCATTCCAGGAAGCTATCTGACCATCAGCGTGTTGGGTGTGCCGGTTCCGCCGCCGCCGCCGAATCGGGCGCCGAGTGCGAATGCGGGTGGCCCGTACACGATCACGGCGGGACAACCGCTCACGTTCAATGGCAGCGGCACTGATCCCGACGGCGATCTCCTGACATTCAGTTGGGCCTTCGGCGACGGGACAACCGGTGCCAGCGCATCGCCAAGCCACACGTATGCCGCGGCCGGCGAGTTCACCGCGTCGCTCACGGTGGACGACGGGCGTGGCGGCCGCGCGACGGCCCCCGCCCTCGTGACGGTGACGGCGATGCCGCCGCCGCCCAACCGGGCGCCGAGCGCGAACGCGGGCGGCCCGTACACGATTACGGCGGGGCAATCGCTCACGTTGAACGGCAGTGGCAGCGATCCCGACAGCGACCCGCTCACGTTCGCGTGGACGTTCGGTGACGGCGCCAGTGGTGCCGGGGCCTCGCCAAGCCACACGTATGCCGCGGCCGGCGAGTTCACCGCGTCGCTCAC
>JANLWW010000176.1:0-42063 GCA_031364805.1 Acidobacteriota bacterium
CCCACGAGACCGAGCGAAGCGAGGGCGAGCCCCACGAGGCCGCGAAGCGGCCTCGCCCCCCGCGGACCCGGGCGAGAGCCCGGTCCGCGCCTACTTGTTGATGATCCTGGCGAGCCGCCAGACGTAGTCCACCCAGGACGCGATGGTAATCAACAGCGACGTCCAGACGGCAACGTCGACCCACACTGAGGCGTGGCCGAGGAAGTTGAAGTACATCACCACCACGCACGACAGGACGAACACCGCGGTGGCGAGCTTACCCAACGGCGAGGGCCGAAACGTACGTGGGCCAATGGCTAGGTTGACGATCGCCACGGTCAGCAAGATGCCGACATCGCGGCTGAGCACCGTGATGGTCAGCCAGAGCGGCAGCCGATTGACGAGCCCGATGTTGGGCAGCGTCAACACCACGAACGTCGCGCCAATTAGCAGCTTGTCGGCGATCGGATCGAGCCAGGCTCCCAAATCGGTCTGGCCACCGGTCGTGCGCGCCGCCAGGCCGTCGAGCAGGTCGGTGACGCCGGCGAACATGAATGTCAGCAGCGCCCAGCCGAATTCACCGTAAAGGGTCAGCAGCACGAACACCGGCACCAGCAGCATGCGGAGCATGGTCAGCTGGTTGGCGAGCGTGAAGACCTGCGTGCTCATGGCCGGGCCAGAGACTCGAGACGACCGACGATCTCGATCGCTTCGGCGCCGGTGACGCTGCGCAACAACTCGAAGTTGCCGCCTGCCAGGGGCATCACTCCGGCGGCCACCGCCTGAGAGACATACGAATAACTCAGATGACCCGAGGGCACGTCGTTGACCGTGACACTGGTCGCCTGCCACTGAACCAGCAACTCTGGCTTCGCCGCGCCGATCAGGCCGAGCAACCGGGACACGGTCAACGCGAGCTCGCCACGGCGCACGCGAAGGCGCGGCTGGAACTCGTAGTTGGGCAAGGCGTCCATGATGCCCGCGCGAGCGACGGCGTTGATCCACGGCTGCGCCCAGTGGCTGCGAACGTCGGTGATGATCAACTGACGGGGCAGCGCCCTGGCGACGAGGGCTTCGAGTCGAATGCCAATCAGCGCGGCAATTTCTCCACGGGTCACGCCCGGGTTGTCGGGAATCGCGCGATATTCGGCGGGCAGCTTCATCAGCGCCGCGCGTGCGCGGACACGGGCCATCACGCTGTCGGGCACTTCGCCAAGGTCGATGGCGCGAGCCCGCTGGTACGCCGCCAACGCTCCCACCATATCGTCGTTGGTCTCGAGCAGACCGCCAATGGCCGCCCACGATCGCGAATCGTTGGCGTCGAGCTCGACCGCCTTCCGGAAGTGTTCCAGCGCCGCCACGGCGTCGCCGGCCTTCTGCTCCACGATCGCCAGTTCACGGTACAGGAAGGCTGACTCCGGCGAGGCGGCAATCGCTTGTTGATAGGCAAGCCTCGCCTCGTCCCAACGACGCCCGTCGGCCGCCGCCTTCGCGCGGCCCAGCATGTCCTGGGTCGCGCGAAAACGCAGTACCTCGACGCGGCCTTTCAGATCGACCAGCGTTGCGTCCGCGGCCAGCGCGGCCTCGAAGCTGCCGAGCGCATCGCCCACGCGCTCCATTTCCAGCAACGCCTGTCCGCGACCGACCAGGGCGGGCACGTACGCCGCTTCGCCGGCCAGCGCGCGATCGAACCGCGTGAGCGCATCCGCTTCGTTGCCGCGCGCCAGCGCCACGAACCCCATCGCTGCGTCAGCAGGGTGGAACGTCGCTTGTTGCTTGAGCGCCGACGCGAACTCGCGCTCGGCGCTTCGCAGGTCATCCAGTTGCAGGAATTGCCAGCCACGATCGAGCCGGGCAGCCTGTGCCGCGTCCGTCCCGGCCGGCGCGACGGGAAACATGAAGTCAGGGTGCCTGGGCGCGCCAACTGCCACTGGCGTCGCCTTTGGCGCGCAGGCGGCGATCACGGCCAGCAGCGCAACCACGCAGCACCCGGCAGCAGCCCGCCAGCTACCCACGTCGTCCTCGGAGCTTAGGGGCTGCGGGCGTTGCCATACCAACCTTCGGCAGCAGCCGGCGCGGCAAATCGACCTCGAGCGTGGCGTGGTCACCCATGGTGGCGTGACTGTGCACGGTGGCATGCCGATAGACCCAGGCCAGGCGTTCCACTTGCGCCGGGTCGGACAGATCGAGATCGAGAGTCACCCGCTGCTGATCAAGAGCGAGGCGTGATGCCACGCTCTCGAGCAACTCGTCGCAGCCCTGGCCGGTAGCGGCAGAAATCAGCAGCGCCGACGGATCCGCCTCCTGCACCCGGCGGCGTTCGTCCGACGACAACTGGTCGACCTTGTTGTAGACCTCGATGCGGGGCACCAAGTGCGCGCCAACCTCCTCGAGCACGCGCGTGACGGCGGCCATGTGCCGTTCGCGTTCAGGATTGGCGGCATCGATCACGTGCAGGACGAGGTCCGCGTCGGCGGTCTCTTCGAGCGTCGCGCGAAATGCCGCGACCAGGGTGTGCGGCAGGCGATCGATAAAACCGACCGTGTCGCTGACCAGCAATTCACGTCGATCAGGCAGTGAGACCCGCCGCACCAGCGGATCAAGCGTGACGAACAGCGCGTTCGACGCCTCGGCGTCTGACTTGGTGAGCCGGTTGAACAGCGTGGTCTTGCCCGCGTTGGTGTAGCCCACCAGGGCCACTGTCGGGGCATCCATCTTGTGACGACGCTCGCGGAGCTGGGTGCGACGGCGACGGACGACATCAATATCGTCCGACAGCGTTTTCATGCGGACACGAATGCGGCGCCGATCGGCTTCGAGCTTGGTTTCGCCCGGACCCCTCGTGCCGATGCCGCCGCCCTGTTGCGACAGTCCAGAGCTGGCGCCGACCAGGCGTGGCAGCAGGTATTTCAGTTGGGCCAGCTCAACCTGCAACTTGCCTTCGCGCGTTCGCGCGCGCCTGGCGAAGATGTCGAGGATCAGTTGGGTGCGATCCACGACCTTGCGGTCGAGCCGCTTGCTCAGCTCGCGCAGTTGCGCCGGCGACAGCTCGTTGTCGAAGATGATGACGTCGGCATCGGCTTCAGCCGCGGCGGCCGCCAGCACTTCGACCTTGCCGCTGCCGAGGAAGGTCGCCGAGTCGGGTTTCGGACGCTCCTGGAGCACGCGGAGGACGACGCGCGCGCCGGCGGCCTCGGCCAGGCCGCCGAGTTCTTCAAGGGAATGCTCGGCGTCGATTCGCCTCGCGCCGCCGGTGACCAGGCCCACAAGCGCTGCTCGTTCGACGAGCACGGGACGGCGACTACTCATTGCTGAATCGATGTTACTCCACAACTTATAATCAACCTGAGATGACCGATGCCATCGTCGAGTTTCCCAGGGCACTGGCCGAGTATCCAGCGGTAGCCGGCAGTCTGTGGGACGTACTGGCGGCGCGCCTCGAAGCCGAGCCGTTCAACGCGATCGCGACCGGCATCTTCGTGCTGGCCGTGGCGCATACTTTCGTGGCCGCCCGATTCATCACCGCCGCCCATCACATCCAGCAGGCTAACGATCGGCGCCAGGCCGCGGCCGGGCTGCCGCTGCGACCGAGCGTTCGCGCGGAGGTCCTGCACTTCTTCGGCGAAATCGAGGTGGTGTTCGGGTTGTGGGGGCTGCCGCTGATGCTGGCCATCTTCCTGGCGCGCGGCTGGGACACCGCGAAGCATTACGTCAACGACACGGTGAACTACACCGAGCCGCTGTTCGTGGTCGTGATCATGGCGCTGGCCTCAACCCGGCCCGTGATCAGCCTGGCCGAGAGATCATTGCGGATGGTGGCCCAGCTCGGCCGCTGCACCCCGGCCGCCTGGTGGTGCACCATCCTGGTCGTCGCGCCACTGCTGGGCTCGTTCATCACCGAGCCGGCCGCCATGACCATTGCCGCCGTGCTGCTCGCACGCCAGTTCTACGACCTTAAACCGTCCATGACGCTGCGCTACGCCACGCTCGGGCTGCTGTTCGTCAACGTCTCGATTGGCGGCACACTGACGCATTTCGCGGCGCCGCCGGTCCTGATGGTGGCACGCACGTGGGAGTGGGACACCGCCTTCATGATCGGGCACTTTGGCTGGCGATCGGCACTCGCGATCGTGGTCTCAACCGGGGTCTACCTGCTGGTCTTCCGGAACCAGTTCACGGCGTTGTCCGCCCGTCAGCCAGTGCCCGAAGCCGAACTGCCCGCCGAGGACGCGGCGGAGGGCCTCCGGCTGCTGCCGATTCCATGGTGGGTCACCGCAGTTCACCTCGCCTTCATGGCCTGGACCGTGTTCACCGCACACTACCCGGCTTTGTTCGTCGCCGGCTTCCTTTTCTTTCTGGGTTTTGCCAAGGCCACCGCGGCCTACCAGAGCACCACCGATCTCAAGACGCCTCTGCTGGTTGGTTTCTTCCTGGCAGGTCTGGTGCTGCACGGCGGGCTGCAGGGCTGGTGGATCGCGCCGGTCTTGTCGAGCCTCGGCGAGACGCCGCTCTTCTGGGGCGCCACCGTCTTGACCGCATTCAACGACAACGCCTTGATCACATACCTCGCGACCCTGGTGCCAGACCTGAACGAGAGCTTCAAGATTGCCGTCGTCGAAGGCGCGGTCACCGGCGGGGGCCTGACGGTGATTGCCAACGCGCCCAATCCGGCAGGTCAGGCACTTTTGGGACGCTTCTTCGACGGTCCGATCAATCCGTTGCGCCTTCTCCTGGCCGCCATCATTCCCACACTGATCGCCGCCGCGGCGTTTCGCCTCATCTAGCTGTCCGCGAGCGGCGCTTCGTTCGACACCGATGTTGGTTCCGACTGCAATCGGCGAGCGACCAGCACCGCAAGAATGACCAGCAGGACTACGTCGGCAACAAAGACGATTCGCAAGCCCGAACCACCGATGAAGCCGGCAGCGACCGGACTCACCGCCAGGCCGATCAGCGAGGCGGTGGTCATCACGCCGAAGCCGGTCGCGTGCGCGTCGGCTGGCAGCAGCGATCCCGCGACCGAGTAAATGGTCGTGGTCGCGACGCCGATCGCGAGCCCCACCGCTACCATCGACGCACCAACCAGCCACAGCGTTGGCGAGACGACGATCGTCACGAGCGCCACCGCGGCGGTCGCGGTGCCGGTCACGATGATGCGCTTGGCGGAACGACGTTTCAACAGGCGAGCGGCGAGCTGCGACCCGAAGGCGGCCGCCACCGCGCCAAGCGAGAACAGAATGCCAGAGACGATCGGGACGCGCTGCGCTTCCACGCCCACTTGGGCCACAAACAGCGGCAACACCGGGCCGAAGCTGCGATCGACCGTCTGCAGGCCGAAGATCACGAACAGCGCGAGCACGAATCCCGGCAGGCGCATGAGATGCCTGAACACCTCCCACCCGCCGCGACGGGCTTCGGCCGCCTGTCTGACCGGCGGGTCCTGGTAGACGACGAGCACCAGAACCAGGGCCGCGGCGTAGAACGCGGCGGCGAACAGGAACGAATTGCGCAGCCCCACCAGAGGAGCGAGCAAGCCACCTATCAGCGGACCAATGGCCGGGCCCAGGCGATGCCCGGTCTGCACCGCGCCAATGGCGCGCGCCATCTTCTCGCGCGGCACGGACTGTGCCGCCATCGAAATGGTCAGCGCGCCATAGCCGGCGAACACGCCAAGCAGCGCGCGTAGCGCGAACAACTGCCAGGGCGCCGTCACGAACGCCATGCCGGCCTTGGTGAGGATGAATGCCGTCAGCGAACGGATGACCAGCACCTTGCTGCCGTACTTGTCGCCGACCCGCCCCCAGAGCGGGGCACTGATCGCGGTCACGGTCGGCGTCGCGCCGAGCGTGAGCCCGGTCCACATGGCAATCTCACCGACGTCGGTGGTACCGAGCTCAGCGATATATAGGGGGAGGAACGGCATCACCAGCGTGAAGCCGGTGAAACCAATGCCGCCGGCCAGCGCGGCGGCGAAGACGTTCCGGCGTCCCTGGCGTTCGTCCAATCAGAATCGGATCTTGACCGACGGCCCCGGGTAGACCGAGATGCTGTCGATGAAGCGGATGCGATGCGGGTTGTTCTGCATCACCACCGAACTGGTGCGAATGCCGGCGCCGAAGAACTGCACGCCCTTCATCAGCGACCCGTCGGTCACGCCGGTGGCGGCGAACACAATGTCCTTGCCGCACGCCAGGTCCTCGGACTTGTAGATCCGCTTGAAGTCCTTGATGCCCATGGCGCGGCAGCGCTCTTCATCTTCCGGCTTGGCGACTACCAGTCTCGCAAAGATCTCGCCGTTCAGGCAGCGCATGGCTGCCGCGGTCAACACGCCCTCGGGCGCACCGCCGGTGCCCATCACGGCATGCACGCCGGTGCCCGACACCGCCGCGGCAATACCGGCCGACAGGTCGCCGTCGCCAATCAGGCGGATGCGCGCGCCGGTGGCGCGAATCTCAGCGATCAGCTTCTCGTGACGCGGACGGTCCAGCACGACGACGGTCAGTTCATCAACCTGCCGTCCGAGGCTGCGGGCAATGGCGCGCAGGTTCTCGCGCACCGGCGCATCGAGGTCCACCAGGTGTTTCGAGGTGGGACCGACCACCAGCTTCTCCATGTAAAGGTCAGGCGCATGCAGCAACCCACCCTTCTCAGAAGCCGCCAGCACGGCAATGGCGTTGGCGGCGCCGGTGGCGCAGAGGTTGGTGCCCTCGAGCGGGTCGACGGCGATGTCAACCTCGTCCCAGCCTCGGCGGTTGCTCTGGTCCTTGTGCGCCAGGCCGACCTTCTCGCCGATGTAGAGCATGGGCGCCTCGTCGCGCTCGCCCTCGCCGATCACGATGGTGCCGTCGATCGGCACGGTGTCCATCTCGCGGCGCATGGCTTCGACGGCCACCTGGTCCGAGCCATGGCGGTCGCCCTGGCCCATGGTGTGCGCGCAGGCAATCGCGGCCTGTTCGGTGACGCGAAGGAACTCGAGGGAGAGGTCAGATTCCATGGATGTCTTGATCTCGTGATTTAGTCAGTTGGTGATTACTGATTGAGCCGCAAACAGCGAATCGTATCAAATTTACTGCGTCAGGCGCACCGTGACCACCGCGCCACGCGCAAGCGCAAGGTGAGCCGCCGCGTCGCCAGAGTTCAGGGCAATCTCGAGGTGATCGGTGCTGCCGAACAGGGCGCAGAGCGCGCCGGCGGGCGCCTCGGCATAAGTAGCCACCACCCGGGCCACGTCGTGGCTGCCGGCGCGCACGGAAATGGCACCGCCAGTCGCCAGCTGCTCGAAGGTGCGACGGTCGATATTGGTGATCAGGTTGCCAAAGCGGTCGATGCGCACCACTTCCCCGGTCACCTGGCGCGCGTCAGCAACTGGCAGCGGCAAGTCGAGCACGTGGAAGTCGGTGATGCCCTTGCCGAGCGAGGCGAGCGCAATGCCCTTGGCGAGCCAGCCGGCCGCAGGCGCAAAGCGGTCCCGGCCTTCGAACGTGCGGCTGATGGTGGGCCGCGCGTGCTTCCGCTCGGTCAGCTCCACCACTTTCCTGGGTGGCGCTTCGCGAAACACTGCAGACAGCACGCCGTTGTCAGGCGCGACAAACTTGAAGTCGCCGGTATCGGCGGCAATGCCGCGGCGTGACGAGCCGACGCCCGGATCGACGACGGCGAGGAATATCGTTCCGTGAGGGAAGTAGCGGTAGCACGCGGCGAGTTCGAGCGCGCCGGCCATCACATCATGCGCCGGAATGTCATGGCCGATGTCAACCAGCGTGGCATCCGGACACACGCCCAGCACGACCGCCTTCAGTGCGCCAGCGTAATGATCACGAGTGCCAAAATCGCTGAGGAAGGCAACGATCGGTCGGGCCATGAATGCCCGGACCTCAACCTTGTTGCGCGGGCTTGCGGAAGAGCATCTCGCGGAGCTTGCTCTTCATCAGGAAGGAGTCGCTGACGCGCAAGTCCTTGAACAACTTGATGATGTCACCGTTCAGCAGGTTGCGCTGCCGCTGACGAAGCGCTGGATAGGTTCGATAGCGCAGGGTCGATTCGTCCACGACCACATACTTGGTGTAGACCTGGTCGCGAGTCTCGGCGGTGCTGAACAAACCGAACAGGCAACCGTCAGGCTTCAGCAGCCGGCAGAGCGCAGTGGCCAGCGCTTGCGCGGCGGGCCGATCGAGATAGTCGAGAATGTCCCAACAGAGGATGCCATCAACCGAACCCTGTGGCTGCGTGAACCGGGCGGTGAAGTAAGCGGGCAATAATTCAAGCTTGCCCTCTTTGATGTGACGATCGATATCCGCCGCGACGTCTTCGACGCGGATGCGGCAGCCCAACTGTTCACCGAAGAACGTGACGTTGCTGCCAACGACCGGACCGAGGTCGAGGAGGGTTGGATTATCGGCGCTGTGGAGGCAGCCAAGAAATTTCTGGAGCGCCTTGGTGGGGTATGACGCCTCCGTGGCGTGAGCCACGGAGGAATCCACAGCGGCAGGCGTTTCCGCAGTTCGGCGCGGGCCTAGAATCCCGAACAGGCCGGTCAGCGATCTGGCGTCGGCCATGACGCTACGTTACGCGCCGACTTTCTGCGCCTGGGGCTGTCCTTGGCCCGGCGCGGCTGGCGAGTTCGGCTTCGTCGCCGGCGGGGTCTTGACGCCCTGGCGTTGCATATCAACGGCGCCGCGGAAGTGCGCGCCTTCGGCAATCGCGACGCGCGGCGAGGCGATGTCGCCGTCGACCGAACCGTTGTCGCGAATGTCAACCTTCTCGGAGGCCGTGACGTTGCCGGTGACTTCGCCGAGCACCACGACGGCCTTCGCGAAGACTTCAGCCTTGATCTTGCCGTTGGGGCCAATTGTGAGGACGTTGTCCTTGAGATCGATCCGGCCTTCGACCTGGCCTTCGATCGTCAGGTCTTCGCTGCCGCTCAACTCACCTTTGATGATCACGGACTTTCCGATATTCACGTTGTCTCTCCCAATTTGCTGGGCACGCGGCTCACTGGCAGCCGGCGCAGTTGCAACGGGCGCTGAAGGCGCCGCTGCCGGAGTTTGCGCCGGTGGCGTGGCCGGTTTGACCGACTCATCCCGCTTCCACATCGCTGAATCCTCCCCCTCTGCTGAAAAATCCGCATGAGGGTGCCTTAATTTTGAAACCCGGGGAAGTGGGTTCCGGTGTTTGAAGTGAAGCCAGTATAGAAGCCCCCGCAAACCGTTGTCTAGTCCTTTTATTGCTGAGAGTTAGCAGGAATGTTACGATCCAGTTTTGCACCCATGCGCATCTATCTGGACCATAACGCCACCACGCCCCTCGATCCGTTGGCCTTCGAGCGGATGACTCAGGCGATGCGCGAAGTGTGGGGCAACGCTTCCAGCGTGCACCATTTCGGCCAACAGGCCAAGGCGGCCCTGGACGAGGCGCGAGGGTCGGTGGCCGCCTTGATGGGCGCCGATGCCTCGGAACTCGTCTTTACGGCGGGCGGCACCGAGAGCGACAATCTCGCCATTCGCGGTGCCGCCGAGGCGCTGGAGCCAAGCGGACGGCGGCACCTGATCACCAGCGCCATCGAGCACGAGGCCGTGCTGAACACCATGAAGGCGCTCGCCAAACGCGGCTGGCGCGTCACCATGCTCACCGTGGATGCCTCGGGCATCGTGTCGCCAGATCGGCTGCGCGAGGCAATCACCGACGACACCGCCCTGGTGTCGGTGATGCACGCCAACAACGAAATTGGCACCATTCAACCCATCGCAGAACTGGCCGCCATTGCGCACGAACGTGGCGCGCTGTTTCATACCGACGCCGTGCAGTCTGCCGGAAAACTGACGCTCGACATGCACGCGCTCGGCGTCGACATGGCGTCGATTGCCGGCCACAAGTTTTACGGCCCCAAGGGCACCGGCGCGTTGTGGCTCAAGCGCGGTGTGCGCCTGTTGCCGCCCACGAGTGGCGGCAAGCAGGAACGCAACCGCCGCGCGGGCACGGAGAATGTCCCAGCGCTGGTCGGCCTCGGTGTCGCTGCCGACGCGGTGCGACAGAGGCTGGCCAGCGAAGGCGAGCGGTTAGGCGCGTTGCGCGATCGTCTTGAAGCCGGCATTCTGTCGTCTGTGCCGGGCAGCGATCGCAATGGCGCCGCCAGCCCACGCGTGCCCAACACCGCAAACATCAGCATCGAGCGCGTGGAGTCCGAATCGCTGCTGATTGGTCTCGACCTGGCCGGCATCGCCGTGTCGTCGGGATCGGCCTGCTCGTCGGGCACGCTGGAACCGTCGCACGTGCTGAAGGCCATGGGCTTGCCCCATGGCCGAACGCTCGGCTCGATCCGCTTCAGCCTGGGCGCATCGAACACCGGTGCCGATATCGATCGCGTCATCGCAGTGCTGCCGCCGCTCGTCGAGAAGCTGAGGAGCCTGACCACCGTCGGTGGCCGCAAATAACACGAGGATCACGGATTGCGAATTGTTGTAGCCATGTCGGGCGGCGTCGATTCATCGGTCGCCGCGGCCCTGCTCGCCGAGCAGGGTCACGACGTCATTGGTGTCTCGATGCAGCTCTACGATCAAGGCCAGACGACCGCCTCGGGCCTGAAGGCGTTTGGCACCTGCTGCACGATCGACGATCTCTATGACGCGCGCCGGGTCGCCGCCACCATCGGCATCCCCCACTACATCGTCAATTTCGAGTCGCAGTTTGGCGAGCACGTGGTGTCGAACTTCGTGCGCGAGTATGTGGCAGGTCGCACGCCGATCCCCTGCTCGCACTGCAACAGCGCATTGAAATTCGCCGAGTTGCTCGATCGCGCACAGGCGTATGACGCGGCCCAGCTCGCAACCGGACACTACGCGCGCATCGAGCAGGACGCCGCTGGCCAGTATCACCTTTATCGCGGCGCCGACAACTCGAAGGACCAGACCTATTTCCTGTTTTCACTGACGCAGCAGCAGCTGGCGCGGGCCGCGTTCCCGGTGGGACACCTGGACAAGGATACCGTGCGCGCCCACGCGCATCGCTTGAAGCTGCGAGTCGCGTCGAAGCCCGACAGCCAGGAGATCTGCTTCGTGCCCGATGGCGACTATGCAGCCTTCGTGGAACGCCAGGCGCCCGACGCGCTACGCGAGGGCACCGTGGTCGACCATGAGGGCCGCGTACTGGGCACGCACGGGGGCGTGCATCGCTTCACGATTGGGCAGCGCAAGGGCCTGGGGCTGTCGTCCAAAGAACCGCTCTATGTGCTGGCGATCAAGCCGGATGATGCGCAGGTGGTGGTCGGGCCGAAAGATGCGCTCGGACGCACGGACCTGACGGCATCAACCGTGAACTGGGTCAGCGGCCGGGCGCCATCGGAATGGCTCCCCGTCACCGCCCAAATCCGCCATCGTCATGCCGCCGCGCCGGCGCGGGTTCGTGCCACAGACTTCGGGCGCGCCGAACTCGAGTTCGACACGCCCCAGACTGCGGTGACGCCGGGTCAGGCGGTCGTCTTCTATAACGGAGATGAAGTGCTGGGCGGCGGCTGGATCGACTGAATTCGCTGTTCGCTATTCGCTGTTCGCTGTTCGCAATTCGCTGTGGCTGCTGACGCTCACTTCGTGTTCGCTCTCATGCAGCGTGCCTGACAGGAACCGCTCCGCATCCATGGCTGCCATGCAACCGGATCCGGCAGCCGTGACGGCCTGGCGATAGATGTGGTCCTGCACGTCGCCCGCAGCAAACACGCCGACGACGCTCGTCCGCGATCCGTCGTGGGTCTTCAGGTAGCCATTGTCGTGCAGCGCCAGCTGCCCCTTGAAGAGCGCCGTGTTCGGCACGTGGCCAATCCCGATGAATACGCCGTCGACGGCCAGCTCGCTCGACGCGCCGGTCTGCGTATTCCGGAGCACCAGCGAGGTGACTTCGCCCTTGTCGATGTCCTTGATGTCGGTCACCTCGGTGTTCCAGATGAACGAGATGTTCGCCATCGACATCGCCTTGTCCTGCATCACCTTCGAGGCCCGCAGGCTGTCGCGGCGATGAATCACGGTGACCGTGGTGGCGAGCTTCGACAGGTAGATCGCTTCTTCCATGGCGGTGTCACCGCCGCCAACCACGGCGACTGGACGGCCCTTGAAGAAGAACCCGTCGCAGGTGGCGCAGGTTGAAACGCCGCGCCCCGACAGCTTTTTGTCGACGCCGAGATCGAGCCACTTGGCCGACGCGCCGGTGGCGACAATCAGGGTCTGCGCGGTGTACTGCGTCTTGCCCATGGCCACGGTGAATGGACGCTGTGACAGGTCCACGGACGAGACGTCGCCCTGGATGATTTCGGCGCCGAACCGCTCGGCCTGCGCGCGAAGCTCCGTCATGAGGTCGGGCCCCATGATGCCGTCGCGATGCCCCGGCCAGTTCTCGACCATGGTGGTTAACATCAGTTGACCACCGGCCTCGATGCCTTCAATGACGAGCGGCTTCAGGTTGGCCCGCGCTGCGTAGAGGGCTGCGGTGAGTCCGGCGGGGCCAGACCCGATGATGATGACCTGTCGCTCGCTCACAGATGCTTATCGATCAACTTGGCGAGATCGTCCTTACCGGCGAGACCAACCACGGTTTCCTTGAGGTCGCCGTCCTTGAACAGCAGCAGCGTCGGAATGCCGCGCACCATGAACTTGCTGGGCGTCATCGGGTTCTCGTCGATGTCGACCTTGGCGACCGTGATGCGGCCGCTATATTCGGCGGCCAGCTGATCCACGGTCGGCGCCAGTCGGCGGCACGGGGCGCACCAGGTGGCCCAGAAATCTACCAGCACTACACCGTGTTTTACCGATTCGCCGAAATCGGCGTCGGTCAGCGTCTTCACATTCTCGGATGCCATTAACGTCCCTCTACTCCTTGGATGCCGGTCTGGCGGAAAGGACACCACGTGTCCTCTTCACTTCTGCTCCGGAAGACACTCGGTGTGGTTTCCGTAGTCGCCGGTATATTTTGACATACTCAGCTGCCGAGCGGTCCCACGAGAAATTCGCCCGCATCCCGTTCTTTTGCAGCCGGGTCCAGATTTTCTTGTTGGCGAACGCCGCAAGAGCTGCCTCCACCGTTCGCAGCATGGCGCCAGGCTGGTAGTCCGAGAACAGAAAGCCGGTGCCTTGCCCGTTCCTGGGGTTATACGGGCGCACCGTATCCACCAATCCGCCCACCGCCCGCACGATCGGGACCGTGCCATAGCGCAGGCTGTAGATCTGATTGAGGCCACACGGCTCGAAGCGCGACGGCATCAGGAACATGTCGGCGCCGGCTTCCACAAGATGTGCGCGCTGCTCGTCAAACCCGATAAATGCGCCGATCCGGTCGGGCCGCCACTGCGAAAGTTGCCGCCACATGTCCTGGTAGCGCGGCTCGCCAGTGCCGACGATCGTGAACGTCGCGTCGAGCGCCGCCAGTTGCTCGGCGACCGCCGCAATCAGATCAAGGCCTTTCTGATCGACCATCCGCGACACCATGCCGATCACCGGCCGCGACAGAGACTGGTCGGTAATCGCAATACCAAAACGCTCCAGCAACGCCCGCTTCGACGCCGCCTTCGCCGGCAGGCGATCGACGTCAAATGGCGCGGGCAAGTACCGATCGGCCGAGGGATTCCATTCGTCGGGATCGATGCCGTTGAGAATGCCGGTCAGCCGGTCGCGCCGGGAGCGGATGACGCCGTCGAGCGCGTGCCCATATTCAAGCCGCTGAATTTCGTCGGCGTAGGTTGGACTCACCGTCGTGATGGCATCGGCGAAGTTGATCCCGGCCTTGAGAAAATTCAGCCGATCGAAGAATTCGAAGCCGCCGATCGTGAAGTCGTCCCAGCGCAGGCCGAGACGCGGCACCCATGCCTTCTCGAAGATCCCTTGATAGGCCAGGTTGTGGATCGTCAGAACGGTGGATGGGCGGCCTGGGGGGCCAAGGGTGCGTGCATAAACCGGCGCCAAGCCGCCCTGCCAGTCGTGGGTGTGAATGATGTCGAACGACTGCGGCTGCTGTGCAGCGTAGTCGATGGCGGCCGCCGCCAGGAACGCATAGCGAACAGGGTTGTCGGGGTAGTCGCCGGCGGCCTCGTAGTAAATGCCGGCACGATCGTAAAGCTCGGGACAGTCGAGTAACAACACGCGCGCGCCAGGGCCAATCGGCTGCTCGAGCAACCGCGCGCGAAAGCGGTGACCGGCCACTTCGGTGGCCACCGACGCCGCCACCGGTCCGTCCGGAGCGCCGCGATAGCGTGGGGTGATCAGGGTGACGTCGTGTCCCAGCCGGCCCAGCGCCTTGGGCAGCGCGGTCGCCACATCCGCCAACCCGCCAGTCTTCGAGAAGGGCTGCGCCTCGGAAGCAATCATCAGGATGCGCAGGCCGGTGGAAGGACGAGACTGCCCCTTCGGCTTCGCCGCTTTTGCCATGCTCGTCCAGTGTATTTCACGGATCGCCGATCCCCGATCCCTGATCCCTGTATGATCCTCTCGTGTCTGGCTCATCCCCGAGCAGCGCGCGAGTCTTGCCGCGCGACATCGCCGAACTTAAGGCATTGGCTGAACGTCAGCCGGAGCTGGCGTCGGCTGCCCAAATGCAAGTCAGCCTGATCGAAACCGTCCGCCGGGTGCAGGGCCGCCTGACCACGCCGTGGATCGAGGCCACGCCCGAGGAGCTGAACGCCCGCCTCGCGCAGGGGAAGGCACTGCTTGACTTCGATCAGATCCTGTTCGAGTGGAATGACGTGCGCCTGCTGATCCGGCAAATCGCCGACATCTTGCGACGGCACGACGCCATCGACGCCGACGGCGTGATCGCGCTGCACAACGTCGGCCGGGCCGCGGACCTGCCCGACCGCGTGCGCGCGTGGTTCAACGGCACACCCTCGCCCGACGTGGAGATGCTGGACGAAGTCCTGGTCTGGGCGGCACGCCCTTATGTGCAGCGCACCGCCGAAGTGCTACAGCAGCGCGTGAACTTCGACGGCTGGCGACGGCCGACGTGCCCGGTCTGCGCCGCTGAACCCGACTTCGCCGTCGTCACCGCTTCGGGTGAACGCCAGCTGGTGTGCGGACGCTGCCTGGTGCGATGGGCGTTTGCCGCCACCGACTGTCCGTACTGCGGCAACACCGACCGCAGCACCATCACGTCCATGGCAACGCCCGACGGCATGTATCGGGTAATGATCTGCCAGCCGTGCGGCCGCTACATCAAGGCGCTCGACGCGCGAAAGTCGGCGCGCCCGTTACTGCCCTATGCTGATCCGATTGTGACGCTGCCGCTGGATGCGGCAGTGATGCGAAGACAGAACAGCGAATAGCGGTTCGCTCTTCGCTATTCGTCCTGCTGGTGCTGGGCGTCACCGTCGAGCAGCGCCTTGGTTCGCGTGCTCATCCAGTTGAACAGGTGGCGCGTTTCCCAAAAGCGGCTGGCGTTGGACTTGGCGCCAAGCACCACCACAGCCACTTGTTGACCCGTTGAGGGCAGTCGCAGCAGCGTGGCCAGGCAGTAGCCGGAGCGGTTGATGAAGCCGGTCTTGCCGCCCACCACGTCGATGTCGCCGTTGCGGACAATCTGGTTGGTGCTGCGAGCGGTAATGGTCTGCGTGCCTGACTGCGTCGTGTAGGTCTGCTTGCGCATGATCGCGCCGACGCGTTCGTCAGCCGAGGCATGCGCGATCAGGCGGGCGAGATCGTAGGCCGACGAGACGTTCTCGGCGAGCAGTCCCGACGGGTCGGCGTAACGCGTGTTGATCAGCCCCAGCTCAGCGGCCTTTTCGTTCATCTTGGTGATGAAGCCTTCGGTGCCGTACGGAGAAATGCGAGCCAGGGCACGAGCAGCGGCATTGTCGGACCCGACCAGCAACAGGTTCAGCAGGTCATCGGCGGTCAACTTGAAGCCGTTGCGCAGATACGTGGTGGACGCGCGGGACACGTCACTGCGCTCGACGGTGACCGGCGTGCTCATCGACGCGCCGCTGTCGATAAACACCAGCGCCGTCATCACCTTGGTGATGCTGGCTTGCGACCGCTGGTCCTGCGCGTGACTTTCCCACAGCACTTCGCCGGTCGTCGGGTTGTAGATGATGGCAGCTTCAGCGCGCACATCAGGCACTTCGCGGCCGAACTCGTCGACGCGGAAGCGAGGCGTCTGTACTTCGCGCATCGTGCGAGCGGCAGCCGCGGCGCGGGCCTTTGCCAGCTGAGCGCGACGCGCACGGGCGCTGGTCGCCGAGTAAGCTTTTTTCCTGGGGGTGCTGCGGGCTGGCGCTTTCGCCGCCGTGGTTCTGGCTGCCGCGGTCTTAGACCGGGCGCGCGCCGCGTCTGCTGAGGTCGGTACAGCGACGATGGACGTGGCGACAATCGCCAGGCACACTGCCAGTCTCGTAACGCGGTTTGACTTCAGCATCAGCAACTTGCGGGCATTGTAGTCACACTATCCCCAAGAATCAATAGGGTTTATCGTCCATTGTATTAAGCTAACCCCTAATGGAACGACCGGCTGCAACCGAGTACCGCATCCTTAGGGAGACTATTGCCGCCCGGGGCAGCCTCAAGCCGATCCTTTTCCTGTCCGGGCTCGGGATTTGGGCAGGTATTTTAACGGTCGTGCTGGTGTGGATTCCGTATCCGATTGCCGCCATTATTCCGCTGCTTGTGTTACTGGCAACCTTGGAGGCGATTAGGCCTTTACACTTTGGCGCCGAGCGCATTGGCCGCTACCTGCAGGTGTTTTATGAGGAAGAGGGCCAGCCCGAGCGCCCGCTTCATCACTCGCCTTCCTGGGAACGAGTAGCGATGAGGTTGAGCGCGGTGCCAGGAACCGGCGGGCATCCGTTGTTCGTTCCGGTCTTTCTTCTGGCGGCGATCGCCAACACGCTGCCGGTGCTACTGGCCCAACCATTGGCCACGCCTGTCGAACTGGCTGCCCTTGCCGTGCCGCATATTGCGTTCATGATCTGGTTGTTCAACGCCGACCGGGCGATGAGGGCACAGCGCGCGGCCGAACTCCAACAGTTCCGGCAGCTTCGTGATACGAGCCATTAGCCACAGAGGACTCTGAGCAGACAGAAAAATATAGCCCCGTCTGCGATCCAAAAATGCGGATGGCGGAAACTTGCAAAGGCAAAGCCGCAGGGGCTACGATGCCTCCGGACCATAGTCAGTTCTTGGAACATTTGTGCCGGAATCGCTGTGGCCGGGCCCGGCCTTGGCGCCGTTCCCGTCAGATTTGCGACTTAATTCGCGTTGTAGTTGGAGGAACGATGATGAGGCTGACCAGGCTGACAGTGTTCTGCCTGTGCGTGACGCTGCTTGCGATTGCAGCTCCCACTTTCGCACAGGAATTTCGAGGCCGCATTAACGGCACGATCACCGATAACACCGGCGCGATCCTGCCCGGCGTGACGGTCACGGCAACGAGCCCGGCACTGATTCAGCCGCAGGTTCAGGTCACGGGCGCTGACGGCAGCTACCGCTTCCTCGCACTGAATCCCGGTGTCTATTCGATCGAATTCGATCTGGCCGGCTTCCAGAAGGTGCAACGCAACGACGTCCGCGTGGTTATCAACCAGACCCTGACGGTCGATCAGCAGATGAACGTGGCGACCCTGCAGGAAACGGTGACGGTCACCGGCGCCTCGCCGATCGTCGACACGTCGACGACCTCGATGGGCACCAACTTCACCAAGGAACTGCTCACCGAGATTCCGAACGCCCGCGACATCTGGGCGGCCATGGGCCAGGCTCCTGGCATCCAGATGAGCGCCTACGACGTCGGCGGCTCGAACACGGGCAACCAGTCTGGCTTCCGCTCGTATGGCTTCGACACGCAGAACCAGACGCGCATGGAAGGCATTGACACCACCGAAGGCACAGCGGCCAACGCCGGCTATTTCGACTTCGGCAGCTTCGAAGAGTTCCAGGTCGGCGGCGCCGGCGCGGACGCGGGCGCCTTCGCCGGCGGCGCGGTGCTCAGCATCAGCGTCAAGTCGGGCGGCGACCGCTTCACCGGCACCTGGTACAGCGACTACATCAACGAGGGGCAGCTGACCGACAACGTGCCGGACAACCTGCGCCTGCTGAACTCGCCGGACGACAACGGCAGGTTCTCGCGCCTCGGGCTGTGCTTCCAGCGCAGCGGCGAGACCATCTGCCGCGGTAACGCCACCCAGAAGCAGTTCGACCTCAACGGCGACGTCGGCGGTCCGTTGTGGAAACAGAAGGCGTGGTTCTTCACCAGCTGGCGCCTGAACGACAAGTACGAATACATCACCGGCCTCGGCGATCAGACGCAGCGCTCGAAGCTCTCCAACAAGTACACGTTCAAGGGCACGTTCCAGATTGGCAAGAGCAACCAGATCATCGGCTTCCTCAACAAGCGCGAGAAGCTGCAGGACCTGCGCGGCATCAGCCTGACCACGCCGCTGTCGGCCGCCTACTATCAGAGCTCGCGTAACTATCCGATGAAGATCGAGTGGACCAGCGTGCTCGGCAGCCGGGCGTTCCTCGACGTGCTGGCCGGCGAGTGGTACAACTTCTTCCCGCTTCGTCCGGTCCGCGACTTCGGCCTGTATGACGGTCCGTGGGAAGCGCCCCGCATCGACACCGCGACCAGCGTGATCTCGCCGCGCGGCGGCAACAGCGGTTACCAGGACCAGAAGCGTTTCAAGCCCCAGTTCTACACCACGCTGTCCTACTTCCAGGATGGCTGGAAGGGCAGCCACGACTTCCGCATGGGCGTGGACTGGAAGCGCGATCGCCGGAAGCTCTTCAACGACCAGCCGTTTGACATCAACTACCGCGACAACAACGGCAACCTGGCCGCAGTTGACATCTTCAACTCGTCGGTCACCGGCATCAACGATGTCGTCTACACCTCCGGCTGGATCAACGACACCTGGAAGCTGACCGACCGCCTGACGATGAACCTGGGCGTGCGCGTCGAGAACTACAAGGATCAGTGGCCAGACCAGACGTTCGCGCCCAACGGCATTCCTGCGTTGGCTGGCTCGACCGACGCACGCTACACCGCGTTTGTGGCGCCGCGCGACGTGAAAGCAACCAACGTCGCCAACACCACGACGCTGTCGCCGAAGATCGGCTTGGCGTATGACCTGACCGGCGACAACCGGACGGTGATCAAGGGCTTCATTGGCCAGTCGCGCTGGAACTCGGCCGACACGCTGGCCGACCAGGAAAACCCGGTGGGACTCGCGCAGCTGCGTTACGCTTTCCTCTCGTGCGCCGCGGGCCAGACCACCGGTTGCGACCTGAACGGCGACCGTCTCGTCAGCTCGCCGGCCGAACTCGGCGCGTTCCAGCAATCGCTGGGCGGCGCCGGCGGCGTCCGCGTCGACCGCGACCTGATCCGTCCGACCAGCAACGAGATGTCGGTCAACCTCGAACGCGAAGTCGCGAGCGGCCTTTCGGCTCGCGCCTCGTGGGTCTACAAGAACATGCGCAACGTGTGGGGCGAAGTGGACGTCGTTCGGGCCGCCGGCTACACGGTGCCGTTCGCGATCACCGATCCCGGCGTTGACCGCGTGGTGGGCACCGGCGACGACCAGACGTTCCAGACCAGGGCCCTTGCTGCCGGCACTGGCAGCGACCGCGTCTACACCAACGACGACCGCAACGACGCCGACTTCCACACCGCGGAGTTTGCGCTCAACCGCCGCTTCGCCAACAAGTGGATGCTGCTCACGTCGTTCGGCTACACCTGGTCCACGATGATCCACACCCAGGGCGCCAACGCGAACCTCAACCGTGGCTTCGTGTACCGTCCCTTCGACCAGATGTTCGGTGACGAAGGCAAGGAAACCTCCACGCTGTGGAACTACAAGATCATCGGCCGCTACGTGCTGCCGTACGAGATTGGTTTCTCAGGGTCGTGGAAGGTGCAGAGCGGCTTCAACTACGCCCGCACCATCAGCGTGACGATGCCGGTCGAGGGCGCGCGCACGATTCGCGTCCAGCCGGTTGATGCGAACCGCTATCCGTCGGTGGCGATCCTCGACTTCCGCCTCGACAAGACCGTCAACTTCGGCAAGTTCGGCAAGGTCACGCCGATGCTTGACGTCTTCAACATCATGAACTCGGGCGTGCCCACCAACGTGCGCACGACCAACACGGCAACCGCGCCGTTCAACGACGTGACCGCGATTCTCAACCCGCGCGTCATCCGCTTCGGCGTCCGCTTTAACTTCTAGGCGGGGCCCCGTCCTACCAACGAGGCAGGTGGATTCGTCCACCTGCCTCGTTGCTTGTACGGCGGCCCGTGGGGCTCGGCGGCTCTGCCGCGTCGTGGGGGTCGCTCGCTGACGCTCGCATCCTGGGGGCTTCGCTCGTAGGGCCCCCACGAGCGCCGCCAGGCGCGAGCCCGACGAGGCGCGTGAGCGCCGAGCCCCACAGCCCTGAGCGAAGGCGAAGGGCGAGCTCTACGCGGGCGAAGCCCGCGCCCTTCTGTGATACAACTCCTCCCCTGCCCATGCGACGCGTGCGTGCCTCCCAGCTCGCCGTCTTGCTCGGTTACGCGCTGGTCGCCTGTGCCTTCACGTGGCCATTGCCCATTCAACTGGGGACTCACCTGACGGGTGATCCCGGCGGCGATACTGGTGTGTATTTGTGGAACCAATGGGTGTTTCACAGAGAAGCCCTGCAGGGAAATAGCCCGTTCGGCACCGAGCAGATCCTCGGAATGACCGGTTGGGTCGACCTTTCCCAGCACAACTACACGGTCTTCCCTGACCTGCTTGCCCTCCCGCTGATCTCGCTGTTCGGGGTGGTGGCATCGTTCAATCTCGTGTATCTCGTCATGAGCGTGCTGACGTCGCTGATGACCTACGGGCTTGCCCGCGCCGCGTTCACCGTGACGCGGGTCGAGGCGTTTGTCGTCGGCGTCGCCTTTGCGTGGTCGCCAGTGCTCGTCGCACGGAGCACCGGCCACTTCAGCCTTGCCGCCGCGGCCCCACTCCCGGCATTCATCTGGGCCCTCGTGAATGCCGAACGCAATCGCACCATGGCCAACGCCGCGCTGGTGGGTCTGTGCATGGCGTGGGCGGCCCTCTGCGACGCCTATTACGGCGTGTATTGCCTGATGATCGCGGGTCTCTATGTGGCCACCACCGTGATCCGGGTCACGCGGGCGCCGGCACCAGTGACCCGTCGGCCGTGGGTCTGGCTGCTGGACGTGCTCATTGTCTGTTTCGGCGGACTGGTCACTGGACTCGCCCTCGGCCGAGGCGGCGATTTCGAGGTGCTGGGCGTAGCGGTCCACGTCCGCAGCCTTTACACGCCGGTACTGATTCTCACCGTGCTGGTGGTCTGCCGGCTCGGAATCTGGTGGCGTCCGCGGCTGATGCGCCTGGCCAGCTTTGGCCCGCGGCCGATCAAGGCGGTGCTGGTGGCAACGATCGCGTGCGCCGGCCCCCTGTCGCCGGTCTTGTACGGCATGGTCGAAGGCATTATCGGCGGTCAGTTCGTCAGCCCGCAGATCTTCTGGCGCAGCAGCCCACGCGGCGTGGATCTGCTGTCGTTCTTCACGCCCAATCCCAACCACCCGCTGATGCGTCTGGCGCTCGGCGATGAACAGATCACCGCGCCGACGCGGTTCGTGGAGTTCACGGCATCCTTCAGCCTCGTCGCGATCGTGGTCGTCGCGGCGGCGTTCTGGTTCGCCAACTACCGCCCCAAAGCGGGATGGTGGTGGCTGGCCATCGGCTTCGCCCTCCTCGCGCTCGGGCCGTTCATCATCATTGCCGGCACCAACACCCATGTGCCCGGCCCGTGGGCCCTGCTTCGGTATGTCACGCCGCTGAGCCTGGCGCGCATGCCGACTCGCTTCGCGATCGTTGCCGCCCTCGGCCTTGCCATGTTGCTCGCGGGAGCCCTGGCCGCTCTCGGTATGCGCTGGCCGCAGCGGCGGCGCACGCTCACGGCGGTGGTGGCCATGCTGCTCGCGGTCGAGCTGTGGCCGGCACCGCGCACACTTTATTCGGCCGCGATCTCCCCGATCTACGACACGATTGCCGCGGACCCGCGTGACGTGCGCGTGTTGTCGCTGCCATTTGGCATCCGCGACGGCGTCTCGTCGATCGGCAATTTCCGTCCACGCTCGCAGTTCAATCAGACCCGCCACCAGAAACGGCTGATCGGCGGCTACTTGTCGCGCATCTCGCCTGGTCGGGTGGCACGCATGCGTGCTCAGTATCCGACGCTGGCCCTCCTGATGAAGATGAGCGAGCCACAGCCGCTGACCGACGCGGAGATGTCCGACCTGTTCGCGCGTGGTACTGACTTCGCGGTCCGCATGAATCTTGGTTATGTGGTGATCGACTCCCGCTTCATCTCGCAGGAGTCCGCCGACGCGGTGATCGATGCGTGGGACCTTGAACAGGTTCAGCGCGATCAGCACCTCACGCTGTACAGGCCGGCGGCAGACCGCCGGTAGGGCTCGCGGCTACGCCGCTCGGGGGGCGCTCGCTGCGCTCGCATCCTCGGGCTCGCTTCGCTCGTGGGGAAACTATTTTCCGACCAGCGGCGCAAGCCGCACGCCCCACGAGGCGGCACCGCGGCCGCCGAGCCCCACGCCGCGAAGCTGAAACGCGCGCCTCTGATACTCTGTCTGCGATGCGGCGTGGCCCGTTCCTGATCCTGTTTGCGGTGTCTGGCGCCGCGGCCCTGATTTACGAAGTTGTCTGGACCCGGCTGCTGACGTTGCAGATGGGACATGGCATTGCGGCGGCCAGCACCGTACTGGCTGCCTTCATGGGCGGGCTCGCGGTGGGCGCCGCCATTGCCGGCCATCGTGGCGGACGCCTGACACCAAAACGCGCACTCACGGTCTACGCCGGCCTCGAACTCACCATCGCCGTACTCGCCCTCGTGCTGCCATTTGCGCTGACGGCCCTGCGCCCGTTGCTGGTCGGCGCCTACGCCGACGGCGATGGCGGCGCCGCGTTTGCCTTGCTGCGGCTCGGAACCGGCGTGCTGTTGCTCGCAGCACCGGCGGCGGCGATGGGTGCGACGTTCCCAATTGCGTCGCGGTGGATGGTTCGCACGGCGGCGAGTGCGGCGCAAGACGCGGGCGGCTTGTACGCGGCCAACACCCTCGGCGCGGCCGCAGGGGCGGTGCTCGCGGGGTTTGTTCTCATTCCGTCGCTCGGCCTCAGCGGATCGACGTGGATCGGCGTCGCGCTCAATATGGCGGCAGCGGCCGGTGCCTATGCCATTGCCCGCACTACGTCGAACGCCGACGCAAGTCCCGAGGGCGAGCGCCTGCGTCCTCGGCGGGCAACCGCAAGCTCGCAGCTGTCCGCTCTCCGAACGTCGGTTGAGGGCAGCCCATGGCTGGCCGCGCTCGCGCTCGGCGCCTCCGGGTTTGCCTCGCTGACGCTGCAAGTCGTCTGGACGCGGCTGCTCGTGCAGATTCTCGGACCGACCACCTACGCGTTCAGCATGGTGGTGGCGATCTTCATCATCGGCCTCGCGGGCGGCGCCACCATTGGCGCGTGGCTGGTCGCACGCGTGCGCAATGCGTCGGTCGGACTCGCGATCTGCATGCTGATCAGCGTCATCCTTTCTCTCGCGGCGGCCTCGTCCGTTGATTGGGCGCTGTTGACCATCGCGGAGATCGTCGCCCGTCCCGATTACCGGTTTGGTGATGTCTTGCGGCGCGAAGTGCTGATGGTAATTGCACTGCTGTTGCCGATGACGCTGGCCTTCGGCGCAGCGTTCCCGTTTGCCGTTGCCATGGCCGCGGGTCGCGATGAAGCGGTGACCGAGAATCTCGGCCGGATCTATGCGGTGAATACGGTGGGTGCGATTGCCGGGGCGTTGCTGTCCGGCTTTGTCCTGGTCCCGCAGATCGGGTTGCACCTGACCATTCGCCTGGTCGCCCTGGTGGTCGGCGCTACCGCGCTTGGCATCCTGGTGTCAGCCGGCCGAAGCCGAGGCCGCCTGATTGGCATGGGCCTCGCCGTCATCGTGCTCGCCGCTGGCTTCGCTTTGCCGCAGTGGGATCGATTGCTGCTCTCGAGCGGCGCCTACAAGTATGCCGCGGCGATGCGCGGCCCCAGTCTCGAAACCGCACTGGCAGCCGGCGAGTTGCTGTCCTATCGCGAGGGAGCGACCGGCACGGTCGCCGTTCGCCGGCTCGCGGGGACGGTCTCGCTCGCCATCGACGGTAAGGTCGATGCCTCGAATGCCGGTGACATGTTGACGCAGCGCCTGCTCGCGCATGTGCCGCTGCTGCTGCATCCCGCGCCCAAGCGCGTGGCCATTCTCGGCCTGGGCAGCGGCGTCACGCTGGGCTCGGCGCTGACCCACCCGCTCGAGGCCGCGACGGTGCTCGAGATTTCACCCGAAGTGGTGGACGCGTCGCGCTTCTTCGACGTCGAGAACCACCACGCGCTGGCCGACCCGCGCACGCGGTTGATCGTCGGTGACGGCCGCACGCACCTGATGCTGGGGCGCGAAAGCTACGACGTGATCGTCTCTGAGCCGTCGAACCCATGGATGGCCGGCATCGCCTCGCTCTTCACGCGCGAATTCTTCGAGGGCGCAAAGGCGAGGCTGGCCCCCGGCGGGTTGCTGTGCCAGTGGGCGCATACCTACGACATCAGCCGCGACGACCTGCGGTCGATCGTCGCCACCTTTCTCACGGCGTTTCCTGACGGCTCGATGTGGCTGGTCGGCGACGCCGATGTCCTGCTGATCGGTTCGACCAGCCCGCTTGACGAGCGTGTCGCCGGCATCGCCACGGCCTGGGCACGTCCCGGTGTGGCGGAAGACCTGGCGTCGGTCGGCGCCTTGGACCCATTCGCCGTGACCTCCCTATTCGTGGCCCAGGGCGCGGCGCTCAGGGCCTGGGCGGACGGCGCTCCGCTGCAGACTGACGACCGGTCGCGGTTGGAGTTCTCGGGCCCGCGCAATATTTTTGGCCTCTCGCGCGATGACAACGCGACGACGCTGCGGGAGCTGGCGGCCAGCAGCCAGAAACCCGCGGCGGTGATCGCGGCGGAACGGGTCGCGACCGCCAGTAGCCGTCGCGATCGCGGGTTGATGTTCCTGCGCGCGGATGCACATCGTCCGGCATACGAGGACTTCATCAGGGCGCTCGAAGCCGATCCCAACGACCCGGTGACCCTGGACGGGCTCACCCGCTCGGCCGGAGCGCTCGGTCGCATCGACGATGCACGGGCGGTACTGACAAAATTGGCATCGGGCCCAGCGAATACGTCGGCCAAGATGGCCCTCTCCAAGGTGCTGGCTTCGCAGGGCGCGGTCGAAGAGGCCGCCCGCATTCCGTTCGGCGTGCTGCAATCAGACCCCGGTAACCTCGCGGCCCTCGAGCAATTGGCTTCGATCCTGTCCGACATCGGCGACGCGACACGGCTGGAGCCGGTGGCCGCCCGGCTGGTGTCGGAAGCGCCGAAGAACACGTGGTCGCATTACTACGCAGGGTCGCTGTTCTTCATGCAGAACCGACTCGACCTCGCGGTTCAAGCCGCCCGCAACGCCGTGGCGCTTGACCCTGCCAACGCAAAAGCCCACAACTTGCTCGGCGCCTGTCTCGCCAGCCTGGGCCAGGCCGAGGCGGCCCGGGCGGCATTCGAAGCCTCGATCAAGGCAGACCCGCGAGAATCGGGCACGTACACCAACCTCGCCACCCTCGAATTGCAGGCCGGCAATCGAGCCCGCGCGCTCCACTACTTTGCCGAAGCCCTGACGGTGGACCCCATGTCTCAGAGCGCGCGCGAAGGGCTCGCGTCGATTCGCTCCAATCCATAACGCCATCCAATTGGCTGAAGTGTGATCCAAGTTCGCCGATTACTAGTCAGGTGAACGTGTGGCAACTGTGTGGCTCTCAGCTCACTTGGTGTGTAAGAAGTGACACGCCCAAGTGCGTCCGTAACGGAGCGAGTTCAGTTCCCTCCCGCTCGAGACAACGGATCAGCCTCCGGCACGGGCTTTGCTAAGTGTTGGTCGCAAGGGGAGCAATTCGATGAGCGTCGTTCGCATTCTGGGATTCTCGACGTTGTCATGCGGGTGCGTTGTCGGTCGCTACCGCGACGTTGCCAGCACTCGTGAAGTCGCCTACGTGGAAGAGAAAGGCGTTAGCTGCGAGAGCCCGGCGCACCGCCGCAACCACACGGTTTCGGCTGAGCGCGAGCGGTTCGCCGCCGTTGCCCTGACCACGCTGGCCGCTCGCGCGTCGTAAGGAGTTATCCGACGGCCACGGTACAATCGTACCGACGTGTCCGCTCGCCTTCCCAAACCCTTTGCCGACCTGCGCCGCGGACGCCAGCGGCTTCGCTTCTACCACGCAGATGCACTCGACATTCTCGGCCGGCTCGCGCCGTCCTCCGTTGACGTCGTCGTCACCTCCCCGCCCTACAACCTGGGCATCCGCTACCGTTCTTATGACGATGGTCAGCCGCGGTCGGAGTATTTGGCGTGGACGGGAGAGTGGATTCAGGCGATCAAGCGGGTCTTGGCCATCGAAGGCTCGCTGTTCCTGAACGTCGGCGCCAAGCCCAAAGATCCCTGGACCGCCCTCGACGTGGCCCAGGCGGTGCGCCCCCACCTCGAACTTCAGAACATCCTGCACTGGGTAAAGTCGATTGCGATCGAGAAGTCGCTGGCTGGCACCCGATCCGGATTGGCTGACGACCTGGCGGTCGGCCACTACAAGCCGATCAACAGCGAGCGCTTCATCAACGACTGCCACGAGTTCGTGTTTCACTTCAGCCCGACCGGGCGGACCCCGCTTGACCGTCGCGCCGTGGGGGTGAAGTACCAGGACCCGTCGAACGTCACCCGGTGGCAGGGTGCAGGGTCGGGGTTGCGTTGCCGAGGCAACACCTGGTTCCTGCCCTACGACACCATTCAGAGCCGCGACAAGGAACGGCCGCACCCCGCCACTTTCCCCTGGCGGCTGCCGGCCTACTGCCTGAAGCTGCACGGCCTGCCGAGGGTCGGCCTGGCCGTCGATCCTTTCCTGGGACTGGGGAGCAGCGCCGTTGCATGCGCGCAACTGGGCGTGAACTTTGTCGGCATCGAGCTCGACGCGCACTACCTGGCCGAGGCGGTGGCCAGAGCGAAAGCCGCCTTAGAGAAGCTCACCCCATAGTTCTCCTTGAATCCATCTCTGCGTGAGATATATGCTCTCATGCAATCCGGGAGGGTTTGGTGGACCTTCGACAACTAGAAATCATACGAGCGATAGCAGAAACAGGGTCGTTTACGGCGGCCGGCCACAAGCTGCACGTTTCGCAGTCGGCCATCAGCCGGCAGATCCTGCTGCTCGAAGATGAACTGAAAGAGCCGGTGTTCCTGCGCGTGGGACGCCGCATTCGCATTACGGCCGCGGGAGAATCGCTGTTGCAGCTCAGCCATCGGGTCTTCCAGGACCTGAAGGACACCACGGCCGGCATTACCGACAGTCAGGAATCCCTGCGTGGCACCGTCCGCCTGCTGGGCGGCATGACGGTGTGTCTCTACGTCTTTCCTCCCCTGTTGACCGAACTCAAGCGGCAGCATCCGGAGATTGAGCTCAAGCTGATGTCGGGCGGGGCCGAACAGTGCCTGGCGCGGCTGCGCTCGGGCGCCGGCGACCTGGCACTGCTGACGCTGCCGGTCGAGCAGCCGGACCTGGTGACGGTGCCGGTACTGCAGGAGGAGCTGTTGGTGGTGACCGCCGCCAAGCACCCGCTCTCCCGCAAGAAGAAGGTCTTGCCGCAAGACCTGGTGCGGCAGCCGTTCGTGCTGTTCGAGTCTGGTTCGAACACCCGCCGGGCGGTCGACGAGTTCTTCATGACGGCGCGCATTGAGCCGCAGATCGTCATGGAAACCGAGAATGTCGAGATCATCAAGGCGCTGGTCCGCAACGGCCTCGGCATCACGATCATCCCCTACCAGGCCGTGGCGCGCGACGTGACGAGCGGCCAGATGCACTGCGCCCGCATCGAGGGGCGCTCGCTGGTGCGCGAGACCGGCTGGATTTACCCGAAGATGAGCCGGACGCCGCGCGCCGTGCAGGAAGTCATCAAGGCGTTCGAGCGCGTGCGCCCGAAGCTCAAGCTGGCGCCGTAGCGAATATCGAACCGCGAATAGCGATGACCGAATCAGATGGGTCCGATTCGATCATTCTATTTTCTGGAATGGCTGGCGTCGCTAGGATCGAGGGGTGGAAACCAGCCGCGAGCGCGTCATCTCAATCGTCCTTAACGAGCAGGAGTGGCAAGCCTTTGTCCGCCTGCATCCCCAGCCGGTAACCTGGCTGCGCGAGCGCATCCAGGAAACCCTCGCCGTCGAGCCCGTTACGGCGCTTTCGGCTGCTGCCGCAGCGAGTACGACGTCCGCGACCACACGCTAGTGCCCGGCTTGTTCACCAGCTTGACCTCGATCTTGCGCGTGCGCTTGAGCGGGTCGGGGTTGGTGGATGAGTAGCCCAGCACGTAGTAGTCGCTGGTCTCGGCGTCAATGCGCTTGAGCGCCTTGTCGAAGTTGTTCTGGTTCACCACGGCAATGCCGCCGGTTTCTTCTGCCAGCACGCGCAGGCTGTCCTGCGTCTTCCGCACGTGCTCGCCGAACTCCACCGGATCCAGTTGCTCGTCAAGGTCAGCGCCTGCCACCAGGCCCCGCGGGTCGATGGTGTAGAGCGTAGCGTTGGCGCGGTTCGCCGTGCGGGTCACTTCCGCCAGCTCGCGCGCCAGGTCGGCGTCGGAGAACTGCTGGCCGCTGAACTGGCCCTGCTGCTGCCGGCCTTCCTCGCGCGTCTGGCCGAAGCGGCCGCCAAACACCGGGTCCTCACCGAGTCGTGATTCGGCAAACGGGTTGAAGTCGTAGCCGTTGCTCACCCAGATCACCGCCTTGCGACGGTTGTTGATCTTCTCCATCTGCGACAGCATGTCGTAGGCGGTAGAGAACGCGACGTTGGCGCGGTAGCGCACTTCGCTCGGGCCGTCAGAACCTTCAGATCCCTGGATGATGTCTGATGGCTTGAGGCCGCTGCCGGTGATCTTCTTGATCGCTTCGTCCAGGATCTTGCGGTCGTAGGTGGGATCGATGGCCAAAGACGAGGGACCGGTCGAGACGATCGAGAACATGTCGCCTTCGTGCACCAGCGTGCGCGAAATCTTCTTGAACAGATCGCGAATGCGGCCGGTGTTGCGGAAGTCGAGGTGCAGGTCGTCAACGATGATCAGGAAGATGCGGCCCGCCGTATCGTTCTTGGGCCGCGAGGGCGGAAGAATAATGCCTTCCTGCACCGCCGGCGCCGCGGGGGCCGCCAGGTTGTGCACACGGCCGCCGTGCACCAGCGTGAGGCCGGTAATTTCCTGGCGCACGCCGTCTTCGTAGATCTCGAAGTCGCCCTTGGTGAGGTCGGCCACGAACTGGTCCTGGCTGTTGCGCACAATCGCGTCGGTTGTGACGTAGTCGATCGCCACCCTGAACTGCGGCTGCCCGGCAGATGGCGGCGGAGCGGCCGGCTTTGGCGCGGGCGCCTGCGCGCCAAGGGCCGTGGAAAGAGCAAGCGTAGCGAGAGCTACCAGGCGAAAGGGTGCCGTCGTCATGCTGACAGTATAAGACGTCTCGGGGGGCTTGGAGGCTTGGAGGCTTGGAGGCTTGGAAGCCCTGAAGCCTGGAGCTTTGGAATTTCCAAGCCCCCAAGCCCCCAAGCCCCCCAAGCCCTATATGCTCTCTGCCATGCGCATTGCAATTGGGGCCGATCACGCTGGTTTTGAGATGAAACGGGACCTCGCCGGCCATCTGGCCCAGGGGGGCCACGAGGTGACGGACCTGGGAACGCACTCGACGGCGCCGGTGGATTACCCCGACAGTGCAGAAGCGGTGGCGGAAGCCATTCGTAATGGCCAGGCCGACCGCGGCGTGCTGGTGTGCGGCAGCGGGGCCGGGGCGGCGGTTGCGGCTTGCAAATTCCCCGGGGTGCGCGCCGCAGTGTGCCACGATGCCTACACGGCTCGGCAAGCGGTCGAACACGACGACCTCAATATCCTGTGCCTGGGTGCGCGCGTCATTGGACCCGCGCTCGCTCGCGTGTTGGCCGAAACGTTCCTGGCCGCGAGCTTTTCAAGTGAGGAGCGCCACATGGGGCGGCTCGCCAAGATCGACGCGATCGAATCCCGCTACTCCCGGGACAAGTAAAACCAGAGCCGAGGAGATTAGGAGCCTCCGAGCAACTCCTGACGGAGAGATTCAAGCAACCCATCGGCGCGGCGCACGCCTTCGAGCACGGCCTCGGGCGTCAGCCACATATCGGGGTTGAGCGAGTCGGCCCGCGCCATCCAGCGATCGCGCTCGGCTCCGTCAGCATGGCGCTCGTGAATGCGCGCCGACAATTCGGAGTGACGCGCGCGCAGCCGCGTGGCGATTTCGCGGCCAACCAGTTCTTCGAGTAGCCCATGCGCGTGCCGCGGTGGTGGCGGCGGCGCTTCATCTTCCACGAAGGCCTCGGCGGCGAACTCCTCCATGAGCGGGACGCCAGGCAATTCCTCAGCGGCTTCATCAACCACGTCGATCGCAGGCGGCGGTACCGAATCCTGGCGGCGGCGCGGCTGCGAATCGCGCTGCTGATCGCGCGGCGGGCGCTGGCGCCGGCCTTCGGGCTGTCGCGGACGAGGCGCCGCCTCGTCTTCCGGCGTCATGACTTCACTGAGGGCGAGAATGGCGGGCCAGTCGAAATCAATCTCCGGATGCTGATCTTCGATGGTGCGAATGGCGTCTTCATCGAGCGGCGCCCGGCCCAAGACGATGCCTGGTGCCGTGCGATACCAATACAGCAGACGCGGCCGATCGCCAGGGCGATCGGCATGAAGCAGAAAAGTGTTCTCAGTGCCGCGGCGGTCGCGGGTCAGGCGGAGGAATGGCACGTACCCGCCCTAGCGCCGCTTCTTCAAGGCCGGCTTGGACTTCTTCGCCGGCTTGGACGCTTTGGCCTTCACCGGGGCCTTCGCCCTGGCTTTCACGACGCCCTTGGCCTTGGCGGCGGGTTTTGCCTTCGCGGCAGGCTTTAGCCTGGCGGCAGGCCTTGGCTTGGCGGCAGGCTTTGGCTTGGCGGGAGGCTTTGGCTTGGCGACCGGCTTCGGCCCGATTTTCGCGACTGGTTTCGCCACCACCTTGACCACCGGTGATGCGGTTTGCCCACCGAGGGCGGGGTGGAGGGGAGCGTCAACCGGCTTTGCCTTCGCGGCGGGTTTCGGCGAAGGCAGACTGACGCCCTTGCCTACCGGCGCGTCGGACCGGTGGATCATGGTGAAGCGCACCTGGTCGAACGTAATGTGAAAAGTCCAGACTTCGGCGACCGGAATGTCGTACTCGGCGCACAGCCGGCGAGCGGTGTCGACCGAGGTCGGTGGCACGTATAAGTGCAAGGGTACCTTTAACTTGCAGAACACGGCCCATTCCGCTCGTGCCTCGAGGGCGTTCACGGATTCACCGGTTTCCACTTCGACGGTTCCCAGCAGTTTCTTGCCGCCCTCAGCGATCAACAGCAAGTCTGGATAGACCACCAGATCGCCGACCGTGACGGACAGGTTTTGTTCGTTGCCGGGATTGATGATGACGTCGTTCTTACGCTTGTAGCGGCCTTGCAGCTGGCGAATAACCCGATCGTGCTCGAGTTGCTCGCGAACCGGGCGGGTGAGAATCGGGCTCACTAGTGGACCGTCCGTTCGTTGTATGAGGGGGCCATTCCTACGGAATGGCCCGGAAAGCATCGACGAGCTAGGTGGCCGATGCCGGCGAAACAGTCCATACGCTCCCCTGAGACTCTCCGGGTTGGTTTCGTAAAAGTCACGGCACTATAACACGCGCCTTTGGGGGTCCCGGCTAGAATGGACAGATGTTTTTTCGCGGAATTGCCTTGCTGGTCGTCTTCGCCCTCGCCGGCCCTGCCGCGGCGCAAACGCCGTCAAACCCCAAGCCCGCCGCCGTTGACCCGGCCATCGCCCAGCTGCTGGCGGGCATCCGGACCGCCGACAAGGGCCAACTGGCCGTGTCGGAAGAGGACGGCCGCTTCCTGCGAGTGCTGGTCGGCGCCATCGGCGCCAAGCAGGTCCTCGAAATCGGCGCGGCCAGCGGCTACAGCGCCATCTGGATTGGCATGGGCCTGCGCCAGACCGGCGGCAAGCTGGTAACCATCGAGTACGACCCCGTCCGGGCCAAGGAAGCCGCCGCCAACATCCAGCGCGCCGGCCTGTCGGACATCGTCCAGGTGATCGCCGGCGATGCGTTCAAGGAAGTGCCGAAGGTGCACGGCCAGTTCGACCTGGTGTTCCTCGACGCGTGGAAGCCTGACTACAAGAAATTTTTTGACATGGTATTCCCACGCGTCACCCCGGGCGGTCTGTTCCTGGCCCACAACGTCATTAACAAGAAGAACGACATGCTCGATTTCCTGTCACTCATCGAGACGCATCCGCAGGCGCTGACCACCACGGTGTCGCCCGGTCACGAGGGCATTTCGATGACATACAAGAAGAGATAGCCTTGCGAATACCGAATAGCGAATAGCGAATGAAATCCGTTCACATCATCGGCGTGCCGCTGGATCTCGGCGGCAATCGGCGCGGAACCGACATGGGGCCGTCGGCGTTTCGCATTGCCGGCATTCGCGAGCAACTGTCGGCGCTCGGCCTTGCGGTCACCGACAAGGGCGACGTGCTCTCCCCCATCCCCGAGGCGAAGGGCGCCGGCGACCCGCGCAAGCGGTACGTGAAGGAAATTGCGAAGGTCTGCCAGCGGTTGTTCCAGATATCGCTCGCCTCACTAGACGAGCGCGCGATCCCAATCGCGCTCGGTGGCGACCATAGCCTCGGCGCGGGCTCGGTCGCAGCCGCATCGGTTCACGTGCGGCGGCGGGGCAAGCCGCTCGGCCTCATCTGGGTCGATGCACATGGCGACATGAACAGCCCCGCGTCGAGCGGATCGGGCAACGTGCACGGCATGCCACTTGCCGCGCTGCTCGGTCCCGAGCCTGCGGAGCTCGCGCACTTTGCCGGCGACGCGCCGGCCGTGCAGGCGAAGCACACCGTGCTGGTCGGCATTCGTAATCTTGATGACCGGGAAAAGGAAATCGTCAAGGCGGCGAAGGTGCACGTATTCACCATGAAAGAAATCGATCGGCTCGGCATCGCGGAGGTCATGGAGCGCGCGATTGCCATTGCCGGCAGCGGGACCGCCGGGTTCCATGTTTCGTACGACCTCGATGTCTGCGATCCCACGGTGGCGCCCGGCGTCGGTACGCCGGTCAAGGGTGGCCTCAGTTACCGCGAAGCCCACGTCGTGATGGAGATGATCGCGGAGTCGGGACAGATGACATCCCTCGACCTGGTGGAAGTGAACCCCGCGCTCGACGTGCGCAACATGACGGCGGAGTTCGGCACAGAGCTCGCGCTCTCTGCTCTGGGCAAGAATATTCTGTAAACAGCCAGGGCGGCACGGAAGTGCCGCCCTGGTCGCAACACGTTCGCGCCCTTACGAAGCGGCGATCCGTCCGAAGCCGCTCTGGTTGCCGCGCGACTCCTCGAGCATGTCCTCGAGCGTGTCCATCAGCATCACCAGCGAATATGGCTTCTCGACGAGCCGCGTGTTCGGGCGGAGCGTTTCGAGATCGGCCGATTCCGAGCGCAGGCCCGAGAAGATGATCACCGGCACGCCGGGCGGAGTCGAAACCACGACCTCGCGGCCAGAGCCGCGGCGCAGCCGCAGGTCGATGATGGCTGCCGCAGGGCGGTGTGTCCTGATAGCGTCGATACCCTCGTCTGCCGTTTCGGCCGTCACCACCGTGTACTGCCGCATTTGCAGGAACTTCACGAGCGGCTGCCTCACCGCGCTGTCGTCTTCAACCACCAGAATGACGGGAGACACTTCTCTAACCACGGCGGAATTATCGTCCGTTACCCTAGGGAACGCTAGAGCCGAGCGGTAGGACAGCGCCGGTCGGCATGGCCGTTTAGCGGACTGAGTCGACATCCGCCCGTAAATTCAGCGCCGGGATTGAATCTGCTTCTCATGGTGCCGGGTGTGCACCAGGTGAAAACGAAGCCACTGGTCCACGGAAAATGCGCCGAGAATCGGGTGGTCCAGCACCTTTACCGTACCGAAGGCGCGACGGGCACGCACCGCCGCGTCATCCAACCACGCCAAATCTTTCTTGACGCCCTCGATCACCACCGGCAAGGCGACCGTGCCGGTTGGTAGCACGTGCTTGGGCGCCTGGCGCCCCTCGGGAAAATAGCCAAGGTTGATCAACGCGAACGCCTGCACGGTTTGCCTGAGTGAGGCTTTGGTGGCGAGGGGCGTGCCCTTCTCAAGGGCGCGCTCGAACCCCTTCGCGGTGCCGGAGTATGTGCGTTGAAGGTGCTCGACAATTTCCACCACCGACCAGCGATCGTCCGCTCGTTTGACCGGTGCATCGGGAGCGACGCCTGACGTGGCGTCGAGGACGACAGCGAGGCAGCGATCCAGGTAAGGGCTCACCATTCCTCGCAGTGTACAATGGGAAATTCGGGCCGGTAGCTCAGTGGTAGAGCATCTGACTTTTAATCAGGTGGTCGTGGGTTCGATCCCCACCCGGCCCACCATATTTTCCCAACGAATTCCCCGGCAGGCATCATTCGCTCGGCAGGAATCAGTTGGCGTTCTACTGCTCAACGCCCTTTCGGCCACACCACGCCTTGGTCGGCCTTGGTGACGGGCCCGATTCCCTTGTAGATGAAACGCTGGGCGCGAGCCCCGGTGTATGTCTCAGTCGTATAGAGATTTCCGCGCGAATCGGTCGCGAGGTTGTGGACGCCGAAAAACTGCCCAGGCGCACGGCCACCGTCGCCAAACGATGTCAGGACTTCGAGAGTGCTGCGCAGGAGGATGTTGATCTTCTGGTCAACGCCATTGGCCGCATAGATATAGGTCTGCTGGGGGTCCCTCGAGAACGTCATGTCCCACAAGGATCCGGAGCGGAAGGTGTGGGCGTCGACCATCGCTTCTGTGACGAACGTGCCGTCCTTGCGGAACACCTGGATGCGATCGTTGACGCGGTCGCAGACATAGACGAATCCATCGTTCGAAACCATCGCACAGTGGACAGTGTTGAACTGTTTCGATGGCGGAGCGGTCGGACTGTACGCGGGCACGGCTTCATCGCTCGGCTTGTTGCCGTAGGCGCCCCAATGCCTCTTGTATGCGCCCGACGTCGCATCGAAAACAATCACGCGGCGATTGCCGTAGCCGTCCGCGACATAGACCTCATTCGCCGACGCGTCAAAGGAGGCTTTCGTCGGCTTCCAGAAATTGGCGACGTCGTTACTACCGCCGTGGACACCGTGTCTGCCGATCTGCAGCAAGAACCTTCCCGCGCCGTCGAACTTCAACATCTGGGTATCTTTATCCCCGTTGCCCGCAAGCCAGACGTTGCCTTGATGATCAACGGAAATTCCGTGATTGCTCTCGGGCCAGTCATAGCCTTTGCCAGGGCCGCCCCAGGAGCTGACGAGGTTGCCGTCGTGATCGTAGACGAGTACAGGTGGCGCAACCTTGCAGCACTTGCCGATGAACGTATCGATCGCCTTCTCTCCAGGCTCGCTCGGCAACGCCTCCGGGTCACGGCCTCGCTCATCACCGACCTTGAGGTCCGCCGCCTTGAAATTGTCCTCGACCGTATTGGGCCGGTGTATCGTCCAGACGCGATCTTGCGCGTCCACCGACAGTCCTATCGTCGAACCCGTCACCCAATGATTGGGTAGCGGCTTGGGCCAGAAAGGATCCACTTCAAAGATCGGCGCCTGCCTGACGGATCTTTGCGCCATCACGTTCGATCGTGACAGCACGAAGGTCGTCGCAAACAGCACCAGCAGCAGCGTGATTGTCCGGGTGATATTTCGTCTGTTAGTCATGGACAGCTCCATCAGAAGGAAAGCGCGACTTCACACTTGATAAGCCGAGAGCGCTGCAGGGTCGTCGGAATTTGGTACCGAGGTCCCAACCTGCGACTCTTGTTAAGCCAGCACCCGCTTACCATCGAATCGCCCGTTCGACCTGCAGCAGCTCACGGGTCGCGGAATGCTGGGGATTATCCAGCACGCTGCGCGCGTCGCCCTCTTCCACCACTGCCCCATTCGCCAATACCACCACTCGAGTCGCGTGTTCGCGCACGAAGTCGTCGTCGTGCGACGTCATCACCAGGGCGCGGCCGGTGGCCGCCAGCGCGCGCAGGGCATCGCCAAGATCGTTCTTGCGTGCCGGATCGAGCGAGGCGGTGGGCTCGTCCAGCAACAGCAAGGGCGGATCGACCGCCAGCGCTCTCGCAATCGCGACCCGCTGTGCTTCGCCGCCCGACAGTTCCCGCGGCAGTGCGCCGGCGCGGTGACCGACACCAAGTTGATCGAGCAGGGCCTGCGCCCGTTCGCGCGCGTTGCTCACCGCCACACCGTGCACGTGGATCGGCGCGAGCGTGACATTGTCGATTGCCGACAGATGCTCGAACAGGTGATGGAACTGGAACACCATCCCGGCCTTGGCCGCCGTGATGGCGCCGGCATCCGGCGTCTCGAGGCCCGCGATGACGCGTAGGATGGTGGTCTTGCCCGAGCCCGACAGCCCCATCAGCGCGACGATCTCGCCGGGGCGGGCGTCGAGGTTGACGCCCCGCAGGATTGAACGGGTGCCGCGCGTGAGGCTCAAGCCGCGAACGGTCAGTGTGGAAGTCATGCCCCGGGCATCCTCCACCGCTCTTCGAGCCGGCGAGCGAGATAGCCGAGCGGCAGCGACATCACCAGGTAGATCGCCGCACACAACAGGCCGGGCACCAGCCAGCTGCCAATGTTGGTCGCGAAGATTTGCGTCTGCTTGGTCAACTCGACGACGGTGATGACCGAGACGAGCGAGGAGTCTTTGAGCAGCGCCACGAAGTCGTTGGTCATCGGCGCCAGCGCAATCCGAAATGCCTGTGGCGCGCGAACCAACCGCAGGGCCTGCAGTGTGGAGAACCCGAGACTGCGCGCGGCATCCAGCTGTCCTCGCGGCACGGCCTCGAGCGCGCTGCGATAGATTTCGCTTTCGTAGGCGGCGTAGTTCAAACCCAGGCCAACCAGTGCCGCGATGAAGGCAGGGAGTCGAATCACCGAGGCCAACCCGTAATAGATCACGAACAGCTGCAGCAGCACGGGCGTGCCGCGCATCACCTCCACGTAGGCAGTCAACACCATCCGCGTCATTCGGTCGCCATAGACGCGACCAATCGCGATCAGCGCTCCGAGTGCGACTGCCAGTGCCATGGCCAAACAGCTAAGGGCTAAAGTAATCAGCGCCGCTCGCAGCAAGGATGGCAAGTATTGCCGCACGGCGTTCTCGGGGCTGGCAGGAGCCAAGGTGCCTCGGGTGCCTAGAGTGCCTAAGGTTGGTGGTGCCGAAGAAATCAGCACGCGCGCGAAGAGTGCCGGCTGGTCGTCATTCCACACGTTCCACTTTCGGAAGATGCGCTCGAGTGTACCGTCGCGCATGGCGTCACGGAGAATCACATCCACCTGCTCACGCAGCGCCGTATTCTTGGGAGCGGTGATGACGATGTAGTGGCCAATCGCCAACGCTTCTGGATGAGTGATCAGGCCGGAGTTGCGGCGCATGGCACGCTCAGCAAGCACGTGATCGAGCACCACCGCATCGACCCGGCCCATTGCCAGGTCCGAGTAAGGATGGACGTCCTCGTCATACGACACAGCGGTGATGCCGTGGCTGCGCTCCGCCTCGAGCAGCAGATCGTAGGCCAGGGTGCCACCGAGGGTGGCGACCTTCTTGCCTCGCAGGTCGACAAGTCCCCGGTAGCGCTCTCGATCGCCAGCGCGAACGGTCAGCACTTCGCGAAACTCATAGTAGGGAACGCTCGCGGCCAGCGACTGCCGGCGTGCGGGGATGTCTTCGATCCCGCTCAGCCCAATATCGAAGTCACCGCGGATGGCGGATTGGTCGAGCGACTGAAACGCAACCTGGACAAATTGCGACCGACGCCCGAGGCGGCTCGCGATCAGCTCGGCGACCTCAACATCGAACCCCGTCACCTTTGCGGGATCGGTTGGATCCGCCTCGACAAACGGCGCGCCGCCTTCGGCATCGCCGCCCCAGCGGAGTGGCGCAGGCGTCTGGGCATGTGCCGTAGCCGTCAGCAGAATCACGCTCAGCCACGCGGCTCGAAGTCGCACGCCCGGATCCTAACGCAGCCTTAGGAAACCGCGTGCCTTTACTAGCCGGCACACGCGCGCAGAGCCGCAATCAGCACGGCTGACAGCACGACCGAGACGGCGATTGAGCCGAAGCAACCCAGGCGGTTCGAAAAGAACAGGAACATGCGTCAATCACAGCCGTACGGAGATCAGGCGTTAACAGAGCCCTTCGCCGAAGACTCGGCTCCGGGAGGTTCGCGGAACGGTGCCACGGGGATGCTGTCGTAGCGCACCTCCAGGATCAGTAATTTCTCGGTGCTGCCCGGCGCATGGAGGACCACGTGGTCACCCGGTCCTGATTTCATCAACGCGCGCGCCAGTGGGGACACGTAGCTGATGTGGTTGCGGTCGAGATCGACCTCGTCGGTGCCAACCACGCTGACCACGCGCTCCGTTCCGGCGGCATTCGCGTAGCGAACAGTCGCCCCGAAGAAGACACGCGTAGCCGCCTGCGCCGGCCTTGGGGTTTCCGGATCGACGACCTCCGCGGCATCGATTCGCTTGCCCAGAAAACGAATGCGCTTGTCGATCTGACGCAGGCGGCGCTTGCCGTACTGATAGTCAGCGTTCTCGCTTCGGTCGCCGTTGCTGGCGGCCCACGCCACGACCTTCGTAACCGCGGGGCGCTCCCGGTTCAACAGAAACCCGTGTTCGTCCTTCAGCCGCTGCAAGCCGTTCGGCGTGATGTAGTTCTTTACCCTGACCAGCGGCGTGGGGTCGTCGGATGCGGTCCTGAGTGTCCTCTTCATTGGGGCTTCACGTATTCGGCGCGGCTGTCTCTACTGTTCCTGGCTCGACCCTCTGACGCGCTCATTCACGCCCGGGCATCGTCCTAGACTACACGCAGGGCACGCTTCTCCCAGGTCCGGATCCGCCAGCGGAGGCCGGCGCTGTACGCCAGGTAATAGCCAAGCACAATCGCGGCGGCCGCAAGCGACTCTGGAATGCCGAAGGCCGTGACCACAGACACATCGTCCGCGGTTGCCCTGGCTACACCCCACGCTCGCCACAAACCGTAGAGCAACCGGGCCGACACGGTGAGCGTGATGGCGAGGACGAGCCAGCGGTTCGGGGTGTAGTGCAGCGTCCGCGGGGTGGGCTCCCAGCGTGTGAGCCCCAATCCGAGGAGGCCGAGAACGCAGCCGACGCCTAATCCGACGGAGGCCGCGACAAAGGCACGAGGCACCCAGATGTTGGTCAGCCCAGCCGCCGTCATCGACAAGACCGCCGAGATGGCGGTCGCGACCAGCGAGAGCGTCGCGAGCCATCGGCGTGCCAGCCGTCTCGCCGTTCCTGCGCGGTAGCGCTGAACCAGCACGAGCGGCATCAGCACAATCACGACGACCGGGACCATCAACAGCAGGAGCACCAACGGCACGCGTCAAGCGTACCCCGACTGAGTGGAAGCAGGTGATGGAGACGCGTGGCAATGACTGCGGCGGCGTTCGGTCACGCACGAACGGCACGTCCCGACTTCACGTCACGAGGCAAGCGGCAGGGCCAAGTTGTTCACCACGATATGAATGAGGTTCAACCTGTAGAACAGAACTCCAGAGAACTTGTCATCCAGAACCAGGTCAGACAGCGACACGGTAGTCGCTGAGACCAGGCGCGCGCTCGACGCAATACTGGATGAGGCCTTGGATTCGGCAATTAATGCCGCCAGTCCGACCTGAGCCGGCGGTGACATCGAGTCGATATTCGCAAGGAGCACGGTGCCACCTGCGGCGGCGCGCATCAGTACTTGAAACGCGGTGCGTAGCGTCGGCGGGTCGCATGGGAAGTCGGTCGCCTCGAGCACCAGGAACGGGCACCCCGATCGTGCGCTATCGTAATGGATCTTTCGTGCGAGTCCTTCGCATTGTCTCGCTGATGGCGCAGTGATCAACAAAGGCACGGACGACGGCCCTGCGAGAGCCTCGGTAGCGGTGTCCCAGACACACCCCAGTAGGACGTTCACGGGCACGGTCACTTGATTCTCCTGGCGGCTCGGTGCCGCACCTGCGCGTGCTGATACTACTGTCGACGCCCACGGTGCGCGGCAAGCGTCTGCGCCAGCTGGAGAGTAGCGAGGGCGCGGAAGAGCGGTGACTGAGGCTGATAGCGTAGCTGGGAACACATCATCCCGTGTGTCTTCAATTGAACAGCGTCGCCGACTCCGCGTGGATAGACTCGCGACGAATTGAGCCGTGACACGGACGCATCCTACCTAGACGCACTGAGCAAAGACAAAAGCCAAAGCGAGGCGCTGCTGAAGACCGGCGCGCTCCAGCACGCGATCTTCAATAGTGCCAACTTCCCGAGCATCGCCACCGATGCCAACGGAGTGATACAGATCTTCAACGTCGGAGCCGAGCGGATGCTGGGCTACAGCGCTTCTGACGTCATCAACAAGGTCACCCCCGCTGACCTGTCGGAGCCAGAGGAACTCGACGCGCGCGCCACCACGCTGAGCATTGAGTTCGCTACGCCGATCACACCTGGGTTCGAAGCCCTGGTCTTCAAGGCATCGCGCGGAATCGAGGACATCTACGAGCTGACGTATGTCCGCAAGGACCGCAGCCGCTTCCCTGCCGTGGTGTCGGTCACCGCGCTGCGAGACGCGGAGGACGTGGTGATCGGCTACCTCCTGATCGGCACCGACAACACCGCCCGCAAGCACGCCGAAGAGGCGCTGCTCGAAAACTACGCGCTGCTGCGCACGATTCACCTGCATTCGATCGTCTCGGTCACCGACCGCGCCGGCGTGATCATCGACGCCAACGACGGCTTCTGCAAGATCTCGGGTTACCCTCGCGACGAACTGGTCGGGCAGACTCATCGGATTGTCAACTCCGGCGTCCAGAGCCCCGCATTCTGGCAGCAGATGTGGCAGACGATTGCCGACGGCCTGCCGTGGCGCGGCGAGATTTGCAACCGCACCAAGGACGGCGCGCTCTATTGGGTTGACAGCATCATCGCGCCCTTCAAGAGCGAGGATGGCCGCACCAAGCGGTATATCTCGGTGCGCACGGACGTGACGGCGCGCAAGCTGGCTGAAGAGGCGCTGCTCAAGGCGGGCGCGCTGCAACGCGCCATTTTTAACAGCGCCAACTTCTCGAGCATCGCGACCGATGCCAACGGGGTCATTCAGATCTTCAATGTCGGCGCCGAGCGGATGCTGGGCTACCAGTCGAGCGACGTGCTGAACAAGATCACGCCCGCCGACATCTCCGATCCGCAGGAGTTGATTGCCCGCGCCTCGGCATTGAGCCTGGAGCTTGGCACCCCGATCACGCCCGGGTTCGAGGCGCTGGTGTTCAAGGCGTCACGCGGCATCGAGGACATCTACGAGCTGACCTACCTACGCAAGGACGGCACCCGCCTGCCGGCGGTCGTGTCGGTCACGGCGCTCCGCGATCCGCAGGAGGCGATCATCGGCTATCTGCTGATTGGCACCGACAATACGGCTCGCCAGCATGTCGAGGAGGAACGCATGCGCCTCGAACAACGGCTGCGTGACCAGCACTTCTACACCCGCTCGCTGATCGAGTCGAACATCGATGCCTTGATGACCACCGACCCGCAGGGCATCATCACCGACATCAACAAGCAGATGGAGGGACTGACCGGCTGCACGCGCGATGAATTGATCGGCGCGCCGTTCAAGACGTTCTTCACCGACGCCAGCCGGGCCGAGGCGGGCATCAACCGTGTGTTGAACGAGGGCAAGGTCACCAATTACGAGCTGACCGCGCGATCCCGGGACGGGACGCTGACCGTGGTGTCCTACAACGCCAGCACTTTTCACGACCGCGGACGGCGGCTTCAGGGCGTCTTCGCGGCCGCGCGCGATGTCACCGAGCTGAAGCGGATCGAACGCGCGCTGCAAC
>JANLWW010000093.1:0-38912 GCA_031364805.1 Acidobacteriota bacterium
GACTTAAAATCCTGAGACCAGCAATGGTCGTGCGGGTTCGATTCCCGCCCCCGGCACCATCCTTCGTAACTACCCTGGCTCACTCCGACCCGTCAGCTCGACCGATCTCCACGTAAGTCTCGCCGTCTTCCCTCGAGACCCTCACCGTCCACGGGTTGCAGCAGACCTCGCAGTCCTGGACGTAGCTGCCGCGGACATCGAGCTCAACGTAGATCTCAATCTCCTCGCCGCAATAGGGACAAGTCACAACGTGGGTATCGTCCATTCCCTTGATTCTGCGTCATCTGTGTCATCTGTAGATCTGAGGAATTGGCCGCAACCCGGTTGGCCCGCGTTTCGCATAGCATCCGCATATGAAATGGGAAGGTGGTCGTCGCAGTACCAACATTGAGGATCGCAGAGGCCTGGGCGCCGGAACCATCGGCGGCGGCGGCGTTGGGATGCTCCTCATCGTGCTGGCGGTTTCGTGCCTCACCGGCACTAATCCGCTGAACCTGCTTCAAGTGGTGGAGCAGGCGAATCCAGGACAAACGCAGTCAGTGCCCACCGGGGCGCCGACTGGGGATCCCGCCGCCGAATTTGTCTCGGTCGTGCTGGGCGACACCGAGGAAGCCTGGGGCCGCGTCTTCCAGGCCGGCGGAAAGTCGTATGACCCGCCGGTGCTGGTTCTCTTCTTAGACGGGGTCCAATCGGCTTGCGGCAGCGCGTCGTCGGCCTCAGGCCCGTTTTACTGCCCGGCGGACCAGAAAGTTTATCTGGACCTGTCGTTCTTCCGCGAGCTCGACCGTCGCTTCGGTGCGCCGGGCGACTTCGCCCAGGCCTACGTCGTGGCCCACGAGGTCGGACATCACGTCCAGAACCTGCTGGGCACCAATCGTCAAGTCGCCCAGGCGCAGCAGCGAGGCAACGCCAACGCAATGTCTGTGCAAATGGAACTGCAGGCCGATTGCTTTGCCGGTGTCTGGGGGCATCATGCCCAGCGCAAGAACCTGCTCGACCAGGGCGACGTTGAAGAAGGACTGTCCGCCGCCGCCGCGATTGGCGACGATCGCCTGACCAAGGGGCGCGCCTCGCCAGACAGCTTCACGCATGGGACGTCGGAACAACGGGCGCGCTGGCTTCGCAAGGGGCTGTCGAGCGGCGACATCAACCAGTGCGATACGTTTCGCGCGAATTCGCTGTAGGGCGGCCCCGACCGTCGAACCGGCGTCCTTCGACGCTCTGCGCAAGGGAACCCAGCAGGTCCAGCGCCAATCATCCTCGGCCGGAAATCAGCGGCCGGGGTAGAATGCGCACACCCGAAGCGGGCAATACACGGGTGGAGGCACGAATGCAGATCGAGTGGGGGTTCGCCGCGTTGCTCGTCGGCGCGCTGTCTGCGTTCAGCATCTGGGCCAATGTCAGCCGGCGCCGGCTGGAGATCCGGGCGGCCGATCTCGACAAGGCTCTGGAGTTGCGCACGACTGAGCTGGAATCGGTGCGGCTGCAGTTGCAGCGCCTGAGCACGGAAGACCCGCTCACGGCGGTTGCCAACCACGAGCAGTTTCTGGAATTTCTCGAGCGCGAGTGGCGCCGGGCGCGCCGCGACGGGCTGCCGCTGTCCCTGATTTTTGTCGACCTCGATCACTTCCGCGCCTACAACCGGCAGTTCGGACGCAAGGCCGGCGACGAGGTGCTCAAGCAGGTTGGCCGGTGCCTGGCGACCGTGGTGAGACGCCCGGGCGATCTGGTCGCTCGGTATCACCGTGATGAATTCGCGCTGGTGCTGGCATCGACCGATGGCCCGGGCTCGCACAGGATTGCCGAACAACTGCACGAGGCGATTCGCGAGTTGAAGCTTCCCGCAGCGAAGGACGCCCCTGACGACTTCGTGACGGCATCGGTGGCCACGTCAACCGCGGTGCCCCAGCGAGAGTCGGCGTGGGAAGAACTCGATCTGATCAAGGCCGCTCGCCATGCGCTGCGCGAGGCTCGCGCCGGGGGCGGCAATCGCGTGCAGCGCGCCAACCTTGGGCTTGCCGGTCCGCCTGAACTCGTCGCCACGCGCCGCTGACATGGAACTGCAACTCTCGCGTTGCCTGGTACGCCGCTGGGCTGCGACTGATCTCGCAGCCCTGGTCAACCACGCCAACAACCGCCACGTCTCGGTGCACCTGCGCGATCGGTTTCCGTTTCCGTACCAGGCCGAGCACGGCCGGAAGTTCCTGGACTGGATCGTCGAGCAGCCGGCACCGTTAGTGTGGGCCATCGAAGTCAACGGCGAAGCCGCCGGCGGCATTGGGCTCGAACTGCACACCGACGTTGAACGTGTCTCGGCCGAGGTTGGCTATTGGCTGGGCGAATCAGCGTGGGGCCGCGGCATCGTGACCGAAGTGCTGCGAGCGGTCACCGCCGAGGCTTTCAAGCGGTTCGACATCACGCGGATCTACGCCGTGCCTTTTGCCGACAACCGGGCCTCGGTGCGCGTACTCGAGAAGGCGGGCTACGTCCTCGAGGGCCATCTCCGCCAGAGTGCGATCAAGGACGGCAAGATTCGTGATCAGTCTTTGTACGCCGCCTACAAACCCCTGGGCTGACGAGTTACCGGCGCTTCCGCGAACTGTTTGAGGCCAATCTGAAGCAGTAGACTAGAAGGCGTGCCGACCGACTGTGCTGGACTCGCGGACCTGATTGCGCGCCTCGACCGTTCGGTGGAAGCGGGCGACGCCCGCGCGATTACCGCGGCCGTGAAAGCGGACCTCGAACACGTCCTGGGCTCGCGCGCGCTGACATTGCCGGCCTCCTTCACCGCGGCCAGGCCCGATTGCTATGCCCGCAGGCTCTTGCATCGCGACCCTGCCGGCCGCTACAGCGCCATTGTCATGACGTGGGGGCCCGGGCAGGGGACCGCCGTGCACGACCACGGCGGACTCTGGTGCGTGGAGGGTGTGGTCGACGGTGACATTGCGGTGACGCAGTACCGCGTGGAGCCGGACGCCGACGGCTTCTTCCGGGTGACGCCCATCGGCGCACTGCTCGCGGGCACCGGCTCGGCGGGATGTCTGATTCCGCCCACCGACCATCATGTGCTCGCCAATGCCCGGCCCTCGGCCGCCTCGATCACGCTGCATATTTACGGCGGCGACCTGGACGACTGCAAGGTCTTCATGCCGGCGACGCCCGATGGCCGCTATGCGGAAACCATGAAATCGCTGTCGTTTCACGCGTGATCGACTACCTCGACCTTCGGTTCCGTGGCAGCGATCGCGTGATCGCGACGGCGGTGTTACTGGGGCCCGACGGCGTGACGCTCGTCGATCCAGGTCCGACGTCGTGTCTGCCGGTACTCGAAGACGGCCTCAAGCAGCGCGGTCTCACGCTGCGCGATGTCCGCGCCCTGCTCCTCACGCACATTCATCTCGATCACGCCGGCGCCGCCGGTTCAATCGTTGAGCGCGTGCCCGCGATTCGCGTCCACGTGCACGAGCGCGGCGCGCCGCACATGATTGACCCGGCGAAACTGCTGGCCAGCGCCACGCGCCTGTACGGCGAGCAGATGGACACGCTGTGGGGTGCGTTCCTGCCGGTGCCTGCGGCCAACATCCAAGTGTTGCAGGGCGGAGAGCGGATTGCGGCCGCGGGCACGACGCTGCGAGTCGCCTACACGCCTGGCCACGCGAAGCACCACGTGAGTTACCTCGACGAGACGACGGGCGTCGCCTACGTGGGCGATACCGGCGGCATTCGCGTCAGCGGCGACTACCTGATGGCGCCGACGCCACCGCCCGATATCGACCTCTCGTCATGGCGCGAGAGCCTCGATGTAATTGACGCTTGGCATCCCGTGTCGCTGTTCCTCACGCATTTCGGCGTGGTCACCGGGGCCAGGGCGCACCTCGCGCGCTTTCGCGAGACGCTCGCCACGCAAGCGGAGGCGGTCCGCCAGTCACTGAGCGCTGGAGAAACGGACGAAGAACGGGCGAGGGTGTTTGTCGAGCACATGCGGCGCGAGGTCAGGCGGACCTTGCCCGAACACGAGGCCCGGGCCACGGAACTGGCGGCGCCCTTCGATCAGCTCTGGCAAGGCTTGGCGCGCTACTGGCAGAAGCAGACAGTCTGAGATCGCTCTTCGCTATTCGCTATTCGCGGTTCGCGCTTCTAAACCGCGATGGCGTCCACCAGCGGAATCGCCCGGGTCGCAGTCATCTGCGGATCGACGAGGAACCGGAGGGCGTAGCCGGAGGGGGTGCCGGTCGATCGGCGGCAGGGCGCCACTCGCCACACTGCCGACAACACCCGGCCTTCACGCAGGCGCAAGGGCAAGGCATCGCCCGTGCGGGTCGAGCGCTCGACCTGCAGGTGCACGAGGCGATGGAGCGGAATGGCCGCGCCCGCCTCGCACTCCACGAAGACCCCGGCTTCACTGACATCGCGCGTTATCACCGAGATGAATCGCACGGCGCCCGAAGCGTCCTTCCAGGTCAGCCGGGCCGGCAGGGCCACGGACTGGCGTTCGGACGAACGCTCAACAGTTCTTCCCGTTAGATTTCGTTTGTCAGTCACGGCGCGGCTCCAGGGAAACTGACCACAGACGCAAAACAAAGGGCTTTCAATACAGGGAAACACTCCAAGATTCACGCCGATTCTGTACATGTGGCGCGAGTGTGTGTGCTTAGCGTCTGATGGACGCCAGAAGCCGCCTTGGACGCACTGTTTGACAGCGGTCAGAATGCAAGGGGCTGGTTAGTAAGTATCCACTCAACTACAGAAATGGCTACTTGGTAACCACTTCTGGTCCGCCTTCGATTCCCAGTCGTCGCAGCTTGAGGTAAAGGCCGCGGCGCGTCAGTCCAAGCGCGCGGGCAGTTTCGGAGATGTTTCCACGGTGCCTCGTCATCATCTCGCGAATCAAGTCGCGTTCAATCTCATCGACCACCGAGGCCAGGGTCTGGCCACCCCGAAGCGACACCCGCGAGCCACTCGCCGACCCCGACATCGGTGCCGGGGCGGCGGTGAGATCGGCAGAGAGATGTTCAGGTCCGATCGTGCCGCCTGGCGGAGCCATGGCGACCGCCCTCTGAATCTCGTTACGCAGTTGACGCACGTTGCCAGGCCAGAAGTATTGTGCAAACAGGTCGAGCACCTCGGTGCTCAGCCGCATGTCAGGCTTACCCAGCTTCTCTGACGCCTCGCGCAGGAAGAACGTCGTCAGGTGCGGAATCTCTTCCCGACGCTGGCGCAGGGGTGGCACGTGGATGCGGATCACGCTGAGCCGGTAGTAGAGATCCTCGCGAAAGTTGCCTTCGGCGACACGCTGTTCGAGGTCCGCGTTGGTCGCCGCCAGCACGCGGACGTCCACAGGCTGGGGCCGGTTCTCGCCAACGGGCATGATCTCGCCCTGTTCCAGGAAGCGCAGCAGCTTGGGCTGCACGTCGAGGGGCAGGTCGCCTACTTCGTCCAGGAACAGCGTGCCGCCGGTAGCGGTGCGAATCAGTCCGGGTTGATCGGAGACCGCGCCGGTGAACGAGCCGCGTCGGTGTCCGAACAGCTGGCTGTCGGCCAGCTCGCGCGTCGTCGTCGTGCAGTTATAGGGCAGGAAGGTGGCGGAGTTGCGCGACGAGCCGACATGAATGGCGCGCGCGACCAGCTCCTTGCCCGTGCCGCTCTCACCGGTGATCAGCACCGTGAGGTCATTGCCCTGTAAGCGCTGGATCTGGTCCACCACTTTGTACATGGCGGCGCTCGCGCACAGAAAGCCCGGCAATAGCGGCTCGAGCGGTCGCTCGGTCGTCGAGTCGACCGGTGCCGTGGGCCGATCACGCACGCCGCACAGGTCGAACCCCTGCCGGGCAACGGCGGACATCATGCGGACGCGGCGCAGCAGGGGATGGCCCAGCGTGCGCGGCGTCGCGATGACGACCTGGCGTGGGCCATCGGGCTCCCGGCCGATGGCTTCGACGATCAGGCTGCCGGCGCCGTAGGCCGCACCCTGCACCGCGAGCCGTGCCATGGCGGCCGCGGCATCGGCGCCGGCGCCCGAGAAGGCAATCACGCGGACGTCGCCGCCCGGAAGTTCAGCGAACACTACCGTGACGTCAGCGGTGACCGCTTCAAGCAGCGTGGCCGCGAGCTCGCGGGCGAGCAGATCGGGCAGCACCGCGGCGTCAACTAACCGGCGCACCAGCGCATCGTCCGCGTCGGCGGGCGAGCCGACGTACTCGCCGGTCCCCGGTGGTTGGGCGGCGGCCATCTCGGTCTGGACTTCTTCAAGGTCGCGCGTGGCGCCGAGCGCCTGGAACACCTGTGCCGCGTACTGAAAGTGACGGTCGGCGGTCGAGCGGGCGCCGGCCTTCGCGGCCAGCCGCGCGAGGGCCATCTGGCTCACGGCCGCCTGGTAGCGCTCGCCGACCAGTTCGAAGACGCTCGAACTTTGTGCGATGTCATGGTACGCATCGGTGGTGCGGGTCTGCCGTGCGCGCAGGTCGCCACGCAGGCGGAGAAACTCACCCCAGGCGCCTGGCGTGGTTCGCGGGTCGAGGCGCGACTCGACCTGCGTGAGCCGATGCTCGGCGTCGTCCACGCGCGAGGCCGAGAGCAGGGCTTCAGCGGCGATCAACTCGGCCTCGATCGCTTCGGCCGGCGGCGCGCTGGTCGACTTGGCGATCTCGTCGGCAATCGCCAGCGCTTCGTCAGGCTGTCCGCGCCTGGTCGCGAGCCGCGCGGTGATGACGCGCAGCGACCACTCGTACCACCGGCTGGTGTTGCGGCCGTAGGCGCCATACGCTTCCGCGGCCCGCCGCAGGTACTCCGCCGCGTTCTCATAGTCGCCGCGCATCAGCGACATCTGCGCCAAGGTGTCGTAGACAGCGCCGGTCGTCTCGTGGAACTGCATGGCGCTGCGGACGTCGAGCGCACGGTGCAGTACGGTGTCGGCGCGGTCGAGGTTGCCCACACGCACGCAAATCTGTCCCAGCGTTGCCAGCGCGACCGAGAGGCCGGGCCCCTGGCCGAGCCCTTCATGCAGGTTTACCGCCCGTTCGGCCAGTGCGAGCGCCTGTTCGTAGCGGTGCCGGATCAGGGCGACGTTTGCCTGGTTCCCATATACGGTCGCGAGCACGTCGTCTGCCTGCAGCAAGGAGGCCATGCGCTCGGCCTGCCTGAGCGCGGCGTTGGCTTCGTCGTAGCGACCGGTCTGCGCGAGCATGACCGCGGACAGCGAGTGCACCATCGCGAGGTGCCGCTTGTCGCCGGCGGCGTGCAGTGCGGCGGCGGCTTCGGCAATGTGCTCGCGGACGATCGCCATGTCGCCGACCTGCCGGTAGCACTGGCCGAGATAAAAGTGCGCCAGCCCAATGGCGCGCGAGTCGTGCGCGATCTCTGCCTGCTTCAGCGCGCGGTTGTGGAGGGCGATGGCGCGAGACTGCTCACCCTTGGCGAAGGCCACCCGGCCGTGTAGCCGCCAGAGGCTGGAGTGCAATACTTGGGGCAGCGATTCTCGAATGGTGTCAGGCGAGCGGCCGAGTACGGTTCCGGCCTGTGCAAGATCCCCCTGCAAGAGGTACGATTCAGCCAGCATGACCCGAATCGCCAATTCGTCATCTCGCATTAGCGCCGACGGCGTCCGGAGCAGCGGGGCAAGCAGGTCGATCGTGGCGGCAGCCTGGCCGCGTTCAAGGGCGGTGTTTGCCCGGGCAATCACTGGCTGCAGTGCTGCGTTCGACACGTTGCCGAGTATACCAAGTATCCAATCGCGGCAAATCTGACAGCCCAATGGAGTTGACCGTAGGCAGCCGGACCGAGACCGGTCCGCGAAAAATGAATCAGGACCACGTCGGATGGTGGCCCGAACTGGGCTTGTTCGTGGTCGCCGACGGCATGGGCGGCCACAACGCGGGGGAAGTCGCGTCGCACCTCGCCGTCGAGGCGATTCACCGGTTCATTGTCGACAGCGCGAGCGGCGCCGACGTCACCTGGCCCTTTGGTATCGAAGTCGCCAAATCGATCGACGTCAATCGGCTCACGACGGCGGTTCGCCTCGCCAACCGCAAGGTCTACGCGGAAGGTTCGCAGCATGCGGAACTGAGCGGAATGGGCACGACGGTGGTCGCGGCTTTAGTGAGCGGCGATCGGCTGGCGATCGCCAGCGTGGGCGATAGCCGGATCTATCGCCTGCGCGATGGCAGTCTCGAGCAGCTCACCAAGGACGACACCTGGCTCGCCTCGGTTTTGGGCGCAAAAGAGGCGGAAGACGCCGACCCCGCGCATCCGCTGCGTCACGTGCTGACGAGCGTCGTAGGCACGCGTGACGATGTGAAGCCTGGCGCCAGGGAAGAGCAGATGGTGTCGGGCGATACGTTCGTGCTGTGCTCAGACGGCGTGCACGGCCGGCTCGATAGCGCGGCGATCACCGAGGTGCTACAGGGCGCGGCGACCGCGCCCGACCGCGCCGCGCGCCTGGTGGGGGAGGCGCTGACGCGCGGGAGCTCTGATAACGCGACCGCCCTTGTTATTACTGTGTCCTGATGCACGCACAATCACTTTTCGTTGTCCTGGTGTGCCTGATGGTGGCGGCGTGCCGGAGCGAAGCGCCCGCGCCCGCGGCGGCTGAAGCGCCCGGCGCGGCGCCAGCGTCTGCGCCCGCTCCGACGTCGGCGCGGCCTCGGGTCGTCTTTCTCGGCGACAGTCTGACCGCAGGTCTCGGCCTTGAGTCGTCTCAGAGCTTCCCCGAACTCATCGGTCAACGCCTGGCACGCGAGGGCTATGACTTCGAGGTCGTGAACGCCGGCGTATCGGGTGACACTTCGGCCGGTGGCCTGCGCCGCCTGGAATGGTCGCTCGAAGGCGACGTAAAAGTGCTGGTTGTGGCGCTCGGTGCCAACGACGGGCTTCGCGGACTGTCGCCGGCGGAAATGAAGAAGAACCTGGACGCCGTGCTTGAGCGCGCCGCGGCAAAGGGCGTGACGGTGGTGCTCGCCGGCATGGAGGCGCCGCCAAATTTCGGCGCCGAGTACACCCGCCAGTTCCGGGGCGTGTATGCCGAACTTGCCCAACAATACCGCGTGAGGTTCGTCCCATTCCTGCTGCAAGGTGTAGCCGGGGACGCCTCGCTGAACCAGGCCGACGGCATTCACCCGAACGCCCGCGGCGCGCAACTGGTGGCCGATGTGGTGTGGGCGGAACTCAAGCCGGCACTGCCGCGTCCAACCAGATAGCCTGCCCTAAGCCCCAAGTTCCAAGCCTTAGCCCAATGATCCAGCTTCGCGGCGTCAGCAAGACCGTCCAGAGCGGCGGCCAGCCCCTCACCATTCTTCACCCGCTCGACCTGGACGTGCCCGACGGCCAGTGTCTCGCCATTGTCGGCCCTTCAGGGAGCGGCAAGTCGACGCTGCTGGGCCTGATCGCCGGCCTCGACTCGGCATCGACCGGCACCATCGCCATTGACGGCACCGAAATCACCCGCCTCGACGAGGACGCGCTGGCGCGACTGCGAGGCGAGAAGATCGGGTTCGTCTTTCAATTCTTTCACCTCGTGCCTTCGCTCACCGCGATTGAGAACATCCAGGTGCCCATGGAAATTGCCGGTCGGCGCGACGCGGCCGCACGGGCGCAGGCGTTGCTCGATGAGGTCGGCCTGCACGATCGCGGTCACCACTATCCCTCGCAGTTGTCGGGCGGCGAGCAGCAGCGCATTGCGATTGCGCGCGCGCTTGCCAACGACCCGCCACTGATTCTGGCCGACGAGCCGACCGGAAATCTCGATAGCGCCAATGGCCGCCACATCCTGGACCTGCTGCTGCAGGTGCGGCGATCGCGCCGCGTGACGCTGGTGATGGTGACGCACGATTCGTCGGTGGCCGCGGTGGCCGACGCCCGCCTGGTCTTGCGCGATGGCCGCCCGGTGGTGAGCGAGCTCGAACGCGGCGAATCAGCCGTGATGAGCCCGCTCGGGCGAGTCGAACCATGAGGTTCGTGCTGTTCATGGCGGCGCGCGAGATGCGGGCATCCTGGCAGCGCCTGCTGTTCTTCTTCATCTGCATCGCTGTCGGCGTCGGCGCGATAGTCGCGTTGCGGTCAGTGATCCAGAGCGTCCGCCACACTTTTGCCGGCGAGGCGAGGACGCTGATCACCGCCGACGCCATCATCACCAGCAACCAGCCGTTCAAGCCGGATCTGGCGGCGAAGATCGGCACGCGGCTCACTGCGGCCGGCGCCGAGAGCATTCGTTCGATCGAGTTGGCGACCATGACGCGGCCGGCGGATCGTCCCGATGGCCGGGCGCGCATGGTCGAGCTGCGCGCGGTCGAAGACGGCTTCCCGTACTACGGCGCCATGCGCCTGGCCGATGGCGTGAGCTACGACCATGGCCTGCTGCGCGGGTTTGGCGTGCTCGTGCGACCCGAGTTGCTGGCGCAACTTGGCGTGAAGGTGGGCGACATCCTGAGCATCGGCTCGCAGCGCTACACCATCCGTGGCGTGATCGAAAGCGAACCGGGCCGGCGCCTGGGCGCGTTCAGCATGGGGCCGCGCGTGTTCGTGGATCTGGCCGATCTGGAAAAGTCCGGTCTCATGGGATTCGGCAGCCGCGCCACCAGCCAGCGCCTGTTGCGCGTGCCCGACGCCAAGCTCGACGAGCTGGTTCGCGGTCTGCGCGCCGACTTCGCTAATGAATTTGCCCGCGTGCGTTCCTACCAGGCGACCGAAGACGATATTGGCGAAGACTTCGCGCGCGCCGAGAACTACCTGAGCCTGGTCGGCTTGGTAATTGTCATTCTGGGTGGCATCGGCGTGTCGAGTGTCACGCGCGTCTTCGTGCAGCAGAAAATGAAGAGCATCGCCGTCCTCAAGTGCGTGGGTGGACGCTCGTCGCAACTGCTGGCGGTGTACGTGGCACAGGTCGCCATGCTCGGCCTGGCGGGAAGCCTGCTTGGCGTGGCCCTCGCAGAGCTGGCCATGCGCGGCATTCCTTCGCTGCTGGCTGGCGCCACACCGGGCGTCGCTATCGACTACGCGCTGACTTTGCCGGCAGTGGCTCAAGGCATGGGCATCGGCTTTCTGGTCTCGCTGTTGTTCTCGCTGGTGCCGTTGCTGGAAGTCCGTCACGTCAAACCGTCGCTGTTGCTTCGCGACGAAGCACGCAGCCGCAGGCCCGACGCGCTGCAGGTGGTGGTGACCCTGTTCGTGATGACTGCCCTGGTGTCACTCACCGTCTGGCAGGCCGGCAACTGGCGGGTCGGGCTCGTAGTCGCCGCCGGGTTCGCCGGCACGGCGCTGTTGCTGCACTTCGCCGGCATTGTCGTGATCAAGGCGATCGCGCCGCTGGCCCGGTCGCGTTGGTTTGCCCTGCGCCACGCGGTGCTCCAGTTGAGCCGGCCCGGCAGCCAGATGCGCATCGTGCTGCTGGCCGTCGGCCTTGGCAGCTTCTTCATCATCGGCGTGCGGTCACTGCAGCAGAATCTGGTGGACCAGTTCGCAGCGAATGTCTCGGCCGATTCGCCGGACATGTTCCTGCTGGACATTCAGAGCGACCAGGTCGCGAAGGTCCGGGAGGCGATTGCCGCCAGCCAGGAGCCGGCCGCCGCGCCCCCGCGCTTGATACCAGTATTACGCGCGCGCATCGTCGGGGTCGAAGGCCGCGAGATCAACCTCGAGAACTACGAGGACGTTCGTGGGCGTGGCTCGCTGGCTCGCGAATACACCATCACCTACCGCGAGGCTCTCGAGCCCAACGAGAAGATTGTCACTGGCCGGCTGTGGGAGCCGACACCATCCGAGATCGGGGAAGTCTCGATCGAGCAGTTCATCAACGAACAGTTCAAGATCGACCTGGGCGACACCATCCGCTTCGACGTGCTCGGGCGTGTGGTGTCGGCCAAGGTCACCAGCGTTCGACTGGTTGAGTGGGCCGACAGCCGCGCCGGCGGCTTCATGTTCGTGTTCCGGCCCGGAGTTCTGGAAAAGGCGCCCCATAGCTTCGTTGGGTTCTTGCGCGGGCCCCAGGACGCGGCCGCCCGGGCCAAGTTACAGTCGGCACTGGTTACGGCGGCGCCCAATGTCTCGGTGATCGACGGCCGCGAGATCCTCAACACCATCAAGTCGGTGGTCGATAACGTCACGTTGGCGGTGACCGTGGTCGGCACGCTCGTGGTCTTCAGCGGGTTGCTGATTTTGATTGGCGCGGTGGCGATGACGAAGTTCCGTCGCGTCTACGAAGCCGCCATCTTCAAGACGCTTGGCGCGACCCGACAACTGATCGCCGCGGTACTGGTGATTGAGTACGGTCTGCTCGGCTTGCTGGCCGGGACCATCGGCGCCGGCGGCGCCATCGGCTTGTCGTGGGGCATCAGCCGCTATGCGCTCGATATTCCGTTCCGCCCGTTACTTGGGATGAGTGCCGCGGGTGTCGCGATCACCACGGTCCTGGTCGCGGTGATCGGGGTCATCTCCAGTTGGGAAGTGCTGCAGCGGAAACCCCTCGCCACGCTCCGCGCGGAGTAGGCGTTTCTCACCACCTGCATTCTTGACATTCCTGGCACTCTAGGCCCCCTGGGCACCTTATTTTGGTAAGATGAACTGTTCGCGCCACCGCCGTCGGGCGCTCTGGGAGTACGAAGTTACATGAACGTCTCGGACTACAAGGACGCCTTGCTGAAGAAGCGGGCAGAGCTCGTCGAAGGCGCCGGCCTCAATTCGCTCCAGAGCTCGATGGAGCATAACAACGGTCGCCAGGGCGACATGGCTGATCAGGCGTCGGGCAACAACGAAGTGCATATCCAGTTGCGCCTCAAGCAGACCGATGCCAAGATTCTCCAGGCTATAGACGACGCGCTGATGCGCATCGAGAAGGGCGCGTTTGGCCTGTGCCGCGATTGCGGCGACCCGATCGCCGCGGCGCGCTTGAACGCGATTCCCTGGACGCGGGTGTGTATCTCCTGCAAAGAAAAGCAGAAAGCGTGAAGCAAGCAGCGTGAACACCACATCCAATCTCGCTGACCTGATTCGTGAATTCCTGCTGGAGCGTACCAGCCTGCTGATGCGCCACGAAGACGTCGCCCAGCAGATTCCGGATTACGACATCAACAACGCCTACCAGTACATCATCGCGCGCGAAGAGACGCACCTGTCGTGGTTGCAGCACGCGCTGCTCGACCTCGGCGCGACGCTACCGGCCGACCCACCCCGGCAGGTGGTGGCGGCGGGCAAGGCCGATGCCTGGAAGTCCCTGGCCGCCGACGATGCCCGATCTGCCGCGCAGTTCGTGGAGAAATGGCGCGCGAAGGTGGAGGACGTTTCGCACGCCCGCCACAAGGGTCTGTTGAAGGTCGTGCTCGGCGAAATGCTCGAGCACAAGCGCCTGTTCGACCAGGCCGCAGCGGGCAACAAGAATTTGATTGGTACGTCGCTCGCGATCAACGACCACACTGGCGCCGTCATGAGCGCCCGCTGGACCGGGCAATAACGACCACGACCACGGTCGCGATCGCCCTCGGGAGCAATCTCGGCGATCGCGATGCTCACCTCGCCTTTGCGGTTGGCCGCTTGACCGCGCTACTCACCAATCTCCGACACTCATCCTGGTTCGACACCGCCCCCGTTGGCGTTGCCAATCAGCCGCGCTACCTGAATGGGATTGTTGTGGGTAGCACCACGCTCACGGCGCGGGCGCTGCTCGACCGGTTGCTGGAGATTGAACGAAGCGACGGGCGAGAGCGGCCGGCGCCCGGGGCTGCCCGCACGCTGGACCTCGACTTGATTCTGTATGGGAGCGAGCGCCTGGCCGAACCTGGCCTGGTGGTTCCGCATCCGAGGTTCCGCGAGCGGCTCTTCGTGCTCGAGCCGCTCGCCGAACTGGAACCTGGCTGGGTGGACCCAGTCAGCGGGGAAGCAGTTAGTGTCCTGCTTCGGCGGGCGCGGCAGCGCCCTTCCTGAAGATCCCGCCCCAGCCCTCTTCAAACAGCGTATACATCGCCGGCACGAAGACCAGCGTGATGATGGTCGAGGTCAGTAAGCCGCCGATCACGACGCGGGCCAATGGCGCCTGCAGTTCCGCGCCTTCGCCAATGCCGAGCGCCATGGGTACCAGGCCGAGGGCGGTGCACAGCGACGTCATCAAAATCGGGCGCAGGCGGTGACGGCCGGCCAGTTCGAGGGCTGCGCGCAGTTCCATCTTGTCGCGGGTCCGCAGGGTGTTGGTGTAGTCGACCAGCAGGATGGCGTTGCTGACCACGATTCCGGCGAGCATGATGACCCCGATGTAGGCCTGCATGCTGAACGGAGTCTTGGTCAACATCAGCATGCCGACCACCCCAATGGCGGCGAGCGGGATCGAGAAGATGATAATGAACGGATCCCGCAGTGACTCGTACTGCGACGCCATCACGGTGTAGACGAGGACGATTGCCAGAATCAGCACCAGGCGCAGCTCGTTGAACGACTTGGCCTGTTCCTCGACTTCGTTGCCGAAGCCGACGGCGAAATCTTTTGGCACATTCACTTCACCCATGCGGGCCTGCACGGCGGTCACCGCTTCGCTCAGGGTGGTCTCAGTTTCTGCGTTCACCCGCTGCACGCGTTCCTGGTTCTTGCGTTCAATCGAGGTCGGACCGGTCTCGCGGTCAATGATCATCACGTTCTTCGCGGGCACGATCTGGCCGGCTGGCGTACTGAGCAGCACGTCTCCCACCTCGGACACCTCCTCGCGGTCCTCCTGGCGCAGGCGGACGACGATCGGGTACTCGTTGCCGGCATCGCGATACATCGCGGCCTGTGTGCCGGCGACGTTGGTGCGGATGGTATTGGCGACGCCGGTTACGGTCAGGCCCAGCAAGGCGGCCTTGTCACGGTCGACGCGAACGGCAAGTTCAGGCCGGCCTTCCTCCCGCTGCAGGCGCGTGTCGGCGACGCCGGGCGTGGTGTCGAGCATGGCCTTGAGGTCTTGCGCGATTCGCTTGGAGGCCTCGAGGTCGTGACCGAGAATCTCGATCGACAGGCGGCCGTCGCCACCACCGCCGCCCATGCCGCGCATCATCTGGTTTTGGCCGCCGGACGGGCGGGCGCGGACGAGCACGCCCGGAATGCCCGAGAGTTCGCGGCGCAACTGCATGGCGATTTCTTCATTGGTGCGATCGCGCTCGTCGCGGGGCACCAGGCGGACGTTGACGTTGCCGCGGTGCGTGGAGCCGCCGCCGAAACCACCGCCGCCGCCGTTGACCTGGGTGATCAGCATCACGGCCTCGGGCACGGTCTGCCGGATGCGCTCTTCCAGGCCAATCAGCACTGCCTCGGTGCGCTCGAGACGTGAGCCGACCGCCAGTTCCGCATCGACGGTGATCTCGCCCTCGTCGGTCTGCGGCTGGAACTCGAAACCAATCCGCGGCAGCAGCACCATGGCGACCACGAACAACGCGAAGCCGATGGCGAACACCGTCGGGCGATGCGCCAGCGCCTTGTGCAACATGCGGGCGTAGAAGTTGTCCAGGTCGTCCAGCGCGCCATCGATCTTGCGATTGAGCCTGGCCATCACGCCCGCCCCCGCGTGTGAGGTGTTCGGCGCGTCGAGCATGCGCGAACAGAGTACGGGAACGATTGTCACCGCGACCAGCAGTGACATCGCCAGCGAGAACGACACCACCGCCGCGAGCTGGCCGAACATGATGCTCGAGACGCCGGTCAGGAACAACATGGGCACGAACACCGCGATGTGGGTCAGGGTCGAGGCGAGAATCGCCGACCACACCTCTTCGCTGCCGTCGATGGCGGCGGTGACGCGGTCCTTGCCCATCTCGAGGTGTCGATAGGTGTTCTCGAGCACCACGATCGCGGCATCGACGATCATGCCGATGCCAAGCGCCAGGCCGCCGAAGGTCAGGGTGTTCAGCGTGTAGCCGCCGAAGTAGAGGAGGGCGAACGTGCCGATCACCGAGATTGGAATCGAGGTGCAGATAATCAACGTCGATTTGATGTCGCGCAAGAACAGGAAAATAATCGCCACCACCAGCAGGCCGCCGAGCAACGCGTGCTCGGTCACGCTGCCGATCGCGCGGTCGATGAACTTCGACTGGTCGTCGAGCACCTGCAGCTTGATGCCGTCGACGTCGGCGTTAATTTTTTCAATCTCGCGCTTGACACCCTCGGCGATCTGGATGGTGTTGGTGCCCGACTGCTTGGTCACCTGCATGCGGATGCCGGGCGTACCGTTGATGCGCATGAACGAGCGGCGGTCTTCGGTGCTGTCGGACACCTCGGCGATGTCGCGCAGGTAGACCGGCACGCCCGCGCGGGTCAGGACAACCAGATTCCTGATTTCATCGACATTGGTGAACTGGCCGGGGCTGCGCAGCAGCAGCGTGCGGTCGGCATCGTTGATCTCGCCGAGCGGGATGTTCTGGTTCTCGGTGCGCAGAATCTGGACGATGCGGTCCGGAGTGAGGTTGAGCGCGGTGATCTTCTCGCGCGAGAGGTCAACGTGAATCTGGCGGCGCAAGCCGCCGTTGATGGTGACCGCGGCGACGCCGGCGACCCGCTCAAGGCGGGGCGAGAGGTCGTTCTGGGCGAGTTCACGCAGCGTCACGGCGTCGAAGTCGCCTTCGACGCCAATCCCCATGATCGGCATCGCGGTCGAGTCGAACTTGAAGACCGTGGGCGCATCGGCGTCTTCAGGCAGCCGGCCGCGCACACGATCGATCCGGGTGCGCACCTCGTCGGCCGCCTCCCTGAGGTCGGTGCCCCAGGCGAAGTTGAGGCGGACGTTGGCATTGCCTTCAGACGAGGTCGAGTCAACGCGCTCGAGGCCGGCGACAGCGCTGACCGCCTGCTCGATCGGACGCGTGACCAGTTCCTCCATTTCGAGCGGGCCGACACCCGAGTAGTTGACGCGCACCGAGATGGTGGGCATCTGGGTGTCGGGCATCAGGTCCACCGGCAGCCGGGTGAGCGAGATGCCGCCCAGCAGGATGATCACCATGCTGATCATGAACATCGTGACGGGACGTTCGATGGCTATGCGCGGAATACTCATATATGTGTCTCGACTTCTCGACTGGCGTTTGCGATGACTGGGCGGAACTAAAGCTCCGCCCTCCTGGCGAAAGTTTTCAACTGCTTACTGCGGCGGCCGCTGACCGCCCGGCCGGCGCCCCGCGCCGCCTTCGGCACCTGGCGCGCCCGGCGCGCCGGTCATGCCCGCGGGCCGTTGTCCGCCGGCACCCGCCGCGCCGCCACGACCGCCACGGCCACCCGGACCACCACCAGCACCGCCCGGACCGGCCGCGCCGGCAATCACCAGCTGATCGTTGTTGCGGACCGCAGTCGCGCCGGTGGTGACGATCTTATCGCCCTCCTTTAGACCACTCGCAATCTCCACGCGGTCCAAGTCTTCGATACCGAGCACCACCGGCACGAACTTGGCGCGGTTGTCCTCGTTAGGCATCCACACACCGCGCTTGTTCTCGAAGTCGACCAGCGCACTCTTGGGCGCGACCAGTGTGCCCTTGCGCTCTTCGACCACCAGGCTGACGCGGGCATACATGCCTGGCTTCAGGCGCATGTCACCGTTGAGAATTTCGATCTCCATCGTTGCCGTGCGGGTAGCGGGGTCGAGCACTGGGGCCACGCGGGCAATGCGGCCGCGGAACTTCTCGCCCGGGTAGGCGTCGACGTCAACGTCGCCGCTGTCGCCAACGGTGACGAGGCGGATGTCCTTCTCGACGACGTTGACCACCATCTTCAGCCTTGAGATGTCCACGACCGACGCGATCGGCGTGTTCTGCGACACCATGGCGCCCGGGTCCACGTTGCGCTTGCCGACGAAGCCGTTCACCGGGGAAGTCACGGTGGTGTTCTGCAGGTTGATCTTGAGTTCCTGGAGGCGCGCCTCGGACTGCGCCAACTGCGCCGTGGAAAGGTCGATCTGTGCCTCGGCCGCAAGGTAGCGCGACTCGGCGTCATCAAGCGACTGCTTGGCGAGCAATTGACGCTCGAACAAGTTCTTCGAGCGGTCGAAGTTGAGCTGCGCGACCTTCAGGTCAGCTTCGCGCTGCCGGATGGTTGCCTTGGAAACCTGCTGCGATGCCTCGGCCTGGCTGACCTGCTCCACGATTTCGCGATCCTCAATCTTGCCGATCACCTGGCCGCGGCGAACGGGGTCACCCATCTGCACGGATACCGTCAGCAGGCGGCCGTTAGTGCGCGGTGCCACGTCGACGGTCTGCAAGCCAATCAGGTTGCCGACCACGGTGAGGTGAGCGGCGACATCGCCCTTTTTCACGGCAGCCAAATCCACGGTCATCGGCGCACGTGGACCGCCGCCACCGCCGCCCATGCCGGGGAAGCCGCCACCACCGCCGGCCTGGCCCTGGGGCCGCTGGCCACCCGCTGCGCCGCCGCGTCCAGCCGCGCCGGCCGGCCCTCCTGCCTGCGCACCGCCGGCAGCGTTAGTCGCAGCCTTCGAGCTCGAGAAAACGCCGAAGTAGGCGGCGGCGCCAGCCACAGCCACGACCACACCGATTAACACAAATTTACGCATAAGAATCCGTCTCTAACCTCGTCCCGAAAGATCGCCGTGCGAAGACTACTGACCGCCGGTGTTGGCATTCAGCCCGCCGCCACCACCGCCGGCCGGTGACTGCTGTGCCCGCTCGAAATTGACCAGTGACTTGCGGTAGTCGGCCAGCGCGCGCAGCTCGGTGTTCTGCGAGTCGCGCAGGTCGCGCTGAGCCTGCACGACGAAGAAGTTGGTGGTCAGCCCTACTTCGAAGCGGCTCTGCTCGGCCTCAAGCCGCTTGAGCGCGAGTTCGCGCGCGGCCGTCGCCGCCTCCACGCGTTTCAGGTTGCTCTGCACGGTGAGTGCCGCGTTCGCGACTTCAGCGGCGATCTGCACTTCGAGCGCGCGCAAGCGAGTCAGCGCCTGCGTCCGCTGCAACCGGGCGCGGGCGTGCTGGGCGTCGGCCTGGTTGCCGCCAATGGGGTAAGACATGGTGACGTTCAGGTTCCACGTCGGGAAATCGCGCGCCCTGAGCAGCGAGAGCGCATCGGTGTAGCCACCGGGAATCACCTGGGAGATCACCTGGTTGCCGAGCGGACCGGTGCGGACGATGGCGGTGCCGCCCAGGCCTTGCGCGCCGTAGCTGGCGTTGAGATCGACCGCCGGCATTGACTGGTTCTTGAAGAACCGGACGGTGACGTCGTTCGAGTCCAGGTTCTTCTTGGCGGACACCACGTCGGTGCGCTCCGCCAGCGCCTTGCGAATGGCGCCGTCGATGTCGGAGGGGGCAGGACCGAGCGAGGGCAGGTCCACCGGCCGAATGGTCTGGCGCCACAGCGGGTCGTCGGTACCGCTGACGAGGAACCGCTTGAGGGTGAGCTCCGCGGTCTGTGCCGTCGCTTCGGCGGCGGCCAGGTTCTGGCGGCGGGTTGCCGATTCAGCCTGCGCCTGCACGATGTCGAGAGGCGCGAGCGTACCGACTTCGACGCGCGCCTGATTGTCAACGACCAGCTTATCGGCGAGCTCGGTGGCGCGCTGCGCCACTTCCACGGCGCTCTGGGCGAAGACCAGATCCCAATAGGCGTTGCGGACGTTGGCGAGGGTCTGGGTGATGGTGGCGCGAGCGCCCTCTTCAGAGATGTCGCGATTGATCAGGTTGATCAAGAGCTGCTGGCGCGTGTTGTCGAGCCTGAAACCGCGCACCAGCGGCTGGGTGTAGGCGCCGACCAGGTTTGTGGTGAAGCTCGGATTGAATGTAGAGAACGTGTTCGACGTCTCGACTCGTGAGTTCGACCAGTTGACGGTGTAGCTGCCGCCCCATTTGTTGACGTTCTGCGAGAGGCCGAAGTTGTAGGTCGTGGTGCCGTTGTTAACCCGCTGTCCGCCGTTCAAGCTGCTGGTCGGGAGCTGGTACTGATCGCGCAGTCCAACGGTGGAACTGGCCAGCGGACGATAGGTGTTGCGGAAGCCCGCGACCACGAAATCCACGGACTGCGGCTCGAGCCGCGCGACCTGAATGTCGAGATTCTTCTCGAGAGCGATCGCCACGGCCTCTTCGAGTCGCAGCTCACGGAGGCTGCCGGACGAGGTCCCCGGCTGGCCGATGCCAGATGGCGTGGGCGACAGGTCATTCAATCCCTGCTGGTAGGTCCTCAGCGCCTGCTGCACGACGGCCTCTTTGCGGGCGGCGTCGGCGGCGGTGGACGACTGGGCAATGGCGCTGGGAGCGGCCGCGCATAAGGCAGCCGCGAGGAACACACGCGTAAAGAATTTCATGGTCTTCAGTGGTCTCGATGGTTGGCGGTGACTAGTTACACGGATCGTTCGAGAGGTCGCCCTTCGGCTTGCGGTCGCGCTCACGTTCGCGCCGATCGTGGTCGTGCATCTCTTTCATCTTGCTGTTCTGTTCGTCAGATAGGACGCGGCGCATCCGGAACAGTTGCAGCGTGCGGGTACGGCTCAGCTCGGCACGGGCGGCTTCGACGCGTTCGGCGGCCTGCAGCACGGTGGCCTCATCCGACTTGCTGTCGGTGATGACCTTCGACAGCTTGTGCTCGGCCTTGTCGAGGGCGGCCTTCTGGGCCCGCAGCGACGGTTCGGCGGTCTGGAAGATCGCCTCGATGCGGTCCGTCTGCTCCTGGGCCAGTGAGAGCCCCTTCTGGAAGCGCTCCATCTGCCACCACTTAAAGCTCTGCGCGGCGGCTGGTTGGGCGTTCGCGACAACCAGAGACAAGGCTAAACAAATGAACGACTTACGTAGGATGTGCATGGCTCAATAACGTTACGACCGCCCCCGGCCGGACGTTTACGGAATCGCGGAAGATGAGCCCAAGGCAGAGATCGAGCGAAACGGCAGAAGAAGGCCCAGAAAAAGCCTATTGGGGCTCGTGGAAGGGGGTGAGCTCGTCGAGGGTGCGCAGTTCGCTGGCACTACGTAACTGGACGGCGAAGTCCACTTCACCGAGCAGCCCATCGTCCTGGGGCAGCGTCACCCGGGCGGGCACGTAGCCGGCGCTTGGCGCGATGGACGAGGCCATGGGAGCCATGCGGAGTGTCTGGGGCGGCAACAGGTTCACGATCTGGCCGCCGAGCAGCCCGATGATCAAACCGGCCGCGGCGGCAATGCTGATCCAGCGGCGATTGACACCGGTGGCCGGCACTGGCGCGGGCGCGGTCAACGGGAAGCGAATAACCTTGGCCGGATGGCCCAGGTGAGCGAGACGACCGAGAATCTTGTGCCGCTGGGCCTCGAGGGCCCGGTCGTCGAAGTGCGCGTCGGCTTCGGCATGCGCCGCTTCCCGATACGCGTTCAGCGTCGCGTTCAGGTCGGGCTCCGTAATGTCGCGTCGGTTCATGCTTGACCTCCCAACACTCCTCGTAACTTACGCAGCGCGCGGAACAAGTGCACCCGCACGGTGGCCTGACTCATCCCGGTCGCCGCGCTGATTTCAGCCGGCGTCCGTTCGTCAAGGTGGCACAGCGTGAACACCAGCCGCTGGCGGTCGGGCAGTCCCGCCACCGCGTGCGTGACCTGCGCCCACCGTTCCTTGGCCAGGAACCGGCGTTCGTTTGACGCTTCGCTCCCGGGCACTTGCTCCACCGGCCGGCCGTCGTCTTCGTCGATCGAGTGGCTAATCCAGCGCTGCTGCCGTACCCGCGCCTTCAGGCGATCGAGCGACGCGTTCACCAGAATGCGGGTGAACCAGACATCGAACGGCAACTCGTTCCGGTACTGCTCGATGTGCAGAAACACCTTGATGAAGGCGTCCTGGACGGCTTCATCAGCATCGGACGCGTCGCGCAGATACTGGAACGCAATGCGAACCGCCCGTCGCTGTAGCAGGGCAACCAACCCGCCAAACCGGTCCCTGGCCGCATCGCGTTCGCCGCGCTCCACGAGCGCCTTGATCTCGGCCGCCAGGACGGAGGCGGGCGAGGGGTGGGCGCCGTCTGCGGGACGGGGCCGGGCGGCGCGGTCGACGTTGGGCTGTCCTGCCATCTGTTACGGGATTGGAGGTAAACGCGTTTACCTGAGTCTAGCAGGCCCTGCCCAAGTCCGCGTACGAGATTGACTTAGCGCCTTTTCAATCTGTACCATTCACCCTTTGGATGCGATCGGGAGATACCGGTCGAGTTTTGGAGTCATATCTCATGAGTAGTGCACAGGTGGGTCGGGGCTTGGAAGCCCACGGCGTCCAGACCTCAAAGCCGGTCCACTTCAACTTGGCGGCGCCCGCGCTGTATGAGCACGCAATCCGTCGTCAGGAAGGCCTGATTGCTGCGGACGGCCCGCTCGTTTGCCGCACCGGCGCGCACACCGGCCGGTCGCCGAACGATAAGTTCGTCGTCAAGGAGCCATCGAGTGAAGCGCAGGTCTGGTGGGGCAAGGTAAACAAGCCGATCGAGGCGACGCAGTTCGACCTTCTGCGCCGCGACATCGTCGCCCACCTGAAGGGCCAGGAGCTGTTCGTTCAGGACCTGTACGCCGGCGCTGACGCTGAATATCGCTTGCCGGTCCGCTTCATCCAGGAATATGCCTGGCACAGCCTGTTCGTCCGCAACCTGTTCATCGTGCCGCCTGCCGCCGACCTCGCGTCGTTCGAGCCGCAGTTCACCGTGCTGACCGCGCCGATGTTCAAGGCCGATCCGGCGCGTCACGGCACGCGTTCGGAGGTGGCGATCGCCGTCAACTTCGCCTCGCGCGAAGTGCTGATTTGCGGCACCAGCTACGCCGGCGAGAACAAGAAGTCGATCTTCACCGTGCTGAACTACTTGTTGCCGCTGCGCAACGTGCTGGCCATGCACTGCTCGGCGAACATTGGTCCCGGCGGCGACACGGCGCTCTTCTTCGGCCTGTCCGGCACCGGCAAGACGACGCTGTCGAGCGATCCGGAACGTCAGCTGATTGGCGACGATGAGCACGGCTGGAGCGATCGCGGCGTGTTCAACTTCGAGGGCGGCTGCTACGCCAAGATGATCCGCCTGTCGGCCGAGGCCGAGCCGCAGATCTACCAGACGACCCGCCGCTTCGGCACCGTGCTCGAGAACGTGGTGATGGATCCCGGCACGCGCGCGCTCAACTTCGACGATGCGTCGCTGACCGAGAACACGCGCGGTGCCTACCCGATCGAGTTCATTGACAACGCGGTGCCGTCGGGCAGCGGCGGTCATCCCACCAACATCATCATGCTGACGGCCGATGCCTACGGCGTGCTGCCGCCAATTGCGCGCCTGTCCGCGGAAGGCGCGATGTATCACTATCTCTCGGGCTACACGGCCAAGGTTGCCGGCACCGAGAAGGGCGTCACCGAGCCAAGCGCAACGTTCAGCACCTGCTTCGGAGCGCCGTTCCTGCCGCTCAACCCCAACGTCTATGCGAAGCAACTCGGCGAGCGCATTGCCAGGCACCAGTCGCGCGTGTGGCTGGTGAACACCGGTTGGACCGGCGGCCCGCACGGCGTGGGCAGTCGCATGAAGATCGCCTACACGCGTGCGATGATTCGTGCTGCGCTGTCGGGGGCGCTCGACAACGCGGACTACACCCGTCACCCGGTCTTCAACATCGAGGTGCCGACCTCGGTGCCCGAGGTGCCGGCGGCGATTCTCGACCCGCGCGGAACGTGGGATGACAAGGCCGCCTACGACGCGCAGGCCGCGAAGCTGGCCAGGATGTTCGTGGAGAACTTCAAGGCCAACTTCGCCGACGCCGAGGCCGCGGTCGCCTCGGCAGGCCCGACGCTGTAAGCAATGGTGTACGAGGCCGTGATCGGGCTGGAAATCCATGCCCAACTGCTGACGGCCACGAAGATCTTCTGCGGCTGTTCGACGGCATTTGGCGCGCCGCCTAACGCCCACTCCTGTCCGGTGTGCGTCGGGCTGCCCGGCGCGTTGCCGGTGCTCAATCGGCGCGCAGTCGATCTGGCGGTGACGGCGGCCCTGGCGCTTGGCTGCGAGGTGCAGGAGCGCTCGGTGTTCGCCCGCAAGAACTACTTTTATCCCGACCTGCCCAAGGGCTACCAGATTTCGCAATACGAGCTGCCGCTGGCACTCGGCGGAGGGTTGCAGATGCCGCCCTCGGTTGGCGGCCGCTTCGTGAAGCTGACGCGCATCCACATGGAAGAGGATGCGGGTAAGTCGCTGCACGAAGGCTTCGCGGATTCCGATCGCAAGACCTATCTCGATTTCAATCGCAGCGGCGTGCCACTGGTCGAGATTGTCAGTGAGCCCGACATGCGCTCGGCCGAAGAAGCGGCAATGTTCTTCGAGACGCTCCGCCAAATCCTGGTGTGGCTGGGCGTCAACGACGGCAACATGGACGAAGGCAGCCTGCGCTGCGATGCCAACGTCTCGGTGCGCCGGCAGGGTGAAACCAAGCTGGGCACCAAGGCCGAAGTGAAGAACGTCAACTCGTTCCGCTATCTCGAGAAGGCGATTGAGTACGAGATCGGCCGGCAAATCGACGTGCTCGATCACGGTGGTCGTGTCGTGCAGGAGACCCGCCTGTTCGACGCGGCTCGCGGCACCACGCACTCAATGCGGAGCAAGGAAGAAGCACATGACTATCGCTACTTCCCCGAGCCGGATCTGCCGCCACTGGTCGTCGACGAGGCCCGTCGCGCGAGGATTGTGACGACGCTGCCAGAGCTGCCCGAAGCGCGCCGCCAGCGCTTCATTGCCGACTACGCCATTCCTGAATACGACGCGGCGCTGTTGACGCAGACGCGCGGGGTGGCCGACTACTTCGAAGCGACCGCGCGCAGTTCGGGCAACCCGAAGGCTGCCAGCAACTGGGTGATGGGCGAGGTGCTGCGTAACATGAAAGAGCGCGCGATCGCGATTGCCGCAGTGCCGATTTCGCCGTCCGCGCTCGCGGGGCTGATTGCGATCGTCGAGCAGGGCACCATCAGTTCAACGGTGGCCAAGGACGTGTTCGCGAAGATGTACGAGACCAACCGTGACGCGGCGGAGATTGTCGCCGCCGATGGCCTGGCGCAGATCTCTGACTCGTCGAGCCTCGACCCGATCGTCCAGCGCGTGCTGGCCGCGAACCCCGACGTGGTCGCCGAGATCAAGGCCGGCAAGGATCGTAAGTTCCAGTTCCTGGTGGGTCAGGTAATGAAGGAAACCAAGGGCAAGGGCGACCCCAAGCTCGTCACCGACCTGATGCGCGCCGCGATCGGGACCTAGCCATGCTGATCCGAGCGGCGGGAGTGTATCTCGTCGCCGCGCTGGTGCTGACGTGGCCGCTCGCGACCCAGCTCACCACCCACCTGGGCGCGCTTGAAGGCGCCGGCGATCCCTACCTGAATCTCTGGATTCTCGGCACCGGGATGAAGGCGTGGCTCGCCGATCCCGTCTCGGTCTTATCGGGCCGCGTGTTCAACGCCAACATCTTTCATCCCGCCGCCGCGACCCTTACGTTTTCGGACCACTTGCTCCTGCAGTCCCTCGTGATGGCACCGCTCTACGCGGTCACGCACAATCTTGCGCTCGCGTATAACGTCCTGTTGCTCGCGTCGATCGCGCTGAGCGGGGTCGCCATGCATGCGCTCGTGAAAGGGGTAACCGGCTCGACGCCCGCTGCGTTCGTGGCAGGCCTGGCGTGGGCGTGTTGGCCTTACCGCACCGCGCACCTTCTGCATCTGCAGTTGCAGTCGCTGTATTTCCTGCCACTCGCCCTGCTGGCGCTTTACCGGCTGGCCGCCGCTCGTCGAAAGCTCGACGCCGGACTGCTTGGGTTGTGGGCTGGCTTGCAAGCGGTGTCGTCGGTCTATTACGGTGTGATGACGGCGGTGGCCCTTGGCGTGGCGGCCATTACGGTGGCGTGGTCGAGCGGCCAGTGGCGTGGCCGGCGGTTCTGGTCGCGTGTCGCGCTCGCGGCCGTCGTCGGCGCGATCGTGGTTGCCCCGGTGGTCTGGCCGTACTGGCAGTCGCAGCAGCGCGAGGGCTTTGGCCGCAACCTGTTCGAGGCTGCCGCACACGCGGCGTCAGTTCAGAGCTATACGCAGGTGCCACTAGACAACCTGGTGTATGGGCGCACTGGCGTGATGGCGCCGCGGGCGCCGGCCACCGGCGAGCGGGACCGCCGCCACGTCGAACACCAGATGTTCCCTGGCTTCGTGTTGGTGGGACTGGCCGCGCTGGGGTGGTGGCGCGGGTGGCGCAGCGATGCCCGCCCGGTGGTGATGTCCGCCGCGGCCCTCGCGGGGGCGGGCCTGGTGTTATCGCTCGGCCCCGAAGGCGTCCGGCCGCTCTACGCATGGATGGCGGATCACGTGTTTGGATTCCAGGCCATTCGCGCGCCCGCCCGGTTCTCGGTGATTCTCGTGCTTGGCCTGTGCGTGCTCGCAGCCATCGGTGTGGCGAAGTCGCGGCTCAAGTCTGGCGTAGTGGCCGGCATCATCGCCTTGATGTGTATCGAGTACCTCAATGCGCCGCTGCCGCTGGTGATCGCGCCACCGTCGTCAACCGCCACCGGTCGCTGGTTGGCCGGCGCAGGCGGGCCCGGCGCCGTGCTCTACCTGCCGCTCACACTCGACCGCGACAACTCGCCCTTCATGGTGCAGTCGCTCGAGCACGGCCGGCCGATTGTTAACGGCTACAGCGGGCAGCGCCCATCGTTTTATACGTCCCTGGTCGACGCGCTGGCGGACCCTTCGTCTGCGGATGCGCGCGCCACGCTGAAGGAGCTCAGCGTTCGCTTCGTGGTGAGTCCGGGTGACTTGCCCGGAGCCGGACAGCCGGCCTCACCATTTGTTGAACAGGCTCGGCTTGCTGAAGGGGTGATCTACGAATTGGTCTGGACGCCGGAGAGCGAGTCGGCGCTGGACGAAGTCGCGATGGCCGAACCGCCTCCTCCGGGCCTCCCGCCGTTTAAGGTCGGGGAAACCGCCACCTACGACGTGCAATGGCTGAACGGGCCGCTGGATCTCACTGCCGGGCAGATCTCACTGAGCGTCGTCACGCCGGAGGCCCGGGATCGCGATGGGGCGGGCACGCTGCCGTCGTGGGTGTTCGAGGTGGCGGTCGATACGGCGCCGTGGGTGTCGCGCTTCTTCGAGGCCCACGATCGCTTTCGCACGGCTGCCGACTCTTCGCTCCTGCCCCTCTTGCATCAACGCGCGCTACGGGAGGGCCGCCGGGCAGTCGACCGCGTCTATGCCTACGACCACCCGTCCCGTCGCGTGAGTTCCGGCGACAGCCCGGCGGCGGCGCGCACCGCGTCGGCCATGTCCCTGCCGCTACCGATGGGGGCGCGTGATGCCCTCACGGCGTTGTGGTACCTCCGGACCATGCCCGTTACCCCCGGCTACGCGCTGGCCATGCCGCTGAACGAGGGTGGCCGCAGCTATGCACTCACCGTCTCGGTGCCGGCCCGCGAAACCATCACTGTCGATGGCGCCTCGATGTCGGCGCTACGGGTCGAACCGCGATTTTCGGCGCGCGTACAGCGCCGGCAGGCGATCGAGTCCACGATCTGGCTGAGCGACGATGCGCGGCGGGTACCCTTATTGGTGGAGGTGGCAGCCGGATTCGGCCGGGTGCGACTGAAGCTAGTAGACTACCGTCAGTGATCGAGACACAGGGGCTCGGGAAAATCTATGGCCGCGGGCTGTATGCCCTGCGGGGCTTGAACCTCACGATTGACAAGGGCGAGTTCGTGTTCCTGACGGGACCGAGCGGCGCCGGCAAGAGCACGCTGCTGCGCCTGCTGCTGATGCAGGAGCGTCCTACCGAGGGCGAGGTCATCGTCGCCGGCCGCAACCTGTCGCTCCTCACGCGCAATGAAGTGCAGGCCTACCGGCGCACCGTCGGCTTCGTCTTTCAGGACTTCAAGCTCATCCCCACCAAGACCGTGTTCGAGAACGTGTCGTTCGCGCTCCACGTGCTTGGTATGCCGGTGGAGCAGCAGCGCCGCCGCACCTACCAGGTCTTGAAGTGGGTGGGGCTGCAGCATCGCTTGAACTCCCTTCCCGAGGAGCTCTCTGGCGGAGAACAGCAGCGGGTCGCCATTGCCCGGGCGTTGGTCAACGAGCCCCAGCTGGTGCTCGCCGACGAGCCGACCGGCAACCTCGACCCCGACCTCTCGCTGGAGATCATGAACCTGTTCCGCGACATCAACGCGAGCGGCACGACGGTGGTGGTTGCCACACACGACCGCGAACTCATCAAGTGGGTGGGCCGGCGGGTCGTTCAGCTCGAACACGGTCAGCAGGCCGGATTGCCAGAGGTGCCCAAGTGACCGTTGTCGGCTACGCCTTCGAAGAAGCGTGGGCGAGTGTCCGCCGCGCCGGACGTTCGGCAGCTGTGTCGGTTGGTACCATTGCCATCGCGTTCATTACCCTTGGCGGCTTCCTGCTGGCGTCGGTGAACGTGCAGCGTGTGCTAGACCGCTGGCTCGAATCGGCCGAGATGTCGGTATATTTGTACGACGACCTCTCCGATGAATTGCGGACCGCGCTCGAACTTCACGTTCGGCAACAGCCGGCGGTGGCGGCAGTAGAGTATGTATCGAAGGAGCAGGCGCTCGCGCGGTTCCGCGCCGATTTCCCAGAGCTGCTTGACGTCACCGCGTCGGTGGCAAACAACCCGTTTCCAGCGGCCCTTGAGATTCGGTTGCGCACGGACGCATCCGGTGCGGCCGCCATTGATGACCTCACCACCGGGCTGGGCGGCAGGGCAGGCGTTGCCGACGTTCGCTACGACCGTGGCTGGCTCACGCGGCTCATGGGCCTGGTGAACACTGCGCGGATCGCGGCCGTCGTAATCGCGGGAGTGTTGATGTTGGGCGCGGCCTTCACGGTGGCGGCAGTGGTCCGGCTCTCGCTGCACGCTCGCCGGGACGAGCTCGACATCATGCAACTCGTGGGCGCGCCGTTCAGCTACATTCGCGGGCCTTTCATAGTGGAGGGTCTGCTGCTGGGCGGGGCCGGGGCGGCGGTGGCGTTGGTCGCGATCGGCCTGCTGTATTCAGCGGTGGCTCGCTGGCTCGGGCCTGATCTCACGGGGTTGGCCGGGGCCGGGTCGCTGCACTTTCTGGGCTTTCGGGAGGTCATCATCATCATGGCCGGCGGGCTGGGCGTAGGCGCCGCGGCTGGCACCGTCGCATCGCGATCGGCGAAATGAACGACTGGTCAAATTGAAACGGGACGTCTTCGAATGTCGCCCGTTGACACATTCACCCGAACGCCCTACACTGAATTTCATCCAATATGCCGAGGGCGAGGAACAGAATCCCGCGCTTTCTGATGGATAGTGCCGTTCCGGCCAGCGTGTCGGCGCTCTCCGAGTTCTACCGCGAAGAATTTCTCAAGCATCATCGATGCTTGCAGGAACAGCGCGAGTACTTCAGCGCCCAGGCGATTAACAGCGCCGAGTCCGCCCTCCTGAAAATCATCGCCGAAGTCGACCGGCTCTCCGAAGAAGCCGACGCCGATCAAGTCATTTCCCAGTTACTCCGCGAGTTCGACGTCGTGACCGGCCTGTCCGGTTGGTCCGACCCCTGCAAGGTCCACTGACGGTTCCGCTCGTAACGCTCAAGCAAGACCTGAACGCCATCGTCCGCGCCGGTGTCGACGCGGTCAGTGCCGCGCGGGTCGTCGATCGTGCCCTCGCGGATCCGGCGTTGGCGGCAGTGCTCACCAGCCGTCGGCTGCACATCGTCGCCGTCGGCAAGGCCGCTGCGCCGATGGCGGCGGCATTCATGGCGGTTCCGCACGTCTCAGTCGAGCAAGCGGTCGCGATTGGCACCCACGCAGACGGGCCGCTGCCCGATGGCCTCGAGTGGATTGAGTCCAGCCATCCGTTTCCCGACCTGCGAAGCGAGACGGCCGGCCGCCGGGCCTTGGCGGTTGCGCAGAGCGTGCACTCGGGTGAGGTGCTGGTCATCTTGTTGTCGGGCGGCGCATCGGCACTGATGGCGTCACCGGTCGCGGGCATTTCGCTCGACGACAAGGTGAGTACGACTCGCCTGATGATGAACGCCGGGGCCGACATCCACGCGTTGAATACCGTGCGGCGGCATCTCTCGAACGTCAAGGGCGGCCGGCTGGCAGCGGCCTGCGTCGGTACGACCATCACGCTCGCGCTGTCCGACGTGGTCGGCGATGACCTGAACGCCATTGGCTCGGGCCCTGGCGTTGCCGATGCCACGACGTGGAGCGATGCGTCGGCTGCACTCGCCCGGTTCGGTGGCCGCGCTCACCTGGAATCCGTTCAGGTCGTGATGAAGCGCGGCGTGGCCGGCCAGTTGCCCGACACGCCCAAGGCTGGACACCCGTCGCTGGCGAGGGCGAGCGCCAAAGTGATAGGTGGCCGAATGGACGCCATCGCGGGCGCCCGTGCGGCTGCCGAAGCGCGCGGTTACGCCGTCCAGACCATTGATGAGCCGATTGTCGGCGAAGCGAAGGACGCGGGACCGGCCTGGCTGCAGCGCGTCCGTGAGTTGACTCGTACGGCATCGATGCCCGTGTGCGTGATCTCAGGTGGAGAAACCACCGTTCGCGTCACCGGCAGTGGCCAGGGTGGCCGCAACCTGGAATTCCTCTTGTCGATAGCGGGGGCACTGGCTGGGCAGGGCGCGATCGCGGCCGCGAGCATCGGGACCGATGGCATCGACGGCTCATCCGGGGTCGCCGGCGCGGTGGTGGACTCGACAACCGTCGCGCGTGCTGCGGCCGCCCGGCTCGACCCGCCGGGCCACTATTTTGCAACGAACAATTCACTCGCGTTTTTCGCGCCCCTTGACGATGTCATTCGACTGGGTCGCACTCACACCAATGTCGGTGATTTACAAGTGATTGTGATTCATGAACCGTGAAGACCTCCTCCGCCAGATGCGGGGCAAAGTGCCGCATCCGGCCACCGCGCGCGAACTCCTGAGCGTGCTCCGCATTCCCCGTGACGACCGTGTCGAGTTCAAGCGTCTCCTGCGCCACCTGGTGAACGACGGGGACTTGATCCTGATCAAGGGCAAGCTCTACGGAATGCCCGACCGAATGGACCTGGTGGTCGGCAAGCTCGACGGACATTCGTCTGGCATTGGCTTCGTGACGCCTGAGCGACCCATCGAAGGGCTGACCCGCGACATTTTTGTTGCCGCCCATAACCTTTCGGAGGCCCTGCACGGTGATCGCGTGGTCGTGCGGATTGAGCGCTACCGCGACGACGGGCGCGCCGAGGGCAAGATTGTCCAGGTGCTCGAGCGTGCCGCCAGCAGCATTGTCGGCCGCTTCGATGTTGACCCCTCGGGCCTCGCGTTTGTCGTTCCCTTCGACAAGCGGTTGACCGCCGAGGTGCAGATCCCGCGCGGCGAGACGATGGACGCCGAGGCAGGCCAGATGGTGACCGTGACCGTGACGCGCTGGCCCACGCCGACGCGCGGGCCGGCCGGCCGTATCAGCGAGATTCTCGGCGATATCAACGACCCGGGTGTCGACACTGAGATCATCTTGCGCAAGCACGGCATTCCGGATGAGCACAGTGCCGACGCGGTCGCCGAGGCCGCCGGCATTGGCGGCGCCGTGCGCGAGAAAGATCTGGCGGGCCGCACCGACTTCCGTGACCGCGTCGTCGTGACCATTGACGGGGAGCATGCGCGCGACTTCGACGATGCGATCTCGATCGAGCGGCTGCCAAACGGCCATTACTGGCTGGGCGTGCATATCGCCGACGTCGCGCACTACGTGCGCGATGGCTCCGCACTGGACGCCGAGGCATTCGAACGCAGCACCTCGGTGTATTTTCCCGAGCGCGCCATCCATATGTTCCCGTCGCAACTTGCGACCGGACTGTGCAGCCTCAATCCGCACGTTGACCGGCTGGTGCAGTCGTGTGTGATGGAGGTCACCGGCAAGGGCGAGGTCGTGCGTCACGAGATGCACGACGGCATCATTCGCAGCGACGCGCGCATGACCTACACGGCGGTCAACGCCATCCTGACGGATCACGATCCGGAGACGTTGGCGAAGTACCAGCCGCTGATTGCGATGTTCGAGATGATGCGCGGCCTGTTCGAGATTCTCAACAGCCGTCGCCGCCGGCGCGGGTCAGTCGATTTCGACTTGCCCGAGGCGCAAGTGGTGCTTGACGAGGACGGCTTCATCGCCAACATCATCGCGTCCGAGCGCAACGTCGCGCACCGGATCATCGAAGAGTTCATGCTGCTCGCTAACGAAACTGTCGCTGGACATCTCGAGTCGCACGGCATGCCCGCGCTCTACCGCATCCACGAAAAGCCCGACCCGCTCAAGGTGATGCAGTTCGAGGACTTCGTCAGCGCGTTTGGTTTCAGCCTGGGTGCCACCGACGGCCAGGTGACGCCGATGCACTTCCAGAAGCTGGTCGACAAGATTCGCGGCAATCCGGCGGAGCGGCCGATTGCGTTCCTGATGCTCAGGACCATGCAGAAGGCCAGGTATGACCCAACCAACGTTGGCCACTTCGGGCTGGCCGCCGAGACTTACACCCACTTCACGTCGCCGATTCGCCGCTACCCGGATCTGATCGTGCATCGCCTGCTGCGCGAGTTGCGGCACACCAAAGTCAGCGACGAGCGTCGCGCCGAGCTGGAAGAAGACCTGCCGGAAGTCGGCCGGCACACGTCGGAAATGGAGCGCCGGGCGGCGGAAGCCGAGCGCGAGATCCTGCAGTGGAAGAAGGTGCGCTTCATGGCCGACAAGGTCGGTGATGCCTTCGAGGGCTACATCACCGGCGTCGCGCCGTTCGGCATGTTCGTGGAGTTGATCGACCATTACGTCGAAGGCCTGATCCACGTCACGACGATGGCCGATGACTATTACCGCTATCGCGAGACGCAACACGCGCTGTTTGGAGAGAACAGTAAGAAACTGTACCGGCTCGGCGATCGCGTGCGTGTCCAGATCATCAAGGTGGATATGGAGCGCCGGCAGATCGATCTCGGCCTCGAGGATGTGCTCGAGAAGCTCCGCAAGGACGATCGCAGCCGTGGGCCGAGCCGCAGTTCCGCGCGACCCAAGAAGGAGCAACGGAAGGGGACCGCGGAAGAGCGTCGTCGCCGCAAATCGCAGCGGCCGGGCAAGACCGAGCGCAAGGCGAAGAAGCGACGATGACCAACCTGGTGGTGGGAACGGCCGGTCACATCGACCACGGCAAGAGCACGCTGGTTCGCGCGCTCACCGGTATCGACCCCGACCGTTTGAAAGAGGAGAAGGCGCGCGGCATCACCATTGAACTGGGGTTTGCACACACCACCATCGAGGATGTTCGGGTCGCGTTTGTCGATGTGCCCGGGCACGAGCGGTTTGTGCGGACCATGCTGGCCGGCGTTGGTGGGATCGACTGCGTGATGTTGATCGTGGCGGCTGATGAATCCGTGATGCCGCAGACGCGCGAGCACTTCGACATTTGCCGGCTGCTGCGCATTCCGCGGGGCATCGTCGTGCTGACCAAATCAGATCTGACTGACGCCGATACCCGCGAGCTGGTCCGGCAGGATGTCGCCGAGTTGACCGCGGGAACATTCCTCGAGTCGGCACAGGTGATCGACGTGTCGGCGGCCACGGGCGAGGGCCTCGACCAGCTGCGCGGGGCGATTGCCGCGGAGGCGAGGGTCGTCCATCGGCGGCCCGTCACGGGCGCCGTGCGCCTGCCGATCGATCGCGCGTTCACCATGAAGGGGTTTGGCACCGTCATCACCGGCACGCTGGTGTCGGGGCGCATTGGCATCGACGATGAACTGGTGATGTTGCCGTCCGGGCGCCGGGTGAAGGCGCGCGGCATCCAGGTGCATGGAGCCGCGGCGACCGAGGCGTCGGCCGGCCAACGCACGGCCATCAACCTGGGGGGCATCGAGGTGGGAGAGGTCGCGCGCGGAGAGACACTCTCGCAGCCAGGCGCCTTGAGCGTGACGCGTCGGGTGGACGCCGTGATCGACCTGGTCGAGACGACGAAGGCACTGAAGCACGGCGCGCGGGTGCGCATCCACAACGGTACGGCCGAAGTCCTGGGCCGGGTATCGATTGCCGGCGCTGATCAGCAACTCGAACCGGGCGCGCGGGCGTTCGTGCGGCTGCGACTCGAAACGCCGGCGGTCCTCACGCGCGGCGACCGCTTTATTATTCGTGCCTACTCACCGCCCATCACGATTGGGGGCGGTGTGGTGCTCGACGCGGCACCCACCCGGCCCGGCGTGCGGTCGGCCGACGGCCTGACCAGCCTCGTTGAGCTGGATTTCAATCCGGCGCGTGACGACGCCGAGGCCGTGGCGGCGATGGTTGCCGCGGCGGGACTCGCCGGTCTGCCGCGCGAGGTGTTGGTGTCGCGCGCGGGGGTCGCACCCGCCGCCGTCGCGGCGATGCTCGAGACGCTGGTTGCGCACAACATTGTGGCGGTGGGAGAGCGCGTCGTGGCTGCTGCGCATCTGGCGCGCGCGAAGGATGCGCTCGTGAAGCTGGTCACGGCGTTTCATCGCGCACAGCCGCTCAGCGAGGGACTGCCGCGCGAAGAAGCGCGGGAAAAGGTCTCGGCGGCGACCGCCTCCGCCAAGGCTTCGGTGGACCGACGGGTGGACGCGGCGCTGTTCGAGAAGATCGTTGACGACTTGAAGAAGGCCAGGACCCTGGTCGGAGCGGATCGCCTGGCGCTTGCGACGCACACGGTCGCAGCCTCTGGTGAGGACGCTCGCGTCAAGTCCGCGATTGCCACGGCTTACCGGTCGGCCGGTCTCAAGCCACCAGACGCGGCCGCGATTCAGCTCGCCGCAGGCGCGCCGGCTGCCATTGCCGAGAAGATCACGGCGGTCTTGATCCGAGAGAAGGTGCTGGTGCGGCTCGACACGCTGACGTTCCACGCCGACGCGCTTCAGACGCTCAAGGATGAAATCCGCGGATTGAAGGCAGCGGCCGCGGGCGGCACGGCCACGGTGGATGTGGCGGCGTTCAAGGACCGGTATGGAGTGTCGAGGAAGTTCGCGATCCCGCTGCTGGAGTATCTCGACCGGGAGCGCGTGACGAGACGAACGGGTGACGCCCGCCTCGTCCTCTAATAGGACTACTTCTCGTCAGTGCTATCTTGCTTCAAGCCGCTCTTGAAGTTCTTGATGCCGGCGCCGATGCCCTTGCCAAGTTCGGGCAGCCGGTTGGCGCCAAAAATGAGAATCACAATTGCCAGAATGATCAGCATTTCCGGCATTCCGATGGGGCCAAACAGACCAAGCATGAAAGCTCCTTGGGGCCGCGGAAAACTGCGACCGCAGCCCGATTGTAGCACTCCTGCACCTTTGCTCTCGTGCACACTGGCCCATGTGAAGCCGTTTGTCCCAAATGGGCGTCAAACCTATATGGCTCTGGCTTTGCACTTGTCAGCCCTGAACCCCTCGGTCAGAATGACCGTGGGTTAACTGCGTAGCTAAATGGCCGAGCCCACAACCACCCGACTAATCCCCGAGACCCGTTCGGCTCCGTTGCGCCTGACGGATCGACCGGTCGAGCCGCGTTTTTCCTTTGAGGGGCGCCGGTCGAGTGTCGGCGTAGGCGCGTCCATGGCCGCTCACCTTGGCGCAGCACTGATCATTTTGCTCGCCCTTCGATTTGCTCCGCAGCCCAACCCAGCCGAGTTCCTGCCCGATGCGCCCATCAACGATATCGTCTGGCTGGCGGTGCCCGGCCCGGGCGGCGGTGGTGGCGGCGGCGGCAACAAGGCGCCAGAGCCTCCTCGCAAGGCAGAGCTCCCAGGTAAAGATAAAATCACCGTTCCGGTAGACAAGACGCCGACGCCGAAGCCGGATCCGCCGAAGGTTGAACCGCCTCCGGCAGAGTTGTTGATTCCCGCGAAGACCATGGCGGCGGCCGAGCAGACGTTGCCTGGTGTCATTCAGCCGAGTGCGCCGGCAGTCAGTGAGTCGCAAGGCGCTGGCACTGGTGGCGGCGCCGGCACAGGCACAGGCCAGGGCATCGGTTCGGGGCAAGGCTCTGGTCTGGGCGACGGCCGCGGCGGCGGCACCGGTGGCGGCGCCTATCGTCCCGGCGCCGGCATCACGCTGCCGCAGGTCATGCGCGAGGTTAAGCCTGCTTACACCGCCGACGCTATGCGCGCCAAGGTGCAGGGCTCGGTGTGGCTCGAGTGCATCGTCATGCCCGACGGTTCGGTGGGCGAGGTCAAGGTGACGCGGTCGCTTGATCCGATCTTCGGTCTCGATCAGGAAGCCATCAAGGCCGCCAAGATGTGGCGCTTCCGCCCAGGTATGCGCCAGGGCGAGCCGGTCCCCGTCATCATCACGATTGAGCTGACCTTCACGCTTCGCTAACCGGCGCGTAAGTCAGGTACCATTAGTCTGCTTGCTGACCGCTGCCTCGCCTAACCCTGCCCTTTCCGCCGAAGTCGCGCGACGTCGCACCTTCGCCATCATTTCCCACCCGGACGCGGGCAAGACTACGCTGACCGAGAAGCTGCTGCTGTACGCCGGCGCCATCGAACTGGCGGGTGCGGTACGCGGGCGCAAGTCTGAACGCGCGGTGGTTTCGGACTGGATGGACATTGAGCGCGAGCGCGGCATCTCGGTGACCTCCGCCGCGGTCGAGTTCGACATTGGCGAGCACCACCTGACTCTGCTCGACACGCCCGGCCACAAGGACTTCAGCGAAGACACCTACCGCACCCTGTTCGCCGTCGACGGCGTCGTCATGGTCATTGACGCCGCGAAGGGTATTGAGGCGCAGACGCGCAAGCTGTTCGAGGTCTGTAAGCTACGCCGGCTGCCGGTGCTGACGTTCATTAACAAGCTCGATCAACCGTCACGGGATCCGTTCGACTTGCTGGATGAGATCGAACGCGTGCTCGGCATTCACGCCGTGCCCATGAACTGGCCGATCGGCAGCGGCGACCGGTTTCGCGGCGTGTTCGACCTCCAGCAGGCGGTGGTGCATTTCTACGAGCGAAAGGGCCGCGCGCAGGAAGCTCCGGTCCAGGTGTCGTCCGCGCATGATCCCAGGCTCGCGGAGCTGTTGGGGCAAGAGCCGTGGCAACACCTGATCGATGAGACGTCGCTCGTCTCGGGCGCCGGCACCGCGTTCGACCGTGATGCCTACCTGGATTTCAAGCACACACCGGTCTTCTTCGGCAGCGCGCTGTCGAACTTTGGCCTTGAGCCGTTCCTGAAGGCGCTGACCGAGCTGGCGCCGGCGCCTGGCCCGCGGATGAGCGACCAGGGACTGGTGGCGCCTGAGTGGCCGCACTTCAGTGGGTTCGTCTTCAAGATCCAGGCGAACATGAACCGGCGGCATCGCGATCGCATTGCTTTCCTGCGGGTCTGCTCGGGCGTGTTCGAGAAGGACATGGTAATTACCAACGCGCGTGAGGGTGCTGAAATTCGGGCGTCGCGGCCGTACCGGTTCTTCGGCGGCAAGCGCGAGACCATCGAGCGGGCCTATCCGGGTGATGTGGTGGGCCTGGTCAACCCGGGTCAGTTCGGGATCGGCGACACGCTCTACAGCGACAAACCGCTGAAGTATCCCGCCATCCCGCGCTTCCCGGCGGAGCATTTCGGCATCGCGCGCCTGCGCGACGTGCGCTTCAAGCAGTTCGATGACGGCATTCGCCAGTTGGAGGAAGAGGGGCTGATGCAGGTCTTGTATCCGACGGTGGGGCGTCGCGAGCCGATCCTCGGCACCGTCGGTCCCCTGCAGTTGGAAGTGTTGAAGGCGCGGCTTGAGAACGAATACAACGTCGCCTGCGACGTCGACTCGCTGCCCTACAAGGCGGCACGATGGGTCGTGGGACCCGCCGACAAGATTGCGGCGATGTCAGCGTCGACGGCCGGCACCCGGAGCGCGTCGGACCGCGACGGCCGGCCGATGATCCTGTTCGAATCGGAATGGGCACTCGAGTACTGCGAGCGCAACAACCCCGACGTCAAGTTGCTTGCGGTAATGCCGTAGGGCTCGGCGCTTTGCGCCTCGTGGGGCTCGTGCCTGCGGCACTCATGGGGTGCGCGGGGAAAGAAAAAGCCCGGCAGGGAAGTTCCCCACCGGGCCTCTGAAAATGCGAATCGCGAAGAGCGAACCGCGAAGAGCCGAGCTTAGTACATCCCGCCCATACCGCCGCCGGGCATTCCGCCGCCGCCCGCCGATTCCTTCTTCTCTTCCGGAATGTCGCAAATCAGCGCTTCCGTGGTGAGCAGGAGGGAGGCGATCGACGAAGCGTTCTGCAGCGCGTTGCGGACGACCTTCGCGGGGTCGATGACGCCGGCCTTGACCAGGTCTTCGAACACTTCGGTTGCGGCGTTGAAGCCTTCGTCGCCCTTGCCGTCCTTGACCTGGGCCACGACGATCGAGCCTTCGAGGCCCGCGTTGGTGGCGATCCAGCGGCAGGGTTCTTCGATGGCACGACGAATGATGGCGACGCCGATCTTCTGGTCGCCTTCAAGCTTCAGGCTGTCGAGCGCCTTGCTGGCACGAATCAGGGCCACACCGCCGCCGGGCACGATGCCCTCTTCGACGGCCGCCTTGGTCGCGTGCATCGCGTCTTCGACGCGCGCCTTCTTTTCCTTCATCTCGGTTTCGGTGGCCGCACCGACCTTGATGATGGCGACGCCGCCAACCAACTTTGCCAGGCGTTCCTGGAGCTTCTCGCGGTCGTAGTCCGAGGTGGTCTCTTCGACCTGGACGCGAATCTGCTTCACGCGGCCTTCGATGGCCTTGCTGTCGCCAGCGCCCTCGACGATCGTCGTGTTGTCCTTGTCGATGGTGACCTTCTTGGCCTTGCCGAGGTTCTCGAGCTTGATGTTCTCGAGCTTCTCGCCGAGGTCCTCGGTGATTGCCTTGCCGCCAGTGAGGGTGGCGATGTCTTCGAGCATGGCCTTGCGGCGGTCACCGAAGCCCGGGGCCTTGACGGCCGCGGCCTGCAGGGTGCCACGCAGCTTGTTGACGACCAGGGTCGCCAGCGCTTCGCCTTCGATGTCTTCGGCGATGATCAGCAG
>JANLWW010000036.1:0-2902 GCA_031364805.1 Acidobacteriota bacterium
GTGGGATGCACCCTGGCAATCGGCGCGAACAGCAGCTTGTCGTCAGCCATCGCGAAGAAGATGCGCGGCGAGGCGAGCATGCTGCCCATCAGCGACCCGAACGTCGACACCATGACCACCACAGCGATGAATGAGACGCCGGCCTGGCCGAAGAGCGCGCCCATGGTGTCGGCAGCGATCAGCTGCGACTGCGCCATTTTCTCGATCGGGCTGACGTAGAGGTACGCGGCATTGGCGAGCAGATAGATGGCGATGATCATCACCGTGCCGATAATGATGGCGCGCGGCAGGTTGCGCTGGGGGTCCTTGACCTCGCCGCTGGCGAAGGTCAGGTCGGCGAACCCGTCGTAAGCCCACATCACCGAGATCAGCGCGAGTCCGAACACGCCGGCATCCACGCCCGCGCCGGTCGAGGCCAGGTGCGTGAACGAGGCGCCGGCATTGCCGCCCAGCAGGAACGACGCGATGACCAGCAGCGCCAGCGCACCGAACTTGGTGATGGTCGAGATTCCCGCGAACAGCGCGCCCAACTGGACGCCGACGATGTTGGTGACACCGGCGAAGATGATCGCGCCGGCGGCCAGGTAGTCGGCCCAGGCCGGATGCGCGATGGGGTCAAGGCCGAAGACGCGCATGAAGTACTCGCCGAACACCGACGAGATGCCGCCGAGTGCGGCGGCGCGAATCAAGACCAGTTGCGCCCAGCCGTACAAGAAGGCGTACGGGCGTCCCCATCCCTCGCGCAAGTAAACATACATGCCGCCGGTTTCAGGCATCGATGCCGACAGCTCGGCGAATGCGAGCGCACCGCACAACACGATGACGCCGCCGAGCACCCACACACCCAGCATGAACATGGGCTCGGGCACGCGCGTGGCAATGCCGGCCGGCGTGCGGAAGATGCCGCCACCGATGGTGATGCCGATCACGAGCCCGATCGAGCTCAGAAGGCCGAGGCGGCGGACGAGGGTGGCCATAGTGGGGAAACTATAACGGAAACCTTTGGGAACAGACGGGCTTTTGTCCTTTGTTCGCCCTTTCGTCGATTGATCGTGTAGGATTGCACACGATTACCTATGTCGTTCGAACCTTCGACGACGCTGCCCGCACGGCGCTCGCTCGAACATAAGCAGATAGCCCTCCAGAGCGCGCTTCAGGTCCTGGCCTCTGGCTCTGCCCTCGACCGCCCCGACACCCCGGACGAGGTGGTAACCGCGGTGCGGCGGCTGCCTGCCGTCGAGGCCGCGTACGCGCCGTTTCCCGAGGGCATCGATTCACGTCTGCGCGCCGCATTTGAAGCGCGCGGTGTGCAGCAGCTGTACACACACCAAGCCGAGGCGTTCGACCTCGTCGCGCAAGGCAAGCAGGTGGTAGTCACCACGCCCACCGCGTCGGGCAAGACGCTTTGCTACAACCTGCCGGTCCTCGATCGCATTCTCAAGAATCCGGCGACCCGCGCCCTGTACCTGTTCCCAACCAAGGCGCTCGCGCAGGATCAGATGGCCGAGTTGCACGAGCTGGTCGGGGCCATTGGCAGCGTCACCGGCGATGAAATTGGCGTCCACACCTACGACGGTGACACTCCGCAGGATGCGCGCCGCACCATCCGCACCAAGGCCCACATCGTCCTTAGCAATCCAGACATGGTGCATTCAGGAATTCTTCCGCACCATCCGCGCTGGGCGAAGCTGTTCGAGAATCTTCAGTTCATCGTCATCGACGAGCTGCACGCTTACCGTGGCGTCTTTGGCAGCCACCTCGCCAACGTGCTGCGCCGGCTGCAGCGCATTTGCAGGCATTACGGATCGAACCCACAGTTCATCTGCTCGTCGGCGACCATCGCTAATCCATCGGAGCTGGCGGAGCGGCTGGCCGAGCGGCCGTTCTCGCTGGTCGCCAGGAGTGGGGCGCCACGAGGCGAGAAGTTCTTCGTGTTCGTCAACCCGCCGGTCGTGAACCGCGAGCTCGGCATCCGTCGCTCCTATGTGGCGGAATCGCGGCGCGTGGCCGGGGAGTTCCTGCGCCGTAATCTCCAGGTAATCGTGTTCGCGCAAAGCCGGCTCACCACCGAGATCCTGACGACCTACTTGAAGGAAGACTTCGAGGACGTGCCCGGCATGCCCGAGCGCATTCGTGGCTACCGCGGCGGTTATCTGCCGCTTCGCCGCCGTGAAATCGAGAAAGGGCTGCGTGCCGGCCAGGTGCGTGGCGTGGTTTCGACCAACGCGCTCGAGCTCGGCATCGACATTGGCGCGCTCGATGTGTGCGTGATGGCAGGTTATCCGGGCACGATCGCCTCGACCTGGCAGCGCGCGGGCCGGGCGGGCCGCCGTTCCGGCCAGTCGGCCGCCGTGATGGTGTCGTCCAGTGCGCCGATCGACCAGTTCGTCGTGCGGCACCCGTCGTACTTCTTCGATGCCTCGCCTGAGCATGCCCTGGTCAACCCCGACAACCTGCACATTCTCGTCGACCACGTGAAGTGCGCGGCCTTCGAGCTGCCGTTCACCACGGACGAGGCGTACGGTCAGGTCAACGTGCAGGAAGTGTTGGGCGTGCTGCAGGAGTCGGGCCTGGTGCACAGGTCGGGTCACGAAGACGAGGCGGGGCAATGGCACTGGACGAGCGAGTCGTACCCGGCCAACGCCGTGAGCCTGCGTTCGATTTCGTCAGATAACTTCGTGATTACCGACCACACGAACGGCGCCAAGGTGATTGGCGAGACGGACTTTACCAGTGCGCTCTCAACGCTGCATCCCAAGGCCATCTACATGGTCGAGGGGAAAATCTTCCAAGTCGAGGAACTCGACTTCGTCGGCCGCAAGGCGCACGTCAAGGAAGTGGACTGCGACTACTACACGACGGCAATCACGTATACCAAGGTGACGATCCTGGATCGTTTTGC
>JANLWW010000049.1:0-4281 GCA_031364805.1 Acidobacteriota bacterium
GCGGGGCGCGCATGACGAGCGTCAGCGTCTGTCCCTGCGGGCGGACGAAGGCCTGGACGGTGACTTCGTTGGGAACTTCGTGGGCAATCAGCCGCGATCCTGCCGTGGCCAGCAGAAAAGTCAGCACGGCCAATCGCATCAATAACTTGCTGGAATCTACTCTGCTCGACACGGTAATCGGTCCCAAGTATACTGGCGCCGCAAAAAGGCACTTCTTGAGGGGGAGCCAAGATGGACCGTGTTAAGAGAAACAGCAAGCTTTACGTAGGCGCGGCATTTGTCGCGATTCTGCTCGCACTCGGTGCGGGTCAGGCCCTGCTCGACAACGTGTCGGCGCAGGCAAATCAGGCTCCAAGGTTCGAAGTCGATCCGTACTGGCCAAAGCCGATGCCCAACAACTGGGTGCTCGGTCAGACCATCGGTTTGACGGTTGACGATCGCGATCACGTGTGGCTCATCCACCGTGGCAACGATCCGGGCACGGCCGGTCTCGACCGCACCGAGCTCGCTATTGTCACGCCCGGCGGCCCGCGCGTTGGTGAGTGCTGCGTCGCAGCCCCGCCGGTGCTCGAGTTCGACGCGGCCGGCAACCTGGTCGGCAGCTGGGGCGGCCCGAACAAGGCCGGTGGCTACGAGTGGCCCGAGTCGAATCACGGTGTCGTGATTGACCACAAGGGCTTCGTCTGGATCGGCGGCAACGGCCCCGGCGACTCGCACATCCTGAAGTTCACCCGCGACGGCAAGTTCGTGGCGCAGTACGGCAAGGCCAACGCACGCGCCACCAAGGGTGACGCGACCGCCAAGCCGGGCTTCGCTGCCAACAGCATGGACATGGACAACTTCGGCCGGGTCGCCAAGATGTTCATTGACCCCAAGGCGAACGAAGCCTATGTGTCGGACGGCTACCTGAACCACCGCGTGGCGGTGATGGACCTCGACAGCGGCAAGATTAAGCGCATGTGGGGCGCCTACGGCGAGCCGCCGACCGACATCGCACTCGGTCCGTATGACCCCGCCGCGCCGCCCGCCAAGCAGTTCCGCAACCCGTTGCACTGCGCGGAAATGTCGGTGGACGGTCTGGTCTTCGCTTGCGACCGCCCCAACGACCGCGTCCAGATCTTCACGAAGGAAGGCAAGTTCGTGAAGGAAGTGTTCGTCGAGAAGAACACCCGCGCCGACGGTTCGGTGTGGGACATCGCCTTCTCGAAGGATCCGAAGCAGCAGTTCCTCTACATGGCCGACGGCGTCAACGAGCACGTCCGCGTGTTCGACCGCGCGTCCATGACCGAGCTCTACAACTTCGGCTACGGCGGCCGCCAGCCCGGCATGTTCCTGGGCGTGCACAGCATCGCCACCGATTCGAAGGGCAACATCTACACGACCGAAACCTACACCGGCAAGCGCCTGCAGAAGTTCGCCTTCAAGGGCCTCGGTGCGATTCCCAAGAGCGGCACGCCGCCTTGGCCGACTACCGCCGCCAAGTAGGGCGACGACACGGCTGAGCAGCATTACGGCCGGTCTGGAGGCGACTCCGGGCCGGCCGTTTCGTTGTACCATTGCCGACCGAGTCCATGAGCCTCGATCAATTACTGCAGTGGATTTCACCGGGCGGGGCCGAAGAGGCCCTGGCCCGCCAGATCGAGATGGACCGACTGCCACGGCACGTCGCGATCATCATGGACGGCAACGGCCGCTGGGCGGGCCAGCGTCACCTGCCGCGCGTCGAAGGCCACCGTGCGGGCATCGACTCGGTGCGCGACGTGGTCGAGACGTCGGCCCGGCTCGGCCTCGACGTGCTGACCCTGTACGCGTTCTCGGTCGAGAACTGGAAGCGGCCGGTCACCGAGGTCAGCACCTTGATGATGCTGCTCAAGCGCTACCTGCGGCTTGAGCTGTCCACGCTGCTTCGCAACAACATTCGTTTCAAGGTGATTGGCCGCACCGACGCGCTGGCGCCCGATGTGCTGGAAGAGCTACACGCCGCCGAGCGCAAGACCGCGACCAATTCCGGCATGCTGTTCAACATTGCGCTCAACTACGGCGGCCGCAGCGAGATTATCGATGCCGCGCGACTGGCGATGGCGTCGGGGCTGGCGCCGCAGGACCTTGATGAAGATCGCTTCGCGAGCTTTCTCTACACCGCCGGCCAGCCCGACCCCGATCTGTTAATCCGCACGAGTGGCGAGATGCGCGTCAGTAATTTTCTGCTCTGGCAGATCGCGTATGCCGAGATCTGGGTCACCGATACCCTGTGGCCCGACTTCCGCTGCCGGCACCTGCTTGAAGGCGTGCTGGCGTACCAGAAGCGCGACCGCCGCTTTGGCGGCATCACCCCACCGGTCGCCGCGGGGGTGAAATGAGCGCCTGCGACCTGCGCCTTGCGACCTGCAAGTCGCGACCGCTCTTGCTTTCAAGCCGCAAGCCGGAAGCCGCATGACTCGTGTACTGAGCGGCGTGGTGCTGGGCGCCGTGGCGCTGGCGTTAATCTGGTTCCTCAGCTCGATCGCCTTGCTGGGCGTGGCCCTGGTAGTGGCCGCGGTTGCGTTCACCGAGTACGAAAAGATCGTCGACGCGATCGGCGCGAAGGTGCCGTTTTGGACCGCGTTGCTAACCACGCTGCTCGCGTGCGCGATGGTGCCGTTTCAGTGGGTGGATATCGAATCAGTGCTGGCCGCCGCATTGCTGCTGATCGCCCTCAACGTGTTGCTATCGGACCGCGTGGGCGCTCCGCTGCTGGCCGACACGGCCGCTGCAGTGCTGGCGCCGGTCTACCTCGGCCTGCCGCTCGGTTCGCTGGTTGGCGTGCACGCCATGGCCGGCAGGGAAGCGGTGCTGCTCCTGATTGCGACTGTCGCGGTCAGCGATACGGCGCAGTTTTATACCGGCCGCACCTTCGGGCGCACGCCGCTGGCACCGCTGAGAAGCCCGAAGAAGACGCGCGAAGGCGCCGTCGGCGGGTTCATCATCGCGCCGGCGTTCCTGGCCATCGCGGGCTCCTACTGGCTGCCAATTGCGTCGCCGATCTGGCTGGCCGCGCTGGGCGTCGGGATCGTGATGGCCGGCATCATTGGCGACTTATTCGAGTCGATGCTGAAGCGGGCCGCCGACATGAAAGACAGTGGCTCACTGATTCCAGGCCACGGCGGCGTGCTCGATCGCATTGACGCCTTGTTGTTCGCGGCTCCGGTCTTCTACTTCTTCCTACGCACGCTCTAGGTCCAGGGCCGCAGATGACGCAGATGATACCGATGAAATGCCTGCCTGCGCGTCGAGCGCATTTCGGCGCCAACTCGCCTCGCGCCGGCCTCCGGCCGGGCCCGCTGTTACTGTCGCTGGGCGTAGCCTGGCGGCGCGAGTCGAGTGTGTATCTGCGAAATCTATGTAATCTGTGGCTGTCCCCCAGACCATGACGCGCATCGCCATTCTCGGCTCGACCGGTTCGATCGGCACGAGCGCGCTCGACGTGGCGCGCACGCACGCGGATCGGATTCAGGTGGTGGCGATTGCCGCCGCAACCAACGTCTCCGCCATGGCGAAGCAGGTGCTCGAGTTCCGGCCGCGCGCGGTCGGCATGGCCAGCGGCGAGGCCATGGACCAGCTGCGCGCCGCGCTCGGCGGCTCACCGGCTGAGATGTGCGGGGTCGGCAACGACGGCTTGATCGCGATGGCGACGCATCCCGATGTCGACATCGTGCTGTGCGCCTCGTCTGGCACCGCGGCGCTCGACGCGGTGCTCGCGGCCATCGAGGCGGGCAAGACCATTGCCCTCGCCAACAAGGAAGTGCTGGTGATGGCCGGCGGTATCGTCATGGACGCCGCCCGCCGCCGGGGTGTTAAAGTCCTGCCGGTGGATAGCGAGCACAACGCCATTCACCAATGCCTGCACGGTCGCGAGATCGGCGAATGGCGCCGGCTGATACTGACGGCATCCGGTGGCCCGTTCCGCGGCCGCTCACGCGAGCAGCTGGCGTCGGTGACCGCCGCCGATGCGCTAAAGCACCCGACGTGGCAGATGGGCCAGAAGATCACCATCGACTCGGCCACGCTGATGAACAAGGGTCTCGAGGTGATCGAGGCGCACTGGCTGTTTGGCGCGCCCGCGTCGCAGATTGCGGTGGTCGTGCATCCCCAGTCGATCGTGCATTCGATGGTGGAACTGAAGGACGGATCGATCATCGCGCAGATGGGTATCACCGACATGCGGCTGCCCATCCAGTACGCGTTTGCTTATCCGGATCGCTGGGACGCGCCGGTGCCGTTCCTCGACCTGACCCGCGTCGG
>JANLWW010000095.1:0-100884 GCA_031364805.1 Acidobacteriota bacterium
AGCAAGGGCGTGGCGGGCGTGCCGCGCGCGGCACTGGTCATTCTGGCGGCGACCCTGGCGAGCTTTAACCTGCCGATTGAAGGCGTTGCGCTGGTGCTAGGCGTCGATGCGCTGATGGACATGGGACGCACCATGACCAACGTGGTCGGCAACTGCCTGGCCTCGGTGGTGGTGGCAAAGTGGGAGGGCGAGTTCCGCGAGCCCGCTGCTGAGGTTGCCAGTTAGCCCCAGAGGTTGAGGAAGAACGTAATCAGCAGCGCGTTGGCAAAGTCGATGAAGAACGCGCCGACGAGTGGCACCACGAGGTAGGCCTTGGGCGCCGGCCCATAACGCTCGACCAGCGCCCCCATGTTGGCCATGGCGTTGGCCGAGGTCCCCAGCATGAAGCCGCAAAAGCCGCCCGACATCACGGCCGAGTCGTAATCGCGGCCCATCAGCCGTGGTATGACGAACAGGCAGATCACCGCAATCAGCACGATCTGCGCGGCGAGGATGACCAGGAGCGGTGTCACCAGCCCGGCCAGCTCCCACAGTCGCAACGTCATCAGCGCCATCACCAGGAACAACGACAGCGCGATGTTGCCAATGTCGTCGATCACGCGTTGTGACAGGCCGAAGATGCCGGTGAGATCGTCAATGTTCCGAAACACCGCCGCCACCAGCATGGCGCCGATGTACGCCGGCAAGGTCAGGCCGAGCCCGGTGAGCCAGGCGCTGACCCAGATCCCGACGCCGACGGTGACGAGCAGCACCACCAGGTGCTTGAGCAACACGTAGGATTCGACGTCTTCACCGGCCGGTGAGGAGAGCGCCTCGGCCGGAATCTGATTTTCGGCCAGGTTTTCGAGTGTGCCCGTGGCGGGGCGAGCCGGTGTGATGCCCTGCCCCCGGCGCTCGACGAGATACGTGCCGATTGGGCCGCCCATGACACCGCCGGCGACGATGCCCGCCATTGCCGCGGCAACCGCGAGGGTCGCGGCGCCGGGAACGCCCGCCTGTTCGAAGAGCGGCGCAAAGGCGAGCCCGGTCGCGGGACCGCCGGTGAGCGTGACCGAACCGGCGAGTACACCCATCAGTGGATGTTGCCCCAGCATCCACGCCACGGCGCTGCCAACCAGGTTCTGCAGTGCGGCAACGACCAGCGCAATCATGAAGAAGCCGAGCACGAGTGGTCCGCCGCGGCGCAGCAGCGCCAAGCTGGCCGCGAAACCAATCGAGGCGAAGAAGGTGTTCTGCAGCGGCACCTGCAGCGTGGTGGTGAAGGCCAGCGGCTGGTAGCCGTAGGAATGCATCACCGCCAGCAGCGCGGCCAGCGGCAGGCCGCCGCACACCGGCGCCGGAATGTTGACACGGGCCAGGGGCGGAATGAGCGTTCGCAGCCCGTAGCCGAGGAACAGGATGAGGCCGGCGAAGGCCACGGTCTGGACCAGGTCAAGAGTGAGTGTGGCGCCGCCCATAGTCCCCGCAGTATAGCGGGGACTACGGCTCGTCGGTCGGTGGCGCCACGATCTTCAATCGGCCTTTGAGGCCACTCGAGATCAGCACCTGGTTGGCCGACGAGACGATCACGCCCTCGACCTGCGGCAGTTGTTCGATCAGTGCCATCCCGGCTGCGGGGCCGAGCAGGAACACGCCGGTCGAGAGTCCGTCCGCGAGCATGGCGCGATCGGCCACGATGGTCACGCTTCGCGTGCCGGTCGCCGGTTCGCCGCGATCGGGATCGATCAGGTGGTGATAGCGCACGCCGTTCTTGATGAAGAAGCGCTCGTAGTCACCCGAGGTGCTGAGGGTGCCGTCGCCCAGTTCGAGGGTCGCAAACGTCTGTCCCGCGACGCCCCGGGGGTCGCTGATGCCGAGCTTCCACGGCACGCGGCCATTCTGCCCGGCGACATACAGATCGCCGCCGCTCTGGATGAGAAAGTCGGCGAAGCCGCGTTCGCGCAGGATGGCCGCGGCCCGGTCCACAGCATAGCCCTTGCCGATTCCGCCAAGGTGGACGCGGGCGCCGGCCTTGCTGATGAAGGCGGTGCGAGCGGCGCGATCGACTTGAACCAGACGGTAGTCTACGAACGGCAGCCGCGCTTCGATCGCCCGTCGGTCGGGAACGACGTTGTCCTGGTCGTGATCGAACTTCCAGACGTCGGCCAGCGCGCCGAAGGTGATGTCGAACTTGCCGCCAGTCCACTCGCTCGCCTGGGCCGCCGCCTCGAGTACCGCGATGGTGTCGGGGCTGACCGCCACCGGCTCGCGGCCGGCCGCGTCGTTGATGCGGAGGACGTCGCTGCCGGGTTGCCACACGCTCAGCAGCGACTCGAGCCGGTCGAATTCGCGAAACACCTGCTCGATGGCCGCGCCGGCGGTCGCATCGCTCGTCGTCCACACCAGCACGCGCAGTTGCGAGCCCATGGCCAGCCGCGACCGTTCCACGGGGTGCAACGCTGTCGGGACCGGCGCAGCACAAGCTGCACTGGCCAGTGCGAGGATCACGATGAGTCGCGGCATGGCGATATGCTGAAAACAGTACCATGTCCTCATCCCTGCGCGCCCGGCTGGAGATCGTTCGTAACCACCCTCAAGACATCCAGGATCGACCGGTCTACCTGTGGGTGGATGGCGAGACGTGGGACGGCGTGCTGCGCTACGGCGCGACCTTTCACGCGCGAGTTATCGCCTGGCCGTCACACGGTCAAGGTGCACAACACGCTGTCCGGGCACGCAGTGGACTTCGACGCCGCGTCTGGCGAGACGGTGCGCTAGGCGTCGGCTCCCCGGGGTCAGGTCAAGAAAATCACAGTTTGGGATGAGCAGGGACAGGGCAGGTTGACCCCCGCCTTGGTCATGCTCCGTCCCCAATCATCCCAAACTGTGATTTTCTTGACCTGACCCCAAGGGGTGGTTTCTGCTATATTTCGGGCAATCGGACGCGGCGGGCAAGAGGCCGACTCGGCCTTCGGTGAACCAATAAGGAGCGCCTGAATGAGCGGTATGGTAAAGCCCTTCGGAATTCTCGCGGCGGTGGCCGCCATTAGCGTGGTCGCATCCGCTCCGGCCGGCGCCCAAACGGCCACCGGGCCCACCTTCACAAAAGACATCGCGCCGATTTTCCAGAACAAATGCGAAGCCTGTCACCGGCCCGATTCGATCGCGCCGATGTCCCTCGTCAACTTCGAGGAATCGCGGCCGTGGGCCCGCTCGATCAAGAACCGCGTGCAAACGCGGCAGATGCCGCCCTGGCACATCGACAAGACCACCGGCATTCAGGAATTCCAGAACGACCGCTCGCTCTCCGACAAGGAGATCGAGACGATCGCCAAGTGGGTGGACGCGGGCGCGCCGAAGGGTGACCCCAAGGACATGCCGGCCGCCAAGGTGTGGCCGAGCGAGCAGGGGTGGAACTACGCCAAGCGGTTCGGGCAGAGCGAGCCCGACATGGTGATCAAGTCAACGCCATGGACGCAGAAGGCGGGCCAGAACGACGCGTGGTGGAAGCCGCAGGTGGACACCGGCCTGACCGAAGCGCGCTGGGTTCGCGCCCTTGAAATCCGGCCGAGCAGCGTGAAAGGCCGCAAGATCACGCACCACGCAATCGCGCGCCTGCAGCAAAAGGAAACCGACGATCTCGCCGCCAACCCGCTCGACGCCAACGGCAACCCGCTCCCCGGTACGTTCATGGAATGGGCCGTCGGCAAGGAAGGCGAGATGATGCGCCCCGGCAGCGGCAAGCTGATGCTGCCCGGCTCGAAGATTGTGTGGGACATCCACTATTCGAACGGCGGTGAAGACATCACCGACCAGGTCGAGCTCGGCATCTATTTCTACCCGAAGGGCCAGGAGCCGAAATTCCGCCAGGTGCTGCACCTGATGGGCGGCACCAACGCCACCGGCGGCGGCGCGCTCGGTTCAGCCGTCGACATTCCCCCCAACACGGTGAAGGCCACGGAAGGCTATTTCTTGATGCGCGAGAACGGCCGCGTCGAGAGCTTCCAGCCCCACATGCACCTGCGCGGCAAGGCGATGTCGATGGAGGCGATCCTGCCGAACGGACAGATTCAGGTCCTCAGCCACGTTGCCGACTTCAACTTCAACTGGCACAACACCTACGTGTATGCCGAGACCTCGGCGCCCCTGCTGCCCAAGGGCACGATTCTCAAGATCACCGGCTGGCACGACAACACCACGGCGAACAAGGCCAACCCCGATCCGAACGTGTGGGTGGGCTACGGCGATCGCACGGTTGACGAGATGGCCCACGCCTGGGTCAACGTCACCTACATGAACGACGCCGACTACCGCGTCGAGATGGCGTCGCGTCGTCAGGCGCTTGGGCTGACCACCACCGCGCCCCGGCAGTAGGAGCTTGATGCGCGCCAATCGCTTTGCGACCGTGGTCATGGCAACCGCCATGGTCACGGCCACACTCGTCATCACCGGATCGGGCTTGGGCACCGTGGCGTCCGCGAAGGCGACCCAGGTGCCGCAGGCCCGCACGCCTCAGGGTGTGCTGGTCGAACCGCTCGGCGGATCTGGCGAGGCCGTCTATCCCGCCTTCGAAGGCTGGGGACCCATCAAGGACGGGTCCTCCGTTCTCCTCGTCGGCTATTTCAATCGCAACCGGGATCAATCGATCGACGTGCCGATCGGGCCCGACAACCGGATCGAACCGGGTGGTCCCGACTTTGGCCAGCCCACGCACTTCCATCCGGGGCGCCAGTACGGAGTGTTCGCGATTTCGGTGCCGAAAGACTTCGGCAACAAGAAGCTGACCTGGACGCTGACCGCCAACGGACACACGACGTCGGTCTCGTTTTGGACCAACCCTCCCTACTGGATCGACTTCTACAAGAACACCGCGAACGGCAACGAGCCGCCGCGCATCAAGTTCGCCGAAGCCGGCCCCGAGTACATCGGTCCGCCGCGAGAGAGGTTCGTGCAGACGTTGTCAGGTGCGGTCGGCCAGCCGGTGACGCTTACCGCGTGGGCCGCTGACCAACCGCCGACGAACGAAACTGAAGCCGCATCTCCTGCCGCCGCGCGCGAACCGGCGGCGCCGCGAACTGCGCCGGCCAACGAACCACCGGGGGCGATCATCGGCGGCCGCGTGTTCGCTGGCGGCCTGGGTGCAGCCGGCGGCGGAGGTGGCGCAGCAGCCGCAGCCCGTGAGCGCGCCGGCGACTTTCGCGTGCTGTGGAGGAAGTACCGCGGACCGGGCGACGTGAAGATCGCCGACGAGATCATCGCCCTTGAGAACGGTCACGACGCCAAGAAGTTCGTCGAGGCGAAGACCACGGCAACCTTCAGCGCGCCGGGCACCTACTGGCTGCGCGCGCAGGTCAACGACAGCTCAGGCAACGGCGGCGGCGGCGATCAATGCTGCTGGACCACCGCCCACGTCGTCGTCAACGTTAAGTAACGCGATTCGCCGTTCGCTGTTCGCGAAAATGCGAATAGCGAATAGCGAATAGCGCCGCCTCTATCTCCCAAAAATTATCTTCTCGCGCTGTAGCAGGGCCGTGGTGCCCTGCACGGCAATTGCCGCAATCGCGATGTTGAGCGCGGCCGTGGCGATGAAGAACACCACCGAAGGCGCCTTGCCGCCCAGCACGTCGGTGAGCAACACCTGCTGGCCCACCCACGGTACGAAATACATCCACGCCTTGCTCGACAACGGATACATGGTGGCCAGGAACCCGGGGACCATCTGCACCATCATCAGCAGGCTCAGGTAACTCTGCGCTTCCTTGAATGACTTGGCGAAGGTCGCCAGATACATCTGGATGGCGACGATGAACGGGCAGAGCGGGAGCACGGCACCGAGCACGCCCATCAGCTGCGGACCGCCCAGGCGGAACCGCAGTCCCAGGTCCTGCAGAGGGATGTACTCGAAGATGGCATACAGCAACGCGCCGGTGATGATCACGCTCAGCATCGACGTGGCGGTGCCGGCCAGCCATTTGCCTGCGGCAATCGCGCGGCGCGGGGCCGGATTGATGAGCAGCGCCTCCAGCGAGCCGCGCTCGCGTTCGCCCGCGGTCGAGTCGGTCGAGATCGACATGGCGCCGGTGAATGCCGCCATCATGATGAACAGCGGAATGAAGCTCAGGATCTGCGCCGCTCGCTGCTGCGCGCTCGAGACCTCGACGTCTTCCAGTTGCAGCGGGCTGGCGACTACCGGGCTGATGCCGCGGCCAATCAGCCGCAGGCTGGCAATCTCGCTGTTGTAGCGCTGAAACAGCCCGCGAATGCGCTGCAGCCGCGGGCGCGCGGTCTGGCTGGACGAGTCGGAGACGAAGCGCACCGGCGCCGGTTTCGACGCCGTAAACTTCTCGGCGAAGTCGTTGGGGATTACCACCACGACGTCTTCGCGCTTGCTCCGGACGGCTTCTTGCGGGTCATCCGGGCCCGCGACGATTTCAATGCCGGGCTGCTGCCGCAACCAGTCCACCAGGGCCGGCGCGTGTTCGGCGCCAACCACGGGAATCTTCACGTCTTCCACCTGGCGCTGACGATTGGCCATGGTGTTGAACATGAAGGCGATGATCAGCGGGCCGAACAGCGAACCGACGAGGACTGAAATCAGCGAGCGGCGATCGCGCCCCCAGTTCTTCAGCTCGGTGCGAAAGACAACCAGCACTTGCGCCACGGAGGTCGGGTTCATGACGGCACCACGTCGACGCCGCTCAAGGCGACGAACGCGTCTTCGAGGTTCTGGTGGCCGGTCTGCGCCCGCAGATCATCGGGGCTGCCCGAGGCGACGATCTTGCCGCGCGCGATCACGACAATGGTGTCGCACAGCGCCGAGACTTCCTGCATGACATGACTCGAGAACAGCACGGTGTGTCCCTCGGACTTGAGCCGGCGGATGATCTCGCGCACCGCGCGAGTGCTCATCACGTCCAGACCATTGGTCGGCTCGTCGAGCAGCACGTTCTTGGGGTTGTGCACAATCGCGCGGGCCAGCGCGGTCTTGGTGCGCTCGCCGTGTGAGTAGCCGGCAGTGCGACGGTCGGCAATCGACGTCATGTCGAGCATCTTCAGCAGGTGATCGACGCGGTTGCGCAGGTCGGCGCCGGTAATGCCCTGCAGCTCGCCGAAGTACTCGATGTGTTCGCGAGCCGTCAGCCGCGGATAGAGACCGGACTGGTCGGGTAACACGCCCAGCCGCAGGCGCGCGCCTTGGGGATCCGTGACCGCATCGACCTCGTCCACCAAAATGCGGCCTTCGTCCGGCCGCATCAGCGTGTAAAGCATGCGGAGGGTCGTGGTCTTGCCGGCACCGTTAGGGCCGAGCAGCCCGGTCACCGCGCCATCGGGAGCCGTGAAGGTGACGCCGTCAACGGCGCGCACGTCGCCGAAGCGCTTGTGGAGGTTTTCGATCCGAATCATGGCTGGTGGGCTCGCGTGCGCATCGGGTCGGGACCGGCCGGCGTCAGGAAGAACGGCGGCCGTTGTACCGTGGCGACGCAGCTGGTGTCGAGGTTGTCGGTGGTGCCGGCGTCGATGAAGTTGCGAATGATGCGCAGGCCGCACCCCGTACCCCCGGCCGTGTGTCCGGTTCCGGGCACGACAATATGTCTGGAGGCAGGCAAGTGTTTGGCAATCTGCTCGCCCCACACCGGCGGCGTGACCGGATCGAGTTCGCCCGACATCACCAGCGTCGGAATTGCGGCGGTCACCGGTTCGTAGTACGAGGCGTCGACAGCGCCACGCGGCCAGAAGGCACAGGCGTCCTGTTGCGTACGCATGACATACTCACCGAACAGAGACCCCTCACTTTCTTTCCGCGCTTCTTCCGCGGTGATGCGCGGCGCGTCTTCGGCGCAGGTCACCGACAACTGCATGCCCACACTCATGTTCGGTTCGCCGCCGCCATCGTTGAGCGAGGCGAGCGCTAGCATGCCCTGGAAATCGTTCTGTTCGCCCCGCGCCACGATCGCCGGCACCAGCGCAGAGGCCATCGGCGAATACAACGCCATGACGACGACGTTGGCCACCAATCTGGCTTCGAAGCGGATCTCGCCGCGCACACCCGTGCGCGGGTGCGTCACCTTCACCGTCGGCGGATTCTCCTTGAGCCTGGCCATGAGCGCGCGAAAACGGCCGCCGAGGTTGGGGTAGGCCTTGCGGCACCCCTCGTCTGCCTCGCAGTCTTTGGCCAGCAGGTCGAAGGCGCGCTCCGAGTCGCGCGGAAAGAACAGCGGCAGCCGCATGTTGGTCGGCGCCACGCCGTCGAGCACCGCGGTGCGCACATGCGCGCCGTGCTGCCGCATGTAGACCAGGCCCGCCCGCGTGCCGTACGAGCCGCCATACAGGTTGATACGGTCGTAACCCAGGTAGCCGCGGACATCGTCCAGGTCGTCCATCGCGATGGTCGTGGTGTACTGGGTGAGGTCGGCGTCGTAGCCGGCCATGCATGCCTTCAGCCGGGCCAGGACGCTGTCCTGCGTCTCCATCACCGCATCGAGCGAATCGTCGTCTGACTCGCAGTTGAGCGGATTCGACCTGCCGGTGCCGCGTTGATCCACGAGCACGATGTCGCGGTCGGTCTGCACGCGACGGTACATCTCGCGAATCATCTTGGCCATCTTCGCCGCCCCCTGTCCGGGGCCGCCGGCCAGGAAGAAGAGCGGGTCTGGCCTGGCGTCGGCGCGCAGTGCCGGCAGCACGACGATGTTCAGGTCAATTTGACGGCCCTGTTTGGTGGCGCGATTCTCGAACACACTGAATGTGCCGCACAAGGCGTCGATCGGCGTGTCGTCGCCGGTGCAGGGTTTCAGTCGATCGGTGATGGTGGGCTGGGTCTGCTGGGCGCAGCCGGCCGATAGCAGAACCGCGACGACGGCCCAGGCGCGAGCGAGGTGGTGCACGGCTGAGATTGTAAATGAACCAGCTTCACATTTACGAAAACCGTAAAAATACGTAAAAGTGAAGCAGGTTCACTTTTTCCAGTCCGGCACCCGGTCGTTGCCGGGGCCGGTGGTCAGGCGTTGGTAGCGGGAGCCATCGGGGGCCATCACCGCGAGGTCCCAATCCTCACCCGCGTGGTGCTGCGGGCTCACCGAGAGCGCGACCCATTGGCCGTCGGGCGACCAGTCAGGGTAATAGTGCCAGCGCGCCGGGTCACCGCTCAGCGACCGGGCGGCCTCGCCATTGGCGCCACGGACCTGGATCACCGACGGCTCCGTTGCGAGCAGCACGTTAGCGAGCGAACGGCCATCCGGTGACCACGAAGGCCAGCAGGCTCCGCCGCTGTTGTCGAGCGCGCGCGTACGGCCGGTGCCGAGGTCGAGCACGTGGACCTGGAACTCCCAGAACTGGAGCCGCTGGAGCGTCTGCGCGGCAAACGCGACCGACCGCCCGTCGGGCGAGACATTGGGCATCATCGCGACACCGACAAAGTGCTTGGTGAGTCGATCCACGCGTCGATCGTTGAGCCAGACGCGGTACAAGTCGCCGCGCGAATCACGCTCCGACATGAAAATCAGGCTCTGGCCATCCGGCATCCACGCCGGGTCGTGATCGTGGGCGGGATGATCGGTGACGCGCACGACGTTGCCGCCGCCGGCGTCCATCACGTAAATGTCGTAGCCGGCGCCGTCGCGATTCGACTTGAACGCGATGCGCGTGCCGTCCGGCGACCAGCGCGGGTTCTCGTCGCGGTGGTCGCGCCCACGGGTGATCGGCGCGATCGCGCCGCTGGCCAGGTTCAGGGTGTAGATGCGCGACCGGCCTTGCGGATTGTCGGCGCCGGCGCGGTCGGAGTGAAAGACCAGCGTGCCCGAGAGGCCCTTCGGAAAGGGCGCCGCGACCTGTGGAGTCGCCGCCGCTTGCGACGATCCGTCGGGCGGGTAGGGCAGTTCGGGCTCGTAGGGCTGGTTGGGCAGGTGGACGAGCAGGGCGACTAGCGCGACGGCTCTGGCTTGAGAAAGTCCCATCCCCGAGCTTAGCGCGAAACGTCAGCTCGACCGCGGCGTCGGTCGAGAACGACCCGGGTCCGGCACCGCGCCCGCATTGTCGCCGCCGTGCGGCTGCCGGCCGGTATGACCGGGCCCTACCACCTGCGCTATCATTTACCGTTTCCTAACTTCCGCTATTTGCCCTCATTGAAGGAGTCCCCGGTGGCTAAGATCAAGGTCAAGAACCCCGTCGTCGAAATGGACGGCGACGAGATGACGCGCATCATCTGGCAGAAGATTCGCGAACAGCTCATCCTGCCGTATCTCGACATCGACCTGAAGTACTTCGACCTCGGCGTCGAGGCGCGCGACAAGACCGGCGATCAGATCACGATCGATTCAGCCAACGCCACCCGGCAGTACGGCGTGGCCGTCAAGTGCGCGACGATTACGCCGGACGAGGCACGCGTCAAGGAGTTCAGCCTCAAGCAGATGTGGAAGTCGCCCAACGGCACTATCCGCAACATCCTCGACGGCACCATCTTCCGCGAGCCGATCATCTGCAAGAACGTGCCACGCCTGATCCCGCATTGGGACAAGCCGGTGGTCGTGGCCCGTCACGGCTTTGGCGATCAGTACCGCGCGCAGGACTTCACGTTTCCGGGCGCCGGCACGCTGACCCTCGGCTGGACGCCCGAGGGCGGCGGCGAGCCGATCTCGCGCGAGATCATCAAGACCAAGGGCAGCGGCATCGCCTTAGGCATGTTTAACCTCGACGCTTCGATCGAAGGCTTCGCACGTGCGTGCTTCACCTACGCGCTTGGCCGCTATTATCCGGTCTACCTGTCGACCAAGAACACCATCCTCAAAGTCTACGACGGCACCTTCAAGAACACGTTCGAGCGTGTCTACAACGCCGAGTTCAAGCCGCAGTTCGAGGCGAAGGGCCTGACCTACGAGCACCGGCTGATCGACGACATGGTGGCGTCGAACCTGAAGTGGAACGGCGGTTACCTGTGGGCCTGCAAGAACTACGACGGTGATGTGCAGTCCGACACGGTGGCGCAGGGCTACGGTTCGCTCGGCCTGATGACCTCGGTGCTGATGTCGCCCGACGGCAAGGCGGTTGAAGCCGAAGCCGCGCACGGCACCGTGACGCGGCATTACCGCCTGCACCAGCAGGGCAAGCCGACCTCGACCAACCCGATCGCCTCGATCTATGCGTGGACGCGCGGATTGCAGTATCGCGGCCGGTTCGACGGCACACCCGACGTGGTGGCGTTCGCCGAGAAAATCGAGAAGGTGTGCGTCGATGTGGTTGAGTCGGGCCGCATGACGAAGGACCTGGCCTTCCTGATCCGGCCGGATCACCCCTATCTCACGACGGAAGAGTTCCTGGCCGCGGTCGATACCGAGCTCAAGTCGCGCATGTGATCCACCCCAGCCGCTGTGCCGCTCAGCTGGAGCGGCTGCGGCTGTGGCCTTCCGTTTGCAGTCTCTCTGAATGGTTGAAGTTGCGCCAATTCAAAGGGGTATCTGCATGTCGAAAGTACGGCTCTCAGTTGGAATTCTCGCACTCACGCTGCTCACAATCGGCGTCGGCACTGCCAGCGCCGGCTCCACCTCCACCAAGGCTGTTGTGGACGAGCAGGCTACGGCCATCAAGGACGGCTGGCTCGTCACTAAGCTGCACTCGCTCTTCGTTCCGGAAGATGTGCTGAGCGGCAGCAATATCGACGTCGACGTCAAGGCCGGGATGGTCACGTTGCAGGGCACCGTGCCGAACGCCGCGGCCCGCGCGCGCGCGATCGCCATCGCCAAGGGCGCCGATGGCGTCAAGGGCGTGAACGATCAGATGCGCATTGCGATGGACATGGATCACTCCATGGACAAAGCGGCCGACAAGATGGACCGGGCCGCCGACCAGGCCGAGCGCAAGGCCGATCGCGCCGAGGACAAGGCCGACCGCGCTGCGGACAAGGGCGCGATGGCTGGCAAGAAGACCGGACGAGCCATTGACGATGGCTGGATCAAGTCGAAAATCTACGCGCAGTACATGGCGGATTGGAATACCGTGCTCGACGACAGCGACATTGATGTTGATGTTGACAAGGGCGTGGTGTCACTCAGCGGTACCGTGAAGACGGCCGCCGCACGCGCCAAGGCAGTTTCGATTGCCAAGGGCACCGACGGTGTCAAGAGCGTGAAGGACATGCTGAAGGTCGCCGCCACTTACTAGCGCACACGGCCCGCGCCGGGAGGCCGCGAGGTTTCCCGGCGTGATGCCGGAATTGGACCGTCTTGACATACATTGGTCGGCGGAGCCGCCCATGACCCGTTCGTCCCGATTCGTCGCCACCCTCATCCTGATCTCGTCACTGCTTGGCGCCACCGCGTGGGCGCAGCAGGAAGAGCGGGCGCGCCTGCTCGACCAGCAGATCGAGCGCATTTTCAAGGCGAACGAGTTCGCGCTGCCGCGTTTTGGTCCCGCGCGCTGGCTCGACGATGGCACTGCCTACACCACGGTCGAGCGCAACGCTGACGGCGTGCCGGACATCGTCCGCTACGACGCCGCCACTGGCGCACGGTCCACACTCGTGCCCGGCAGCCGACTGAGGTCCCTGCCGGCCTTACCAGCCGCTGCCGCCCAACCTGCGCAACCCGGCCTTTCTATCGACGACTACGTGTGGTCTGACGATGGATCGTGGTTGCTGGTGTTTACCAACACGCAGAAGGTATGGCGCCAGAACACGCGCGGTGACTACTGGGTGCTGCATCTCAAGAGCGGTGCGCTCAAGCAACTGGGCGCCGGCGCGCCCGCCTCGTCGCTGATGTTCGCGAAGTTCTCGCCCGATGCCACCCGCGCCGCTTACGTGCGGGGCAACAACATTTACGTCGAGCGCCTGGAAGACGGCCGCATCACGCAGCTTACGAGCGACGGCTCCGAAACCATCATCAACGGCACGTCCGACTGGGTCTATGAAGAAGAGTTCGGCGTGCGCGATGGTTTCCGCTGGAGCCCTGACGGCCGCGCGCTGGTTTATTGGCAGTTCGACACCTCAGGCGTCGGTATCTTCTCGCTGATCAACAACACGGACGGGATTTATCCCACCATTACCAGGATTCCCTACCCGAAGGCCGGGACCACCAACTCGTCGGCGCGGGTCGGCGTCGTGAGCGCGGATGGCGGCGCCACGCAGTGGATCAAGACCGAAGGCGATCCCCGCAATACCTATCTCGCGCGCATCGGCTGGACTGACGCCAGTACGGTCTCGATTCAGCAACTCAACCGGCAGCAGAACCGCAACGACTTCCTGACTGCCGACATCAAGACCGGCGCCGTCAAGCGCGTGTTCCGCGACGAGTCGAAAAGCTGGGTCGACATTGTCGAAGAGGTGCCGTGGATTGATGGCGGGCGCACCTTCCTGTGGATGAGCGAGCGCGACGGCTGGCAGCACGTCTACCGGGTGCCGCGCGAGGGCGGCGACGGCCAGTTGATCACCAAGTTCGACGCCGACGTCACTGACATTGCCGGTTTCGACGAGCAGGGTGGCTGGCTCTACTTCCGGGCCTCGCCCGACAACGCGGGCCAGCGGTATCTCTATCGCTCGAAGCTCGACGGCAGCGGCGCGCCCGAGCGCGTGACGCCGTCAACCCAGCCGGGTACTCACCGCTACGACGTGGCGCCTGGCGGCAAGCTGGCGTTCCACACCTACTCGCAGTTCGACCGTCCTCCGGTCACCGACGTTATCGAGCTGCCGTCGCACAAGACGCTGCGTGCACTGACCGACCCCTCGTCTATGGCGGCCAAGCTGCAGCCGGTTTTGAAGGGCCCGGTCGAGTTCTTCAAGATTGATATCGGCGAGGGCGTCGTGCTCGATGGCTACATGCTCAAGCCATCGACCTTCGATGCCGGCAAGGTCTATCCCGTGATTTCGCACGTTTACGGCGAGCCGGCGGCGCAGACGGTGAATGACGCGTGGGGTGGTGGCGGCATGCTGTTCCATCGCGCACTCGCCGAAGCTGGTTATGTCGTGTTGAGCGTCGACAATCGCGGCACCCCGGCTCCGCGCGGCGCCGGCTGGCGCAAAGTGGTGTACGGCACGGTTGGCGACCTGTCGTCGAAGGATCAGGCCGCAGCCATCCGGGCGCTGACCGCCCGGTATCCGTTCCTGGACCGCACTCGAATTGGTGTGTGGGGATGGAGCGGCGGCGGCACCAACACCTTGAACGCCATGTTCCGCTTCCCGGATGTTTATCAGGTTGGCGTCGCGGTGGCGCCGGTGCCGGATCAGAGGCTCTACGACACCATCTACCAAGAGCGCTACATGGGCCTGCCGCAGGAGAACGTCGAGGGCTACCGGCTCGGCTCGGCCATCAACTTCGCGGAGGGCTTGAAAGGCAAGCTGCTGGTGGTGCACGGCTCAGGCGATGACAACGTGCACTCGCAGGGTACCGAGAAGCTGATCAACCGCCTGATCGAGCTCGGCAAGCCATTCGATTCGATGATCTATCCCAATCGCAGCCACAGCATTTCTGAAGGGCCCGGCACCACCGTGCACGTTTACAAGTTGATCGCGCGATACTTCCTGGCAAACCTGCCACCAGGTGCCAGGTAAGGCCCGACGATAAGGGACACCCTTATCGTCGACGCGGTATCTGCAAAATTAATTACCACGGTCGAGCGTGTCATGGCCCTGCCGTTGCAGGCCTTTGATCTGAAGACCAATTAGCTGGTCCAGAAAGCAAAGGAACCTACATGGGCTACCGCACCATCGCCGCTCTCTTTACGCTTGCAGTGTTCAGTCAGGGTCTGGTCGCCCAGAGCCGTCAGCTTGACCTGCCAGCCAGCTTTACCGCGTTCGCCGTCAGCACCGGAGGCATTCGGTCATCGGCGGTCGCCAGCCAGGTCGAGTTCACTATTGATCGCTGGTCAACCGCGGCCGAGTCCCAGCGATTGCTGGCCCTGCTCAAGGACAAGGGCCCTGAAAAACTGATCGATGCACTTCGCGACGTGAAGAGCGTCGGCACCATCCGCACGCCCGGCAATCTCGCTTACGACCTCCGCTTTGCCTATTCCGAACCGGGTGCCGACGGCGGCCAGCGCATTGTCCTGGCCACCGATCGCCCGATCTCGTTCTGGGAAGCGGTCAACCGCCCACGCGTGAGCGATTACCCATTTACGTTCATCGAGCTGCGTCTCAATGGCGATGGCGGGGGCGAAGGCAAGCTGGCCCTGGCCACCAAGCTCACCGTGAGCAAGGACGGCAAGATGATCGAACTCGAAAACTACGACGCGCAGCCGATCTCGCTCAACGAAATCCGCCGCCGCTCCAAGTAGCGCTTGATATGAAGGACAAGCTGATAACACTCGGCGTTCTGATCGCCGTCGCTGCCCTTGCCGCGTGCAGCAGTACGTCGCGGCTGAACGGGCTCGAAGGGTTTGGCGCCGGCCCGACACTGCCGGCGCCAGGCAAAGCGCTCGTCCCGACCGTCAATGTGGCTACGGCCGTCGGCTGGGCGACCGATGCCGCGCCCAGCCCGGCCGCGGGAGCCTCGGTTACGGCGTTCGCTCGGGGACTCGACCATCCGCGCTGGCTCTACGTCCTGCCCAATGGCGACGTCCTGGTCGCGGAGACCAACGCGCCCCCAGGGTCGAGCGGCATCAAGGGCATCAAGGGGTGGTTCTTCAATCGCTACCAGAACAAGGCAGGTGGCGCCGTGCCAAGCGCCAATCGCATCACGCTGCTGAGGGATGCTGATGGCGACGGCGTCGCCGAAGTGCGCACCCAATTGCTTGCGGGGTTGAACTCGCCGTTCGGAATGGCCCTGATCGGCGACACGCTCTACATTGGCAACGCCGATGCGATCGTGAAGGTGCCGTATGTCACTGGTCAAACCGAGATATCAGCGGCGGTCACTAAGGTAACCGACCTGCCGCAAGGCTCGCATAATCATCACTGGGTCAAGAACATCCTGGCCAGTCCCGATGGGAAGAGACTCTACGCCTCGGTCGGCTCCAACAGTAACGTCGGCGAGAACGGCATGCAGGATGAACAGGGGCGCGCGGCGATCTGGGAGATCGATCTCGCGACCGGCGGCAAGCGCCTGTTCGCCAGCGGGTTGCGCAATCCAGTCGGCATGGCGTGGGAGCCAGAGACAGGCGCGCTGTGGACAGCGGTCAACGAACGAGACGAACTCGGCAACGACCTGGTGCCCGACTACATGACCGCGGTGCGTGACGGCGGGTTTTACGGCTGGCCCTACAGCTACTTTGGCGCCAACGTCGATGACCGCGTCAAGCCGGCGCGCCCCGATCTTGTCGCCACCGCGATCGTGCCCGACTACGCGCTTGGCTCGCATACCGCGTCGCTCGGCCTGGCCCATTCCGCCGGTAACACGCTGCCGGCGCAGTTTCAGCGCGGCATGTTCGTCGGCCAGCACGGCTCGTGGAATCGCAAGCCGCGCAGTGGCTACAAGGTGATCTTTGTTCCGTTCAGCGGCGGCAAGCCCTCGGGTCCGCCGATTGACGTACTGGCCGGGTTCGTCACCGACGATGGTGACGCGATGGGCCGTCCGGTTGGCGTGGCGGTTGATGCTCGCGGCGGGCTTCTGGTGGCCGACGACATCGGCAACGCGGTCTGGCGAGTGAGTGGCGTGTCCGCCACGACACAGCGATAGGGCAACGGCGCGGCAGGTGACGTTCTGTAGATACCGTCAACCAAACCTATAATCAGCGCAGCCAGGAGGCTGTCGCATGATTCGTCGTTTGCTCACCGGGATGTTCGTCGCGTCGATTCCACTCCTCGCGCACACCGTGGTCACGGTCATGGCGGCGGGAACGCTCTGCGCGAATCTGGCGGCGCTAACCATTCCCGACGTCACGATCAACGCCGCGACGGTGGTGACCGCGGGCAGCTTCACCCCCCCGGGGGCACAGACGGCGATGGGCGTGCCGGCGTTTTGTCGCGTCGAAGCCACCGCGCGGCCCACCGACGACTCCGAGATCAAGTTCGAGGTATGGATTCCGCCGACCGACGCCTGGAACGGCAAGTTCCAGGGTGTCGGCAATGGCGGCTACCAGGGTTCCATCTCGTATGCGGCCATGGCGACCGCGCTGCGGCGCGGCTATGCCACCGCGAGCACCGATACCGGCCATGCCGGCGACGACTTGCGCTTCGGCCAGGGCCACCCCGAAAAACTGATCGACTACGGCCATCGCGCCGTTCACGTCATGACGACCTCGGCGAAGCTGGTGATCCGGAATGCCGCCGGTCGCTTCGCCGAGCGGTCGTATTTTGTCGGTTGCTCCGCGGGAGGTCAGCAGGCCCTGTCGGAGGCCCAGCGCTACCCGGAGGACTACGACGGCATCGTCGCCGGCGATCCCGCGAACAACCGGATCCGGCAGACGTTCGGTTTCCTCTCGACCTGGATGGCCACGCACGACGCCGATGGCACGCCGCTGCTGACCCAGGCGAAGTTGACGCTGCTGACCAGGTCGGTGGTGACGGCCTGCGACGGAATCGACGGCTTGAAAGATGGCCTCGTCGACGATCCGCGCCGCTGCACGTTTAACCCGGCAACGCTCGCGTGCAAGCCGGGGTCGGATGACTCGGCGTGCCTCACGCCGCCTCAGGTTACCGCTGTGCAACGGGTCTACGACGGGACCAGGAGTCCGACGACCGGCAAGCTGATCTACACCGGCTGGCCGCGTGGCAGCGAAGGGTTTGGCGACCCGGCCAGTCAAAGCTGGCGGCAATACCTGGTTGATCCCAAGGAACCGAGCCGCGTCGGCTTCTTCAAGTACTGGCTATTTCACGACCCCAACTGGGACTTCCGCACCATCGACTGGGATCGCGACCTGGCGTTCGCCGAGCAGGAGTTGCCGCACCTGGCCGCGGTCGAGACCGACCTGGCGCCGTTCAAGAAACGCGGGGGCAAGTTGCTGAGTTATACGGGGTGGATGGATCCTGTCGTGCCGCCGCAAGAAACGGTGGCGTACTACGAGGGCGTGACCAAGGTCATGGGCGGCCTCGCGGCGACGCAATCGTTCTACCGCCTGTTCATGGCGCCCGGCATGGGACACTGTGCCGGCGGCCCGGGGCCGAACCAGTTCGACGCGGTCACGGCGCTTGAGCAGTGGGTGGAGAAGGGCAAGGCCCCCGACACGCTGATCGCGACCCACAGCACCGGCGGCAAGGTCGATCGCTCGCGGCCGTTGTGTGCCTATCCGAAGGTGGCGCGCTACCAGGGCACGGGCAGCACGGACGAAGCCGCAAACTTCACTTGCGTAGCGCCGCCTGCGCCGCCCGCACTTCGTCCTCGGTGAAAGCCGCAGCCAGGAAGTCGAGCGCTTCAAGCATCGCCGCGACATCCTTGAGCGTGAAGCCGAGCGTCTGCAGCCGCGCCGTGTCGATGAACAACTGGTTATTCGCGGCGTCGCCGTAGTACTGGATGATCTTGCCCTCGGGGTCGAAGCGCTTGTTGACCAGCGGGATGATCTCGTCGGTGTGGTGCCGGCGCCACGGCTTCGGGTCGCCGGGCGTCCCGTGGTCACCAGTTACCACCGTGAGGCTGCGCCCCGGTCCCGCCTTCTTCTCAATCAGCGCCAGGTACAGCGCCATCTGCCGGTCGAGTTCGGCCAGCGTCTCACGCAGCTCGGGTGAATCGGGGCCATGCATGTGAGCCGCGTAGTCGGGGCCCTTCATGTTGACGAAGATCAAGTCCGTGACTTCGTCCGCGCCAATCGATGAGGCGTTTACCACGGCCATCAGCGCTTCCGCTTCGAATCGTTGGAACAGGCTCGAGGCGCGAAACTTTGTCGCACTGGCAATGTCGTGCCCCATGTGGGTTCCGCCGGCTGCTTCCCACACCTTGCGTCCGACGAACGGCTTCAGCGCTTCGGGCATGGTGTAGCAGTTGGTGTTGGTTTCCCAGCCGCCATCGGCGCCGCCGTAGCTGGCGGCGATCACCTTCTTGGCGCCGACCAAGCACGATCCGCGCCCGACCAGTCCAGCCGTGGCTCGCATGGCGCCGCCCTGGCCGATGATTACCGCCGCGCCGTTGGTGGCGAGGTTCCAGCTGTCACTGAGCGTGAGGGCCATCAGCTCTTGCGGATCGAGCCCCTCGTACGCCGGTTGCGCATTACCGGTCGCGCGGTTGAACAGGTTGTTAACGGTGATGCCGTGGAACCGTGGATCGCTGCCCGTGCCGATCGTCGCATGGCCGACACCGGTCACGGTCGGGAGCACGGTCGTCCGCGTCTCCCCGAACCACGAGCCCTCGCGGCGCATGCGCGTGAGTGTCGGCATCAGGCTGGCGTGCTTGTCGAAGTAATCGGCCCGCATCGCGTCCAGCACGATCACCGAGACGACGCGCGGCCGGCCCATGGTAGTGGCCAGGGCTTTGGCGAGCGGGCGGCCGGTGTAGGTAGCGGGCGCGGGAGCGCCGATCAAGGCGCCAATCGTCGGTGCGATGTCCTGCTGGGACGCGGCGTCCTTCCACTGCCCGGTTTTCACGAACGGCGCGCCGTAGAACAGCAATGGGATGCGCGTGTCGTAATCCCACGGCGAGCCGTGCATGAACTGATACAGCGGATCCCGCTCGGTGATGAAGTCGCCTTCGCGCGGCACGATGTAGAGTTGCCCGCTGCGCCCGGGGAAGTAGCCGCGCGCGAACATGTCGAGCCACTGTTGCCGTTGCGGCAAGACCGTGGTCAGCGGCGGGGCCGGCTGTGGTGACGCACCGGCTGAGCGCGCGGCCGGCGCGCAGGCGCTCCATAGGGAAGCGCAGACAATTGTAGACATCACGACGGCGGCGCTCGGAAATCTCATGCGCCGATCCTGACGCGGGGCAGGTGACGAATGCAACCACGGCATGAGACGGTGTAGGCTTACGCGCATGAAGACACGCGCTGTCCTAGCTCTGCTGATTCTGCCCATGGCCTCCTTGTTGTCGGCCCAACGGCCAGCCGACGCGCCGGCGACCATGTCGTCGGGCAAGGCGCCCGACACGGTGTTCATCGAGGAATTGACCTGGGCCGAGGCCCGGGACCTGATCGCCACCGGCCACACCACGGCCATCGTCGGCACCGCGGGCACCGAACAGAAGGGCCCGCACATGGCGGATGGCGAGCACAAGTTCGTGATGCACTACGCCGCCGACAAGATTGCCCGCGGCCTGGGCAAGACTCTGGTGGCGCCCGTCATTACCTACGTGCCCGAGGGCAGTTGGGAACGGCCGTCCGGCCACATGGGCAAGCCCGGCACCATCACGCTGCCGGAGGATCGCTTCATCGAGTTGCTGCTGATGACCGGCCGCAGCCTCAAGTCGAGCGGCTTCACCAAGATTCTGTTCCTCGGCGAGTCGGGCGGCAACCGCACCGGCATGCGTACTGCGGCCGAGAAGCTCAACGAACTGTGGAAGGGCGAGGCGACGGCTTACTGGGTGGACGACTACTACACCAAGTCGCACACCGACCAGAACAAGTGGATCACCGCCAACATGAAGATTCCAGAGGATCAGATTGGCGGCCACGCCAACCTGCTCGACACCTCGGAACTGTTGTTCGTGGCGCCCAAGCACGTGCGGCGCGATCGCATGACCGGCAACAGCTACGAGAACAACGGCGTGAGCGGCGACCCCGCGAAGTCGACCCCGGAGATCGGCAAGGTGTTCCTGCAGATCAAGATCGACAACGCGCTCGCGCAGATCAAGCGGATGAGCGGCGGCACGGAACCGCCGGTGGCCGCGGCTCAGGCTCCCCGCGGCGGTGGTGGTGGCCGTCCCCAGAATGCGCAGGCGTTGCCCGAGGGCCCGACCATGAACACCGCCCCGGCGAGCAAGACGCCGACCAAAGCGCCAGATACGGTCTACGTCGACGAGCTCACCTGGGAAGAAAATCGCGACGCGATGAAGGCGGGCAAGACCGTGTTCATTGTCCCGATTGGCGGCACCGAGAAGAACGGGTATCACATGGTGCTCGGGAAGCATAACTACACGGTCAACCACGCGGCGAACGTGATGGCGCGCAAGCTGAAGAACGCGCTCGTTACTCCCGTTATCCAGTACGTGCCCGAAGGCAATCCCGATCGCCAGAACTCGGGCGGCATCTCGCTGCCGTCGCCGGCCTACGACATGCTGCTCGACGCGATTGCCCGCAGCCTGAAGGCGCACGGCGCGACCGACATCCTGTTCATTGGCGACAGCGGCGGCAACCAGCCTGGCATGACGGCGGTGGCCAACAAGCTGAACGAAGAGTGGAAGGGCGGCACCACCAAGGCCTACGCCCTGACGGCGTACTACGAAGAAGGGCGCGAGCATTACCGGGCCTGGATGAACGCCGCGTTTGGCTACGACGATGACGTGATCGGTTCGCACGCGGGCATCAGCGACACCGCGCAGATGATGCATGTCAATCCGGGCGGCATTCGCAAGAACATGATGATGCCGTGGGGCGGACCGAAAGATTCGGGCGTCTCGGGCGATCCGATGAAAGCGACCGCGGAGATCGGCCGCATGGGCATTGAGTTCAAGGTCAACGCCGCGATCGGCCAGTACAAGCTATTGAAGAACCCGCCGCCGCCACGTGGTGGCCGCGGCGGGAATCCTCCCGGCCGCTAGGCCACGCTAGAGCGTCGTTCGTTTGTGACCGAGGTCGCCGCCAGGTTCCATGGTGGCCTCGGTTGCCGTCTGGCTCGGATTCGGTTTCTGGTCCCGCGACCGAACGATCGCGTCCCCCGACTCCTGGTCCTGGTCTTGATTGCCCTGGCCGGCGCGCGACGTCGAGCCGTCGCCCTTACTCCCGGGCTGGTTCTGGCCCACCTCTTCCGCCCCTCGTACCGCATTCGGCCGGGTCTCTTCCGATTGTGGGTCGTCCGCGCGTCTCTGTTGATTCATCGCTCACCTCGGCGATCAGGTGAGCAAGCTTCGTGCCCCTACCAGGTCCCGCTTCCGGCCGGCCCGGCCAACCGGCGGCAGCGTGCTCGGCCATGGGAGTAGCGGCGCCGCGACGGCGATCCACGCGGGAGTGGGCGTTACAACGATCTGAGGAAGGCGAGCAACTGCGCCAGGCGATCGGGCGGCAGGGCGACAAACTGTTCCCGCGAGGCGCGGCCTTGACCGTCGTGCCGGCGCACGGCGTCGTCGAGAGTACGGCTGGCCGCGTCGTGCAAAAAGCGGGTGGCCGTCCGCAGTCCCCATAACGGCTGCGTGCGCATCTCGCGGCCGCTCGCGGTGCCTTGTTCAATGCCGTCGCCGAGAGCGCCCATGTCGTGCAGCAGAAAGTCCGAGTAGGGATGGAACTCGGCCCGGTTGAGGGCGGCGATGGTACTGGCGCCAGTGCGCAGCGTGGCCACGTGGCAGGAGGCGCAGCCGATCTGCGAGAAGACCTGTTCGCCGGCAAGGACATCGGCCGTGATGGCGCCCCGGGCCGGCGCCGCCAGCAAGGTCATGAAGTCGCTGAGTGCATCGACATCCCGGCCGTCGTCATTGAGGGCCGGGGCGGGATTGTAATCGAGCGCCCAACAGTCACCCTGGGGGCATACCTCGTCGCGAAACAGCGGGTTGGTGATGCCCATCTCATTCAGCAGCGCGTCCGCGGAAAACTGTAAAAGGGATGGCACCTGGGCCTTCCAGCCGAACTTGCCCACACTCATGCGTCCGGTCGAGAGGTTCATGACCGTATTGATCCGCCCAGCGGTCGTGGGGTCGGTGATTGACTGCGTCGCGGCGAGTGCCCGCCAGTCTTCGTCGGGCACCGCATCGACAAAGCCGAGTCCCTGCACACCGTGGGAGCGTCGCAACACCGTGATGGTGGCCGCGGCCGGCGGCCGCTCGCCGGCAAAGCTGTGTGTGCCGGCCGTCGTCGCGGCCGATCCGATGCCGCGCGACTGAAGGAGTGATCCACCGAGTTCGGTCAGCGCATCGAATGCCCCTCTGGCATCAACCCTGCCGATGCGTTGCACCGTGGTGTTTGAGCCGGCGCCGCCGCGGTGGCAGTCGTTACACGAGTCGTCGTTGAACACCGGACCGAGGCCATCGGCCACCTGGTAATTCCTTGCGAAGGTCTGCCGGCCCCGGTTGAAGGCCGCCTGCTGCGCGGCGGTAAGGCCGGCGTGCGCAGTTGGTTGTCCTGGATTGCCGACCTGCTGCGCAAGGACGGCAAACGACAAGCTCCCGCAGAAGCCCAGGCAGATGAGGCCGAAAGGGATGACACGCATCGCTCGAGAGATTAGCCCGGTGCAGCATCATCCTGTGTGACAAATGTGCGAAAACTTCTGCTGCTAGGGCTTCGCTATCCCTCGCTCCGCAATGCCGTCGTCTGGTCCACCCCGGTCGCCCGGCGCGCAGGCGCGAGCGCCGCTATCAGCGCCGCCACCGCCCTGCCGAGCGCACCAGCGACGAATGCCCATGGGTCTAATGTGGCGTTGACAGCCTGCTGGTAACGACCGCAAGGATGCGGTTCAGTTCGTCGAGGTCGGCGGGCTTCACCAGGTGATGATCGAACCCGGCCTCACTGGCAAGCAGGCGATCGCGTTCCTGCCCGTATCCCGTCATCGCCACCAACAACATGCCGCTGGCATCTGGCCGCTGGCGAATGCGGCGGGCCACTTCGTAGCCGTCCATCCCGGGCAGGCCAATATCCATCAACACAGCGTCAGGGCGTTCCAACTCGATCGTGGCCAGCGCACTCGGGCCGTCATGCGCGGTGCAGACCCGATGCCCTGTTCCGGTCAGCAACAGGGCGAGGCTTTCGGCCGTATCCACGCTGTCATCCACCACGAGCACGTGACACTTGTTGTTGCCACTGGCTGTATTCGCGCTGGGCAAGGCAACACGCCTCTCACTTTCCGTCGCCGCGGCGCCGCTCGGTGAGGTTTTCATCAGTGTCGCGTAAACACTGGCAGGGATGACGGGACGCGTCTATGCTGTTTTGGACACTGGAGTAGCGCCAGTTAGGGCCGGGCTCGCCGCGCTCTTGGTCGGTTCCAGCAGCAGGGCCTTCCTTTTATCGCTCACGGACGAGTCGGGCGGCAAGGCAGTAAGATTTGGAATGGCCAGCGACCACGAATCCGACGCGCGGGACCCAGCATCATCGCCAAAACCTGCGGGTCATGAGCACCATTGGGTGCACGATGACGTTGAGCCAGACCATCCGCCGGTTTCCGTCAGCAGTTGTTCGTGTGGTGCGATTCGGCGTGCCTGGCAAGGGGATGACGGCGTCAATCACGAAGAGATCGGATTTCTCTCGTAGGTCGCTTGGACGCTGAGCGACATTCAGTTGCGCCGTTGCCTAGGGGGGCGGCCGGATGGTATAGTCAACGTTTGCCTACCGTGCGAAGCCGCTAAGAGCGGAGCACGGTGGCGGCAAGCCAGGCGCACACCGTGTGCGTCCCCATTCTCAAGTGGGCCCGTAGCTCAACTGGCAGAGCAGCAGACTCTTAATCTGTTGGTTCTCGGTTCGATTCCGAGCGGGCTCACCAAAAAATCCAAACAAATTTTAGAGTATTCAACGAAGCGCAGTCGCTCGATTGAGTTTGACGCCCATTGGAACGGAGGCCTGAGCTACAGGGGCAGCCAGTCGAAAGGAGCGACAGCACTATGGCGAAGCGACGAAGCAAAGCTAATGACGACGCGCCGGAATTGGGACGTGAGTTCTTCGCGGATGCCGTCCGCGTGAGCGACGGAGACGCGGCGTTGCTGCGGGCCATGCGGGCTACCCGAGGCAAGCAGCGCACGCCAACGAAGCGCCTGGTCAGCATCCGCCTGAATCCCGAAGTGCTCGCCGCGTATCGGCGCACCGGGCGCGGCTGGCAGGCTCGAATCAATCAGGACTTGGAAAAAGCCGCGAAGCGCATTCGACGTGCGTCGTGATTTGAATAGAATTTTGAATTCGCGGTCGGATGCGCGCGGCACGGGAACGGTTTTCGCTCAGCGTTGATGCCGGAGGATTCTGACCTCCGGCCGAATTCGAGCGACGCGCGGTAACTCAGGCGGCGTAATTAACGACGGACCGTCGTGTGTTCTCCCGCCTCCTACTCCCTCACGTCGAGATACATCTCTTGCGGCGCGCTGAATACCATCGAGCGTGTTCACGCCGATCGCGGATAGCTCTGCGCCTCTTTCACAACTCGCCTCGCCGAAGTCTGGGGTGCGCCATTGACGGGCTCTACTCGGAATCTCGGGCCCTTGATCACCGGTTTGTCGAGGACGCGCGTGACACAGCCGCAGTCTGCGCATTGCAGCGCCATGTAGCCTTCTTCATCGCGCGTTCTGAGCATATCGCCGTGCGCGAAAGCGCAAGAAGACAACACGCGCGAGACGGTGTTGGAAATTTCCTTCAGCCTGCGAAAGTTGACTGTGGGAACCCGTCTGAACACGAGCGAAAATTGTAACGACGAAAATGTACGCAACATGCCGATGACATCTGCATGTTTGTCGCCGCTCGGTGGACCCAAGATTCGCCCTACACTTAGAACTGTCTGTCAAGAAGTCAGCCCGAGGACGGACAAAGTTCGCCGAAAACACGGGTAGGTTTCAGGATCAAAAAGCGTGGCGGCGGGTCTCGCCGGTGGAGCGACTGCAACTGGTCAGCGACACCACTCGCGCCGTGATGGAGCTGTCATTGGTGACCAGACGGGATTCACGTTCTTGAGCATCCCTGGCGCGAGGATCGGTCGTGCGTCTGCGCCCGAACCATCGGCGAGATACATCGGGTCGTCGCGGTTCTTCGCCACGGTGAAAAGTGAAGAGGGCGAGCACTTCGACAGCTGCGGCGAGGCCAAGATGGCCTTGTTCGACCCTCACTGACTCAGTCCTTTCGGCCAGGGCCAGAGGCGCGATGTCGATAGATGCGCCACACATGCTGATCGGGCTGCAGCTCCGCTTCAACTTCGAACAGGCCGGACGCCATCAGCGCTTCGTGACAGAGCGGATTCCGGTACACGACCGCGATGTCACGCGGTACCCGCGCCAGCGACGCGGCGAGATGGCCGACGACACGCGCCATCACCGCACACGGAAACGGATTGTACATATAGAGGTGGGTCATCTGGTCATAGTCGGAAAATTCCGACGCATCGCCCTGAGCGAAACGAATGCGGCGACGGCCCATCACCGCCACGTTGCGCTGGGCGATGGCCACCAGTTCGGACGACAACTCGACGCCGACGACCTCAGCGAATGCCAGTTCGCTCAGCGATAGCACAGCGCCCCCCTTGCCGCTACCCAGGTCGATCGCCACGCTGCCAGGCGGGACGCCGACCGACTTGAAGACGCCGGTCAGCGTCGGACCGCCAGAGCTGCTGTGGAAGTGGGCCCTGTCTGGCGGCAAGCCCAGATCGTCCAGCGACACGTGTTCCAGGTCTACGCCCTTGGCCTTGTTGCGAAGCTCGTAAGTGAGCTCTTGCACACGACCTGCACCGATCAGTCGCAGTGCCTTCGCGGCATTTCTGACCACTCGCCCGAGCATCATGTCCTCCGGCGCGCAGCGCCGCAAAGGTTCGCGCAGTCTACTTATAGGCCGTTCGGAAGACGCCGAAGACCTGATCGCAACGGCTGCATCGCGCAGTCATAGTCGCCCGGCGGCACGCGCCAGCGACGTTCCCCCCGACGATCCGAACGTAGAGCGATGGGGTAGAGCCCGCAGGGGACTAGGGTAACAGTTAGCGGCGCCATTCTGGCCCGGTGCCAGCTCCTGACGTCGGCGGCTCCGCTTTTCCGCTCTACCTGTTACATCGCCATAGAACTTCGGCGGCAGGCCTTGAACCTGGAGTGGACCCTATGTCGCATCGAACCCGTCTCGTCTTCCTGGCCCTTCTCGCGCTGGCATCGCCCGCACTCGAGAACGTCGCCTCCGCGCAGTCGCTACACGAGTTCTCCGTCGCCGACGGCGCCCGCCCCACGGGCGACCTGGTCCAGGGCCGCGATGGCTTGTTGTACGGCTGGACCAGCGATGGCGGCGACTTCAACCGCGGGACGCTCTTTCGCATGGCCGCCGACGGGACGGGGTTTCAAACCCTCTACTCCTTTGGCCAAGGCAGCCTCCCGTCCGATGGGGCCGTGCCACAAAAGGGCGGTCTCTTGGAAGTGGCGCCGGGCCTCTTCTATGGCACCACCTTCGAAGGAGGCCTCTATGGCCGGGGCGCGCTGTTCACACTGAACGTGTCCGGCGCCGTTCCCATGGTCACGACCCTGCACTCCTTTGCCGTCACCGCACCTGGTCCGGACGGTGGCGTGATCTTCAGCCGCGGCGACGGCCAGCTGTATGGCACGACGTCGGGCGCGGGGTGGGGCGACCTCGGAACGATCTACCGCGTCGCCGCTGACGGCAGCGGGTTCTCGCTGCTGTATCGGTTCAGCGGAATCGACGGGATGGAGCCCACGGGGCTGAGCGAGGGCAGTGACGGTTGGCTCTACGGCACCACCCGGCAGGGCGGCACGGCCAACGCCGGCGTGGTCTTCCGTGCCTCGCGGGACGGCTCCGGGTCCATCGAGGTGCTGGCCCACCTGGCGGGTCACCCGGTGGCGGGGCTCACTGAAGTGCTCGCGCAGGACGGCAGCGGGCGGTATCTGTACGGTGTCGAGTTCGACGGCGGCCCGGCGGCGCCGCTTGGCAGCATCTTCCGGCTTCGCCTGGACGGGACGGGGTTTGGGCGCGTCGGCACCTTCTCGGGCGGGAGCCAGGACGGCGCCTATCCGCGCTCACGACTTCTGCTCGGTCGCGACGGCGTCCTCTTTGGCACGGCCTCGTCGAGCGGGAGCGGCTGCGGCACCGACATCTGCGGCAGCGTCTTCCGCCTGCTGCCGACCGGCCAGCCCTACGCGATTCGCGCCCTCACGCTCGCCAACGGCGCGTCGCCCGACGGCCCGCCGGCGCTGAAACCGACGCCACTGTATCGGACAGCTCGACGCTGATGGCGCCGCTGCCACGCTTGGACGCCAGTCGCGCGCGCGCATGATCGACGAGCACGGCGCGCACCACCCGGGCGGCGACGGCGAAGAAGTGCGTGCGGTCCTGCCACTGCTTGCCGGCCGGTTGTTGTGCCAGCCTCAGATACGCTTCGCTGACAAGCGCCGTCGGCTGCAACGTATGGCCCTTGCGTTCGCGCGACAGATGCCCTTTGACAGGCCTTTACGCCGCTCGCCTCGACCGTGGTCGGGATCTCCCAACGGAAAAAACAAGACCGCGACACTCGTCGCGGCCTGTGGTGGGACGCGTGTTACTTGGGAACGACGGTCAACTGATTGTTGATCGTGTAGCCCTTCGCCTGCTCCCTGGCGATCGTCTCAGCGATGGTCCGCTGTTCCGCGGTCGGCACTGAACCCTTGAGCAGCACGGTCTTGGTGCTCGCGCTGGTGTCGACGTTGATGTTGGCCGCGTCAACACGGGCGTCCTTGATCAGGGCTGCCTTGACGTCCATCGTTTCAATCGCGCCACCGGTGTTCTCGACGGCCTTTTCAGTATCTGCCTTCGCACCGCGCATGGTGTTGGCACATCCTGCCGCAAACGTCGTAATGAGGGCGGCCGCGAATACTGCCTGCAAAGATTTTCCAGTTGTCATTTCCCTGTCCTTTTTTGCCGAATCTGAGCCACACGCCGCCACGCTTGGCGACGTTGTCTGATGTAGTGCAAGGGCTATTCCGCCCGATGGTCGTGTCTGCATCCTAGATACGTCCAGTGCTGGCCGCCGGCGACGAATGCGAAGGCGGATCGCTTGCTGGGAAGGACTCGTCAGACGCCTCATCTAGGCGGACGCACTCCGCTTGCCGTGACACGCGGCGCCGGCGTCGAGCGGGAATCACCAGCGCGACAGCCATACCGGCAGCGACATACACGCAAAGCCATCCCATCGCCCTGTTAGTCATACGGTGAGGTGTGCAGGAAATGTGCCGGGGAGCTGCGTCGCACGCTCTCGGTACGGCGCTTGCGTTACACGAATGCGGAGGTCTTGGTGAAGTCAAACAACGACACAAAGCAGAACGGCCCTATCGATAACGGCCATCAGAAGACTGTTTCCGGGAAGAAGCAGCGTGGGCCCGACGACAAGGCCGGTAACGGAGCCGGCGGCAACGCCGGCAGCCAAGGGCAGAACATGCGCGCCACCAAGGGCAAGTCCGTAGGCTCTCACAAGCCCGGAGGTGATGGCCCAGGAACCAAGACCTTCAAGCACGAACACGACGACTCGAAGCACGGTCGAAGAGAGTAGCGTGGCGCTAGGTCGTCTTCAACGAGCGCATCGCCGCGTCTTTCCAGCCGTCCGACACGATCTGCGGCGAGCCGTTGATATTCCAATGTTCCGACTTGAGATCGGCTTCGACACTCTTGAGGCGTGCGCGGAACAAGGCTTCGGTAGCGAAGCGTTCCGATTCCGTGGTGCCATCCGGCCGATGCCAGACCAATTCGAATTCAGACGACGCGTTGTCGAATCGAGTTTCGATCCGCAAGACGTCCGGACCGCGTTCATACAGCCAAATCATCGAATACCGCCACGACAACGGGAGGATTCCCGATCAGGAATTTATCACGGCACGGGCCGCGGCCTGAACTAGTCTTCAAATGTCTTGGGACGAGCGTCCGTTGACATCAACGGCGGGCGCTAGTAGTTAGGGCGCCGCCCAGACACATGTGGCCTGGGCGGCACTGGGCGAGTGCCCGGGCGATTACTTATTGTCCGAAGCGAAAAGTAACGCCGAGCGTGGCGCGCCAGAAGTCGAAGTCTTCAAAGTCCAGGTCCCGACCGCCGTCGTCGCCCTTCTGGAGGCCACGGAAGTAGCGCACGTCCCCGCGCATGCCGACGTTGTCGCTGAAGAACACATGAGCGCCGCCGCCGACATTGACGCCGAGCTCATTGTTACTCAGGTTGTCGAACAGGTCGTCAGCGCCGGTAAGGCTCGAACGCATGAGGCCGATACCGCCGACCGCATAAGGACGAAATCCCTTGCCCATTGTCCCGCCAATGGGCGCACCGAGAATCACGTTGGCCATCAATGTCTGAACACTGGAGTCGAGTTCGAATGCGTCGACGTTCTCCCCACCCTCTGTGATCTGGTAGAAGTTCGGCGCAAGGTGGTAATCGACTTCAAAGCCGAGCTTGCCCGCGCCCATCCAAGTCAAGCCGGCACCGAAGCTCAGGCGCTGCTCGAATTGGTCGGCGACCTGATCAAGGTCGACGGTATTTGCCGAGCCGCCGAAGACCACGCCCAGATAGGGCGTCAACAGCCAATCGGCAGATGCCGGCTTAGCCGCGCCGACAAGAATCAGCATTACAAACGCTGCACGCATCACATGTTTCACAAAGTTCCCCTTTTGGATATCGAGCATTTCACTTTCAGGGACTTTGCAAGATTGGCACCACCGGAGGAATCGCCGGCTTCATCCTGGACGACTCCACCGTGGCTATGTCCGCTGCCGCTGACCCCTCGCAGTCGCTCGCTCAGCTGAGGTGCTGAGCCGACTGCGCGGTAACCGAAGCCGAAGCTGACCCGGAGCCGCTGCGTTGCGGTTCATAATTCAGGGGATGCGTCAGCAAATCGTCGCCGTATGTATGGTGCTGGTGGCGGTGTCCTCGTTGGCATCGCTGCAGGCCTGGGGCGGGCAGGGACACCGGCTGGTGGGACTGATTGCCGCCAATCATCTGTCCCGGGTCGCGCAACAGAATGTGGCGTGGCTGCTCGATGGTCAAAGTCTCGCGGACGTCTCCAGTTGGGCCGATCAACAGGTCACCGATCAGCAGCAGACCGCACCGTGGCATTACCTGAACATCCCGCCCAACGCGTCGGGCTACGATCGCGATCGCGATTGCCCGCGGCAGCCGGGTGTTGCGGCCGGCGCCCGCGCCGACCAGTGGCGCGACTGCGCCGTTGATCGCATCACCTATATGGAGCGGCGGGTTGCCGATCGCGAACTGGATCGCGCCGATCGGGCGACGGCGCTCAAGTATCTCGTCCACGTCATCGGCGACCTGCACCAGCCGTTCCACGCACTGGGGGTGGGACGCGGCGGCAACGACGTGACGGTGCGCGTGTTCGGGGTGAGCAACTGCGGGAACGATCCGGCAAGGCCGCCGCTGCCCTGCAACCTGCATTCGGTGTGGGACAGCCGCTTGATTGCGCATCGCGATCTACCGGACAAGAGCTACGTTCCGGTCCTGGAAAAGTTGATCGCCCAGAAGAGGTGGTTCTCGCAGCCAGTCGGCACACCCAAGGATTGGGCCGAGCAGTCGTGGGCGCTGGGCAAGGCGGCGCTCGTCAAGAACGACACCAACATCGACGAGGCGTACTACCAGAGGCACATTGCCGTGATCGACGAGCGGCTCGCCCTGGGTGGGGTGCGGCTGGCCGCCGTCCTCAACCGCGTCTTCGCAGCGCCGCCTCGCTAGTCGGGGATCGGGGACCTGTGTCCCCAATCCCCGCCGACTGTGTTATCGGTCGTCGTCTCGCCCCCGGGAAATCGTGATCTCGATGGTGCGATCGTTGCCACTCGCCGGGTGCTGGATATTGACCCACGCCCGGCGCTTGTTGAACGGATCGAAGTAGAGGCCGGTGAACTCCGAACCCGGCGTGCCGTTGGAGGCCCAGCGCGCGAGGCCTTCGCCGGCGTCGTTCAGGTCCCCGTCCTGATTCAGGTCCCTCGCGAACCAGATGTCATCGTCGGTGCCACCGTTACGGTCCTCGACGACATAGATATTGCCCTCGTGATCAATCGCGAGATTGTCAGGGCTGGCGAGCGCCGTGCCCACCGGCGCGCCGGTGGCGAGGTCGATGGTGGCGCGGTTGGCGAAGACGCTGATGGTCGCGGCACCCAGATTGAGGCGGTAGACCTCGTTGGTTGTGGTCGTCGCGATGTACAGGTACTCGCTGCCGTTCACGGTCTGGATCTGCAGATCCTCTGGCCGCTGGTAATCGGTGCCCTTGAATGCCGGCAGGTTAGTGGTGTTGCGCGCGTCCACTGACGTCACGCGGCGAATGTCGGTGATGGTCAGGGCACCGGGCAAGCCGGCGCCGGCGGCGTCGGTGATCGGCACCCAGGTGTAGGCACCCGTGGCATTCGGAGTGGCGCCGTCGCCAACCCTCAACACGAACGTCTGGCCGCCCGCGAAATAGTCACGACCGTGCTTGACCGTCTTGAACTTCTCCATGGGGGTGTACTTGTAGATGTTGCCGCCGTTCAGCTCGTCGATGAAGTACATGTTGCCGGCCTTGTCGAACTGGATGCCCTCGTGCGACGTCCGCGGAATCACGTTCTGATGCACGAAGTCGGCGTTGGCATTGCTCGCCGGCGTGACCGGGTTGAAGATCCCCGGTGCGTCGAGCGGGTTCTGCAACTCGAACAGCCGTCCGTAGGGCGAGGTCGCACCGCCAGCGGCGGTCTCCCAGGATTCCTCAGCGGTGATCAGTGTTCCCCAGGGCGTCCAGTAGACGGCGTCGAATGCTACGTGGCCAAGCGGCGCTGGGCTCTGCCAGATCGTGTCAGTCTGACCCGACACGAGGTCGGTCCGTTGCACGCCCGACTGGCCGGTTTCGAAGACGGTGAAGAGGTAGCGGCCCTTGTGCGGACCCGTCTCGTTGACGGTGACCATGTCCCAGCTGCCCGAATTGGGACGGCCGAGCGCCAGCTGCGTCAGGCGGTCGGCAATTGACTGCTGGGTGAACTCGGTATTGCCGAAGGTGATCGGAGCGGCCTCGTCGAGCGTCGGGGTAGCCGAGGCGGGGAGTGGGGCGAAATCCGAAAAACGAAGGCCGTCGGCAACAAGAACGCCGCCTGCGAGCAGCAGGCCGCCTGCGGTGACGAGTTTGATTCGGTCGAGTGACAGTGTCATGGTTGCGATCTCCAGGATGTTGAACACGATGTCCAACACTTGTACGCAACGGCTGTTGCGTCTGGACGAAAGCCACGTGACGTTCGAGCAAAAACAAATTGGGCCGGATCTACTCTGATCTCGGCTTGCCTGGCGTCACCGCATAGGCCAGGGCGCCGGCGGCTAGCGGATGCGATCCGGCCGCGCCAGCTCGCTGGCGGCCAGGCCGAGCGCCAGCGCGGCGTAGATGAGACCGAGCGAACGGTCTGGCAGGCGCGTCTCAAATCCTGGCGTGAAGCGTGCGGGGACGAGGTGGTAATCGATGACGTAGGCCAGCGCAGAGGTGGCGGCACCAGCGGTGACGGCCCTGACGTAGTCGGTTCGTGTGCGGGGTCCTCGCAAGACGGCATAGACAGCGGCCCACGAAAGCACCGCGGCCGTATTGAGCAGCGCGCCTGTGCCGGTGAACTTCCACGACAGGTCGTTGCGCCACGGGGCATGGTTGCCGCGCACCATCTTGCTGATCGAGTTCAGGGCGGGCCAGGGGGACCCTTGCTCGGCTATGCCAGCCAGCGCGACCGTGAGGGTGGTGGCGGCGCTTGCCGAGGCACCTGCGAGAAGCGCGGTTTTGGGGGAGCAAGTGTCGATGGTCATGCCCGTGTCTGATGCAAGAACTTGTCCGCGGAGCGGCGACCAAAGAAAAAAGGGCCACGCGGTTAAGCGTGGCCCCTTGTCTACCGGAGACCGGTGAGATCTAGCGAAGGCTCGCGGCGCGGCCCTTGAGCGTTTCGGCCAGGGCCTTCAGGCGCATCGCATCGCGGCCGTTGGCTGCGTTCGCGTCGCTTTCGACCTGTGCCGCGACAGCGTCGAGCGCGGTGAGCGTATCAGCCGCGTTGCGCTCCTTGCCGGTGCGCAGGGAATCCACCTTCGACAGGCCGCTTAACACGGCGCTCGAACGAGCGGCCGAGATGGCCTTGTTGCGGTTCAACTGATCCAGGTAGGCCTTGGCCACGGCGGACGAAGCGGGCCACACCACCTTGGGCTGGTTCTGCGAGTTGAACTCCTGCAGCCGGAACTGCATGGCCGCATCGATTTCGTTCTGCGACAGGAACTCGCTGGGCTTCAGCTTGAACACATCAATGCCGCGCGCCATCTCCGATCCGTAGAGGTTGCCGTTGTACCAGTAGGTCGACCAGTAGCCGCCCGACAGCATCGCCTCTCCGTTGATCGGGCCGCGATCGAAATAGGCGATCTCTTTCGGGTTCGCTGAATCGGTGAAGTCGAACACCGACAGACCGCCCTGGTACCACGCCTGCACCATGATGTCGCGGCCGGGGATCGGAATCAGCGAGCCGTTGTGGGCCACGCAGTTCTCCTGTTCGGTCTGGGCCGCCGGCATCTTGTAGTAGCCCTTGTGAATCAGCTTGCCGTCGACGATGTCGTAGATGGCATCGGCGCCCCAGGTCAGGGGATCGACCGCGCGGCAGCGCGGCCGGCCGCCGCCGCCCCACTCGTCGGTAAAGAGCACCTTGGTGCCGTCGTTGTTGAAGGTGGCCGAGTGCCAGTAGGCGAAGCCGGGGTCGGACACGAAGTCCAGGCGCTTCGGGTTACGCGGATCCTTGATGTCCATCAGGATGCCGTTGCCCGAACAGGCGCCGGCGGCCAGCCCCATTTCCGAATAGACCGTGATGTCGTGGCACTGGTTCGTGGTGCTGGTGCGCTGGGTGTTGGGGCCGTGATCGCCGCCGGCCCACAGGCCGGCGATGTTGTTATCGCTGGCGAACAGGCGCGGCTGGTTGACGATCCGCGCCTTCTCCGGTGTGGCGATCGGCACCTCGATCACGTCGATGCTGAAGAGTGAGGTGTTCGCATCTTCTTTCGCATCCTTGCCGGAGCAGCCCGTCAGCTCGTCACCCGAGCGCACGCCGCCGGTGCCCGAGGCGTACAAGAAGATGTGGCTCTTGTCCTTCGGATCGGGAACCAGCGTGTGGGTGTGCGAGCCGCGGCACGTCTGCACCGCCGCAACCTGCTTCGGATTCTTCAGGTCGGTGATGTCGAAGATGCGGACGCCGCGGAAGCGCTCGTTGCTGACCGGCGGCACCACGCCCTGGAGGCCGCAGTCGAGACGTCCGCGGGTCTGTTCCACCGACATGAACAGCAGGTTGCCCCACGTCGAGACGTCGCCCTGTCCGCCGGGGCAAACCACCGACGCGATCAGCTGTGGTTTGTTGGCGCGCTCGATGTTGTAGGTATTGAAGCCGTGGTAGTTACCGACGATCACGTTGTTGCCGCTGAACGCGAGGTCCGAGTTGGTGTAGGACAGCTGGTTCGGGTTCGGCGGCGTGCGAGGCGCTCCGGCCGCCGCTGGCGGCGGTTCGGGTGCACGGGTACCGAGCGGCATGGCTTGATCGAAGAAGCCTTCAGGCTTCGCCAGGTTCGACACCAGCTCCATGTTCCAGGCCGCCTCTGCCGCCTTCGCGCCAGGGCCTCCCGGCTTGAGGTTGGCGCGGGGATCGGTGGTCGAAGGCCGCGGCAGGTTGTCAGGCGGCACTGGGTCGGGTCGCTGCTGGGGCGGCGTTGGTGCCCCGGGCGTCTGCGGCGCGGGCGGCTGCGCCGTCGGTGCCGGCTGCTGTGCCTGTCCAACGGCGATGGCCGTGCCGATTGTGAAAAGCACGGCGGCACTGAAGTGCCGCCCTCCTGGTATCGATGTCATACCCATCTCCTCTAACGAAGCCGCGCCGTGCGGCCCTTTAACGTGTCGGCCAAAGCCTGCAAGCGCATGGCGTCGCGGCCGGTGGCCGCCTTGGCGTCGGCCGCGAGCTGTGCGGCCACGGCATCCAGGCCCTCGAGCGCACTCGCGGCATTACGTTCCTTGCCGGTGCGCAACTCGTCAACCCTGGCCAGACTGTCGCTGACGGCCTTGGCGCGTTCCGCCGAAATGCTCTTCGAGCGGTTCAGCTGATCGAGATACGACTTGGCCACCGCCGAGGTCGGTTCGAACTTCACCAGCGGCTGGTTCTGCGCGTTGAACTCGGTGGTGCGCCACTGGGTAGCGGCGTCAATTTCGTTCTGTGACAGGAGGTTGGTCGGCAGCAGCTTGAAGATGTCCATGCCGCGCGAAATCTCCGAGCCATAAAGGTTGCCGTTGTACCAATAGGTCGACCAGTAACCGCCGACGATCAGGTTCTTGGCGTCGAGCGGACCGCGATCGAAGTAGGCAATCTCAACCGGGTTGGCAGCGTCGGTGAAGTCGAAGATCGAGACACCGCCCTGGTACCAGCCCTGCACCATGATGTCGCGCCCGGGGACGGGGATCAGCGAGCCGTTGTGGGCCACGCAGTTCTCGGTCTCGGTCTGCGCCGCCGGCATCTTGTAATAGCCGCCGAACTTCAACTTCTTGTCAACGATGTCGAAGATGGCGTTGGCGCCCCAGTTGGGAAGGTCGGTGGCGCGGCAACGCGGCCGCGTGCCACCGCCCCATTCGTCCGTGAAGATCACCTTGGTGCCGTCGTTGTTGAAGGTGGCCGAGTGCCAGTAGGCGAAGTTCTTGTCGGCAACGTGGTCGAGGCGCTTGGGATTGGCGGGATCCGAGATGTCGAGCAGGATGCCGTTGCCCGAGCAGGCGCCGGCCGCCAGGCCGACTTCCGGGAACACGGTGATGTCATGGCACTGGTTGGTGGTGCTGGTGCGCTGCGTGCCGGGGCCGCTGTCGCCGCCGGGATTGAGGCCCGCGATGGCGCCGGTCTTCTCATCCGCGAAGATGCGCGGACGGTTGACGACGCGCGCCTTCTCGGGAGCGCCGAGCGGCACTTCGATCACGTCGATGCTGAAGAGCGCAGTGTTGGCGTTCTCCTTGGGGTCGCCGCCGGAGCAGTCCTGCAGCTCTTCGCCCGAACGCACGCCGCCGGTACCCGAACCGTAGACATACAGCGTCTGCTTGTCTTTCGGCACCAGCGTGTGGGTGTGCGAACCACGGCACGTCTGCACGGCCGCGACCTGCTTCGGCTTGGTGATGTCGGTGATGTCGAAGATGCGGACGCCGCGGAAGCGTTCCTTGCTCACCGGCTCCTGCACGCCCTGCACGCCGCAGTCGATGCGGCCGCGGGTCTGTTCGACCGACATGAACAGCAGGTTGCCGTAGATGGACACGTCGCCCTGTCCGCCAGGGCACACCACCGAGGCGAGCAGCCGCGGGCTCTTCGCGCTCTCGATGTCGTAGGCGTTGAAGCCGTGGAAGTTGCCGATCACCATGCGCTGGCCGCTGAAGGCGATGTCGGAGTTGGCGAAGTCGAGGGCACCCGGACCCGGCGGCGTCGCCGGACGGGGAGCCGCGCCCGCGCCGGGTGGGGCAGGTTGGGCAGGTGTAGCAGGTGTAGCAGGTGTGGCGGCTGGCGCAGGCGCGCCGGCCGGACGCTCACCGGGCATTGCTTCGCCGGCGGGGTTCTTCGGATCGTAGAAGCCTTCGGCCCGCGGCCGCGTCGAGACCAGTTCCATGCCGCGCGCCGCGACACCCGCATCGCGCACGCCGGGCTTCAAGCCGGTGCGCGGGTCGTTCGGATCCATCGGCTTCTGCTGGGCGTTGCCACTGACAACGAGTGAACAGACAACTGCGGAGAGAGCGAGGGCTTTCGTGGCAACCGATGTCATTTCTGAAGCTCCTTGAGCATTGCGCCCATCCGGTCAATTTCCATGCGCTGGTCCGAGTCGACATCCGAGGCAAAGGCGTAGATTTCGCCGTCCTGTCCCGCCCCGGGCGTCTTGAACAGTTCGTCCACCATCGTGATGGCGCCCATGTGGTGCTTGATCATACCGAGCAGGAAGAGGCGGTCGAACTCGGTGCCTTTGGCGGCGGCGAGGGCGGTCATTTCCGCGTCGGTGAGCATGCCGGGCATCATGCCGCCCGGCTCGTGATGCGCGTGCGCACCGGGAATGGCCTGGCCGCGAACCTCGAGCCACTTGCGCATCATGTTCATCTCGTCGGCTTGCGAGATATCGATGCGCTGTCCGAGCATCTTCATGTACTGGTTCAGGGTGCGCGAGGGAATCAACGCGACCATCTCGACCGCCTGGGCATGGTGGCCGATCATGCCCTGCATGAACTTGGTGTCCGCGGCAGTGAACTGGACTTTCGACAGGTCGGTCGCGGCCGCGACGCCAATGGCCCTGGTGTCCTGCCCGGGCGCCCCGGGCTGCAGGATTTGGGTGGCCGGTGGGCTGCCGCTCGAGGCGGTGCGGCACGCCGCCGCCGTGGCCAGGGCAAACAGGGTTAAGACAATACGAGACAACGCAGTGTGTGGCACATGCCAAGAATACTCAAAATCACGGCTTGGCGGGCGATGCAGACGATGACCGTGGGACATAGGAGCCGGTGGTCTCGTCGACCCGGAATTTCCAGTCGAGGCTGGTCGATTCCACGAGGAAGTCGTAGGTCCTGGGGCCTTCATCGTAATCGGCGGTACCGGCGCCCTCGCCCCGGTGATCAACCACCAATTGCAAGGGTCGGCCGCTGATCGCGCTTCGCATGGTCAGCTTGAAGGTGCCGGCGCCCGCGGGGGACTCGTTGGTGGTCTCCCAGTGGATGCGGAATCGCCCGGTTTCGCTGGGGATGTCGCCGACGGTGGCGGTGCCATGGCCCTGCCAGGCCCCCACCTGGCGCGTGACCGCCACGATGTCCTGGGGCGTCGACGGTTCTGGCGAACAGGAGACGAGGGCAGCGATGACGAGCAGGGTGCCCGGAAGTCGAAACACCCAATAACTCTACTTTGAGCAACTCTACTTTGAGCGCGCCGCACTCCACCTGCCACCTTATTGGCGGCTCGCCGTTGTCGTGGCGCTCCACTCGGGTGGGTTCTGTCCCATCAAATGTCGCACGAAGAAGTCGAAGCGCTTTCGCTCGCCGTAGTCCGCATGCTCACCACCACGGCCCGCGTTGTGTTCCGCGCCCGGGATCATCAGGTAGTCGAAATTCTTATTGGCCTTGAGCAGCGCGCTCACCACCTGCAACGTCGATGACGGATCGACGTTGGTGTCGAGCTCGCCGACGATCAGCAGGAGCTTGCCTTGCAGCTTCGCCGCATGTTCGACATTAGACGAGGCGGCGTATTGCGGACCGATCGGCCATCCCATCCACTGCTCGTTCCACCAGATCTTGTCCATGCGGTTGTCGTGGCAGCCCGCATACGACACCGCCACCTGGTAGAAGTCGGGGTGGAAGAGCAGCGCGCCCATGGCGTTTTGCCCGCCGGCCGACCCGCCGTAGATGCCGACGCGCGAGATGTCGTACCACGCGTGTTTCGCCGCCAACGCCTGGTGCCACAAGATGCGATCGGGAAACCCGCCGTCCCTGATGTTCTGCCAGGCCACGTCGTGAAACGCCTTCGAGCGGTTCGACGTGCCCATGCCGTCCATCTGCACGACGATGAAGCCGAGTTCGGCCTGGGCTTGCATGCCGCTGGTGGCAGAGAACGCCTTGGGAGTGTGTGTGCCGTGCGGACCGGCGTAGATGTATTCGATCACGGGATATTTCCTGGTGGGATCGAACCGCGTCGGCTTCCATACCAGTCCCCAGATGTCGGTAGTACCGTCGCGGCCCTTGGCGACGAAGACCTCTGGCGCGCGCCAGCCGGCCTTGAGCAAAGAGGTAATGTCGCCTTTTTCAATCTCGGCGGGCTTGGGGGCTTGGGAACTTGGAGGCTTGGCGGGATCAGCGGCATGCAGTTCCAGCACCGGCGCCAGATCTACCCGCGAGTAGTGGTCGAGCCAGTACTGCATGTCCGACGAGAACTCGACTGTGTGAGTGGCGTCAGCCGAGGTGAGCGGGGTGAGACCGCTGCCGTCCAGGTTGATCCGGTAGTAATGCTGGAAATACGGGTCCTGTCCGACCTTTGCCGGCGTCGTCATGCCGCCGGCGCTGAACCAGAGCTGTCGCTTCTCGTCATCCACCTTCAGCACGTGCCGCACCGGCCAGGCCCCCCTGGTGATCTGTGTCTTCACCGCGCCGGTGGCGCCATCGATCAGGTAGAGATGGTTCCAGCCGTCGCGCTCCGACATCCACACCACTTCTTTACCGTCGGCCAGGTCATAGCGATAGCGCTTGCCCGCCTGCAGCGTGGCGGCCGAGCGGTTGTAATAGAAGAACGTCCCGGGCTCTTCGGCAATCACCGCGCGGGCGGCGCCAGTGTGCGCGTCGACCTCGATTACGCGGAAGGCCTGGTGGCCTCGCTGGTTGTACTCGAAGGTGAAGCCGCGGCCGTCTTTGCGCCACACCAGATCGGACAGGTCGAAGGGGTTCGAGAACAGGCGCGAGTCGATGATGGTCTGCTTCTGGCTGCGCACGTCGAACAACACCGGCTGTTCGAGGTCGAGCTGGTCGCCAGGCTTGGCGTACTGAATCGCCCAATGCTCGGGCTGCAACTGATCTTCTGGCGAGGACGAGACGTAGTGGACGAGACGACGATAGCCAGGACGCACGCGGTAAGCGGCAATCTTGGTCGAGTCGGGCGACCACACCATCGACGCACCATCGTAGTAGTTACCCTCGGAGCCGTCGGTGCTGAGCGCGGTGCGCCGGTCGCCGCCGAACGGGCGGATGGCGACGTTATAGTTATCGATGAACGCCATCCACTTGCCATCGGGCGACAGGCGGGGACGAGGTGCGACAGTTGTTAACTCGCCACGTACCGGCCCGGTAATACCGCGTCGAATCTCGCCGGCCGGAGGCAACTCCGGGGTGCGGCAGGAATAGTCGGCGAGCACACAGGTCCAGCGGGCGCCGTCGATCGTCATATCGATCGCGCTCAGCGCTTCGTTGAACGTGAAACTTTGAAAGGGCAGCCGGGTCGGGGTGTAGGTGTGGTTCGCCGCCTTCGAGAGCGCCTCGGCGAGTCGCCGATGGTCGAACGATGGCTGCTTCTGCCGGGTCTCGGCATCAACCGTCACAAACTCGAACCCATCCGGCCGCGAACGGCGGTAGTAGAAGCGGTGAGTGGAGCCGATCCACGCTGGCGTGTCCGGCACGTTGACCGTCAGGGTCTCGTATTGCTCCCGCAACGCCTGGGCGCGGTCGTAATCGGTGCGTGTCACTTGCGCGGTCACCACCGATGGCAGTACCGCAAGGCAAATGGTGAGGAGACCCGGTCGCAGTCGTGAAGTCATGGTTACGTCCTGTTGCGGGACATCTTAATGGAAATGCGATACTCGGCCTGCGCATGAATCGACGCGTCTGTTTGCTATTTGCCGCGCTGGTCGGCGCATCAATCACGGTCATGGCCGCACAGGCCCCGGCGCTGTCGCTCGAGGCCGCTGGCAAGTCGGCGGCGACGCTGCCGCGGTTGCGCAGTCTGCTGGTGAGCCACCGTGGTGAGTTGGTGCTCGAGCGCTACTACGGCGGGGCGCGCGCCACCCACGCCGCCAACATCAAGTCGGCCTCCAAGAGCGTGATCTCGGCCCTGGTCGGCATTGCCGTGTCGCGTGGGCTGATCAAGGGCCTCGACCAGCCGATCGCCGATTACTTTCCCGAGCTGGCCACGGATCCCGAAAAGCGCAAGCGTGAGATCACGATCGAAGATCTGCTGACCATGAGGTCGGGGCTGGAGTCGACGAGCGGCCGCGACTACGGGGCATGGGTGCAGAACCCGAACTGGGTGCGCTACGTGCTGACGCGTGCCTTGATCGACGAACCAGGTACACGGGTGGAATACAGTACGGGCACCTCGCACTTGTTGTCGGCGATCATCACCAAGGCGACGAAGGGCAGCACCTGGCAGTTCGCGCAGGAGTCGCTGGCCAAGCCCCTGGGCTTCTCGCTGGCGCGCTGGACCCAGGACCCGCAGGGCATCTTCTTCGGCGGCAACGAAATGTCGATGACGCCGCGCCAGATGGTGCGCTTCGGGGAGCTCTACTTGAACGAAGGGCGGGCCGGCGGGACGCAAGTGTTGCCGAGGGACTGGATCGCCAGGACGCGTACGCCGCGCGGCCGATCACGGTGGGGCAGCGATCGCGAGTACGGCTACGGTTTCTGGATTCGCGGGCTCGCCGGCCACGACAGCTATTACGCCTGGGGCTACGGCGGTCAATTCATCTTCATCGTCCCCGACCTGCAATTAGTGGTGGTGACGACGTCGCGGCCAGACGCCAGCAGAGAGCGGCGCGATCACCTCGGAGCGATTTACGACCTAGTTGAGCAGGCGATCATTCCTGCCATCAGGCAGGGTGCCTAGCAGAGGATACCGCGTGGCCCACCGGACCGCGGTGAAGGCTGGTGCGCCCAGTAAGACTTGAACTTACAACCTTTGGCTTCGGAGACCAACGCTCTATCCAGTTGAGCTATGGGCGCGTAGCTCAACATCATATCAGACCGACTCTTGAACCGAGTCTGGGACCGCCAGTGGCGTTGCCTCCAGAGGCACACAGATGGCGAAGATGCAGCCCTGGCCGGGCAGATTTCTAATCTCGATCTCGCCACCGTGGGCGCGCACCGCATTGCGGGCGATCGCCAACCCCATGCCGAGGCCGGTGCGATCGCGGCCGCGCCGGTCATTGAACGTCTTGAACAGGTCGCCCTTGTCTGCGGGAATGCCGCCGCATTCATCCTCGACTTCAACGCACAATTTCTGGTCCTCGGCGAACGCCCTGAGCGTGACCTGCCCACCGGTGGGGGTGTTCTTGAACGCGTTGTGCAGGACGTTCATGACTGCCGAGCTCAACAGTTGAGGGTCGGCATCGACCGTCAATGATTCTTCGATGAGGGTAACCTTGAAGGCCACCTGCCGGTACTCTGCGTGCAGCAAACCGGTGGCGGCAATCTCGTCCACAAACGCGGCCACCGGCATTCGCACGGTCCGCCGAACATTGGCCACGAGCCGTACTTCCGACAGGGTGCGGTCGATCAGGTCGCGCAGCGACATGAGGCTGCGACCCAGCATGGCGCCCGTGCTGCCGTTGATGGCCACGTCGCCACGCTTCAAGGCGTGGAATGCCAGGAACGCGGTGCTCAAAATATCGCGGGCCTCGTGGGCGGTGTGGCCCAGCCGCTCGACCTCTTCCCCGTGCTGCGTCTGGCCGGTGATGCGGGCGTGTTCGGTCACCGCGCCGGCAATGGCAATATCCAGGCAACGGTTCAGCGTCTGGAATTCCTCACTGGTGATCGCCGTTTTGCTTTCTACTGCCAACTCGGTCACCACCTGACAGATGTCGCCGTAATCCTGAACCACCTGGGAGACGGTGAACCCCTGGCCGATCATTTCGGCGCCATGATGCGCGGCTGAGCTGCCGATGTCGCCAGACGGGAAGGGCACGCCCGCCGACCCGCGCCGTAGGGTTTCCCCCAATTGGGTGAGGAACAACGGCACGCCGAACTCGAGTTCCTTGCTTGAGATCGACGGCCACATCCGGCCCTGCACCCGCAGGCGCGTGCGGTCGATGATGTCCTGGCGATGGGCGTCGATGAATTCATGAAGCATGGAAGCAACCCTATGGGTATTGCCCGTTGACTGGACGGTGGAACAAGAGCCGGGGATGATGAGAGTAAACGCAACGGGGGGGGGCGCACTGTGCCGTATTGCACACCCACCGGCGCCCAGGATTAACCAAAGACGTCCACTGAGGTGCCGAACAATGTCGTCCCAGAGGCGACTTTCCCCTTCGTCTAGTCTACCTCGCCGGGTGCCTCTCCCTATGAAGACCGTGTAACCGGTCGTGGCGGCAGCCTTGCAGTAACGCGATGCAGCATGGATGTTCAAGCCTCATGAACCGCGCCGCCGGCGACCGACGTAATCATGTCCGATTCGAGGTCTTCGGGTTCTTCTGGGGTAACCTCGATGTTCGCGAACCCGTGCGGGTGCGCGACCTGACCAGTGGCGGCGCATTAATCGAAGCGCACGAACCACTCGCGGTAGAGTCGATTCAATCGATCTGCCTGACCATTGATGGCCAGCCCACCGTGTCGGAGGTTCGGGTTCGCCACATCCGGCCGACGGCAGACACCTCAACCGCCATGTTTTTGGTTGGGGTTGAATTCCTCTCGGCCTCATCAGCATTTCAGGAAGCCGTCGATCGCCTCGTGGCTTATCGTTCTTCTCCTACCGAACTTGCGTAACAGATTGGCCAGAGAGGGCTGACTTCTACGCCCGCGCTCCGCGAGTTTCGTCTTCCTGACAAGAAACACTGCACTTCAAAGCCTCAGCGGTGATTGGTCGCCTCGATAAACACTCGAGAGGAAGACTTGTGGCTCCCATTTGTTGGCGACTTCTTTGCAGTGAGCCTCGGCATGCGTGATACCGCCCCTGATCGCCGCCGAACTCCACGCGCCGTCATTGCCGACACCGAGCTTTCCGTCCTGGCGTTTCCAGTTCCGGTTCGGCTACTCGATATCAGTCTCTCTGGTGTGCTGCTAGAAGCGGCCCGTCCGGTCGAACTGGGTACCAGCGGCACGCTCCGCTTTAGTTTCGGGGGCGTGCCGTTCTCGGCCGACGTCAGGGTGGAGCGAATGACGCCGCTGGCGCCCGCCCCCGGCCACGCGCGCTTCTCTATTGGGGCGACCTTCGTCGCGCTCAGCCGCCAGGACCAACGGGTCATTGAGCGGTTTGCAGATCAGTGAGGAATACCTTGGAAGCTATCAGTGCGTACACGAGTCAGTTCAATGGCCCGATGGCCATCCGGTCGAAGGTGCACGTCCGCCTGATCGGCCGCAGCCCCCAGATCACTGCCCTGCAGACCGAAATCGATCGCATCGCGCGCAGCGATGCGAAGGTGTTGATCAACGGAGAGAGCGGCGTCGGCAAGGAGATTGTGTCGCGCAGCATTCACGCCGCCGGCCCACGGTCGGCGATGATGTTCGCGCCGGTCAACTGCGCCGGCCTGCCGGAAACCCTGCTCGAGTCGGAGCTGTTCGGTCACGTGAAAGGCAGCTTCACCGGCGCCTACCGCGACAAGCCCGGCAAGCTTGAAGCCGCCCACATGGGCACCGTGTTCCTCGACGAAATCGGTGAGATGACCCTGCGCATGCAGGGCCTGTTGCTGCGCTTCCTGGAGACCGGCGAGATTCAGCGTGTCGGCGCCGATGGCGGCGCCCGTCACGTCAACGTGCGCATCATCGGCGCCACGCACCGCAACCTGCGCGAGATGATCACACAGGGCACCTTCCGCGAAGACCTCTATTACCGGCTCAACGTGATCCAGATCACGGTACCGCCGCTGCGCGAACGGCGCGAGGACGTGCCCGAGCTGGTGAACCACTTCCTGAGCAAGTTTGTCTCCGCGAACGGCTCGCCGATTACCGGCGTGGCGCCCGACGCCATGAAGGCACTGATGGCCTACTCCTGGCCGGGCAACGTGCGCGAGCTCGAGAACCTGATTGAGCGCATGGTCGTGGCCGTGCAGCACGACACCATTGAAATGCACGACCTGCCGTCGGAAGTGCGCGCGCAGGACGACGTCGCCTTCCGTCCGCGCCGCGAGCGCCGCCGCACGGTCGCTGACGACCTCTATACCCGCCTGACCGAGGGACGGGAATCCTTCTGGGCCACCGTCTACCCCATGTATATGGCGCGCGAGATTACCCGCGCCCATGTCCGCGATGTCGTACGCCGCGGCCTTGAAGAAGCCCGCGGCAACTACAAAATCGTCGCCCGTCTTTTCAACATGGAATCGCGCGAATACAAGCGCTTCCTGAACTTCTTGAGGAAACATGACTGCCAGCTTCCGTTCAAAGAATATCGATAAGGGCATCGCGCTCGTGCTCGTGCTGTCGGGCCTCGCCACTCTGCAGGCGCAGGCGCCACAGGCCGTGACCACACCCGCGGCCGCCGCAGCCGCCGCGGCGCCCAGGGCCACCGATCCGGTGGTGCCGCCCGGCTACCTGATCGGCACCGACGATGTGTTGTCGATCGTGTACTGGAAAGACAAGGACATGTCGGCCGACGCGCAGGTGCGGCCCGACGGCAAGATCGCGCTGCCGTTGATCAACGAGGTCACGGCCGCCGGCCTGACGCCTGAACAGCTGCGCGAGAAGTTGACCGAAGAGTCCAAGAAGTACATGGAAGACGCCAACATCACGGTGGTGGTGCGGCAGATCAACAGCCGTAAGGTGTTCATCACCGGCGAGGTCAACAAGCCGGGCCCCTACCCGCTGACCGCCACGACGTCAGTGATGCAGTTAATCGCCATGGCCGGAGGCCTGCGCGAATACGCCAACAGCAAGAAGATCATCATCATGCGGACCGACAAGGGCCGCCCGATCAGCCTGCCGTTCAACTACCGCGACGTCACGTCCGGCAAGCACCTGGAACAGAACGTCGAACTGAAGCCCGGCGACACGGTGGTCGTGCCCTGATGATGCCGCGCTCTTTGATCATCGGCGTGTTGCTGCTGGCGCCGTCACTGGCCGGCGCGCAGGGACTGGCCGGCCCCTTCGGCGGCCTGTTCGGACGCACCCCCGAACGCACCGGCCAGGAGTTCACCGCCCTCGAATTCCGGACGTCGGTGGGCGGGCAATACGACGCGGCCATTGCCGATGACTCGCTGTCGCCGCAGTCTGTGCCGCAGCCGGGCACCACCAGTGGAGTCAACGCTGGACTGACCTTCGAGCGGCGTGGCGATCGATTGCGGCTCAGGCTCAACGGGACCGGTGCGAATCAGCAGTTCTACCGTGAGCCGGCCTTTACCGCGACCACCTACGACACCGGCGCGCTGCTATCAGCGCAGGTCGCGACGCGCCTGTCGATCGATGCCACCGCGGGGTATCGCCGGTCGCCCTTTTTTCACCTGCCGGTCACCTCGGCCGTCGCGGTGCCGCTGTCCGCAGTGCTCCTGCCGGGCGATGCCTATGCCGCTCGTCGCCTCGACAACGAGACCGCCGAGGGCATGGTGGGCTTCACCAATGCCTACACCAAGCATTCGACGTTGACCGCCTCGGTCTCGCGTCGGACCACCCGCTTCTTCACCGAATCGGAAAACAACTTCGGGGTGTGGGGGGTGCAGGGCACCTGGCGGCGCAAGCTGAGGCGTGACCTGGGTGCGCACGTCGGCTACGGGCGCGAAGAAGTGACCCAGGCGGTCGGCGCCGCCCAGTTTGTCCACGAGACGATCGACGTCGGGCTCGACTTTGCGCGCGAGATTTCGCTGGCCCGTCGCACCGGGCTGACCTTCAACACGCAGACCTCGATGGTCCGCGAGGCGGGCGGCGACCGGCGGTATCGCTTGAACGGCACCGTCGCGCTGACGCGCGGGTTCCGCCGCACCTGGGTGACGGCGCTGGCCGCGAACCGGAATACCGAATTTCTCCCTGGCTTTCTGCAACCGGTGTTCACCGATGGCCTGAGCGGCTCGCTGGCGGGCATGCTGGCGAAACGGGTCGAATGGACCAGTGCGATTGGCGCCAGCCGCGGCCGCATCGGCTTTGAAGCCGCCGAAGACTTCACCAGCTACTTCGGCCAGACGCGGCTCTCGGCCGGCGTGACGCGCTACCTGGGCGTCCATGCTGAGTATGTCTACTACCGCTACGACCTGCCACCCGGCGCCAACGCGGTCGTGTTGTTGCCGCAATTGTCCCGGCAGTCCGTCTCGTTCGGAGTCTCGGCCTACCTGCCGATTTTCACCAAAGTGAGGGCGCCTCGTGATCCCCGGTAAGCAGTATTCCTTCGACACCCTGGTGCAGATTGCACGACGCCGCAAGTGGCTGATCGTGCTGCCGGCAGTCGTGATCGCCACGGTTGGCGCTGCGATTGTGCGCCAACTCCCCAACAGCTATCGCTCGGAGACGTTGATCCTGGTGGTGCCGCAGCGGGTGCCCGAAACCTACGTGCGCTCGACGGTGACCGCTCGCATCGAAGACCGGCTCCAGAGCATCAGCCAGCAGATCATGAGCCGCACGCGCTTGGAGCAGATCGTGTCGGACTTCAACCTGTATCCAAAGGAACGCGCCGATCAGCAACTGATGGAGGACATCGTCGAGCGGATGCGCACCGAGGACATCGGCATCGACATCGTCAAGGGCGACGCCTTCCGCGTCAGCTACCAGGCTGACGACCCGCGCACCGCGCAGCGGGTGACCGAGCGGCTGGCGTCGCTGTTCATCGACGAAAGCCTGCGCGACCGCGAAGTGCTCGCCGAGGGCACCAACCAGTTCCTGGCCACGCAGCTTGATGAGGCGCGCCGGCAACTGGTGCTCAACGAAAAGAAGCTCGAAGAGTACCAGGGGCTGCACAACGGCGAGCTGCCGTCGCAGATGGCGGCCAACCTCCAGGGCCTGCACAACACCGAGATGGCGCTGCAGACGATCGGCGAGTCGCTCAATCGCGATCGCGAACGCCGGCTGTTGCTCGAGCGCTCGGTCGCCGACATCGTCGAGGCGCCGGACGACACGCCCGTGGGCGCCGCGGCGCCGTCAGAAATGGCCAAGACCCTTGCTGACGAGTTGCGCACGGCGGAGCAGTCGTTGCTGGCGGTCGAACTCAAGCTGAAGCCGGAACATCCGGATGTCCGGCGGCTGCGCCGCAACGTCGATGAGCTGAAGAAGCGGGTCGAGGCCCAGCAGGTGGAAGGCACGCTTTCGGTCAAGTCCCGCGCGCCGGTGACCATGGACTTCGCGCGACGCAAGCGGTTGACCGACGCCAAGGCGGAGCTCGAGAACCTGGACCGCCAGCTCGCAGCCAAGATCGCCGAGGAAGGCCGCCTGCGCGGCACGCTCGGCACCTATCAGGCACGCATTGAAGCGTCGCCCGCCCGCGAGGCGGAACTGGCGGCCATCACTCGTGACTACGAGACGCTGCAACAGTCGTATCGCGGGCTGCTGCAGAAGAAGGAAGAGTCGCAGATCTCCGCCAATCTCGAACGCCGCCAGATTGGTGAGCAGTTCAAGATTCTCGACCCCGCGCGCATGCCCGAGAAGCCGGCCAGCCCCGACCGGCCGCGGCTGTATCTGATCGCCATGCTCGCTGCCATCGGCGTGGGCATTGCCTTCGCTGCCACCGCCGAGTACTTCGACCGTTCGCTGCGCTCCGAGGCTGACGTGCGGGCAGCGCTGAACTTGATGGTGCTGGCGACGGTTCCTTATATGCGCGATGCCGCGGCCTCTGGCCGTCGGTTGCGCCGGCAGCTGGCCATGGGCCTGGGTGCTGTCACCGCTCTCACTGTGTGCGCCGCCGTGGCGTGGAGGCTGTTGCGATAGTCATGTATGAACGGTATTACGGCCTGCACGAGCGGCCCTTCGACCTGTCGCCCAATCCTCGGTTCCTGTGCTTCACGCCGCAGCACAAGGAGGCGCTCGTTCACCTGCAGTACGGCCTGAGCGGTCGCCCCGGCATCACCGTGCTGGTTGGCGAGGCTGGCACTGGCAAGACGACGCTGGTGCGCGCGGCCCTGCAAGCGTCGGCCGGCACTTCGACGATCGTCCACTTGTCGAACCCGACGATGACGCGCGACGAGTTCCTCGAATACCTCGCGTGCGGTTTTGGCTTCAGCGAAGAGGCCGGCCGCTCGAAGGTGCACTTCCTGCGTGAGCTCGAACGTGCGCTGATGAGCGAGGCCGCCGACAAGCACGTGCTGGCGCTGGTCGTCGACGAGGCGCAGAGCGTGCCGTACGAGCTGCTGGAGGAAATCCGGCTGTTGACCAACGCCGAGGCCGCGTCTGGGCGCTCACTGGCGGTGGCGCTGGTCGGGCAACCCGAGCTGGCGGGCCGCCTGGACGAGCCGCGCTTGCGCCAGCTGAAGCAGCGAGTGGTGTTGCGGTGCGAGCTCACTCCGCTCAGCCTCAAAGACACTGCCGCCTATATCGCCGGCCGTGTCAGGACCGCCGGCGGTGATGCCACTCGGCTCTTCTCTCGCGACGCGGTCGTTGCGATCCACGAACGCTCGAAAGGCATTCCCCGGGTCATCAGTGTGATCTGCGACAACGCGCTGGTCAACGGATTTGCCGCCGACCAGAAACCGGTTGGCGCCGCGACCATCGTCGAGGTCTGCAAGACGCTGGCGTTTGGCGTGCCACATGACTTAGCGGCGCCGGCCGCGCCGTTCATGCCCCAGCCGGAGACCACGCCGGTGCCGGCCCAGTCGCCGATGTTCGCGGGTTTTGGCCGCGTCCGTCGTTATTCATTCTTCTAAGGCTACCGTCATGACACGACTCAGTGAAGCTCTCAAGCGCGCCGCCGACACATCGGGTGACGTCATGCTCCGCGACGACACCGCCGCGACGGCGACAGTGGCGTGGCAGTTTCCAATGGACGAACCGGCGACTCAATCGGCGCCAGCGTGGGTGCCGCCACCTGCGTCCGTTCCCGAACCGCAGCTACCCGTCGAAGCGGTGCCGGCCGCGGCGGCCCAGGTGATCTCGCTGGTCTCGCGATTCAGCAGCCAGGAGCGCAGCCGCCTGGTGGTGGGCGCCCAATCCGATCCGGCGCTGGTGGAGCAGTATCGCCACCTTGCCGCAGTACTTCACCACGCCCAGAGCGAATCCGGCTGCCGCAGCGTGATGGTCACGAGTGCGCTGCCCTCCGAAGGCAAGACGCTCACCGCCACCAACCTGGCGCTGACCCTGAGCGAGTCGTATCAGCGCCGCGTGCTGCTGATCGACGCAGACCTCCGTCGCCCTCGCATCAAGGAGATGTTCGGCCTCGCCGACGGTGAGGGGCTGACCGACAGCCTCAACAATCCGCGCGGCGGCAAGTTGCCGGTGTGCCAAATCACGCCGACGCTGTGGGTCCTGACGGCCGGCCGCGCCACCGCCGACCCCATGAGCACGCTGGTATCAGGTGCGATGAAGCATCTGCTGGCCGATGCCCGCGAAGCCTTTGATTGGGTGGTGGTGGATACCCCGCCCATTGCGATTCTGCCCGACGCCAATCTGCTGGCGTCGATGATCGACACGGCGCTGCTGGTGGTCAGCGCGGAAGCCACGCCGTATCCCATGGTGCAGCGCGCGGCGCAGGCGATTGGGCCATCGCGCATCCTGGGCGTGGTGCTGAATCGCGCCCCGGCATCGGGAATGCCCTCAGGGTACGGCTATTACGCGCGCACGGGGACACCCCGCCCTGACGCGCAGCCGCGCTGGTCGCGGTGGTTTGCGAAGCGCCGGGCCGTGCCCCATGTTCAGTAAAGCGTGGCGATCGGTCGTCCTGGTGTGCGGCGAAGCACTCCTGCTGATGGCCGCCGTCGTGATCAGCAGCTTCGCAGTCGCCGGGCCGTATGCCTGGCTACTGCTGACCGACAACACGGCGATCTTTCGTGTGTTGCTGGTGGTCCTGGTGTGCCAGGTGTCGCTGCACTACGTTGACCTCTACGACCTGCGCACCATCACCAGCACGCGTGACCTGGCGGTCCGGATCGCCCGCGCGATTGGCGCGGCCTCGCTGATCCTCGGCATCACTTATTGGCTGTTTCCGCTGTTGGTCGTTGAGCAGGGCATCTTCCTGCTGTTTGCGGCCGTCGCGCTGCTGCTGGTGATCGCGTGGCGGTCGGCCTTTGAATGGGTGACCAGCCACCTCGCCCCACGGGAACGGCTGCTGCTGGTCGGCACGAGCCCAGCGGCGGTCACCCTGGCGCGCGAGCTGTTCGAGCGGCGGCAGGAATTTGGCGTCGATATCGTTGGTTTCGTCGATCCGGATCCGGCTCGCGTCGGCGCGCCGGTGATCAATCCAGGCGTGGTCGGCACCATCGACGACATTCCCGGGCTCACGGCCAGCCTGCGGGTGGATCGCGTGGTGGTCAGCCTGTCAGACGAGCGCGGCAAGCTGCCCATGGGCCAACTGCTCGACGTTCGCCTGCGCAGCGGTGTGGTGTTCGACCACCTCGCCTCGGTCTACGAGGAGTACACCGGCAAGATTGCCCTCGAGAACCTGCGTCCGAGCTGGCTGATTTTCTCTGCCGGGTTCCGCAAGACGCGCACGTTGCTGGCAACCAAGCGGGCCTTCGACATTCTGGCCGCGGTGTGCGGCCTGATCCTGGCGGCGCCGCTGATGGCGGTGTCGGCCTTGATCGTGAAACTGGAATCGCATCGCGATCCGATTCTCTATCACCAGGAACGTGTCGGCCTGAACGGCAAGGTCTTCACCATCCACAAGTTCCGCACGATGCGCACGGATGCCGAAGCCGGCACCGGCCCGATCTGGAGCGGCGCCAACGACACCCGCGTGACGTCGGTCGGCAAGTTCATGCGCAAGACGCGCCTCGACGAAATTCCGCAGCTGTGGAACGTGTTGCGTGGCGAGATGAGCCTGATTGGCCCGCGGCCCGAGCGGCCGTCGTTCGTCCAGCAGTTGACCGAGCAGATTCCGTTCTACGGGCAGCGGCATGTCGTCAAGCCGGGGCTGACCGGCTGGGCGCAGGTGCGCTACAGCTACGGCGCCAGCGTCGAAGATGCCATCGAGAAGATGCAATACGACCTGTTCTACGTGAAGAACATGTCGATTCGTTTCGACATCGTGATTGCACTCGAAACCGTGAAGACCGTGTTGTTACGGCGAGGCGCGCGATGAACCTGGACGTCGCTGCCATGCCCAAGGATTGGCCCATGCCCACTGATATTGCCGTGACCACGGCGACCCTCGCGGATCGCGACGACTGGGATCAGTTCGTCGGCGCGCAAGACGATGACGCCGGATATCACGCCTTCGACTGGCAAGAGGTGTTTGGCCGCGCGTTCGGCCACGAGTCGGTCTACCTGATTGCCCGTCGCGCGGGCGCCGTCGCCGGCGTGCTGCCGCTCGTACAGATCAAGAGCCTGCTATTCGGCCGCACCCTGACCTCGCTGCCGTTCCTGAACTACGGCGGCGTGCTGGCCGACTCCCCGGAAAGCGGGCAGGCGTTGATCGCGGCGTCGCTGCGCGAAGCGCAAGCGCGGCGATGCGGGCACGTTGAACTCCGCCACGTGGCGGCGCAGTTCCCCTCACTGCCGAGCAAGCAGCACAAGGTCTCGATGCGCCTGCCGCTCGCACCCGGCCTGTGGGATCGGCTCGATCGCAAGGTCCGCAACCAGATCCGCAAGGCTGAGAAGTCCGGCCTCACCGTGGAGCGAGGCGGCGGTGAGCTGGTTGATGACTTCTACGACGTGTTCGCGCGCAACATGCGCGACCTCGGCACGCCGGTCTACACGCGACGCCTGTTCGACGAAGTGTTCCGCGTGTTTCCGGAGCGCGCCACCATGCACATGGTGCGTCTCGATGGCCGGCCGGTCGCCGCCGGTGTCACCTATCGCACGGCGCGCATGACCCAGCTGCCGTGGGCGTCGTCGGTACGCGACTACAACTCGCTGTGCCCGAACACGCTGCTCTATTGGGATACCATCCAGTTCGCGGCCGACGCGGGCTGCCAGGTATTCGATATGGGCCGATCGACGCCTCATGAGAGTACCTTCAAGTTCAAGCAGCAGTGGGGCGCGTCGCCAGTGCCTCTGCACTGGGAATACCAGCTGCAGGTGGAACACGAACTGCCAAACCTGAGCCCGGCCAACCCGAAGTTCCGGCTGGCGATCGCCCTCTGGCAGAAGCTCCCCCTGGCTCTTACGTCGCGCGTGGGCCCAATCATCGTCCGCGCCATCCCCTGATCATGAGCCTGGCACCGATTGCGATCGTCGTGGCGTGCGATGCCGAAGCGCCGGCGTTTGATCGCCACGGCGAGCCGGTGTCGGTCGGCGTCGCGTTGCCACGTGGCGGTGCGCGTCGAGACGACCACTGGGCTGTAGTCGATGCGGGCGGCACCCAGCTGCCTTTGCAAGTCACCACGCTCGACCGGTGGGGCGACGGCTCGGTGCGCTGGATGTTGGTCGAGTTTAAGGCCGACGCACCGGCCGGCGCGACCGCGAGCTACTCACTGATACACCAGACCCCGTCGACCGCCGGCGCACCGAACCTGCGCATCGAAGACCTTGGCGAGGTCATGCGGGTAGACACCGGTGCGGCTGTTTTTGACTTGCGACACAGTGGTCCGGCGTTTCTGTCGCAAGCCACTGCCGATGGCGTCGCGCTGCTGGGCACGTCGGCAATTGAGGCCGAAGATCCGGAGGGTGGCCGTTACCAGTTCTGCCCTCGCCGCCTCACGCTTGAACGGGTCGGAGCAGTAACCGCGGTCGTCCGGATCGATGGCGGCCTGTGTGGTGCAGACGAAGTGACGTGGCTCGATGCCCGGCTGCATTTGCAGTTCTTTGCCGGATTGGGGACGCTCAAGGCGTCGCTCGCCATCACCAACCCACGTGCCGCGCGGCACCCGGGTGGCGCGTGGGACCTCGGCGACCCAGGGTCGGTGATGATTCGCGAGCTGTCGGTGCGCCTCATGCCGACCGCATCTTCGGCGGGTGAGGCAGCGGCCTCGCTGGACCGTGACGAGCCGATGACGTCGGCGGGACCGCGGTTCGCGGTTCACCAGGTCTCGAGCGGCGGCTCCAACTGGCGTCATCCGAATCACGTGAACCGCCAGGGCCAGGTTGCCGACGGCGTCCGCGGCTTCCGCGCGTGGCGTCGTGATGCCGAGGTCGAGGGCTTGCGGGCCACGCCGATCGCGTCGCTTGGCAGTGGCAGCACACGCATCAGTGTCGCGCTGCCGCGGTTCTGGGAAGTCTTTCCAAAGGCACTGGTGCTCGGGCCGCAGGAATGCACCATCGGCATTCTGCCGAAGCAAGATTCAGACGCACACGAACTGCAAGGTGGCGAACGCACCACCTTCACGTTCCTGGCATGCGTTGGCCGGGACACGGTATCGGCCGAGCCGCTCGCCTGGGCCCGATCACCGCTCGCGGTTGCCGCCGAGCCGCAGTCCTATCGCCTCGCCGGCGCCTGGGCGCCGTTGGCGGCCGGCGCGGCCGACGCGCGTGCCGGATACGAATCACTGGTCCACCAGGTGGTTGAGGGCGATCATGCGTTTGCCCGCCGGCGTGAGGCGATTGACGAGTACGGGTGGCGCAACTTTGGCGAGATCTATGCGGACCACGAAGCGGTCGGCGCCGATCCACTTCAAGGCGAATCCGCCAGTGACGCGATGGTCTCGCATTACAACAACCAGTACGACGCGGTCGCGGGTTTTGCCACGCGCTTTCTGCAGAGCGGCGATGCCCGGTGGTGGGCCGCGATGGACCAACTAGCCCGCCACGTGACCGACATCGACCTGTATCACACCACCCGCGATCGCGCCGCGTACAACGGCGGCTATTTCTGGCACACCCAGCACCACGCACCCGCCGGCACGGCCACGCATCGCGCTTACTCACGCCGCTCCGGGACCTCGGGCGGCGGTCCGTCGGCGGAGCACAATTACACCACCGGGCTGATGCTTCACCACTTCCTGACCGGGTCTGAATCGTCGCGTGCCGCCGTGATCCAGCTGGCCGACTGGGTCCTGGACATGGACGACGGGCGCAAGTCGCGGTTCCGGTGGATCGATCGCAGCGATACCGGCCTGGCCAGCGGCACGCGCTCGCCTGACTTTCACGGTCCGGGCCGCGGCGCCGGCAATTCCATCAACGCCTTGCTCGATGCCCATCGGCTGACCAGCGACCGCCGCTATCTCGACAAGGCCGATGGCTTGATCGCGCGGTGCGTGCACCCAGACGACGATCCGGAATCGTTCGACCTGAGGGATGCCGAGAATCGCTGGTCCTACACGGTGTTCCTGCAGGCCCTGGGCAAGTATCTCGATCACCGCGCTGACCGCGGACTGATCGACGAGCCGTATGCGTATGCCCGCGCGGTGTTGGTGAATTACGCCTCCTGGATGGCGGCCAACGAGCGGCCGTATCTCGATGCCCCCGAACGGCTCGAGCATCCCACCGAGACGTGGGCCGCGCAGGACGTGCGCAAGGCGGCCGTGTTCGAGTTTGCCGCCCGCCATGCCGCAGGCGATGACGCGCGCCGCCAGTTCCTGGCCAAGGCCAATTTCTTCTTCGACTATGCGGTGACCACGCTGCAGGCGTCGCCCACGGGCCGGCTGGTGCGCCCGCTGGTCCTGTTGCTCGCGTATGGCTTCCAGCGTCCCCTCATGACGTTGCCGGCTGAGGCATCGGTGGCGCTGCCGGCGCCGGTCGTTGCGCGGGCGGCGTTTGTACCGCTTCGCCGTCGCCTGCTGCGCCGGCTGGTGTTGGCCGGTGCCGGCTTATCGGCCGCCGCCTTGGTCTTACTGGTTCTGCTCATTTCCTGAAATGGTGACGTCATGAACGTGGTCGTCTATCTCCCAGCACTCAACGAGGCGGAAACCATCGGCGCCGTCCTCGACGGCATTCCCTCGCGGCTGCCCGGTATCGACTCCATTCGCACCATGGTCGTCGATGATGGTTCGACCGACGACACCGGCGTGATCGCGCGGCGCCACGGCGCCACGGTGGTCAGGCACAGCCGGAATCTCGGCACCGGGCGAACCTTCGTGTCGGGCGTGTCAGCGGCACTCCGCGCCGGTGCCGACATCATCGTGAGCATGGACGCCGACGGCCAGTTCCGTGGCGAGGACGTCGCGCGGCTGATCGCCCCGATTAGCGAGGGCCGCGCTGACGTGGTGCTGTGCTCACGCTTCAAGGACGGTAACTTGATCGGCGACATGCCGTGGCCGAAGCGCTCCGGGAATGCGCTGCTGACGGGTGCGATCAGCTGGATCGCAGGCCGCCAGTTTACTGACGTGTCCTGCGGCTTCCGCGCCATGTCGCGCGAAGCGGCCCTCCGGGTGGACATTCACAGCGACTACGAGTACATCCACGAATCGCTGCTTAACTGGAGCCGCAGCGGGCTGACGATCGAGGAAGTCGCGCTGCCGGTGTTGGCCGAACGGCCGGTGGGCGAGTCGCGAATCATGGGTAGCGTGCTGCGCTACGGGATGCGCTCCGGGCCGGTGCTGATTCGTGCCACGCGGGATTACAGCCCGCTGAAGTTTTTTGGCATGTTGTCACTTGCCGCGATCGTGCCGGGACTGCTGGCCGGTCTCTTCGTGACCGCCCACTGGCTGCGGACGAGCGAGACGGCGCCCTACACCTCGCTGATCACCATCAGCGTCGGCGGCCTGCTGGTCGGGTTGCTGCTAGGCGCCGTGGCCCTGCTCGCCGACTTGATCGGGCGAGTTCGTTTCCAGTTGGAGGAAATGCTGTATGAATCGCGCCGCAGGCGTCTCGACACCCCGACCATCCGTAAAGTGGGTTGAGGGCGACGGTCGCCTCGTCACAGCGGCGGTCGCGGTGGTCGTCTGCGGGCTCGCCCTGCGGTTCGCAGTCGCACCTCAGTTCGAGGGGGTTGATGACCTCGGCTACCTGGAGGCGGCGCAGCGGGTAAGCCAGGGGCGATCGCTCGAGGGCATGTTCCCCCTGTTTCAGACCCGGATCGGCATGGCGTACCCGCTGGGATGGTTGGTTCAGGCCGGATGGCTCGAACCCACTCAGTTCTGGGTGTTGACCCTGCTGGCCGAGTGCGTCACGTTCGTGTCGCTGTTGGCAGCGGCTTGGCTACTCACTGACAGGCTGTGGACCGGCGTGGCGGCGGTCGCACTCTACGCGGTGTATCCGCTGGCCGTGCAGCAGTCGGCGACCTTTTCGCCCACCGCTCTGCAGGTCGCGTCGATCGCCGCCGCCTGCGCGCTGGTGGCCGCATCGACCCGCGTCACGTCCACGAACTCGCGGCTGGCGAGCGGTGCGGCGGCTGGCCTGTGTCTCGGCCTCGGCTATCTCGTGAAGGAGGACGTGGCGATCGTGGTTCCGGCGATTGCCCTCGCGGCCCTGCTCACGAGGTTCCCTGCCCGCTCCACCGCCATGGCGGTATGTGCAGGGGCGGCCGCGGTGTTTGCCGTCGAGTGCGCCGGCTACTGGCTGACGACCGGTGACGCCATGTTCCGGCTCACGGCGACCTCGGGCCTTGGGGCCCCTCCCCAGGATCAATTGCAAATCTCGCAGATCTGGCAGTGGGATGCCTTCCTGCGATCATTGTTCCTGTTGCCGGTGCAGGTGGGACTGCTCTGGTGGCTTGGCATTCCGGCGGTGTGGATGGCCTTTCGCCTGGGGGATGTGCGATTGAAATGGGCGGCGACCACTTTCCTCATCCTGGCCGCGTACCTGCAGTTTGGCAGCGGTTCGCTGACGGCATATTCGCCGCTGCCGAAGACGCCGCGCTACACCGCCCTGGTCACACCCCTGATCGTCTTGCTCGTCGCCAGCGGGCTGTCGCAATTGGTGGCGGTCGGCCGGCGCCGCCTTGCGTTCGCAACACTGTCGGCAGCGGTGGCGGCGTCAGTGCCCTGCCTGCTGTACCTGCATCTCACCTCGAGCGAGCGCACCCGTAACACCCTGGCTGTTCTGCCGCAATTGCGCCAAGCCGCTCCGCAACATCTCTACACGGACTATTACGGTGCCAGGGCGTTGAGGATTCTTGGCCCGGACTTACCCAACGTGAGCGTGTGGTACCACGCCCGCTTCGACACCAACCAGATCGTCGTGACGCCCGTTCCGGAATCGAGTGTCGACACCTACGTGCTGCTCGATCGGCAGGCCGCCAAGATTTACACCTCGTCGTACGAGATGGCCTTGCCGTCCCAGATTGCGGAGCCGCCATCGGCATGGCAGTTGGTGTGGACCAACCGGGCCTACGGCGAGGGTTCCTGGAGCCGCACGCTGCTCGAGAGCGCGCGTACCGCCGCCACCCGGCTGCCCGTCGGAAACCCGCTGCGCGCGCGCGTGAACCGCAGTGTCGCCGACCTGATCGACGGTGACGATGCGATGTTGTATCGCGTGCCCGGACGCGCCGTCGCCCACCGGACGGCCGGCTCCGGGCGTTAATGTCCGGGCCGGCGCGGCACCTGACTACCGGATCGGGAAGCTGATCGCAGCGGAAGTCTCCTCGGCATCGGCTGTGTTCCCGGCGCTCCTGACCCACACGCCGACTCGATAGTTCGGGTCAGCGAATGCCGGGGTCCACGCAAACGTGTTGCTCGCACTCCAGTCGCCAATGGCTGTCCAGCGAGCACCGTCATAAACCAACCACTTGTACTGGTGCGGCGCGACGCCTCCGGCCGGCGTGGCGGAGAAGGTCACCGTCGTGCCCGCCAGCTGCGGTGCGACACGGCTGGCCGACAGCGTCACGCCGGTGGCGCGAGCCGATGTCGTCGGTGGGGGAGGCGCGCTGACTGTGCCCGCGATCGCGAAAGTAACAGCGGCCGAGGTTTCCTCCGCATCAGCGGAGTTGCCGGCGCTTCTTACCCACACCCCGACGCGGTAGTTGGGATCGGCAATGGCCGGGGTCCACTGGAAGCTGTTTGAGGTCGTCCAGCTGCTGCTTGCGACCCAGCGCGCGTTCTCGTAGACCAGCCACTTGTACTGATGCGGTGCCACACCGCCGGTTGGCGTCGCAAACCAAGTGATGGTCGTGCCTGGAGGCTGCGGCGCCACTTGGTTGGCCGACAGTACCACCGCCGTGGCGCGGGCGGTCGTCGTCGGCGGTGGAGGCGGCGCACTGGCCGTGCCTTCGATTGCGAACAACAGCGAGGTTGCTGCCTCCTCGGCATCGACGGTGTTGCTGGCGCTGCGCACCCACACACCGACGCGGTAATTGGGATCGGCGACGGCAGGGGTCCAGGCAAAGGTGTTAGACGTGGTCCAGGCGCCATAGCCGACCCAGCGGGCGTTCTCGTACACCAACCATTTGTATTGGTGCGGCGCGACGCCGCCGGTTGGCGTCGCTGACCAGGTGATCGTGGTGCCGGGTGTCTGCGGGGCTTGACGATTGGCCAACAGCGTGACGGCCGAGGCGCGGGCGGTCGTCGTCGGCGGTGGCGGCGGAGCACTGGCCGTGCTCTCGATTGCGAACAACAGAGAGGCTGTTGCCTCCTCGGCATCGACCGTGTTGCCGGCGCTGCGTACCCACACGCCGACGCGGTAATTAGGATCGGCGATGGCAGGGGTCCACGCGAACGTGTTCGCCGTGGTCCAGGTGCCGCTCGCGGTCCAGCGCGCGTTCTCGTACACCAGCCACTTGTACTGATACGGCGCGACTCCGCCGGTGGGCGTCGCTGACCAGGTGATCGTGGTGCCGAGTATCTGCGGGGCTGGACGATTGGCCGACAACGTGACGGCCGAAACGCGGGCAGTCGTCGCCGTCGGCGGCGCTGGTGCGCTGGTGGTGCCCTCAATGGCGAACAACATTGAGGTGGCTGCTTCTTCGGCATCAATGATGTTCCCGGAACTCCTCACCCAAACGCCGACGCGGTAGTTGGGATCGGCGACCGTCGGTGTCCAGGCGAACGTGTTCGAGGTGGTCCAGCTGCTCTTGGGTGTCCAACGGGCATTTTCGTAGACCAGCCACTTGTATTGCATCGGCGCCACGCCGCCGGTCGGAGTGGCCGACCACGAAATGGTAGTACCTGGCTGCTGCGGAGCGGCCCGGTTGGCCGCGATCGTGACTGCTGTGGCCTTTGCCGAGTTCGCCGGAGCGGGCGGCGGCGGCGTGGTCGACAACGACGTCCCGGGAGCGCCTCCCACCTTGATTGCGTGGATGATCGGCCGATAGCCGTAGCCGTCCTGGTCGGCGTACATCTGCGAGACGTAGAGGATCTGCTGGCTCGCATCGTAGCCGACTCCGCCGATGCGGACGGCCGGCTCCGCAAATGGTACCGCGAAGGGCCACACGCCATACGGCACGACCTCCCACGGCTGCTTCGTGCCGGCTCTTACGGCGGCCAGGTCGTTCAAGTCGTACGCCCAGATCTGATAGTTATACGGAAAGGCGTGCTGCCCTTTGGCAGTCGAAGTCGGGTCGTAGCAGTAAATTTCCTGGTCTGGTCCGAGTGTGCCGACCAGGCTCGAGTCGCTGGTGCCGTTGCCGTAGCAGAACGGGCCGGTGCCGTTGCGCCCGACGAACAGCGCCGTGCGAGTACCAGCGATCACCGCGACGCCGTTGATCTGGGTCGTGCCTCCGTAGACGGGATTCGACGTGTCCCAGCGTCCCAGCGTGGAATGGTCTAGCGGGTAATACACCAGCGGCGCCGCCGGCACCGGGCTCACCGCACCGATGTCGGTGGGGTTCCAGGCAAACGCACTTGGTCCCCACGAAGTTCGCCACGCGATAGGCAGGCAGCACTGCCCGGTAACCGCCGTCCCGCCGAGCCGCGGCTGCCACTCGGCCGGCACCGTGCCCATGTAGCCGGAAACGAAGCCGGACTTCTCGTTGAGCCACACCTGCGTCATGCCGGAGAAGCTGGGCGCCGACAGGTTCGTCGACCGCGAATAGTGCGACAAGCGCTGGGTGTTGTTGGCGTCGTAGTAGATCGACGCCGACCCATAGAGCCGATCACCGAGGACCATGAGGCCGTCAATCGATGCTCCGGTGCTGGCGATCTGCCACAGGTTGCCTTCCGTGGGATCGGCGAAGCCTTGCAGAAACGTGGCGAACGGGAGGGCGCCGATGTTGCTGCTGTTGACCGGCGTCGGGATCGTCACTTCTGCGACATTGCCGATCCGGCTGCCGATGAACAGGGAGTTGCGTGCCGGGTTGAACGCGAGGGGATGACCGCCGATGGTGAAGCCGTCGCCATTCACGAAATGATCGGGAAGGCGAAAGGCACCGGTGTAGCTTAAGTCGGCAAACTGGATGAGTGGCAGGGTCGAGGAACTGTCTGTTGGAGATTGCGAAGCCGAAGGTGACGAGAAGAACAGGAGTGCGCCGACGGCGCACACGAGTACGCGGCAATGTATCCACATCAGGTAACGGTCCTCGTAGATTGTTTGGAGCAGTCCGCGCTGCAAAAGCGTCGACCTGCACAGCGCCGTATCGCAAAGATTGCGCCACTCTGGAGCGAATTTAGGGAATGAGGAAGACTAGCTCGATTGCACGGACATTTACCTACAACAGTCGAGACGAAAGTTCGCCCGGCGAGAAAGACCGGCGAACTTTCTGAAAAAAACGGTCCAACAATTACACGACGGTGTCGTTCTTACGTCACATCGGCGGTTCGCGCGCTCACATCACTTGATTGGAAACGCCAGCGTCGCAGACACCTCAAGCTCGTCTTTGGTGTTGCCGGCACTGCGTACCCAAACGCCAATCTTATAGTTGGGGTCGGCCTTGGTCGGCGTCCACGAGAACGTGTTCGACGTCGTCCAGTCACCGGCCGCCGTCCATCTCGCGCCGTCGTAGATTAGCCACTTGAACGAGAAGGGTGCGGCACCGCCGACTACGGTCGCGGTTGCCGTGATGGTTGTGCCGGGTGCCTGTGGAGCCACACGGTTGGCCGATAACATCGCCGCCGTGGCGCGACTGGTCGTTGGCGTTGGTGTCGAGGTGCTGCTCGTGCCCTCGATGGGGAACGGCAACGACGCTGATACTTCTTCGGCGTCGACGGTATTCCCAGAGCTTCTCACCCACACGCCGACACGGTAGTTGGGATCAGCGAGCGACGGGGTCCAGGCAAAGGTATTCGACGAGGTCCAGGTGCCGCTCGCGGTCCAGCGCGCGCCATCGAAAATCAGCCACTTGTATTGATAGGGCGCCACGCCGCCGGACGGCGTCGCTGCCCACGTGATGGTCGTTCCCGGAGCCTGAGGAGAAGTGCGATTGGCCGACACCGCCACGGCCGTCGCACGAGCGGCGGTGGGCAGTGCCGTGATCGGAAAAGCCATTGAGGCGGAAGCTTCTTCGGCATCGACGCTGTTGCCGGCGGTTCTGACCCACACGCCGACCCGGTAGTTGGGATCGGCGATGGTCGGCGTCCACACGAAGCTGTTAGACGTGGTCCAGGTGCTGGTGGCGGCCCAACGCGCGCCGTCGTATACCAACCACTTGTATTCCAGGACCCCGGTGCCGCCTGACGCGGTTGCCGTCCACGTGATCGCCGCGCCCGGCGCCTGAGGGGCAGTCCTGTTCGGGCTGACCGTTGCCGCGCTGACCCGGGTCCCGACGGCACCAGTGATGGCAAACGCCGAGGCTGCCGACGCTTCCGGTTCGTCTCTCGTGCTGCCCGCACTTCTCGCCCACACGCCGATGTGGAAGTTGGCGTTCGCCTGCGCTGGCGTCCAGGTGAAGGCGTTCAACGCGGACCAGCCGGTGAGCGCGGTCCAGCCGCCGCCGTCGTTGACCAGCCACTTGTACTGCGTGGTTGCCGCGCCGCCCCCCGGGGTGGCGGCCGTGAACGTAATGGGTGTGGCCACCGGCTGCGGCGCCACCCGATTCGCGACGAGAGTCACCGCGCTGACCGTCGCGGAGCTCGCACCTGAGATCTCGTACGGCTGCGAGGACGACGCTTCCGACTCGGTCTTGCCCGCACTGCGCACCCAGACGCCGACGCGATAATTGGCGCTGGCGGTGGTCGGCACCCAGCTGACCTGATCAGCCGCGCTCCATTCGGTGGCCGGGGCCCACGTGGTGCCATCGGAGACCGCCCATCGGTACTCATGGGGGGCGACGCCACCGGTCGGTGTTGCGGTCGCGGTGATCGAGGAATTGACCTGTTGCGGCGCCAACTTGTCGAAGCCGATCTGCACTGCCGAAACGGTGTTCGGCTCCGTTCCTAACGCGGCATTGATCTGAAAGGCGTGGATGAGGGGCCGGTACGAGTAGCCGTCCTGGTCGGCCTGCATTTGCGACACGTAGAGAATCTGTCGCGCGGCGTCGTAGCCAACGCCCCCAACCGTCACGGTCGGTGAAGCCGTCGGCAGCGTCAAGGGCCACACTCCGTAAGGCACGACGTCCCACGGTTGCTTGGTTCCCTGCCGCACTGCCGCGAGGTCGTTCAAGTCGTAGGCCCAGACTTGATACCGATAGGGATAGGCGTGCGAGCCCTTGTCGCTATTGGTCGGGTCGTAGCACCACGTGGCGCCATCGGTGCCGACGGTGCCTTGACGAGTTTGGTCGGAGGTGCCGTTGCCGTAGCAATGCGGACCGGTGCCATTGCGACCCCAGTACAGCGCCGTCCGGGTGCCGGCGATAATCGCCATGCCGCCGAAGTTACTGGTGGCGCCATAGGTGGGATTTGAGCCGTCCCACGGCCCGAGCGTGGCGTGGTCGCCGGTGTAATAGAGCAGCGGGGCTGCGGGAACGACGGCCTGGCCGACCAAGGCCGGGTCGAACGCGATCGCCGCCGGTCCCCACGACGTGCGCCAGGCAATGGGTATGCCGCCCTGGCCGGTCGCTGCGGGCCCGCCGAGCCGCGCGCGCCACTCGGCCGGGACCAGCGCCATGTAGCCCGAGACAAAGCCCGTCTTGCCGGCATCCCAGACTCGCGACCATCCCGAGAAACTCGGTTGGTTGAGCTGCAGAGAGCGCGAGTAGTGTGAGATGCGCTGCGTGTTGTTGGCGTCGTAGTAGATCGACGCGGTGCCGTGGAGACGATTGCCGTAGACCATTAACCCCTCGATCGAGACGCCGTCCGGCGCGACGTCGGACAGGCGGCCCTCAGTGGGATCGGCAAACGGTTGCAGGAAGGTGGCGAAGGGCAGTGCGTTCACGTTGGCACTGTTCACCGGACTCGGAATGCTGACCTCGGCAACCCGGCCGGCGCGGCTGCCGATGAAGAGCGAGTTACCCGCCGGATTGAAAGTCATCTGGCGGCCGCCGATTGAAAAGCTGTCGTTGTTCGTGGATTCAGCAGGCAGCCGAAACCCGCCGATGTAGGTCAGGCTGCCCGCTGACAGCCGCGGCAGGGTCGACGGGTCAGTCGATTGCGCCCCGATGGTCACAGCCAGGGTGCTCGCGACTACGACTCCGGTTGCGACCGCGGCCCGTACTGACTTCGTCCAGCGAACACAGTTCTTCCTCATTGCCACGTGAATCCTTTAATTGTTGGGAGTGGAGCTACGCGCCAGTTACGGAGACGCGAGGCTCACGCACTGCGTGATCGCAAGGCGCAGACCAACAAGACCAGGTGTGCGGTCTAGCCCGGCAATGTGGGAAAAGCTGCCGAAAAACTCGAAGCAGCTGAACGCACGCTGAGCGCACACCGGCGCGCCCAGACCATTGGCGATCACAAAGCTCGATTGATAATTACGGAATTGAACGCGGCGGGATTGAGGATGAGGTCACGAGGATTCAGAGTGACCTTATCGGCACTCGTCAACGGATGTGTAGCCGATACGGACATCGTGCATAGAAGTAGTTCGCATCACCTCAGGGTTGGTTGCCGCACTGTCGAGCAACGGCCACAGCGGTTCAAGAGTGCGCGACCACGTCAAGTGAGTGAAGTCGGCGCTGTTGGCGCGGGCCCGGCGTTCGGCTGGTGACAGTGCCAGGAGCGCGAGCACGTGATGCGCGAACTCGACTGGCGTGTTCGCGACCGATGACGCATGGGCGGCCGCCTCGGGTAAACCACCGGCGACCGCCTCGGTGATCACAATCGGCAGTCCGGCCGCGATGGCTTCGAGCGCCTTGTTCTGGACACCGCGGGCGACGTGCAGCGGCGCAATGCCAACCGCCGATCCCCACAACCACTCGCGGACATCGGGCACTCGGCCGGTGATCTCGATCGACGGATCGGCAGCGCACAGTGACTTCAGTGCCCGGGTCGGATCGGATCCGACAATCGCAAGCGTCGCGTCGGGCCGCGCCGCCCGCACCAGCGGCCAGACCAGGCTGACGAACCACCGTATGCCTTCGTCATTCGGCGCGTAGTTCATCACGCCGCAGAAGACGACTCGTGCCGAAGGCGCAGCATCGGTGGGTGGATGGAGGCGGTTGATCTCAATCCCGTTGTTCAGCACGTGCACGTTCGCCCCAGGTGACAGTGCGCCAGCGATGGCCGCCTCGCGCGCATTCACGACGAGCGAGGCGACCGCGCGGTTGGCGGCACGCGCTTCGAACGCCCCCAGAGTGGCGGCCTCGCGTGCGTAGATCCACGAGAGCGGCGGGCGGCTCACGGCGGCCATGTCGCGCCATTTCTGCGAGTCGACGTCAACGAAGTCGAGCACCAACGGGATGGTGTCGAGGGGCGCCTGAAGGGCAAAGCGCGCCATGCCCGAACAGTAGGCGAACACGACGTCGGGTCGGTGAAGACGGCACACCTGCTCAAGGAGGCCTGTCATGTCAGGCGCATCGAGGAGGCCGTGGGTCAGCGGCGTGTCGCCGAGCAGCGTCATGGCCGAGCGGGCGTAGTTGCGCAGTTTCGGCACTCGAACCGTGTGGACGCTCGCGACGAAGCCGCGCACCTCGTCCACATGCGACGCCTCCTCATCGTCATGCACCAATGAAACCAGCTCGACCTCTGCGCGACTCTTCAAGCCTTGGAGCATATGATACGCCCGCAACCGGTCGCCACGATTGGGGGCGTATGGAAGGCGATGCGTCAATACCAGGATTCGCATGTCAGGCCGACCGTTCGTTGGTGTGGCGATCCCTGGTGCGAATCACGCGGGCCGGTACACCACTTGCGACCGCGCGGTCGGGGATCGGCCGCGTGACGACGGCGCCGGCGCCGATCACCGCGTCACAACCAACATCGGCCAGCACGACCGCCGCACTGCCGACCCAGCTGCCGGCGCCGATCCGGACGGCGGTCTTCAGCGCTGGTTGATCGCGAATCGGAATGGCCGGGTCGTCCATGCCGTGGGCGCGCGCGCCGCTCGGCACGTGGACGCCAGCGGCGAGCAGGACGTCGCGTTCGATGATGACCCAGCCAAGGTGACAGCGAGGGCCGATGTAGGCCCGCTCGCCGATCGAAGCTTTGGTCGACGAAAACAACGTCCCGAACTCGATGGTCGCGCTCGGCGCGCACGACCGCAACGTTCGCGACAGGAACGCCCGCCGCAGATACTGTCCCGTCAGCCCCGGCACGCAGGCCCAGGCCTGCGTAGACGCCTCGAGGGCGCGATCCGGCCCCACCGCCAGTGACCGGAGTTGCCACGACAGCACCGACGGGCTGACCACCAGCCACGCCAGCGCGCGCGCCAGTTCCTTCAGAACCTCACGCATGACCCATCATCTCGGCGTAAATCCCTTCAACCTTGCGGACGCGCGATTCGAACGACAACTCGCCCTCGACGCGCAAGCGCGCTCGGTCGGCCATCTTGCGCGCGGCATTGGAGTCGGCCAGCGCTTCCTGCATCGCGTGAATCAGGCGATCGACGCGCCCGATCGGCAGGATGCGGCCATGCACACCGTCCTCAACCAGTTCCGCTGTGCCGCCCGCGTCGGTGGCGACAATCGGCGTCTCGAGCGCCATGGCTTCGAGCACCGCGTTAGGCGTCCCCTCGTAATCGGATGACTGCACGAACAGGTCGAATGCGTGATGAGAGGGCCGCACGTCGCCAGCATGCCCAACCAACGTGCAGCTCTCGGTCAGGCGAAGCGCCTGAATCTGCTGGCCAAGCGAGTCGCGCTGGCTGCCGTCGCCGACGATGAACAACCGGGTGTTCGGCCGCCGTGAGTGAACCACGGCGAACGCTTCGAGCAGCAGATCGAAGCGCTTCTGCGGCTCGAGGCGGCCGACCGCGCCAATGGCGATGTCGTCGGCACCCAGGCCGAGGGCCGCTCGCGCCGCCGGTACCCGCGAAGGGTCGCGCCGGAACTGGCGTGGATCAATGCCGTTCAAGACGGTCGTAATGCGCGAGGGCTCGGCGCCGTAGCGGGTCAGCTCCCGGCCAATCTCGCTCGACACGGCGATCAGCCGCGAGAAACGCGACAACACTTTCTTGTCGGCGGGGTAATAGCACAAGCGTTCGCGGGTCGAATGCCCGGTCCATCCGTGGACGGTGGAGAGCGCCGCGACGCCAGTCGCCTTCGCGAGCAGCAGCGCGAGAATGTCGGTCTTGTAGTCGTGGGCATGCACCAGGTCGATCTGACGGGCCTCGATCAGGCGACGTAGCTTCGGCCACACGGTCGGATCGAACGAGTGCCGCTCCGGAATCTCGACGTAGTCGACGCCCGCCTGCACGGCGCGTTCATCGATGCTGAACACCGTGTCGCGCTGATCGCGCAGGTAGCAGACCGTCACCCGCGCCCGCTTGGGATCGGCCATGGCAGCGCCGAGCAGGATGGTTTTCTCGGGTCCGCCGCCGGTACCCCTGACGCTGCGCAGCTCCAGGACACGAATGGGACGGTCGATCGCCGTCATGGTCAAGCCGATCGCCTGGCCCGATGACTGCCGCGTGCCAGCAGCGCCAACGCTCTCGCCATGTCGAAGACCACCGCGACCGCGAGTGCCTCGACCGCCCGGCGACCTGCGGCCACGACGTACCGCGCCGGCCGGGATGCGCCATTCTCTTGTCGCCGTCGCCAGCGAAGCATATGGGAAGCCTTCAGGATGGCGGGTGCGACGGCCAACAGCCAGCACCCAAGCGCGAGTCCTGGATAGCCGATCACCAGTGCGACAAAACCGCCAGCCAGCAGGGCGAGCACCGTGACCGGGATCAGGGCGCTGCGGAAATGACGGAGCGTACGTGGCCCGCTAAAGGTCACCCGCAAATTGTCGCGCCCCCGCCACAGTTCGCCCAGGAAGAGCGCCTTCAACGTACGAGGGTCCCCGAAATGGACGCTGCGAAGGCCCGGATCCGCAACGATGCGATGCCCCGCGCCCAGCAGCCTGTTGCAGAAATCGACGTCTTCACACGCAGTCAACTGACCGTTGAACCCACCGACGCTTTCAAATGGCAACCGCTTGACGGCGAGATTGCCGCTGCCTAGCCAGTTGACATCTTGCCGCGTGGCCGGCCGATCTCGCAGCCGGTCGTACTGCAGCTGCACCCAGTTGGCGCATGGCTCGGCCAAGTACGCGGCGCCGGTCGCGGCGATGGCCGGATCGGATAGGATGCCGACCGCCGTCCCGATCCACAGTGGCTCGATTTCATGATCCGCATCGACAAAAGCAATGACGCTGCCGAGCGCTGCGCGAGCGCCCCGGTTGCGCAGTTCGGCCACTGACCTGCTGGAGCAGCTTAGGACGATGGCGCCGTGTTGGCGGGCGACACCCGCCGACCCGTCCGTAGAGTCGTTGTCGATCACGATGATTTCGATCAGCTCGCGTGGATAGTCATTGGCCAGAATGCGGCTTAAGCATCGGCCCAGACGCTGCGCGTCGTTTTTGACCGGGATGACGAACGAGACAAGTGGACGCACGCGGCTAGCAAAAGCAAAGAGCTCGCCATCCCGACAGCGCCCTTGGCGGGTCGATCGAGCTGAAACCGGCCGGCTGTGTGCATTCTGACGGCGACAAAAGGCTACTGAGCTACCGACAATTGGGCGTAGGAGGGCAGAACGAAGGGCAGAAATCCGGCACGAAGTTCGCTTTGTGTCTGGTGTGCCCGTTGTGCAAAGCGTTTCCCGAACTGTGACCGTGGTCGCCATGCTGGCCCTCGGCTACATCGCCTTGCCCATGGCCGGGCTCACCATTCCATTGCACTCGAATCCCTCCGCTCAGGCTGGGCGCGCCCTTCCTATTACCGACCCGACGCAGTTGCCACGGCTGACCTTCGAAGACCTGCACTACGCCGGTGCATTTCGGCTCCCAGCGGGTGAGGCCAACGGCGACAGTTTTGCCTCAGGCGGCGGGCTGATTGCGTTCAATCCGGACGGGAACTCGCTGTTCGTCGGAGCCCGGAGCGGCCGGGTGGCGGAAGTGAGCGTGCCGACGCCGGTCAACACGACAGACATCACGGCGCTGCCATTCGCCGAGTATCTGCAGCCGTTTGCCGATCCCGCCGAGGGCCGCGTGTCCGAGATTGCGGCCGAGGGGGCCACCCTTTCGGGACTGCTTGTTTACCAGCAGCGGCTCTACGGCACAGGCCTGATCTACTACGACGCCAATAATACCCAGGCGCTGTCGCACTTTTCCCGGCCGTTGAAGTTGTCGGAGCGTGGCGCGGGGCCGGTGCAACGTGTTGGCCCCAGCGGCAAGACCGGCTTTGTGGCCGGCTACATGGCACTGGTACCGCCGGAGTGGCAATCCAAGCTTGGCGGACCCGCGATTACCGGCCAATGCTGTGTGCCGATCGTGTCGCGGACGTCGTGGGGGCCGTCAGCCTTCGCCTGGGATCCCGCAGGCCTGGACAAGCGCGCGCCGGTGCCGGCGACCGCCCTGCTCTACTACGACTCGGAGCATCAGACTCTTGGCCCGTGGAATGGTTCAAATCCCACCTATGGTGGAACGATCCAGATGGGTGGCCTCGCACTGATTGGCGGCACCCGCACCGCCCTCTTTGTGGGCCGCAACGGGACTGGCCCATTCTGCTACGGCGAGGGGACGTCGGATAAGTCGCTGGTGGGCCAGACTGCCCCAGATGGCGAAAAGTACTGTTACGACCCGGCCTATTCTTCGAAGGCTCAGCACGCCTATCCGTACCGCTATCAAGTGTGGGCGTACGATTTGAATGAGTGGGCTGCGGTCCGCGCCGGCACGACCGACCCCTGGGAGGTCAAACCGTATGGGGTGTGGCCCTTCGAGTTACCGTTTCCAGAGCCCAGCACGCGCGTCGGCGGCGTTGCCTACGACCCGTCGGGCCGGCGGTTGTTCATTTCGCAATTCGAGGCGGACCGCGATGGTTACTCCTATCGCGCGATCATCCACGTCTTCAAGATGCCATGAGCGAGTTGCCCCTCACTGCCATGCTGATGACTGAAGCACCGGCAACCGCTGACGTTCCCAAGGATGCGATCCGCGCCTTCTACGACCAGCACATCGTCGACAAGGTCGCCGACTTCGTCGACGGCAATCCGCGTGTCGACGCGGCGTGGGACACGATCCAGCAGTGGGCGCCGCCGTCACCCCGCGCGATCCTGGAGGTGGGCTGCGGTTTCGGCCAGATCAGTTGGCAGCTTGCGTCTCGCTGGCCCGATGCACAGGTCACCGGCTTCGACATCAGTGAGCGCTCGATCGAGCTGGCCGGGAAGGTGTTTCGGCGGGACAACCTGAGCTTTGCCGCGGGCCAGGTCGAGGCGCTCGACCGGACGGCTGCTTACGACCTCATTGTCCTGGTCGATGTCTACGAGCACATCGGTGTGGCCGATCGTGCCGGCTTCGACGCGTCGCTCGGCCGTCTACTAGCCACTGGCGGCCGATTAATCCTCACTTTCCCGACGCCGGCGTACCAACGGCTGCTCCGAACGAGCCATCCGGATCGGCTTCAGCCGGTGGACGAGGACGTCGAGGTCTCGGTCCTGCAGCAACTGGCTACCGCGACCGAGACTCGAATGTTGATGTTCAACGAACGTAGCATCTGGACGTCTGGTGATTACGCCCACGCGGTCCTTGGTCGCAGCGTCACTGGCGGTCCGGTTGCGCGCGTCATTCCACCCGCGCCGCGCGCGATCGAGCGCGCCCGTCGCAAGCTCCAAACACTGTGGCGAGGCGAGACCCCCGGCTCGCGCGAGGGGCGGCTCCGCCTGATTGAGCGAAGCCTCGGCCCGGACATTTACCGGCCGCGTTAGACGACATGTTTCAGGTCCAGACTACCCATGAGTGAACCCGCTGTTATTTTCGACAACGTCTGGAAAAAGTTTCGTCGCGGCGAACGCCACGACAGCTTGCGAGACGCGTTGACCGCGCTGGCCAAGCGGCCGTTTGCGCGCCAACGGACGGTTCACGAGCTCGACGCCCAGGAGTTTTGGGCGCTCAAGGAGGTGTCGTTCGAGGTGCAGCCCGGGGAGGCGATCGGCATCATCGGTCCGAATGGTGCCGGCAAGTCGACGGTGCTTAAGCTGCTGACCAAGATTCTCAAGCCCACCACCGGTGTCGCTCGCACCCGCGGCCGGGTGGGAGCGCTGATCGAGATCGCAGCGGGGTTCCACCCCGATCTCACGGGCCGGGAGAACCTTTACTTGCAAGGCGCGATTCTAGGCATGACCAGGCCCGAGGTAACGCGAAAGCTGGATGCCATTATCGACTTCTCGGGCATCCGCGACTTCATCGACACCCCCGTCAAGCGCTATTCCTCGGGCATGAACGCGCGGTTGGGCTTTGCCATTGCCTCACAAGTCGATCCCGATGTGCTACTGATTGACGAAGTGCTGGCGGTGGGCGACTTCAGCTTTCAGCAGCGATGCTTCGAACGGTTGCACGAGTTCCGGGCGTCGGGCGCCGCGATTGTGTTTGTGTCGCACAACATGCAGGCGATTGTGAGCCTCTGTGACAAGGCCGTGTTGCTGAGGCCCGGCCGCAGCCCGATTCTTGCGAGTGTCGGCGAGGTCGCGGCCCTCTACGCCTCACCGGAGGGGCAGGCGGTCGACCCGCGGATTCGAATCGAGACCGTCCGCCTCACCGAGCGCGGCAGTTTCACGCCGATCAAGAGCGCGCTCGTTCCCGGTACCGCGGTTACGCTTGACGCAACTATCGGCATCACCACCGCGCTGCCGCGTTGTCGGGTCGGCTTCGAGATCATTCGCAACGACGGGCTTGTGATCTTCAATGGTAGTCCGATGGTCGATGGCGAGCCGGCGATCGACCTCGATTCAGGCATGTCGCTGGGCGTGCGGATTCACTTTCGCGCCAACGTGTTACGCGGCACTTATCGTGTCGTGCTGCATCTCGTTGATACCAACAAGCTGTGGCAGCCGATCGCCGTCTCCGGCCTGGCCTCGTTCGTGGTCCACGAAACCACCCGCGTCGCTGGCTGCGCCGAAGTGGAGCCGTCGTACGAGCTGCGGATCGCGGACCAGGATGAGCGCCCTGAACGGGCACTTCGCGCGGTGTGACGAGGGGGTGATGGCATGACGATGACGCCTGCGACGCGCCCCACGGTCTACGTGGTCGCGGTCAATCCGCGCGATCTCGAAATGAGTTTTATTCGCGCGCATATCGAACGACTGCCCGCCGACACGGTGGCCATCCACGGTTATCTCCCGACCATCGGTTCAAGCCCGGTGTTGGGTGACGGCTTGTTGCCACGCGTGGCACGCAAGGTCGAACGTCTGATCCGCAGGCAGTCCTGGGAGCAGGAAATCACGCAGGGCTACGTACGGGCGTTTCGTCGCCGCCCGGCCGCGGTGCTCGCCGAATTCGGGCCGACTGCGGTACGGCTGGTCGAGCCCTGCCGGCGCGCCGGGCTGCCGCTCGTCGCCCATTTTCATGGCTACGACAGCAGTGTCCGGGCGGTGCTCGATGAGTATCGAGACAAATACCCGAAGATGTTTGCTTCCGCCGCTGCGATTATCGCCGTGTCGAAGGAGATGCACGCGACGCTGCTCGCCCTGGGCGCCCCCGAGGAAAAATTGCACTACTGTCCGTACGGCGTCGACTGCGACGCGTTTCACCCGGCGGATGCGGCGATGGCGCCGCCGATCGCCGTTGCCGTGGGACGGCTGGTCGACAAGAAGGCGCCGCACCTAACCATCCTGGCCTTCTCTCACGTGCACCGTACCAACCCGGAGGCGCGACTGCGCATCATCGGCGACGGCCCCCTCTTTGGTGCCTGCCAGGACCTGATCGCCGCACTCGGGCTGACCGGAGCAGTGACGCTGCTCGGTCAACAGCCGCATGACGTCATCCGAACCGAGATGCGACAGGCGCGCTGCTTCGTGCAACATTCACTGCAGGCGATGAACGGCGATTGCGAAGGCACGCCCAACACGGTACTGGAGGCGGGTGCCAGCGGTCTGCCAGTGGTCTCGACGCGGCACGCCGGCATTCCTGACGTGGTGATTGAAGGCCAAACCGGTTTCCTGGTTGACGAGCGAGACATCACCGGCATGGGTCACCACTGGAGCCGATTGATGGCAGATCCGGCCCTCGCCGGTCAGATGGGACTCGCGGGGCGTCGCCATATTTCTGCCGAATTCGGCATCGAGCGACGGATGGCCCACCTGTGGGCGATTATCGAGGGCGCGATCGCGGCACGACCGGTGCCGCGGGAGACCTTCGGGGCACGACCACTGGAACCGCTACTCGACTCGTGACGTCGTTCAACACGTTGGTGAGGCGGCCGGCCAGGTGCCGCCGCTCGAATCCCGCCAGCGCGTGCCGATCGAGCGGCGGTGTCTCAAGCTTCCTCAGCCGGCAGGCGTCGGCGATCGCCTGGTAAAGCTTCCCCGGGTCGTCCGCCGCGATCGCGAGACCACCGCCGACCTGCCGAATGATCTGCCCGGTCTCCCCGTCCGGATTGGTCAGAGCCAATACCGGCCGGCCGCTCGCCAAATACTCGTAGAGCTTCCCAGGCACCGCCCATTCGCGCGAGATGTCTGCGTGCGTGAGGTAGAGCACGTCTGCCGAGTGCATCAGGGCCACTGCGTCCCGATGCGGCAAGACGCCCACCTCGGTGATGTGCGATAGCAGCCCCCTGCGTTGCGCTTCACCCGGCTCGAAACCGGCCGCGACCACCTCGACACCCTCGAGCAGCTCCGGTTGTGATCGTCTCAGCCAATCGATCGAGTCGTAGAGCGCCGACGGGTTGTAGCCTTCCTTCCAGACCCCGGCGAACACGATTCGGAATGGTTGATCCGGCTGCCGCAGCGGATGGGGACCCTCGAGATCCTCCGCGTCAAAACCGTTGTGAATCGTCACGAACTTGGCAGCGTCCGTTTCCGGATGGGCCGCAATCATGAGCCGCGTCATCGCCGATGAAGTTGAGACCACCGAGCGGGCGACCTCGACCACCGTTCGTTCCAGTGCGAGTTCCTCTGCCCGGTCGCGTCGCTCGCTGCGAAGGAGCGTTTCACCCGCCCACAGGTCCCTGAAATCTGCCACCAGCGGACAACCGGTGGCCTTCGACACATCGCATCCGACTAGCAGCGACGTCCAGGGATAGCCCGTCGCGTAGATCGCGTCGAACCCGACGTCGCGAAAGATGCGCATCGACGCTCGCACCGCCGTCGGGCGCCACAAGCCGTATAGATCGGGCGTGCGATACCGGTTCTGCATTCGCCACTGAACGCCGTTGCCCAGCCGCTGACCGACTGCGGTCCCGCCCATCAGCTTCGCGAGCGCGGCACCGACCCGCTGATTGAGCATTGGCACCCGGACGACTTGCACCCCAGCGGGAATGTCGGCCAACAGTCCCGGATCGGTCTGATGATTCTCGAACTGCGAGGCCGTCACGACCGTCGGGGTCCAGCCATGCTGCACGAGGTACTTCGCGAACTTCAGGGGACGCTGGGTGCCCGAGTTGGCAATCGGCGGAAAGAGGTAGGCCAATAGCAGAACGCGCTTCATGACGCTTCCCGCTGGGGCAGGTCGTGGCCGCGACCCTCTGGTGCGCGCCGTTCGACGTTGACACCGTCGTAGACGGCCAGCGTGCGATCGGTGTACGCATCCCAGGAGTACTGCCGCGCCCACGAACGCGCGATCGGATCGGGCCCCGCGGCGCGGCGGCGAGACTGCAGCAGGTCACTCACCGTTCGCACCCACGCGGGCAGGTCGTCGACCGGCAGCACCACGGCGCCGGGCCCCTTCAGTTCGGCCAGGCTGCCGACGTCGCTGAACAGCACTGGCGTGCCGACCGCCTGCGCTTCGATGACGGGCAATCCGAAGCCTTCGTACAAAGTCGGGTACAGCACTGCGGCGGCATGCATGTAGAGCCTCGGCATCTCGTCTTCGCTGACAAATGGCGCGAGAATGAGCCGGTCCTGGAGGGTGCGCGGCACCATCCGGCGCACGTTGTCATGCGCGGATGCCTCGACCCCGCACACGACCAGTGACACGTCGGCAACATTGGCGCCCCACCACGTCTGCAGCGCCCACATCAGCCGCTTGCGAGGGTCGCTGCCGCCCAGGTATAGCAGATACGGTTCGGGCAGATAGCGACCGCCAACTTCGACCGGACGGCGGTCGGCCGTCGCTTCCAGATAGCGCTCGTCCACGCCGGGCGACACTACATGCAGCTTGGGCAGCAGCTTTGGCCAGCGGGCAAGAATGTCGCGACGCGAACATTCGCTCACCGTCATGATGGCAGCCGCCCGCTGATACGCCGCGGGCAGGACACGGTCGCGATAGGGGCCTGGCGGCCAGGCCGGGTCGTGCTGCTGCCAGGGGATGGTGTCGTGAATGGTGACCACCGTCGGTACTGGCTGCCACCATGGCATCGACGTCGCGGGGGCGTGGAGCAGGTCAACCGCGAGGCGCCGCGCTCGCCGCGGCAGGGACCATTGTTCCCAACTGTGAAAACGGTAGCCCTTGGTTTCGAAAAGGGCGACGTCGCAGCTCTCGCTCGGCACATGAATCGGCTGGTCGGGCCGGTCGGCGAGCAGATGCCAGTTCACGGCACCGCTGCTCGAGGTGCGCTTGATGAACTCGTGCAACGACTTGCCCATGCCGCGCAGGTGCTCGGTGTTGAGGCAACGTGCGTCGACCGCGACGCGTAACGGACGGTCACGCATTGAGACACACCTTCAAGGCTGCTTTGAACGTTTGCAGTTCGAGTGGCCAGGCCGCGGCGGCCCTGGCGTAGTCTTTCAGGGCATCCACTCCGGCACCGGAACGGCCGGCATCCCAGCCATTGGTCCGGAACGTTTCCGCCCAGATCCGTCGTCGCACATGCCAGCTGAGCCGGCGGCCGCGATCGAGCGCCAGCGCACGCGCGACAACGGTGCGTCGGGCATGCGCCATCGCCCGGTAGTTGGTACTCAGGCTTGAGGAGGTTAGCCGGTAGCCGACGAGAGGCTCGGTCACGACCGTGACCGGATGCCGCTCTGCCGCGCGCAGCCAGAGGTCCCAGTCTTCGCACACGGCCGGGGTCATGGGAAAGCCGCCGAGGTCGAGGAAGAGGTCGCGCGCCATCATCACGCTCGAGGTCGTGATGAAGTTGCCGCGCATCAGCAGCGGCACGAAGACATCACCGGCGAGCAGCGGTGTCGCCTCGCTTTGGATCTCGGGCAGGTCGCCTCGCGCCCCGAAATTGAATCGGTTGGTATACGACAGCGGGCTACTGGCGACGGCCAGCTGTCGTTCGATCTTGGTCGGCAGCCAGACATCATCGGCATCGAGAAAAGCGACCCACTTGCCGGAGGCGAGCCGCGCCCCGGCATTGCGCGCCGCGGCCACCCCGCCGTTCGGCTGGCGGTGGACGATGATGCGTTCCCCATAGGACTGCAGCACGCCGGCGGTGTCATCAGTGGAACTGTCGTCGACGACAATTACCTCGACATCCGGGTGGGTCTGTCCGAGTGCCGAGTCGACCGCCTCGCGGATAAATGCTTCCGCGTTATACGCCGGAATGATCGCTGATACTCTCGCCATCGCTGGACCTAGCCCCACGCAAACTCGGGTTCGCGCTCCGCTGGGACCGGTCGTGCCGGCGCCGCGGTCGATAACGCGGCCAGGCGCGCCCGTTCCGTTTCCGCTTCCTTGACCGCCACTGATTCGAGCGCCATCGTCAGCGCGAAGAAGTGCCACAGCATCTCGTTGTAGTGAAATGACACGAAGCTGCCGCCCACGATGAACGCGACGAGCGATGATTCAAGGCCGATCGCGTAAGGGCCCAGGGGACCGGGAATCTCACCGCGTTGTGCTGACCGGCGCACCCGCCGGCACGCCCGCATCGACGACCAGACCAGCGTCAGAAAAATCAGGAGGCCGGGGTAGCCCAGTTCTCCCAGCACCCCGAACCACGCACTGTGGACCGCGCGGTTGGTCATGAACTGCCCATTGGTCCAGTCGTACCGGTTGTAGGCGCGCGGGTAGCCATTGTGACCGACGCCCAAAAGGGGGCGGTCGTTGGCCATCGCGACGGCCACCTGCCAGAAGTGCAGACGGCTTTGCTGCGAATCGTCACGCTCGCCGGCTGGGGCGGTGATGGTGGCCATGCGGTCCCAATACTGCTGTGGCAGCACCGGCAGCACAATGGCCACCGCCACCGCGAACGCGGCGATGGTGCGCAGCTTGTGTTGCGAGCGCCAGAAGTACATCCCGCCGACGGCGCTCACCGCAAGCAGGCCGCCTCGCGAGTAGGTGCTGATGGCGCGATAGAGGACGCCGATGCTAAGGAACTGGAATGCGCGCTTCCGCCAGCCGGTCGAAGTGCTCGCAAGCGCCCCAACCAGGGGCAGCAGCATGGCCATGCCGACGGCGACCAGGTTGTTGTCGCCGAGGAACGGCACACCATTGCTGTTAGGGGTGCCGGGACTGAGCACGAGCGTCGCCCAGCCCTGCTTGCCGGCCTCGAAGCCGAGCGACAGTACGATCACCGTGAGAATCAACCGCAGATCGGCGGCGGTGTTAATCAGGATGGTGAGCAGGTAGCTGACGATGATGGTCTTGGCAAACTCCTGCCAGGATGCCATCGAGTAGGCCGAATTAGGGCCGAGCAAGGTCGACAGCAGTCCCTGCGCGAGAAACAGGAACATCAACACGTTCCGGTAGTCGAGGCGGAACTTCGTCGGCGAGAACGCGGTTCGGATCAGCAGAAACGCGCCGGCAAAGTACGACAGGTTGAGGGTGGTGAATACGTCGCTCCACGCCCACGACTCGGGCCTGAAGTAGGCAATCCACAAATAGAACCCCGCTGCGTAGAGCGGGCTCTGGACGGCGAAACTCCAGCCCGCCACCAACGCCACGATGACGACGAGGGTGCGGATCACGCGGGTCCCCCCGCTGCCGGCTCGTTCCGCGCCCAACGTTCGAGCATCCAGACCGCCCACAGTGCAAATGAATTGTCCGCCTGACCGGCGCGATGCGCTTCAAACAAGCGGCCGACCCGGGCGGTGTCGACCATCCCGTGGCTGCGCGCGCCGGGCGACAGCACATCGGCGCGGAACTGCTCGGCGTACGGACCCGCAAGCCACGACGCGACCGGCGCGGTAAATCCCCGCTTCGGCTGGTGCACGACGCCGGGTGGCAACCGCCGTTCAGCCAGCCCGCGCAGTAGCGACTTGGGCTGGCCGTGCGGCATCTTGCTTTCGGTCGGAATGTTGAAGGCCAGCTCCACCAGCCGGTGGTCGAGCAGTGGGCAGCGAATCTCGAGGCTGTTCGCCATGCTCATGCGATCGACCTTCACCAACGGATCGTTGGGGAGGTAGACCTTGAGATCGGCGTACTGGGCCTTTTGCACCGCGCTGTTAGACCGGCACTCCCGATAGGGCTTCGTGACCTGCTCGTAGACCGGGCTGTCGGCCGGATCGCGCGTCGGCGCCTTGCCGAGCAGGGCACGGGTGTCGGCTGGCTTCAGGAAGCAGAGGTCAGCGTAATACGCCCCAGCCGGATCGCGACCCAGGTTCTCGAGCACGTTTCCGAGGCGGAACGGACGCGGGAAAGCGCGCGAACGCGGCCAACGCGCGCCGAGCCACGCCGCCGCCTTGCGTCCGGGTTCGCCGGGGATCAGCTTGCGCGCGCGCGCCTCCATGGCGTGCGGCGTGTATCGCCAGTCGTAGCCGCCGAACGCTTCGTCGGCGCCATCGCCCGACAGTGCGACCGTGACATGCCGGCGCGCCATCTGGCTGACGTAATAAGTCGGGATCGCCGAGGGATCTGCGAAGGGTTCGTCAAAGGCCTGGACGATCGGGTCGAGCACGTCCTCGAGCCGCGGATCCACGGTTGAGGTGTTATGACGCGTTGCGCAGTGGGCGGCCGTCAGGCCCGCAGTGGCCAGCTCGTTGTGAGCGGAGTCATTGAAGCCGACCGATGCCGTGACCGGCGCCGTCCCCATGGCCTCGGCCATGTAAGACACGACCAGCCCGGAGTCGATGCCGCCGGAGAGGAAAGCGCCAATCGGCACCTCGCTTTCGAGCCGGCGCGACACCGCCGCCGACAGCCGCTCGTGCACGTCGTCCAACAGTAAGCCGCGCGCCCGTGGATCAGCATCGAACGATTCGATGTCCCAATACTTGCGAGTGGTGACGCGCGCGCCGTTGATGCCGAGCACGTGGGCCGGTTCGAGTTTGCGGACGTGCCGATAGGCGGTGGCAGGCGCAATGAAGTAGCCGAGCGAGAGGTAACCCTCGACCGAGCCGAGGTCCGGTTCGCCGTTCCAGAGGGGACTGGACTTGATGGCCTTAATTTCGCTGGCGAAGTGCAATACACCCCCGAGCGTGGCGTGAAACAGGGGCTTCTTGCCCAGCCGATCGCGCGCCAACAGCACGCGCCGCGCATTCTGGTCAGCGATCGCGAAGGCGAACATGCCGTCGAGGCGTTCGACGCAGGCATCACCATACTCTTCGTAGGCGTGGACGATGGCCTCGGTGTCGGAGTGGGTGCGGAACTGGTGGCCGCGTGCCTGCAGGTCGCGACGCAGATCGAGGTGGTTGTAGATTTCGCCGTTGAAGACGATCCACACGGAACGGTCTTCGTTGGCCATCGGCTGTTCGCCGCCGGCTCGGTCGATGATCGCGAGCCGCCGATGCCCGAAAGCGTACCAAGGGGCATGATGGGTGGCCCCCCCGTCCGGGCCACGATGGTGCAGCCGGTCGGTCATGGCCCCGATCGCGCCCGCCACGTTTGGGGCCAGGTCCCCCTCAAGACTGACGACGCCGCAAATGCCGCACACGGTGTCGTATGTAGCAAACCCCTCGCCATGGTTATCAGGGGACCGGCACAGCAACTGGTGAAAAAATGTCCAACATTGGCCGATCAAAGGGCTTGAGTGGGCAGACTTTCCGGCTGGCGCGGCTGGGTGTCCCTCTAAGACGGGCTGGCACGAGGTTGGCTTAGCACTACGTGTGTCGTCCAAGCCGCGTGTGATGCAGCTCGTGCTTAGCCTTTCGCCAGGAGGCACCGAGCGGCTCGTCATCGAAATCTGCCGCCACCTCGCCGGGCGCGTTGACTCCATCGTCTGCTGTCTGGACGAGCCTGGCGCCTGGGCCGCCGAACTGTCTCAGCTCAACATCCCGGTGGCATCGCTGTCTCGCGAGCCAGGGTTTCATCCCGGCCTTGCGCTCGAGCTGGCACGCGTCATCAAGACACATAAGGTTGACGTCATCCACTGTCACCACTACTCGCCCTACATCTATGGACTGTTGGCGACCTTGATTCACCCGCGCGTTCGGTTGGTGTTCACCGAGCACGGCAGGCTATCGGACGTGCCGCCGTCACGCAAGCGCAAGATGGTCAATCCGATGCTGGCGTGGTGGCCCGCACGGCTGTGCGCGGTGTCGGCCGACCTCAAGCAGCACATGGTGGCCGAAGGCTTCCCCGCCAATCGCCTGCACGTCGTGTACAACGGCATTGATGCGGGAGAGCGGCCCAGGCCCGCACAGCGACAGGCCGCGCGCGAGGCCCTTGGCGTCACCCCGGACGCGTTTGTCGTCGGCACCGTAGGACGCCTCGACCCGGTGAAGAACCTGCCGCTTCTGCTGCGCGCCCACCGCGTGCTGGTAGACCAATATCCCCAGGCTCGCCTGGTCATCGTCGGCGACGGCCCGGCACGAGAGGCGCTTCACGCCGAGGCCCAGGCGCTCAACATTAACGGCTCGGTGCAGTTCACCGGCTATCGGGCCGACGTGCGCGCGGTCATGCCGGCGTTCGATGCTTACGCCAACAGTTCCACCTACGAGGGCGTGTCCCTGACCATTCTCGAGGCGATGGCCGCCACGCGGCCGGTGGTCGCGACCGAGGTTGGCGGCAATCCCGAGGTGGTGGTCGATCACGAGACCGGCCGTCTCGTGCCTGGCCACGTCCGCGCCTTTGCTGGTGCACTGCTCGAATTGGCGCGCAACCCGTTGGGCCGTCACACGATGGGTGAGGCGGGACGCTGGCGCGTGAAGCGTCACTTCTCCATCGACCGGATGGTGCAGCAATATGCCGCGGTTTACATGGGCACGCGGAAGACGGCGAACGCGGTGCCGCCGGCGATGGCGCCGGCGATCTGCGAGCCCAGGCCCGCGAACCCAATCGGCTGCGACCCCATCGCCAACTGACCCGCGTCAATGACCACGGCGGCTGTAGTGGCAGCCGCGACACCCACGAACATTCCCTTGAGCGTTGACAGGCGGTACGAACAGACCGCAACTGCGAGCGACAGCCATGCGTACAGCAGCGCTTGCACGCCAGCGGCCACCCCATCGATCATCCAGGGATCCCGCTCGGTGGCGCGCCAGCGGGCGGCCAGGGTGCTGACATCGAGGGTGGGATCGAATGGCCACCATGCCACGATCGCGAGGGCGATCACCAACGCGATGAGCACCGGCCGATCAGGCGACTCGAACACGCCGGACGGCCGGGCGGCGTCGGCGGCTCGTTCAGCGATGCGGGCAGCCGGCCCGGCGATCGCCCCGCCCGCAGCGGCCCCAATGACCGCAACCAACACATCGGTCAGTGACGCGATCCGGTTGATCGTGTAAAGCTGGCTGACTTCGATGATCAGGCTGAAGAGGGCGGTGATGACCGCGACCTCAGTGACCGATGCCAGCAGCGTGTGTCGGCGCTGGCGCAGCGTGAGGACGCCAAGAATACCGAAGGGGAGGTAGACCACGAAGTTCTGTGCGACGTCGGTCCACGAGATCAGGATCGGCGCCCAGATACGTGGGCCGTCGCCGGCCCACGTGCCCGCACAGGCGTAGACGACGAACAGCGCCAGCAGCGCCCATGCCGGCGCTGCGAGCGAGCGCGCCGTCATTTACACGTTTTCCGCGAATTCGTATTCAGCGCGGTGGAAGACTATCCACGCCACGAGCAGGAGCACCGCCGACCCGATGGTGGTCACCAGGAAAGACGAAGCCGACGGCACGTGGCCGCGAAGCAACACGTCGCGGTAGCCGTCAATGATCGGCGTCATCGGGTTCAGCGTCATCACCCGCCCGGCGAGGCCTCCTACCTGGCTGACCGGGTACAGCACGGCGGTCAGGAACATCCACACCGTGAGCACCAGCTCAAACAAGTACTTCACGTCGCGGTAGAACAGGTTGGCCATGGCGAGCAGCAGGCTGATGCTGAGCGTGAACATGACGTGCACCAGCAGCACCCACGGCAGGGCGGCAATGGCGCCGGTCGGGACGACCTGGTAGTAGGCCATCATCGCCACCAGCACGATCGCGCCAACGGCGAAGTCCACGAGCGAGACGAGCACGGCGGAAATCGGAAAAATCTCGCGCGGGAAATATACCTTCGTCACCAGGTTCGCGTTGGCGGTGAGCGACGTCACCGCGAATCGGAACGACGAAGCGGAGAAGTTCCAGGCCAGCAGACCGCAATAGGCAAACAGCGGGTAGGGCATGTCGATGTCAAGCGGCGCCACTCGCGTGAAGATGATCGTGAAGACCACGGTGTTCATCAGGGGCATGAAGATCGCCCAGCCGAATCCCATGATGGTCTGCTTGTAGCGCAGCAGCAGGTCGCGGCGCGTCATCTGGTAGAGCAGTTCGCGGAATTCGTACTGCTCGCTGGCCATTTCCTTCAGGTCAGCGACCAGGCCGGGGGAGGCGGCGGTGGCGTTCATCCTTTGAGCGACTCCAGCAGCTTCTTGGCTTCAGCGGCGCCTTCAAAGTTGGCATTCGACTTCAGCGCCTTCTCGAGGTGCTTGCGAGCCTGTTCCTTGTCGCCTTTTTGGTGATGCGCCAGGGCCAGGTGGTAGTTGTAGTTAGGGTTGTCGGGCTGACGGGTCGTGCTGTTGTTCAGCGACTCGATGGCCAAAGTCGACAGGCCCTTCTTGTAGTAGATCCAGCCCAGGGTGTCGTCGACCTCGTGGCGGTTGGGCAGTTGCGACTTCGCCGTCTGCGCCAACTGCAACGCCATATCGAGGTTGCCGTTGGTGTTGGCGTTGATCCACGCCAGGTTGTTGGCGGCGACCGCGGCCCTCGGATCGGTCTGCAATGCCTGGTTGTAGCGCAGCTTGGCTTCGTCTTTCTTACCCTGCAGCTCGAGAATGGTGCCGAGCATGGTGTTGGCGGGTACCGACTTCGGCGCGCGGGTGACGAAGGTTTCAAGCTCGCGGCGCGCCAGATCGAGGCGGCCCTGCTGGTAGTACATCCGGCCCAGCATGCTGTACGCCTGCAGGCTTTGCGGATCCACCTCAACGGTCTTCTTCAACGCCTGTTCGGTTTCAAACGCGTCGCCCATGGCGCTGTAGGTCTGCGCGGCCATCAGCAGCACGTTGGGATCATTCGGCATGGCGGCCAGTTGTTTCTCGATCAGGGCCTTGGCCGAGCCGAACTTCTTGCCCTGCATCTCGCTGTTAAGCAGACCGGCCAGCGCCTGGTACGACTTGGGGTCGGCGCTCAGGGCAAGGGCATAGGCGCGTTTGGCGCCCTCGGAGTCTCGCTTGATCGTGGCCAGCATGCCAGCGGCGGTCTGCACGGTGGCCGAACCGGGAGCCTGTTGCAACAACACGTTCAACTGGGTAGTTGCCTGGGGCAGGTCGCCAACGGCAATCAGGCCATGCAGCAAGAGCAAGCGTGCGTCCAGGTTGCGCGGCTGTTCTTCGACAATCTTGAGGACGAGCGGCACCGCATCAGCCGGCGTGTTGTTGTTGATCTGCAGTCGCGCCAGGCCCATGCGAGCCTCGGTGTTGGTGCCGTCGAGCTTGAGCGCATCGTTGAAGGCCGTGGTGCCTTCCGTCACTGAGCCGCGCAGGACCAGCGTCTGTGCGAGCGCGAGGTGCGCCTCGATCGAGCGAGGATTCGCCTGCACGGCAGTCTGGAGGGTCGTCAGGGCATTGATCGTGTTGTTCTCGGAGAGGTGCAGCTTTCCCAGCGTAATCAGGGCTTCAGCGTTCTTTGGCTCGCGCGCCAGCACGGCTTCGAGCACGCGATGTGCTTCGGCATTCTTCTTGGCCACCACTTCGACCCGAGCCAGACGGACCGATGCGCCGACGAACGAGGCCTTGGCAGCCACGAGCGGAGTCAGCACCGCGCGGGCCGCATCGGTCCGGCCAAGCCGCAGATAGTACTCAGCCAGGAAATACTTAGCGTCGATATTTGGGGAAACGTCGGCGACGATCTTGAGATGCGGCTCGGCGGCTTCCGGGGTGTTGATCAACATGTAATACATCGACAGTGCGCGGTTGCCGACCAGGTTGTTCGGTTCGATCTGTAACGCCCGTCGCATTCCCTTTTCGGCCTCAGGCAGGTTCCCAGTTGCCCAGAAGAAGTTGGCGAGCGATAAATGCGCGTTCGCAGAATTGGCGTCGATCTCGATGGCTTTGCGGAACGCGGCTTCGGCAGCGTCTTTCTGCCCACCGATCAATCGCACTGAGCCCAGCTCGGAATACGTGGCCGAACGCTTCGGGTCCATCGTGACGGCTGTTTCAAACGCCTCCACCGCCCCATCGAGGTCTTTCATCCCTGCCAGTGAGTTGGCGAGGAGGATCTGCGCCTCGACGTTATTCGCATTTCGCCCCAGCATGCGCTTGGCGACACCCTGGGCGTCCTCGAAGCGTCCGGCTAGCAGCATGAAATTACCAGCTTTGACCTGGGCGGAGGTGTCGTCAGGCAGCAGGTCCGACGCCCGCGCGTACTCCTTGAGTGCGTTTTGCCCGTCGCCCGAAGACGCGTAGGCATGGGCCAACTGCAACCGGGCTTCGCCAAGACGGGGATCCGCTTGTACTGCACGGCGATACTCCAGGATCGCTTCCGGGTACTGCTGCTGAGCCAGTTGCCGGTTACCGTCCTCCAGGTGCTCGCGGGCCGCGACCTTCGGATCGCTCTTGCAGGACGCCACCGAAACTGCGGCGACGATGATTAACAAGCAGGAAAGTCGAGATGTCATGGCCACCGCTACTTCAAGAAACAGGCCAGCGGCATCGCGCTTAAACGCGAGGCATTTGAGGCCTGTAGCCCTGGCTCGCCACAAGGGTGCTCAAGACGGAGATAAAGGTCGCTATCGGGATGGAGAATTCTGGCAGCGAAGTGCTCAGCGTACGAAGTGAAGGGCGCCGAAGCGCCCCTCTGTGCGAGTGCAGTAGGGCACCCCGAGAGGTGCCCTACTCACAACGCCCGCGTCTTCACGCCTGGCGGCGTCTGGCTCGGAAAGCAGCCAGCAGGCCCGTGCCAAGCAGCATCATCGTCGCCGGCTCTGGCACGGCGGTGTTCCGGATGTCCGTGCTGATCGAGCTCACGGGCGTCCTGCCCAGGGGACCGGTCAGAAGAGCAAAACCGAAAACCTCGAACGGGGTATTCGGTGCGAGACCAATGGCCGTCAGCAAGCTGGCGTTCTTGGTATCGGGACCGGCCGCCGAGAATGCGCCCAAGCCACCGGGATTGGTCACGCTGAAGCTCTCCAGCGTGCCAGTCAGCAAGTTGACGGGTACCGTGCACGTGCCGTCCGCCAAGAAGGTGCCAACTCCCAGTCCGGGAATGCAACCGGCGATGTTGATGAAGTTGTTACCCGCAGTGGTGTTGAAGTCTAGGTCACCGAACGAGCCCGGCGACGAATTGGCGACCAGACCCGTGACATTGAACACGCCGTTGTTCTGCGGCGCCCCAAAGATTTCAACCGCGCCAATCGGCAGATTGCTACCAATGACATTCGTGCCGTCGAACGTGATTGCCCCGCCCGCGGCGGCGGCGCCGTTCCTGAAATCGATAATCGTCGCGGCCATCGCCGGCGCCGATACCGATACCATCGCCACAGCGGCGATGACTGCCACCTTCACCTGTTTTAACATCCGTGCCTCCCGAATCGAATCGTCCTGCTGTCTCCACCGGGCGCGGACTTGCGCTTGGCTCGACACTCATCACGGAGCAATCCACCTGCCAAACTACCCGTGGTCAAATTGCTGGCGGCAACGGTAACTTGCTAACTGTTAAGTGGTTGCGACACAGTGAGATCAGAGGTAGTCGGTACTATGACGAACTAATCGCCGGTCCGCGATACACCCAAAATAACCTTCAGTTCGGCGACTAATCTCTGTGTGATGAGAATCGATCGAGCAACGCGGCGCTCGATGGGAGGTAATAAATCAGGAAGGAATATACCCAGTGAGTCTGGGGAACAGCGTGCGCACAAACTCGGCCGCCAGGCGCTCGGCGTTGCTGCCGTCGTCGCCCTGAGGAATCGGCGCGATCACGCGCACCATGGAACCGTCAGTGCGATTCATGCGAATAGCGTCGCCGATCAGAAGAAGTCGGCTCTTATACTCGCTCGCCACGACGCGGCCGTGGCTCTGGTACCAGTAGAGCACCATCTGCCGATCGAGACCCTTCTGCACGACGTAGCGATTCACTTCGATGTCACGGCCCGGGCCGTCCGCGCCGGTAATGACGAGACGGCCTTCCGACAATGGTTCCCAGCCGGCGCCGGGCAGGCAGTTCAGTGGCGAATGGATCGTGTCGCCCTGGCGCTGGCTGCCGTAGAAGCCCATGTAGAGGCCGACCGCCGACCCGTCGGGCTTGTAATAAGCACGCGACAGGTAGTCGTCCACACCCAGAACCGCAAGGATTTCATCTTCCATTGGCGGGTCGTTCTCGGCCTGCCAGCCGTCGATCTCCATCGGGAACGACGCGAACTCGGTCCGGACAATCGGCGCCTCTGACTCTCGAGCATTGGCCATGAACACGGCTGCGCCGGCGAGGCAGACAAACAACGCGGCAGCGCGCACCAGAAAAGCGTTCATGCGGGACTCGTGCGCGGCGCCACCCGGGGCGGCGCGAAATGAAGGAGCAGGCGCTGAATTGCCAGCATCATCAGGAACGCGATGACGAAGACCACCCAGCCAGAGACTTCATGGAAGACGCCCTCGACACCCTGGGTGCCGTAGTTATACGCGGCGACGCCGGCGCTGGCGACCCGCAGGCCGTTGGCCAGAATGGCGACCGGAATTGCTGACAGCGCAATCACGGAACGCACCCACAGGCGGCGGTCGGCGAAATAGCCGAAGACCAGCCCCAGGGTGAAGAGCGACACCAGCGAGCGGATGCCACTGCAGGCCTCGGCTACTTCGAGCGTGGCATTGGCCAGGATCAGGACGTTGCCCTCGCGCAAGATCGGAATCTCCATCGCGCTGATCGAGTATTCGCCCACGTTGGAGGCCAGCAACTGGAGGGGGAACGCGATCTTGTTGAAGATCAATGCCGGCAGCGGCACCATCAGCAACAGGAAGGCCAGCGGAAACATCAACACGCGCAGGCGAGCCCATCCGCCGAGGAACAGCACAGCGCCGACGATGGTGCCGATGAGCGCCACCCGCGAAAGAAAGTACTCCGCTCCAAGCATCCCGGCTACCAGCAGCAGCATGCAGAGCGCCACCAAGGCCAGCCCGGTCAGCGATGGGCGGACCTCGGCCTGCTCGAACTGCGCCCGTCGTTCCCACGCGAAATAGGCGGCGAGGGGGACGATGAAGAATCCGTGGGAGTAATTGTCATCGGTGGACCACGCGTCGATCAGACCGGTGATGACCGGCCAGAAAGCGAGCAGCACTCCGCTCGCCACGAGCGTCAAGGCCAGGAAGTTGTCTCTCGCGCTCGTCATGTCATCCGATCGCTTGCTCTCGTGGTGCAGAGTGGAGGCGGCCCGATCGCCACATATGGACGAGGTTGCCGCCTGCCACTTCGCTACTGTTGGCCGGCGTATCTGCCGGCTTGGCATTTCCCAGAGCAAATCGGTTGCCAACCTTTGACGCGAACTGTCGTTACAGAACCGTGCCCCAATCACAAACCTGCGGCAGAGTCCGCAATCACCGTGACTTTTATCGTCGGGTTGAGCACTGGGCTCCGCTGCGACCGAACGCCGTTGCTACAATGCGGAGACGGCAGCGTATTTGCTCAGGAGGTGAGCGTGAGTGCATTGTTGGGTCGAGCGGTGCCACTTCTGCTCCTGATTGAAGGGGATAGCTCCGACCGAACCGGTGTTCACGCGCTGCTGGCTGATGCGCCTGATGTGCTGGCCGCCGAGCACGTGACAAACGTCGACGCTGGCTTGCGTCGGCTCCAGACGCAGAGTGTGAGCGCAGTGCTGCTCGATATCTCGCTGCCCGAAGTGCGCGACCTCTCGGCCATCGACCAGATTCGGCGCATGGCGCCAAACGTCGCGATCATGATCCTGGCGCGCGCGACTGATCAGCCACTGGCCCGCCGTGCCGTTGAGCGCGGCGCCACCGATTATGTGGTTACCAACCAGATCGACACTCGCAGCCTGTGCCAGACGATCGCGATGATGTTCGAGCGCCGTGGCGTCGACGAGCAGAAGTTTGTCGAGCGCGAGCGAGCCGAGGTTACCCTCAACTCGATCGGTGACGCCGTGTTGACCACCGATACGCTGGGCAAAGTCACGTATCTCAATGCCGAGGCCGAAGCGCTGACCGGCTGGACCCGGGCCGAGGCCTTCGCGCGTCCGCTGTCAGAGGTGTTCGACGTGACTGACGGCCTGACCGGCCAGCCGGCCGAGGATCCGACGCTGCTGGCGATCGAGCACAACCGCAAGGTTCGCATGAAGGGGAACTACGTGCTGGTCGGTCGCCGCGGCTCCGAAACCTCGATCGAGCACTCCGCCGCCCCGATTCACGATCGCCGTGGCGAGATCCTGGGCGCCGTCACTATTTTTCGCGATGTGATCGTGTCGCGCGAGCGGCGCCTCCAGATGCTGCACCTCGCCGAGCACGACGCGCTGACCGAGTTGCCCAACCGCCTGCTACTGAGCGACCGGTTGGCCCGCTCGATTGCCTTGTCGCGCCGCTACGGACGGCGCCTGGCGGTGCTCTTCATCGATTGCGACAAGTTCAAGCACATCAACGACACCCTGGGCCACGCCATTGGCGACCAGGTGCTGCGCTCGATCGCCAAGCGCCTGACCGCGTGCGTGCGCGAGTCCGACACCGTCAGCCGTCACGGCGGCGACGAGTTCTTGATCCTGCTGTCGGAAGTCGACCATGCCGAAGATGCCGGTGTGATCGCCGAAAAGATCGTCCAGTCGGTCAGCGAGCCTCACCACATTGCGGGCCATGAGCTGCGGCTGACGGTCAGCGTCGGCATCAGCCTCTACCCCGAGGATGGCCAGGACGCGCAATCGCTGATCATGCGCGCCGATGCGGCGATGTATCACGCCAAGAACTCGGGCCGAGACCAGGTGGGCTTCTATCACCCTGACATGGAAGTGCCGTCCGCACAGCGCCCGTCGATCGAGTCAGAGCTGCGCGCGGCGGTGGACGCGGAGCAGTTCGTGCTCCATTACCAGCCGACCATCAACCTGGAGACCGGCGCCATCAGTGGTGCCGAAGCGCTGATGCGCTGGCGGCACCCGTCACGAGGACTGCTGCCACCGGATCAGTTCATCCCGGCGGCAGAAGCCTCGGCGATGATCATCCCGATGGGCCGATGGGCGTTGCGCGAAGCGTGCCGGCAGGCGAAAGCCTGGCAGGACCTCGGGCTCCCGCCGATTCCGATCGCAGTCAACGTCTCGGCCCTGCAGTTCCGCACACCCGGGTTCCTGGAAGACATCCAGCGCTGCCTTCGGGAAACACCGCTCGACGCGCGCTACCTCGAGCTCGAGTTGACCGAGAGCGCGCTGATGGTGGATTCGTCCACGACCGCGCCCCTGCTCGAAGTGTTGAAACAATACGGCGTTGTGCTGAAGGTCGACGACTTCGGCACCGGGCCGTCGAGCTTGAGCTACCTGCAGCACTGCCCGTTCGACGTCCTCAAGATCGACCAGTCCTTCATTCGCGAGATTCTGCCGAAGCCTGAGGGCGCCCCGCTTGTTCGCGCGGTGATTGCGATGGGCAAGAGCCTTGGCTGCCGGGTCGTCGCCGAAGGCGTGGAAACGCGCCAGCAGCTCGCGTTCTTGCGGTCGGAGTACTGCGATGAGGGGCAGGGCTACCACTTCAGCCCCGCCGTCGATGCCGACGCCTTTGGGCGGCTGTTGTCGATGGCGCCGTTCTCGGTGCCGGGGCGAAGCTAACCGAGCTGCCGCTTCGTCAAGTTGATTAACCGATTGGTCGAACTATCGTGGCTGGCCGTCTCGCCCGGTGAAGCGAGGTCGTTGGCCACCGCGGCGGCGAGCTGCTTGCCCAATTCCACGCCCCACTGATCGAACGAGTTGATGTTCCACAGCGCGCCCATGGTGAACACTTTGTGCTCGTAGAGAGCCAGTAACATCCCCACCGTGCGCGGCCCCAGCTTGCGGTAGAGGATGGTGGTGGACGGCCGGTTGCCGGGAAACACCTTGTGAGGCAACAGTTGCTCGAGCGCCTCGCCGCTCATGTCCTGTGCCTCGAGTTCAGTTCGCACTTCGTCGGCGGTCTTGCCGAGCATCAACGCCTCAGCCTGTGCGAAGCAGTTGGCCAGCAGCAGTCGATGGTGATCGCCAAGGTCATAGTGCGACTCGATACCAGCGAGAAAGTCGCACGGTACCAGCCGCGTGCCCTGGTGCAGCAGCTGATAGAAGGCGTGCTGCCCATTGGTGCCCGGCTCGCCCCAGACGATCGGCGCGGTGGACGAGTCGACGGTCTTTCCCTCGCGATCGACGCGCTTGCCGTTGCTCTCCATGTCCAACTGCTGCAAGTAGGCCGGCAGCCGGTGCAGATACTGTTCGTATGGCAACACTGCGTGCGTTTCGGCGCCGAGCACGCTCGAGTACCACACCCCTAACAGCCCGAGCACCATTGGCAGGTTCCGCTCAATCGGCGCCGTCCGGAAATGCTCGTCCATCTCATGCGCGCCATCGAGCATCTGCTCGAAATGGCCGTAGCCGGTGGCGAGCGCAATCGGCAGGCCGATCGACGACCACAGCGAGTAGCGGCCGCCCACCCAGTTCCAGAACACGAACATGTTCTCGGCTGCGATGCCGAACGCGCGGACGGCGGCCTCGTTGGTGGAAATCGCCACGAAGTGCTTCGGGATGGCCGAGGCGTTCTTGGCACCGGCCATGAACCACTCGCGCGCGGACCGCGCGTTGACCATGGTCTCCTGGGTGGTGAAGGTCTTCGAGGCAATGGTGAACAGCGTGGTTGCCGGGTGCAACGGGCGCAGCGTTTCCGCGAGATGGGTGCCGTCAACGTTCGACACGAAGTGCAGCCGTGGGCCTTCGCGCGCGTAGGGCGCCAGCGCCTGGGTCACCATCGCGGGTCCCAGGTCCGAGCCGCCAATGCCGATGTTCACCACGTCGGTAATTCGCAAGCCGGTGTAGCCGAGCCAGGAGCCTCCGCGAACGGCGTCCGAGAAGCGGCGAATGTGGTCGAGGGCGGCGCGCACGTCGGGCATGACGTCCTGGTTGTCGACCAGCATCGGCCGGGACGATCGATTGCGCAGCGCGACGTGAAGCACGGCTCGATTCTCGGTGGTGTTGATCGGCTCGCCGGCGAACATCTGGTCGCGCAAGCGCTCCACGCCGGTCGTGCGCGCCAGTTCCACCAGCGCCTTCATGGCTTCGTCCGTGATCAAGTTCTTGGAGTAGTCAACCTGCAGGTGTTCGCCGACCTTCAGCGAGAAGCGCTCAGCGCGGCCGGGGTCGGCCGCGAACAGCTCGCGCAAATGCTGGCGCGGCGCCCACGCCGCCAGTGAACGCAGGCCCGATGCCCCCGCGCCGGACGCCGGCACGCCCGGGTCCCAGGCACGAAAGCCGCCTTCGAAGGCGCGGTTGTTGTGGCCGCGGCGGATGCCAGCAGGGAGGTCGGCAAACAGGCGGACGTTGCCGCCGCCGAGCACGACATATTCGGCCGCGACCGCCGCGCGCAGCAGCTCCGTGCCTTCGAGCACCAACGCCTTCCAGGCTTCTTCACCGAGGGCGTTCAGGCCGCGCTGGCCGAGCAGGTCCTCAAAGGTCTGGTCTTTAAAGGGCAGGTGAGCGAGTTCCAGTGCCACCACCGAGCCTTGATCAACCAGAGCGGTTCCGAGGCCTGAGCCGAGGCCGAGAAACAGCATGCGGCCGCCCTCGTCGCTGCCGAGCGCCTGCATGGCGGCATCGTTCATGAGCTTGACCGGTACGCCGAACGCGGCTGCCCAATCAAATCCCACCCACCCGGTGCCCAGGTTCCAGGGCTCCTGGACCACGACCCCGCGAAGCACCGGACTGGGAATGCCGATGGTCACCGCGTCGTAGCGCCAGTCCCCTGTCTGCGCCAGCGTCGCGGTCACCACCTGCTGTGGCGTAAACCCGTCGCCCGAGCTGAACTTGCGCGTCTCGGTGCCCCCGGTGTGCATCAGTTTGACGTGGGTGCCGCCCACGTCGATTACCAGAACCCGCATGAACCCCAAGCATACCCGCCTCGCGGCACCCCTGGCACCTGCGGCACACTAGGCACCTTAGGCACTATCCTTACCTACATGACCCTTCTCGACTCCCTCAAGCGCGTCACCACGGTGGTTGCCGACACCGGCGACATCGAGGCCATGCGGCAGTTCCGGCCTCAGGACGCCACTACTAATCCATCGCTGTTGCTGAAGGCAGCGCAGCAGCCGGCTTACCGGCCGCTGGTCGAAGCGGCGCGGGCCGACGCCGATCGCCTCGGGCTGGCCGACGCTCGCCGCACCGAAGCGTTTATGGATCGTCTGGCGGTGAATTTCGGCCGCGAGATCCTGAAAATTGTGCCGGGCCGTGTCTCGACCGAAGTCGATGCGCGTCTCAGCTTCGACACCGCGGCCACCATTGCCAAGGCGCGCGAGTTGATTGGTCTCTACGAAAGCGCCGGGATCGAACGCGAGCGCATCCTGATTAAGGTGGGCAGCACCTGGGAAGGCATTCGCGCCGCTGCCGATCTCGAACGCGAGGGCATTCACTGCAACTTGACGCTGCTGTTCAGCTTTGCGCAAGCGGTGGCGTGCGCCGAGGCGGGGGTGACGTTGATCTCCCCGTTTGTCGGTCGCATCTACGACTACTACCGCAAGGAACGCGGCGCCGAGATTCCGGCTGATCAGGACCCGGGCGTCCTGTCGGTGACCCGGATTTATCACTACTACAAGAAGTTTGGTTATCAAACCCAGGTGATGGGCGCGAGCTTCCGTAAGGTGGAGCAGATCACCGGCCTGGCCGGCTGCGACCTGCTGACGATTAGCCCCGACCTGCTCGAGACGCTGCAGAAGACCGAGGGCGAGATCACGCCGCGGCTGACATCCGAGGCGGCGCGCGCTTCAGCCGAGGAGAAAATCACGCTCGATGAGAAGAGCTATCGCTTCCTGCACAACCAGGATGCGATGGCGGTGGAGAAGCTGTCGGACGGCATCCGTCGCTTCTACGAGGACGGCCGCAAGCTCGAACAGTGGGCCGCGGAGGCGGTGGCAACGGCGTGACCCATCCACTGCGATCGGGACCTGCCATCGAACTGCCGGAAGGCTCGCCGCTTCGCGAGCTGCAGGATGCGCCCGTGTTGGTCGTGCTGCTGCGCTCCTTCGGCTGCACGTTCTGCCGCGAGGCGATCGCGGACGTCGCGGCGATCAAGCCGCAGTTGGATGCCACCGGCACCCGCATTGCGTTCGTTCATGGCGCCTCGCCCGCCGAAGCGGAACCCTGGTTCGCTAAATATCGTCTGACCGGTGTGGTTCAAGTGAGCGACCCCGGTCTCGACCATTACCGGGCATTCGGGCTGGGACGGACCGGCGTGCAGGCGCTGGCCAATCCGCTGGTGTGGGTGCGGGGTGCGGTGTGCGCGCTGTCGCACGGCTTCGGTGCGCAACCAGATGTGCTGATGCGACAGCTGCCAGGTGTTTTCGTCGTGCGGGGAAATGCAGTGCTGGCGGAATACCGGCACCAGTCCCCAGCCGATCGCCCCGACTACCTGGCCCTGACCCGCCGGGCGTTACAATAAGCGTGCGACCCCGGTGTTTATTTCCCTTGGAGGCTCTATGACGGCTCGCCGTTTGGCGATTTGTTTCACCCTTGCCCTGGCCAGTTCGACCGCTGCATTGGCCCAGGCTCCCACACCGCCGCAACAACCTCCGGCCAAGCCCGAGGAACCACCCATCTACGAAGAGCAGGTGGTGGTGACGGCGTCGAAGGTCGAGCAGCAACTGGTCAACGCGCCGGCCACCGTGTCGGTGGTGACAGCCGATGTGATCGCCTCGACGCCGGCGACCAATTACGCCGAGCTGTTCCGGTCGGTGCCCGGTGTCAACCTGTCACAGACCTCCGCGCGCGACTTCAACTTGACCATGCGCGGCGCCACGTCCACGCTGGCCACTTCGACGCTCGCTCTGCTCGACGGCCGCAGCCTTTATCTCGATTTTTTCGGCTTCGTCGCGTGGGACCTGCTGCCCGTGAACCCGAACGAATTGAAGCAGATCGAAGTAATTCGCGGACCGGCGTCTGCCGTCTGGGGCGCCAACGCCATGAACGGCGTGGTTAACTTCATCTCGAAGACGCCGCGTGAACTGAACGGCAACAGCGCCACGGTCACCTTCGGCTCGTTCGACCGCACGGCTGAGCGCGGCGAGCGGCTTGAGGCCGGCACCATGTTCGGCATCAACGGCACGCACGCCCGCGCGGTGAATGACCGCTGGGCCTACAAGATTTCCGCGGGTGGCTACACCTCGGATGCGTTCCCGCGCCCGACCGGCGCCATTCCCAACGGCACCGGGACCCAGTACCCCGCGTTTGCCAACCAGGGCACGACGCAGCCGAAGGTCGATGGACGCGTCGATTACGACGCGCCGGACGGCAAGTACAAGCTCGCCTTCGCCGGTGGCTACTCGGGCACCGACGGCATCATCCACACCGGCATCGGCCCCTTCGACATGACCGGCGTCGGCGTCACCTACGGCACCATGCGCTATGCGCGCAACTCCTTCAAGCTCAACTTCTTCACTAACATGCTGAACGGCGACGCCTCGGGCCTGCTCGCCATCGGCGTGGACGGCAGGCCGATCCTGTTCCAGTTCGATACCAAGACCTACGACTTCGAAGTGGGCAACATCAACACCTTCGGCGGCCGCCACGTGCTGAGCTACGGTGGCAACGTCCGCTTCAACACCTTTGACCTGTCGATCGCCCCCCGCGGCGACAATCGCACCGAGATGGGCGGCTATGTACAGGACGAGATCTTCCTGAACAACTACCTGCGCTTGAGTCTGGGTGCCCGCATCGACAAGTACGACAACATCGCCGACCCGGTGTTCTCGCCGCGCGTGGCCGTCATCCTCAAGCCCTCCGCCGCCCACGCCGTGCGACTGTCGTTCAACAAGGCGTTCCGCTCTCCCTCGCTGATCAACAACTTCCTCGAGACGCGGATCGTCAACCAGCTGAATCTCGGCGCCATCAACCCGGCGCTGAACGGCGTGATTTACAACTTCCCGGTCAACGCCACCGGTAACGAGTCGCTCACCGAAGAGTCCACCGAGTCATTCGAGGTCGGCTACACCGGCATCATCAAGAATCGCGCGACGCTGTCGGCGTCGGTCTACTTCACCAAGAACAAGGACGAGATCTTCTTCACGCAGGTTGGCCGCTACCGCGCCTCGGCGCCGCCCCCCGGGTGGCCGCTGCCGCCGGTAATTCTCGAAGTGCTGCCGCCCGCCTGCGCCTCGGCGGTCTGCAACTCCGGCGGCCTGCCCTCGGAGTTCAGCTACCGCAACCTCGGTTCGGTGAAGAACAAGGGCTTCGAGCTTGGCATCGACGGCGCCGTCAACCAGGCACTGAACCTGTTCGCCAACTACTCCTATCAGGATCAGCCCGACCCCGACTTCGCGCTGTCGGAAGTGAACCTGCCGCCGCAGAACCGCTTCAACGTTGGAATGAATTTCAGCGAGGGCCGCTTTCTGGGCAACCTGTCGGCCAGCTACGTCGATGACGCGCTGTGGCAGGACGTGCTCGACTCGCGCTTCACGGGCCCAACCGACGCCTACACCCAGATCAACGGCGCGTTCGGCGTCAAGTTCGCCAGCGACAAGATCATCGCGACCATCAAGGGGATCAACCTGACCAACGAGGACATTCAGTCGCACGTGTTCGGCGACATCCTCAAGCGTCAGATCATGGGCGAGCTGCGCTTCGTGTTTTAGGGCACCGTGTCAGGAGGGCGGCACTTGAGTGCCGCCTGTTGGAAATCTTCGGGCGTGTTGCAGCTGAAGAAGCTTTCGAGGTCAGGGTCGATGTCGCGCAACGCCGCGGCATCGACCCGTTTGGTTGCTACCCGAGCGAGCAAGGTCATCACGCGTCGCTCGCCGGCGGCCAGCAGTTCCTGCCCGACGCTCGCCACGCGTTTTCGATAGACCGCGCACAGCGGGCTGGCGTGTCGGTCCGCGACGGCCACGCAGATGTCGGCATCGCCACGTAACTCGGCGAGCCGCGTTAATACCGCTGCCCGAATCAAGGGCATGTCGCAGGCAATGATGAAGTTCACGTCGGTGGCGGAGGCGGCAAGGCCGGCGACGATACCGGCGAGCGGTCCGAGGTCCTCGATGGGATCGTGGATGGCGCGGACCCCTGTGGGCATGGGCTGCTCCGCGCGCGCGACGACGATCACCTCGTCCGCCACTTCGCGCAAGACGCGAACCGCGCGCTCGAGCATGGTCTCGCCGCCGAAAGCGAGTGACGCCTTGTCTTGTCCCATGCGGCTTGATCGTCCACCGCACAGCACGATGCCGGTGGTCGTCACTTGCTCAGCTTCTCGATCGCCGCCAGCAGATTGGCGCCCTTGTGGGCGCGCAGCTTCGCCCACAGGTCGCCGGTCTGCTCGAGCCGGGTGGCAATGGTGTCAATGGTGAAGTCCTGCGGGACGGGGGAGTCGTGCACTTCTTTCCAGGTGAGCGGCGTTGACACCCCGGCAAACGCGCTGGCGCGTGCGCTGTAGGCGCAGGCCAGCGTTTTGCCCTGGATGTTCTGTAGGTAATCCACGTAGACACTGTTCTCTTTCCGCTTGCGCACCGTGCGCTCAACCGTTGCCATCGTCGGGTGTTTCATCGCCACCATGGTGCCGACGATCTGGCAGAACAGCATGCCTGCCTGGTACGGCGTCCCCTTGGGCAGCGGGATGAAGATGTGCAGGCCTTCGGAGCCGGAGGTCTTCGGAAACCCCGGTACGTTCACGCGATCAAGCTCTTCGTGCACCCAGCGCGCGACCGCCAAGATCTGCTCGAAGGTCGCGCCAGGCTGTGGGTCGAGATCGATGGCGACCTGGTCAGCCGAGTCGAGATCGGCCATGGTCGAGAACCACGGGTCCATCGAAATCGACGCCAGCTGCGCCATGTAGAGCAGTGTCTTGAGCGATCCCCCGATCAACCGCGACGGCACGTCGTCTTCGGGCAGTGACTCGCTGCGGACGCCCGGTGGTGGCATCTCCGGCGCTCGATGCTGGTAGAAGAACGGCGCGTCGACCCCGTTCGGCAGGCGCTTCATGACGAGCGGGCGGTTGTTGATCACCGGCAGGATGTACGGCGCCACCCGCACGTAGTGCCGCATGAGATCGCCTTTGGTGTTCTTGCCTGCCGGCCAGAAAATCTTGTGGAGGTTGGTCACCTCCAGCGTGTCGCCGTCGGGCAGCTTCAGCTTGCCGTTCTTTCGCGCCTTCTCCAGATCGTTCAGCTGTCCGAGCAACGACTCGACGTCTTTCGCGGTGGGTATCTGTGGCACCGCACTCTTGTCACCCTTAGGCACTTTAGGCACCTTACTTTCCCGAGGCACCGTAACGGCTTTGGCGGCCTTGTCATCCCGAAGTCCGAGATAAGAGGGGTGACGCAACCGCCCGTCGTCCGTCATTTCCGCATAACGCACCTGCGCGACCAGCATCGGCTTGACCCAATGCGCCGTGTCCCTCACCTTGGGTTTGGTCGTGAACGGGCAGGTCGGCGTTTCGATGCGCTTCAGCAGTCCGATCAGCCGGTCGAGTTCGGCGCCCGTGAAACCAGTGCCGACATCGCCGACATACGCGAGCGCGCCTGATTCGTCCCTGGCGCCGAGAATGAGCGCGCCAAAGTGCATGCGGGTGCCTTGCGGCGCGGTCCAGCCGCCAATCACGAACTCGTCCTGCTTCTGCAACTTCAGCTTCATCCATTCCGGGCTGCGCTTGCCGGTGCGGTAGGGGGCGCGCGCGAGCTTTACCAGCAGGCCCTCCCACCCTTCCTTCACAGCTCGGGCCATCAACTCTTCGCCGGTGCCGGACGATTGTTCGGTCAGCCTGATCGTAGTGGACGGCGGCTGGTGCTTGTGGAACAGGGCTTCCAGCCTCGCCCGCCGCTGGCTCAGTGGCAGGGACCGCAAGTCGTCCTCGTCGTCGCGCAACAGGTCGAACACAATCAGTGCCGCCGGCTGCTCAGTCGGCGACATCTGCGCCTTGTTGGATCGATAGCCGGGGACCGAGACGTGAATCCGGTGCTGCAGTTTCTGAAAGCCGGCGGGCCGACCGCCGCTATCGAGCGCGGTCACTTCGCCGTCGAGCACCACGGTTCCCGGCAAGCGGCGTCCCCAGTCACCGACGGCGTGAACGATGTCCGGGAACTGCGCGGTCTTCTCGTTGCCGTTGCGCGACCACAGCCGCACGGCAGCCTGGTCTTTACCGGGGACCACTTCAACGATGGCGCGGATGCCGTCGTACTTGGGTTCGTATACGAAGCCTGCCACGGTGAGCGCAGGGGGCTGGGGCGGCAACGTCGCCAGCATGGGCCGCAGGTCTTTGGCAACGAACACCGGAAGATGCTATCGCGAACAGGGATCGGGGATCAGGGATCGGGAATCAGGGATCGGGAATCAGGAATAGCGGTCGTCGAACCAAGGCTCCGCCGTGTCGGAATAGCCACGTTCCTCCCAGAACCCCGGCTTATTGCCGGCGAGAAACTCAATCTTGCGGATCCACTTGGTGCCCTTCCAGGCATACAGCTTTGGCGTGATCATCCGGCACGGGCCGCCGTGCTCCTGCGGCAACGGTTCGCCCTCCCACGTGTGCACCAGCAGCACGTCGTCTTCGACGGCGCGCGCGAGAGGCAGGTTGGTGGTGTAGGGAATGCGGGTGCCCGGCATGTGGTCGTAGCCGGTGCAGAGCACGTGCGTCGCCTGAGCGGCCGGCACCGCGATCTCCGCGAGCGTGCGGAACTTCACGCCCTGCCAGCGATTGTCCATCCGGCTCCAGGTCGTGACACAGTGAAAATCGCTCACGTCTTCTGCCTGCGGCATGGCGAGAAATTCCTCCCAGCTGATCGAGAGCGGATTGTCGCAGAGTCCGGCGACCTCGAGCCGCCAGTCATGGAGGGCCACGGTCGGCGAGTCCCCCAAGTCAAGCACCGGCCAGTTAGGCACTTGACGCTGGCCGGTCGGCAACTTGGGCATGCCGTGGCGATTAATCGGGCCGGTGCCTACCGGTGCGCGGCCCTCAAATGGTTGCGCGACCGCCGGACGAAGCCCGCGTTGTCGCTCTAGGTAACGCAGCCGTTTGGCGACCAGAGTGTTGTCTTCCATGTCTATTCGGGACCTGACCCTGGCTGGATCTTCCTCGACCTGAGGGATCAACGCCAAAGCGGCCACACCCCTTGTATTATGGCCGCCATGCGATTCGAGTTTGTCGTCAGGTCCGGCAAGGAAGTGGGTCGGACGGTGGCGGTCAATACCGGGCAGACCATCGTCCTCGGCCGCCTCAACGGCTGCGACGTGGTCGTGGATGACGAAGCCGTATCGCGCCGGCACTGCACCATTACCGTGCGCGAAGGCGTCTGCGTGATGGCCGACTTACAGTCGGCGAATGGCACGTTCGTCAACGAGCGACGGGTGACGACGACCGAGCTCGGAAAAGGCGACAAGATCCGTATTGGTTCCACGGTGATTGAACTGCTCGACACCAACGCGCCCGGGTCCGCGGTGCGCGGCACCCACATCACCACCTCGCTCAGCATCGTCGAAGCGCGCAGTCACACGCTGGTGCAACGCGCCGTCGACCCCACCAAGCTCGAGTTTCTGTCGCAGATCTCCAGGCGCAAGGACGACGCCGACCTGCTGACGTCGGCGCAGAAGTATTTGACGATGCTGCACAAGGTGTCGGACATCTTGTCGCGCGCGAGCAATGTCGAGGCGCTGTTTGATTCCATCCTATCGGCGATTCTCGAGGTTAGTGGCGGCGACCGCGCGGCCATTCTCATGCGGCCGGCCGATGGTGCCGGTGCCGACAACGCCGTCGACATGGTGGCGGTGCGCACCACGGACGGCAGCGCCACCGGCGCCGTGACCTTGTCGCGCACCGTGGTGAACGACGTGCTCGAGAAGGGCATTTCGGCGTTCACCGACGACGCCTTGGCCGACGAGCGCTACCTCGGCGGCGAGAGTATTGTCCGGCAGCGCATCCGTTCGGTGATGTGCGCGCCGATGCGAACCAGTGACACCATTCTCGGCGTGCTCTACGTCGATAGCCGTGCGGCCCGTGAGTTCAGCGAGGCCGAGCTGGAACTGCTGGCTGCTGTGGGGAACCAGGCCGGCATTGCGCTGCATCGCGCCAAGTTGATGGCCGAAGTCGAGCGGCTGTTCCTCGACGTGATGAAGGCGATCGCGTCGATTATCGACGCCAAGGACGGCTACACCCACAAGCATTCAGAGCGCGTTGCCGCGTTCGGCGTCAGGCTCGCGCATCACCTGGGCTTCGACGCCGACAGCCGGTCAGTCGTGGAGTTGTCGGGCCTGCTGCACGACGTCGGCAAGATCGGCGT
>JANLWW010000105.1:0-47548 GCA_031364805.1 Acidobacteriota bacterium
CCGGTCCGGTGGCGTGCGCGAGGGTCGGCGCGCGAAAGCCTGGCGCGATCTCGCCCTCCGCCGCGCACCCGCCAGTGACATCGCGCTGCTCGACGAGCACCGTTCGCACGCCGGCCTTGGCCATCATCGCGGCGCAGGTGAGGCCGTTCACGCCTCCGCCCACCACCACCGCGTCGTACTTCGCGGCGCGGCTCACGGCGAGACCTCTTTGAGGATCCGCGTGGCGGCGTTACGGCCCGGAGCGCCCATGATGCCCCCGCCGGGATGCGTGGCCGAGCCGCACATGTACAAGCGCTGGATCGGCGTGGAGTACTGCGCCCATCCCGGCACCGGCCGGAGGAAGAACAGTTGTTCGAGCGTGAGCTCGCCTTGAAAGATGTTTCCTTCCGTGAGCCCAAACTCCTGCTCGATGTCAAGCGGCGTCAGCACCTGCCGGTGCAGGATGATGTTCTTGATGTTGGGGGCGTATTCCGCGATGGTATTGATCACGGCATCGCCAAACGCCTCGCGCTGCTGGTCGTCCCACACGCCATCGCGCAGGTGATACGGCGCATACTGCACGAAGCACGACATCACGTGCTTGCCCGGCGGCGCCAGCGACGGATCGGTCAGCGACGGGATCACCATGTCCATGTACGGACGACTCGAGAACTTCCCGTACTTGGCCTCGTCATAGGCGCGTTCCATGTAGTCGATGCTGGGAGAAATCGAAATGGCGCCGCGCAGGTGCGGGCCGACGCCCGGCAGGCAGGTGAAATTTGGAAGGCCGTCGAGCGCGAGGTTCACCTTGCCTGACGATCCGCGGTACTTGTATCGCTTCACGCCCTCGACGAAGTCCCCGGGCAGGTCACGCTCGTCCATGAACTTCAGGAACGTCAGGTTGGGATCGACGCTCGAGACCACCACCTTGGCGTGAATCTCGTCGCCGTTGGCGAGCGCCACGCCGGTGGCCCGGCCGTTCTTGCTCACAATCTGCGCCACGGCCGCCTCGGTGCGAATCTCGGCGCCGAACTCTCGCGCTGCCGCCGCGATGGCGTTGGACACCGCGCCGGTTCCTCCGCGTGACAGCCCCCACGAACGGAAGGCACCGTCGATCTCACCCATGTAGTGATGCAGCAGCACGTAAGCCGTTCCGGGCGAGCGAACACCCAGGAAGGTACCGATGATTCCAGACGCCGCCATGGTCGCCTTGAGCACGTCAGTCTCGAACCACTGATCGAGAAAGTCGACGGCGCTCATGGTGAGCAACTGGACCTGGTTCACCTTGTCGTGGAAACGCATGTCGCGAAAGCGCTTGCCCATGCCGAGCAGCTCGAGCAGGCCGCGCGGGTCGAGCGAGGTGGGATCGGGCGGCAGCATGCCCATAATCGGCTTCGCGAAACGGCCCATCTCCACCATGGCCTTGCCGTATTCGTCGTAGGCCTCGGCGTCGAGCCGCGAGTGGCGGGCAATGTCCCTGCGCGTCTTGTCGTGGTCGTTGACGCGCCACAGGTAGTCGCCGTTGGGCATCGGGGTCATCGTGCCGTCGAGCGGCAGCAACTCCATGCCGTGGCGCGGCAGGTTGAGCTCGCGGATGATCTCGGGCCGCAACAGCGACACTACGTACGAGCACACCGAGAACTTGAAGCCGGGGAACACCTCTTCAGTGACGGCGGCGCCACCGAGGACATGTCGGCGCTCGAGTACCAGCACCTTGCGGCCGGCCCGGGCGAGGTAGGCCGCGCAGGTCAGGCCGTTGTGCCCGCCGCCGATGACGATTGCGTCGTACTTCAAGTGTTGTTTTTCCTCGCTCCGCTCGGTAGGTCTGCCCCGCGGGCCCGCCCGAAAGTATACTTTCGTCGTGCCTGTCGGCTCGGCCTTCCATGCGCGCACCCGTGAACTGTGCGAAAGCCTCAACTACCGTGACTGGGCGGGCTATTACGCGGTCAGCGCCTACGAAACGCACCACGAACACGAGTACAACGCCCTGCGCAACGCGTGCGGATTAATCGATATCTCGCCGCTGTTCAAGTACCTGGTCTCGGGCCCCGGCGCATCGCGGCTCGTCAATCGCGTGATCACGCGCGACGCGTCGAAAATGGCCGTCGGCCAGGTGTTCTATACGCCCTGGTGCGATGACGACGGCAAGGTCATTGATGATGGGACGGTGACGCGGGTCGGGGAGCAGGCGTATCGCTGGACGGCGGCGGACCCGAGCCTGCGCTGGCTCACCCAGAATTCTTCCGGGCTCGACGTGCAGATTGACGATGTGTCGGAGCAGGTTGCGGCGTTGGCGCTGCAAGGCCCCACGTCGGCCGCGTTGCTGCGAACGGTGGGCACAGCGGAGCTCGGCCGACTGAAGTACTTCCGCGCCACCAGCGGAACCATTGCCGGCGTCCCGGTCGATATCTCCCGCACCGGCTACACCGGCGATCTTGGGTATGAGATCTGGATGCCCTGGGAGGCGTCGCTGCAGGTCTGGGACGCGATCGCCGCGGCTGGTCCAGCTTTCGATCTCCACCCGGTCGGCATGCTGGCGCTCGACATTGCCCGCATCGAGGCCGGCCTGCTGCTGATCGATGTCGACTTCATCGGCAGCCGCAAGGCCTTAATCGAGTCACAGAAGTACTCGCCTTTTGAGCTCGGCATGGCGCGGCTGGTTGACATGAAAAAGGGCCCGTTCATAGGCCGCAAGGCGCTGGCCGAAGAGATCAGGCGCGGGCAAGCCCGGCAGATCGTCGGCATCGAGATCGACTGGACGGACGTCGAGAAGCTCTACGAGGCAGTGGGCCTGCCGCCCACCGCACCGGCCGCGACCTCCCGGGTGGCCGTTCCGGTCTACCAGGGCAACGCGCAGGTCGGCCGAGCGACCTCGACGACGTGGTCGCCGGTGATGAAGAAGTTGATTGCGCTGGCAACCATCGACGCGCCCCATTTTGCAACGGGGACGTGTCTCGAAATGGAAGTGACGGTCGACGCCGTGCGGCATCGTGCCAGGGCCACGGTCGTGCCGATGCCGTTTTTCAATCCGGCCCGAAAAACTCAACCTGCTTCACTTTTACGGTTTACGTAAAAGTGAGCAAAAGTGAAGCAGGTTCACTTACCGTCCGAGCCGCGCTTTGCGGGCGGCGATGAACGACTGCACGCCCAAGTACACGTAGACGATCAGTAGCGCGCCCATGATCAGCTGCGACATCACTGCCGGGCGCGTGGCGTAGCCGTTCATCACCGCGGGCATGGCGCGCCCGAGCGACGCGAGCGCGCCGATCAGGCCGACCGCGACGGCCACGTGCATGGCATGCTTGCGCATCGATTCGTTCCGCGCGACCAGCGCGCAGATCACGAACACCGCACCGAAAATCGCGGGAATCAGCGCCGTCATGCTCGTCCTGCCCGTGGCCACGTAGCTCGCCACGCCCAGCACGATCAAGATCAGTCCAAACATTCGCGTCGTTGAGGGCATTACTTCTCCGCCTTAACTGGGTTCTCGAGTGTGCCGATGCTTTCAATCGTGCACGTGGACGTATCGCCGTCCTTGAAGTAGATGGGTGTGCCGCGCGCCGTGCCGACCCCGGCAGGGCTGCCCGACGAGATCATGTCACCCGGCCGCAGCGTAAACAGGTGCGAGGCGTACTCGACCAGCTCATATACATTGTGGGTCATGCGGTCGGTGTTCGAGTCTTGCATTACCTTGCCGCTCAACGAGAACTTGATCGCCAGCTTCTGCGGATTCGGCACGAATTGCCGCGGGACAATGAATGGACCCATCGGGAAAAACGTGTCGTGGCTCTTGCCGAGCACCCAGTCGCTGCCGTGCCGGCCATCGGCACGGCCGCCGCGATCCGAGACGTCGTTATCCAGCGTGTAGCCAAAGATGTACTCGGCGGCATTCTCGGCCTTCACGCGTTTGGCGGTCTTGCCGATCACCACGTTCAGCTCGCACTCCCAATCGATCTGGGTCCGACCCGGCGGCAGCATGATCGGATCGCCGTTGCCGGTGATGGACGAAGGTGCCTTAAAAAAGTAGTAGGGGTTCTGCCGCGGATCGCCCGGCTTGCGGTTCCAGTAACCCGGAATGCCGAGTGCGACCTTGGGGTCGACCTTGTCGGCACTCGCCGCGGTGGTGGCGACACCGGTCATCTCGATGCCGTGCTCGCTGTAGTTCACCGCGGCATTCAGTAACACCGTCGGATCTGAAATCGGGGGCAACGTCTTGACCGCCGACACTTTCATCGAGAACTCCGGCGCCTTCGCCGTTGACGCGGCGGCCAGTGCCGCGAGGCGCGTACCGGTGCCTGCGTCCCAGCCGGTAATCAGCTGTTTGAGCGTCGCCGGCGCCCCGACATTGGCGCGCGACAGGTCTAAGACGAGGGTGTCGTTCTGGATGACCAGGCCGACGAACGAGCGCGTTCCCTGCTGGAACATTCCCAGTTTGTAAGGCGTCGCACTTTGGGCGCCTGTGCCCGCGACCCCGAGGACAGCCGCGGCGACCGCGACCAGCCAACCCGTGTGTAGTCTGTGCATTGATGTCTCCATGACGGAGCCCATAATACCCCGCGCGCACCGCACTGATAAGCTGGAGCCATGAAGATCGCGCTGATCCAGCAGCATGCCACCAAGGACAAGACCGCCAACGTCGCGCGCGGCCTTGCCGCGCTTGACACCGCTGCGCGCCAGGGTGCGCAGCTGGCCTGCTTCGCCGAACTCGCGTTCGAGTGGTTCTACCCACAGCGTCCGGCCGAAACGGGTTTCCGCGAACTCGCCGAGCCGCTCGACGGCCCCACCGTGAAGGCGTTTCAACAGAAGGCCCGTGAGCTGGGCATGGTGGTCGTGATCAACTTGTACGAGCGTGAAGGCCACAAGACCTTTGACAGTTCGCCGGTGATCGACGCCGACGGCTCGCTGCTCGGTGTGACGCGCATGATTCACATCACCGAATACCCGTGCTTTCACGAGCAGGGCTACTACACACCAGGCGACAAGGGCGCGCCGGTGTTCAAGACCAAGGTGGGCACTATCGGCGTGTCGATCTGCTACGACCGGCATTTCCCGGAGTACATGCGCGCGCTGGCGGTGAACGGCGCAGACCTCGTGATCGTTCCGCAGGCCGGTGCCGTGGACGAGTGGCCGGAAGGGCTGTACGAGGCCGAGATGCGCGTGACGGCCTTTCAGAACGGCTATTTCACTGCCCTGTGCAATCGCGTCGGCAAGGAAGACTGCCTCGACTTTGCCGGCGAGTCGTTCGTTTGTGGTCCTGACGGTGAAGTACTCGCGCGCGGCGCCAAGAGTGCGGACGACATTGTCTATGCCGAGATCGATCTCGCGAAGACCGCCGAGTCGAATGCGCGGCGGCTATTCATGAAGCACCGCCGGCCCGAGCTGTATGCCAGCTGGATTAAGTAGCACACTAAGACCACGAAAAAATCAGGCTTCGTGTTTTTCGGGTTTGACTGCCTTCATCACAAACTGGTCAAACTCCCACAACTGCTGCTCGCGCGCAGAGTAGGGGCCCGGCTGGTAGCCGCGTGAGCTGATGCCGCGGTACGACTGCTCGGAAATCGCCCAGTCTTCGCGATTGGTCCGGTCCCAGAACTCGATCGCGTCTGCGAACACGAAGCCTGGCTGAGCCATCTCGTCCTGATGGAAGTGCCACTCGGCGATCAGCTTGGTCCGGCCTGGGCTGAGCGGCCAGATCGTGATCGTCATCATGTAGTCGGGATGCAGGGTCAGCAGGAAGTTCGGATAGATCGCGAAGTAGTTGACCAGTTCCCGATCGGCCGCGCCGAGGCCGGGTAGCACCGCGCGGCGGCGCTTGCCGTCGCTGCTCAGGGTCTCAATGCCGTCCTTGAAGCCGAGGGCGCCACCGCAGTAGGTTTCGGTTGACGGGACGTTTGCGGCGTCAAGGTAATGATGCATCCGATTGAGCAACGGGTGAATGACGGGGCAGTGCAGGCACTCGTTGTAGTTCTGCACGACGAGTTTCCAGTTGGTGGCGACGTCGTACTGGATGCGATGCGCCATGCGAAGGTCCTGCATGCCCCACGGCGCAAAGCGCTCGGGCAGGCCGCGAATCTGATCCAGCAGGGGCGCCGGCGAGTCTGACAGGTTGATGAAGAGGTGGCCGTCCCATTCCTCGCACGCCACCCCGCGCAGCGGGTACTCCGCCTTGTCAAAACCCGGCGCATCGTCCATTTGCGGTGCCGCCAGGAGGGCGCCGTCAAGACCGTAGGTCCACGCGTGATACGGACACTGGATGCTGCCGGGGAAGACGCCTGCTTCCGTCACGCACAACCGTGTGCCGCGATGACCGCAGACGTTGTGCAGTGCCTGGATTCGGCCGTCCGTTCCGCGCAGTACGATCACGCTCGCGTTGGCGAGGTCGCGCGTGATGAACGCGCCGGGCCGGTCGAGCTCCGCCGCCCGCCCCACCGCCAGCCACATCCGCGCGAAAATGCGATCGGCCTCGGCCTGAAACCACGCCGGATCGGTGTACGCTTCCGCAGCCAGCGTCGTCGGCCCACGATGTGGAGAAGTGGTGCTCATCCGGGAATCATGATACAACCGGCGTTCGATTCTTCCGGTCTGCACGTGCTGCGCGCTTACCCACATCGCCGATCTTCGAGCCTGCGGCGCGCCATCGGCGCGGTCGCGCTCACCCTCGGGCAGAAGGAATCTGATGGCTGGAACCCCTGACGTTCCTGCCCTGCGGCGCGCGCTTGGCCGCTGGGACCTCACGGCGATCGGCGTCAACCAGGTGATCGGCAGCGCCATTTTCCTGCTGCCGGCCGACGTGGCGCGGCTGGTCGGTCCGTGGGGGCCGCTGGCGTTCATGGCCGTTGGCCTGCTGTCGCTGTCGATTGCCTTGTGCTTCGCCGAAGTGGGCAGCCGCTTCGAGAAGACCGGTGGCCCGTACCTGCCGGCCCGCGCGGCCTTCGGCCGTTTCGTCGGGTTCGAAGTCGGTTGGATGATGTGGTTCACCCGAGTCACCAGCCAGGCCTCGGTCGCCAATGGCCTGGCGCTCGCCATGGGGTTCTACTGGCCGGCGTTGGCCACGGGCCTGCCGCGAATGCTGCTGATTTCCGGGCTGACCCTTGCACTCACCTGGATTAACGTGCGCGGCATCAAGCAGTCGTCATGGGTGGTCAACGCACTCACCATCGGCAAGCTCGCGCCACTGGCCATCTTCATCATCGCCGGCCTCTGGTATGTCGACTCTGCCCGCTTCGCCGCCATGCCCGCGGTGTCACAGCAACAGTTGTCGAGCGCGCTGATTCTGCTGATCTTCGCGTATGGCGGCTACGAGGTCACCGGCGTGCTTGCCGGCGAGGCAGCCAATCCCCGTCGCGACGTGCCGTTCGCGTTTGTGGCGACGCTGATCACCGTGGCGATCGTGATGTCGCTGACATCGTTGGTGGCGACCGGCGTGCTGCCCGACCTCGGTGCCAGCCGCACGCCACTTGCCGACGGCGCCGCGATGTTTCTCGGCGCCTCCGGCGCCCTGCTGGTGTCGATCGGCTCAGCTATTTCAATGACCGGCAACAACATGGGCCAGATCCTGAATGGATCGCGCACCTTGTTTGCGCTCGCCGAGAACGGCGACTTACCCCGGTGGTTTGCCCGCGTCCATCCGCGCTACCAAACGCCGTCGAACGCCATCCTGTTCACGGCGGTGGTCGCGCTCACGCTGGCGCTTACCGGCTCGTTCGTCGCGCTCGCCGCCGTCAGCGCCATCGCCCGCCTGGTGATGTACCTCGCGGTGTGCGCATCGACGCTGGTGTTAAGAAAACACGACCGCGAGATCGTCGCGCAGGTGGGTTCGCACTCTGGTGACATGGATGGCGCCGTGGCACTGCCAACCTTTACGGTGCCGCTCGGTCCGGTCATCCCGATCGTTGCCTCGATCGTCGCGTTGGGCATTCTCGCGGGCGCCAACCAGGCGCAGCTGACGGCGGGTGCTGCGGCGCTCGCCGCTGGCGCGGTGTTGTTCTTCTTGGCGACGCGTTTGAAAATGTAGAGGCGGGTTTAGACCCGCCCTCGCTGGTCGTCCAGAATGTGCCCCCCGCGCGATGGCGACGTGGCCGCGATCAGCGGCTCATTCAAGAACTTGACCAACGGCGCCAGTGTCTTGAACGTCCCCAACAGGTTCTGGTAGAAGTTTTTCGACGTGGCGAACGCTGCCGGCTCTTCGCGGAAGCCCAGAAACTGCTTGTGCATGAGATAACGCGCTGCCTTGTGGTGCCTGTCGAAACCTCGCGGCACACGCGCGAACATTTCCCCTTTGAGTCCGCCAATCTTCCTGAACGCCGCCGAATTGACGATGGTGTCGAGTTGGCGATGGTGGTCGAGGACGTGCTCGCGAATCAACTGTAGTTGCGAGGTGTCGGGGCGGTAGGCGCCGCCGCCAATCCACACCTGGTCTGGCCCAACCTCAAAATAGAAGCTGGCCCCGTTCATGCGGCCCAGTGCGCGGTTCGGGAAGGTCGCCGCGATGTTGGTCTTGAGTGGCGTCTTGTCGTGGCTGAAGCGGGTGTCGCGGAACTGGCGGAACAACGACACTTTGGGATCCGCCACCAACTCGGGTGCGAACGCCCGCATGTCAACGGCAAGCCGCTCGACGATCTCGATCATCGGCATCCGGCAATGGCTCTCGAACTGGTCTTTGCGGGCGTGAAACCATTCGCGCTTGTTGTTGCGCTTGAGGGAGCGGAGAAACGACAGGGTCTTCGGTGTAAACATGGCAGACACCTATAATGTCGTAGTGATCGACGAACTAAAAAGCCTTCTCGGCGACCGTGCCTCGACCGCCGACTCGGTGCGCGAACATCACAGCCATGGCGAGTCGTGGCACCCCGCCGGTACGCCTGACGCCGTTGTGTTTCCGGTGTCTACCGACGAAGTCAGCGCCATCGTCAAGATCTGCGCGCAGCATGGCAAGCCGATCGTGCCGTTCGGCATGGGTAGCTCGCTCGAAGGCCACGTCAACGCCATTCACGGCGGCGTCTCGATCGACATGACGCGCATGACGCGGGTGTTGCGGCTGAGCGCGGAGGATCTCGACATCACCGTCGAGGCCGGCCTGACCCGGTTGAAGCTCGACGCGCACCTGAAGAACACCGGGCTGATGTTCCCGATCGACCCCGGCGCCGACGCCACGCTTGGCGGCATGGCCGCGACGCGCGCATCGGGCACCACCGCGGTGCGCTACGGGACCATGCGCGACAACGTGCTGGGCCTCACCGTGGTGCTGGCCGACGGCCAGGTGATCACGACCGGAGGCCGGGCGCGCAAGTCGTCGTCTGGGTATGACCTGACCCGGCTGTTGGTCGGCTCCGAAGGCACGCTCGGCGTGATCACCAACCTCACGCTGAGGCTTTACGGCAAGCCCGAGGCGGTGCGTGCCGCCGTCTGTCCGTTTGAATCAATGGCCGGTGCCGCCGCGACCGTGATCCAGACCATTCAACTCGGCATTCCGGTCGCCCGCATCGAGGTCGTAGACGAGGCACAGTTGCGCGTCGTCAATGCCTACTCGAAGACCAGCTATCCGCTCGAGCCGACGTTGTTCTTCGAGTTCCACGGCATCAGTGACGCGATGGTGGACGAGCAGATCAAGGCTGTTGAAGAGATTGCCCGCGAGCACGGCGCGAGGGGCTTTCAGTGGGCGTCAACCCTCGAAGATCGCGCCACACTGTGGCAGGCGCGCCATAACGCATATTACGCGACGGTCGCCTCGCGCCCGGGCGCCCGGGCCTGGACCACCGACATCTGCGTGCCAATTTCGCACCTGGCCGAATGCATTCTCGAAACCCAGGCCGACCTCAAGGCGGCCGGTGTGGTTGCCCCGCTGGTCGGCCATGCCGGAGACGGTAATTTCCATCTGATCTTCATGCTCGACGCGGGCGACCAGAAGGAGTTCGACCAGATCTCGCGACTGAACGAACGGCTGGTCGAACGCTCGCTGAGGTTCGGCGGCACTTGCAGCGGCGAGCATGGCGTGGGCATTGGTAAGTTGAAGTACTTGAAGAAAGAACACGGGGCGGCGCTCGACGTGATGCGCTCGATCAAGCGCGCGCTCGACCCCAACAACCTGATGAATCCGGGTAAACTGATACCCTGAACAGCGAATGGCGAAGCGAAAGTCCGAACCCTCCCTCTTCGACCTGCCTGAGAACGACGATGATGCCGGCGCCCCTCCGCCACCTGCGCGGGGCGGCTTCTCGCCGATCGGCAGCGATGGCACGTCCAGTGTCTCGCTGCATGAAGCGGCGCAGTCGCGCTACCTGAATTACGCGCTGTCGGTGATCACCTCGCGCGCGCTGCCCGATGTGCGTGACGGGCTGAAGCCGGTGCAGCGCCGCATTCTGTTCACAATGTGGCAGCAGAACCTGACCGCCGACGCCAAGCACCGCAAGTGCGCCAAGGTGGTCGGCGACGTGATGGGTAACTTCCATCCCCATGGTGACAGCGCGATTTACGAGACGCTGGTCCGCATGGCGCAGTCGTTCTCGTTGCGCTACCCCCTGATTGACGGCTCGGGTAATTTCGGTTCGCTCGACGGCGACGGCGCGGCGGCCATGCGCTACACGGAATGCCGCCTGGCTCGTCTCGCCGATGAAGTGCTGCAGGAAATCGAGCAGGAAACGGTTCCGTTCCGGCCGAGTTACGACGGCACCAAGACCGAGCCGGTGGTGTTGCCGTCGCGCGTGCCTAACCTGCTGATCAACGGCAGTACCGGCATTGCCGTCGGCATGGCCACCAACATCCCGCCGCACAACCTCCACGAGATCATCACGGCGCTGATCAAGCTGCTGGATAATCCCGATCTCACCACGTTGCAGTTGTGCCGCTGGGTGAAGGGCCCAGATTTTCCGACTGGCGGCCACATCCTGAATTCGCCAGACGAACTCAAGGAGATCTACCGCACCGGTTCGGGATCGATTCGCCTCCGGTCCACCTGGGAGGCGGGTCCCACAGCGCGTGCAGAGAAGAAGCTGTACATTACGAGCATTCCCTACGCCGTGAATAAGTCTCAGCTGGTGGAGCAGATCGGCGATGTGGTGCTCAGCCGCAAGATGCCGTATCTGGTCGACGTTCGCGACGTCTCGACCGACGACGTGCGAATTGAGCTCGATGTCAAAGCTGGCGCCGACGACAACCTGGTGATGGCGTACCTGTTCAAGCACACCTCGCTGCAGACGACGTTTGCCGTCAACATGACGTGCCTGGTGCCGACCGAGAACGCCGAGGCCGGCCGGCCCGAGCGGCTCGATCTCAAGCAGATGCTCTGGCACTTCCTCCACTTCCGGTTGGAAGTGGTGACCAGCCGCCTCGAGCACGAGTTCGAGCAACTGAGCAGGCGCATCCACATTCTCGAAGGCTTCGAGAAGGTGTTCGACGCGCTCGACGAAATCATCAAGCTCATCCGAAAATCAGACGGTAAGGCCGATTCGGCGGAGAAGATCATGGCGCGGTTCTCGCTCGACGCCGAGCAGACCGACGCCATTCTCGAACTGAAGCTGTACCGGCTGGCTCGGCTCGAAATCCAGGTCATCCAGACTGAACTCAGCGAGAAGCGCAAGCGGTCGCGGCAGATTGCCGGCCTGCTGAAGGATGAAGAGGGCCGCTGGAAACTGGTGAGGTCTGAGCTGGAAGAGATCCAGGCCAAGTACGGCAACCCCAGGATTGACCCGCGCCGCTCCATGATTGAAGAGGCCGAAGAGGTTGAGTACTCGGCTGAATCGTTCATCGTCGAGGAAGACAACGTCGTCATTGTGTCGCGCGATGGCTGGGTGAAGCGGCAGAAGGAAGTGAAAGATCTGTCGACCACGCGCCTGCGCGAGGGCGACGGTGTGCTCGCGGCCGCCATTGGCAGCACGCGCGCCACGATGGTGTTCTTCACCAACTTCGGCGTCGCCTATACCAGTCGTATTGTCGACGTACCCGCCTCGACGGGCTACGGCGAGCCGGTACAGAAGCTGTTCAAGTTCAAAGACGGAGAGCGGGTGATCGCGGCGTTCAGCCTCGACCCGCGCGTTGCGAAGAAGATCGAAGCCAGGAAAGAAGGCGACGCCCCTCCCGTGCACGCCGTGGCGGTGACCAGCGATGGCTACGCCATGCGCTTCTCGCTGCAGGGATTTATTGAAGTGAGCACGCGCTCAGGTAGACGCTATGCCCGCACCGCCGACGGCGCGGAGGTAGTGACCGTGGCCATGACGACCGGCCAGGAAACCGTGATTGCGGCGACCGGTGCGGCTCGCGCCATGCTGTGCCCGGTCGAGGAGGTGAACTTCCTGTCGGGCCCGGGCCGCGGCGTCATCCTGATCAAGATCGACTTCCCCGAAGACAAGGTGATCGGCGCGCTGGTGTCGACCGGCGACCGTGACCTGCTGACGGTCGAAACCTCGCGTGGCGCCGAGCAGACCATCAGCACCACCAAGTATGAAATCGTCGGCCGCGGCGGCAAGGGCCGCGAGTTGATGCAGCGCGGCCAGTTCACGCGGGTCGTTCCGAACGAAGTGCCGCTACCGACGTTAGAGACGACGTAAACCAAAGTCCGTAATAGGAGCATCATGCCGCAGTATCTGATCGAACGAAACATCCCCGGCGCCGGCAAGCTCACCGCCGCCGAACTACAGGGCATTTCGCAGAAGTCGTGCGCCGTGCTGAACACGCTGGGGCCGCAGATTCAATGGGTGCACAGCTACGTCACCGACAACCAGATCATGTGCGTCTACCGCGCTCCAAACGAAGACCTCCTTCGCGAGCACGCGCGCCAGGGCGGATTCCCCGCCGACAAGATCTCCGAGATCAAGACGACCATTGACCCGACGACCGCCGAATAAGCGCCGCAGCTGATAGGCGTGACGACTTTCATCGGCCTGCTCCGCGCGATCAACCTCGGCTCCCACAACAAGGTAGCCATGGCCGATTTGCGCCAGCTGCTGTCGGAGTTCGGCCTGAAGAACCCGCAGAGCCTGCTGCAGAGCGGCAACCTGGTGTTCGAGACCACCGCCCGCTCGACGGCTTCACTCGAGAAGGCGCTCGAGGCCGGCGCCGCCAGGAAGCTTGGTCTCGAAACCGCCTTCTTTGTTCGCACTGGCGCGGAGTGGCAACAGGCGATTGCCGATAACCCGTTCCCGAAAGAAGCCAGGCTCGATCCGGGACATACCATCTTGATGTGCCTGAAAGACGCGCCCGCGCCGGCCGCCGTAAAGGCGCTGGAAGACGCGATCAAGGATCGCGAGGTCGTCAAAGCGAGGGGCCGGTATGCTTACTTTCTCTATCCCGATGGCATGGGGCGCTCTCGTCTCACCATGACGCTGATCGAGAAGAAGCTCGGAACCACCGGCACGGCGAGAAACTGGAACACCGTGCTCAAGCTCGCTGCACTGACGGAGAAGTCATGACCTACTTGAAGACCCTGCTGACCCAGCCGCTAATCGTCGCGCTGTTATTGGCCCTGCCGGTGATGGCCGCCGCTCAATCTCCCGTTCGTCCCGATGCTGATCCACGCGTCCAGAAGATCGTCGCCGCCGTATCACAAGAACGGCTGCAGCAGCTGCTCACCAGGCTGGTCAGCTTCGGCACGCGCGAGACGCTGTCGAACCAGTCGTCGACCACACGCGCCATTGGCGGTGCACGGCAGTGGATCTTCGACGAGATGAAGCGCTCGAGCGGCCGGCTGCAGGTATCATTCGACACCCACCAGATTGCGCCGCAGGGTCGCATCACGCGTCAGGTCGAATTACGCAACGTGATGGCCGTGTTGCCGGGCAAGTCGCCGCGCCGGATCTACATCAGCGGCCACTACGATTCGCTGAACCTCGGCGACCGCGGCCAGGCCGGACTCAACACCGGCGCCGGCGGCAACCCGCAAGCGACGGCCGAGTTCAACCACGATGCCGAGGCGCCCGGCGCCAACGACGATGGCAGCGGAACGGTGTTGACGATGGAGTTGGCGCGGGTGTTTGCCGAGAGCGGCATCGAGTTCGACGCGACGCTGGTGTTCATCTGCTGGGCCGGAGAAGAGCAGGGACTGATTGGCTCGGCCGCTCACGCCCAGGACCTGTTGGCTGCCAAGACTGTGGTCGAGGCGATGTTCAACAACGACATCGTCGGCAACAGCCACGGCGGCAATGGCGTGGTGGATGCCGAAAGCGTCCGGGTCTACGCCGTGGGCCCTGAGGATTCGATGGCCCGCGCGCTGGCGCGCTATATTGCGCGGACCGCGGTGGTCTACGTGCCGTCGCACCAGGTGCGCCTGATGGCGCGCGAGGATCGCTTTGGCCGCGGCAGCGACCAGTCGTCGTTCACGCAGGCCGGCTTTCCAGCGATTGTATTTCGTGAGGCGAACGAGAATTTCAGCAAGCAGCACTCGGCCCGTGACACGCTCGACGGCGTCGACTTCGCCTACCTGGCGCAGAACGCGCGCGTCAACGCCGGCGGCGCAGCCTCCCTCGCCCTGGCGCCGTCCGCGCCGAAAGTGACGAGCGAGCGCGGGCAGAACCTGCTGTCGCGTGGCACCTCAGGCTATGACGCCGACTTGCGGTGGGCCGCCTCACCGGGCGCGGTAGCCTACCGCGTCTACTGGCGCGACACGTGGTCCAACGACTGGCAGCGCCAGCAGACGATCGGTAACGTCACGCAGTTCGTGCTGCCCAACGTGTCGATCGATGATTTTGTATTTGGGGTATCCGCGATTGCCGCCGATGGTCACGAGAGCCTGGTCAGCGCATACGTGTCGCCGGTGCGGCGAAGCGAGCCGGTCAAGGTCGTGAAGTAAGGCTTGGGGGACTTGGGGACTTGGGGTTCCAAGCCTCCAAGCCTCCAAGCCCCCAAGCCCCCCTAAAACGACATCTGCACGCCGAAGCGGACGTAGCGGGCGTCCATGATCAGCGTCGGCGTCCTCCACGCATTGGTCGCCGGGTTGGCGCCATACGTCTGGTTGACGTTGGTTACCGTGCCGGCGTTCAGGATGTTGAAGAAGTCGGCGAAGCCCTGGATCCGCTTGGTGCCGAACCGGAACGTCCTGCCGAGGCGCAGGTCGAGCTGCTTCCTGGTCTCGAGGAACACCGTGTTGGGCTGAATCAGGTTCACGCCGATCGTAGTGCCGCCTGCCGTCGAGCCGACGATTGGCCGTCCGGCGATCGCCGCGGTCACCGTGTAGTTGGCGGCGACGCTCGGCCCCGGCTGCGCCAGGAACGACCCGCTCAACTGGAACTCATACGGCAGTTGATAAGCGGCCGACATCTTATAGGTCGTGCGGAAGGGTGGCACGGCATCGCAGAAGCGGGCGGAGTTCGGGTTGTCGCGTTCGTCACAGGTCGTCGTGGCGCGTCGATCGGTGGTGATGCCGCCAAACATCAACAGCTTGCTGAAGCGCGCGTTGGCACTCACTTCGAACCCGTTGTAGACGGAGGTGTTGATATCCGAGAACGTCCGGAGGTTATCGGTGGCCACCCCGACCTTCGTCGCATTGAGGGTGTGCATGGTGATCACCGAGCCCGAGCCCGGAAGCCGGGGGTCCGTCGGCGTGGTGATGGTGAAGGGTGACCAGTCGGTGACCGCCAGGTTGGTGTTGTCGGTGACATCCAGATTGTAGAACCGGCGGCGGTACACACCGGCCGTCATCGACAGCCGATCCACCAGCTGGTGCTGCACCGAGGCGTTGTATTCCCAGTTGTAGCCGCGCAGCAGGTTCGGATCCGGCCGGCTAGTGATGCCGCCGAAGTTCGACGTACCGCCAAACACTTCACCGAACTGAAGGTTGCCGGCGGAATCGAACAGGGACTTGTTGCTGTCGAGGTCGAACCACGCGCGGGTCTGCGTCGAGTAGGTCATGCCGTTGAAGTTGGCGGCGTAACCGGCGGCGGCTGAGGCGATGTACTTGCTCGCATTTACCTTGATGGCGGTCTTACCGTTGCCGAACAGGTCGTACGCCGCTGCGGCGCGGACCGACCAGTCGTTCCAGTCGGGTACGTCCTTGATCTCGGCGAAGTTGCGCGCCTGAATCCACGGGCCTGCCGCCGCCGACTGGGCGGGGACCATGGCGTTGAAGGTGTCGTAGCGGCCCCCCAGGTTGAGGGTGAGCTTGTCGATCGTCCACGTGTCCTGAAGGAAGAGGCCCAAGTCAGTCTTGACCTTCTGTTCAGCCGTGGTCGGGCCGTTGGCCACGGCGACAGCAATCGGACAAGGCAAGGCGACGCACGGCACGGGGTTGGTGGCGCTGGCGGGAGCGCCGAGCAGGCCGTTGTTGAACACCAGCGTATTGATCTGGCCGTTTGATGAGAAGGTCCTCGAGTTGGTGCCCCACTGCATCGTGACGCCGGTCTTGATGGCGTGCGAGCCGGTGATGTAGCTGGCCGACGCGGCCGAACTGTAGCTCTTGGTAAAGCTCGTGTACGGTGGAATCGTGTTGCCGCAGGCCACTGTTAACTGGCCGGTGGTCTGTTCTAGGCGGGCCAGGTCGCGAGGACCAACCGTGTCCTTGCAGTACTGTTCGTAGCCTTGCGTGTAGTACGAAATGCCAGCCTCGAGCAACAGCTTGTTGGTGGTGGTCTGCGTCCATTTGAGTTGCGGCACCCAGCCCAACCCGAAGGCGTCAGTCGAGGCTTCCGGCGAGGTGGTGGCGAGGGTGTTGAAACCGTTATAGAACTCGCCGTTGTACTGGCGGTCGAGATAGAAGCGGATCTTGTCTTTCTGGGAGGCCTGCCACGTCAGTCTCGTCACGGCGCTGTAGTTGCCCATGGCCTGGCGGTACGCCGGGCTCCCGTCAGCGAACCTGGAGCTGGCCACGTAGGTCTTGTTGTCCTCGTACTTGTAGGTGAAGTAGAACCACAGTTTGTCGCGCTTAATCGGCCCGCCAACCGACGGATTGATCTGATAGGTATACGCGATACCAGGTTGCGCAATGCCGGCGGCCTTCACGGCATCGGAGCGGTTGTCGCCCTGCAGCCCGCTGCCGGCGCCGTAGGCGAAGAACGTCCCACTGAATTTGTTGCCGCCGTCTTTCGGCGTACTGTTAATGCGCAATCCGCCGTTCTGCATCTCGGCAGATTCGGCGCCGGTGGTGAAGGTTACTTCCTGGATGCTCGCATCGTTCATGTAGAAGCCGCTGAACTGGCCGCTGCCACACAGGTTATTGACGCGCAGGCCGTCGATGGCGATCACCATGTCGGCGGTGTTCGAGCCGTGCACGCTCATGCTGTACTGGCCAAGGACAAACGGCGTCACCGTCGTGCCGGGCAGCAGCAGCGCACGTGCCGGGGTGTTGCGGATGGGCGTGGGAATCGCGTCGAGAATGTCGCGGTTGACCACGAACTGCGTCGTGTTGTTGGTCACGTCAACCGTCGGCGAGGCGCCGGTGACCGTGACCGACTCTTCCAGCGAGCCGACCTGCAGGTCGGCATTGACGGGCGCCGTGAAGTTGCCCTGCAGGATGATGTCGGCGCGCCGCACGACCTTGAAGCCCGCCAGGGTGAAGGTCACCTGGTATGTGCCCGGACTGAGGTCAACGATCCGGTATTGACCGGAGCTGTCGGAGACGACACTCCTGGCCTTCTCGATCAGCGCCGGGCTCGAAGCCTCGACGGTGACCCCGGGCAGGACCGCGCCGCTCCCGTCTTTTACAACGCCGGCGATTGAGGCCTGGGCACTTGCCTCCGGCGCCGTCATGAACACCGCTACACAGGCGATTGCCGCGTACAGCACAACTCGACGCATGGTTCGTCTCCCCCTAAGGCAAAGTATTCAGAAAGGTGATGCCGAGCATCCGTCGCGGACATTACGGGGCTATGGCTGTGCTGTCAAGACATTTGGAGACGTGAGGTAGGCGGGGAATCCGACCTGGCCGCGCCGTTGTTGCGGGCCAGGTCGGTGAGTGTTTGAGTTACTTCTTCTTCGCGATCTTCAGCTCAGCGAGCTTGGCGACCATGTCCGGACCAGATGACCCGGCTTTGACGGCCGTGTCGATGTGGAGGATCTTGCCGTCTGGTGCGATGTAGAACGTCCAACGCCGGGCCATGCCGGTCATGCCGAGGACGCCGTACTTGGTGCCAATCTCCTTGGTCACGTCGCTGAGGATGGGATAATCCGCCTCGTGCATCTTGGCGAACTTCGTGTTGTCCTCCAACGTGTCCGTACTGATCATGTAGTACGCGACGTTGTACTGCCGGATTAGATCGCCGCTCTCACGGAGCGACTTGCATTCGGCCGTTCAACCACCGGTAAAGGCTTTCGGGAACCACGCGAGTACCACCGCCTGCTTGCCTTTCGACTCGGCAAGCGTGTGGGTCTTTCCATCCGATCCGGGCGCCGAGAACGCCGGGGCCATGTCACCAACCTTGAGTTCCGCTGGTGCCTGGGCTCCCGCGGCGCTGGTCACCAGGCTCAAGGCGGCGCCGAGGCCTATCTTGAGCCATGACTTCATACGCATGAGCTGATCCTCCACAGCCGAATGGTACCTCATTTGCAGGACTAGAATCGATACTGTGAGGGTTTGGGTTCGGCGGGGGTTGATTTGGCCAGTGACAATTGTTGCCGTGGCCGTTCTGGTCGCCCTGCTGGCCATTCACACCCCGTGGGCGCGCGGGCGGGCGCTGACCTGGGCCGGCGACTTCGTCGCTCAATACGACCTTTCACTCCGCGCGAACGACCTGAGCTATAACGCGGTCACCCGCCGCATTACGCTCACCGGCGTGCGCCTCGCGGCAGAGGGCCACGACCAGCGCCCGTTCCTGGTCGCCGACCGCATCCAAGTCAAGCTGCCGTGGACCGTCTTCCGCCGCCGCTTCGCGATCGATCACCTCGAGATCGAAAACGGCATCGTTGACATCTTCCGCGACGCCAACGGCGTGGTCAACCTGCCGCCCGGCTCAACCCAGCCGACGCCCGAGACGCCGCGTCGACTCGACATTCGCGGTCTGACGCTGCGCGCGCTCGACGTGCACTATACCGACACCGTGCGCAACTGGGGCGTGAAGGTCCCGAAAATTGAATCGGTCTTGTTGGACAGTGCGCTCGGCGCGGAAGGCGCGTTCGCCGTCCGCGGGCCACTTGAAGTGCGGCTGCGCGATCGCACCCTGACGATCGCGCCGTTCGAGACGGTGATGACGTTCGATGGTTCGAATGTGTCGCTGAAAGATGCGCGCCTGGTGTCGTCGGAGCTGAACGCGGTCCTGAGCGGACCGATTAACCGCGTGCTCGACTCGCCGCAACTGGGCTTGTCGCTGAAGGGCACGATCGACATCGCGAACGCGGCGAAGTGGGTGCCGCCTCCTCCCGTGCCGGTGAGCGGGATGGCCACCATCAACGGCACCATCCAGGGGCCGACGCGCGACATCGTGACCACCCTGGCAGTGGCAAGCGACACCCTGGCGGTCGGCCGCGAGCAGAATCTGACGCTGCGCGGTCCCGTACTCGTGACCTTCGAGTCATTCTCCGGCACGCGGCTGTCGATCGTGCCGAGATCTGGCGGCGAGATCCTCGCGAACTTTAACGTGCCGTGGGGCGGCGCCGCGGTGAGCAAGGCCGACGCGTCGTGGCAGGGCCTTGATGCGCAGACTGCGCTCGACATGGCGAACGTCAGCCCGCAACCGATTGGGGCCGCCTTCGAAGGCAGCGGCACGTTCACGTTTGGCGTGCCGCGCCGATTCGAGATCACCAATCGCTCGGCCGGGCGCAACAAGCGGAACCACGCGCCGATGACTGGCACCCTTCGCGCGACGATCGTCGGCGACGACTATCGCTACGATCACAACCATCGCTTCCCCGGCTTCGCATTCGAGGGACGCATGGCGGGCCGGATCAACCGCACCACGGCGTTGCTGTCGACCATGACCGGTCCGGCGCACGCGCGGGTCAGCGACGTCGCCGAAGCATCGCGCAGCCTGGCCACGCTCGGGTTCCCGGTGCCGGAGATCGCCAGCGAGGTGCATGGCGCCGTCGACCTGCCGATGACGCTCGGCGGTTCGTATCGATTGTTCGAAGTTGACACCCAGGTCTCAGGCGACGCGGTCGATTTGCCGCTCATCGGCCGCGTGCGCGCGTCGGCGCACGTGATCGCCGATACCAAGCAAGCGGACATCAGCGCCGTGGACCTTCGCCGCGGCACTTCGTCGATCACCGGCCAGGCGCTGGCCAATGTCACGGCGCGCATGTGGACCGGCAGTTTCGTCGTCGATGCGCCGCACGCCGAAGAACTGCAGGCGGAAGTTCCTGAAGCCTGGCGGGTGACGGGGCCAGTGCAGGTGGCGGCCACCCTGGGCGGCACGTTCGATGTCTACACTCTCGACACGACCATCACCGGAACGGCATTGAGCTGGGCTGGACAGCCGATCGATCAGGCCAACGCAAAGGCGATGGTGACCGCGGAGGCGATCGACGTGACCGCACTTGAGTTGCGGCAAGGCGCCGGGTTTCTCGATGGCCGGGTACGATACGCGTGGGAAACCGGCGCCTACACTGCCAACCTCAAGGGCGACCGCCTCACATGGCAAGGTACCGTGCTGGCGCCCAACGAAACCCAGGCGTTGTTCTCTTTGCAGTTCGATGGTGCCGGCACGACCGCCCAGCCGCGCGGGCAGGCGCGCATCGACTTTTCGCTGATGGGCGGCAAGGCCGGCACGCTGATTGGCGCCGGCGAGCTGACCGCCGACCTGCTTGGCGACCAGGCGCGGGTGGTGGCGCGCCTGCCGTCGATTGGCGCGCTGATCAACGCCGACATTGCGACCGCGTCACCATACGACTACAAGGCCACCGCGCTTCTCGATCGCCTGGAACTGGCGCGGCTGTCGCCGCTGCTCGGCACCATTGAAACCGAGATTATCGGTTTCGCCAGCGGCAGTATCACTGCGTCAGGCCGGCTCGCCGACGCGCGCGACCGTGTCGCCATTGTCAACCTCACCGAGCTCGACGCCGGCATTAGTGGTGTGCCGGTCGCGTTGAACGCGCCGCTCAATCTCGCCTTGCGTGGCGACGATGTGACGCTGAAGAGTCTCGACGTGCGGATGGGTTCAGGCCGGCTGACCGCGTCGGGTGAATGGAACACGCGACTCGACGGCGCGTTCCAGGGCCAGTTCACCGGCGACTTTCAAGACGCCATTCGCATGGGCCGCGCCTTCGGCGTGCCGGTGACGTTCGACGGTAGCGGCGCCATGTCGGTCGACCTGCGCTCGAACGGCAGCCGCGCCGGCACGCTGGCGACGCTGTCGCTGAAGAGCGGCACCTTCAATTGGGGTGGTGGCCCGCACGCGGTCACCAACCTGAACGTCGATGGCGTGCTGCAGGGCGAGTCGCTTACGGTCTCGCGCATCAGTGGCGATCTCGCCAGCGGCGGAGTGGTCGGCAGTTTCTCCGCCACGGCGCGGGCCGAGGTGCCGGTGCTCGAGTTGTCGGCGATCGCGGGCGAGCTGACGGTGGATTCTGCGCGCTTCACGTTCTCCGGAATCCCGGTCGAACAACAACGGCCGTCGCGCGTCGAGTTTGCCCGCGGCTCGCTCGCGGTCGCCGACGTCTCGTGGTCGGTCGCCAACAATCCGCTCGTGCTGGGCGGCTCGGTCGGCTTCGCGGCCGAGGATCCACCGCTCAACCTCTCGGTGCAGGGTTTGATCGACCTGCGGGTGTTGTCGGCGTTCGTCAGCACGGTGGCGTTCGACGGCAACGCCAACCTGAACACGCTGATCGGAGGCACGGTGTCGAAGCCACTGCTCGACGGCCAGATCACGCTCCAGGACGCGGAGGTCGCGATTGCTGATCCACGACTGGTGTTGTCTGACCTGAACGGGCCGGTCCTGCTCGATGGGCAGCGCATCGTCCTTGACGGCGTGCGCGGCCTCGCCAACGGCGGCGCCCTGGCGCTCGATGGCACGCTGCAAGTCGACGGCTTCGCGGTCACCGGTGGTGCCCTCAACATCCAGGCGCAAGGCGTGGCAGTTGAGCTGATTGAAGGCCTGCGCAGCGAAATTGACGCGCTGGTTACGTTCAGGCCCGATCCCAATTCGCCCGCGCTCACCGGCGACATTCGCATTGCCCAGGGCTCCTACACCGAAACCATCACCATCGCGGCGCTGGCGCGCCGGGCCACGCTGCCGGTGTCGCCGACCGTGCAGCAGCCGTATCTCGACCGCTTGCGGCTGAACTTGTCGGTGACGACCACCGACGACCTCGTGGTCGACAACAACTACGGCCGGCTCGAAGCGAGCGCCAACTTGCGAGTGGTCGGCACGGCGGCCTCGCCGGGCATTGACGGCCGCATCACGCTGCGAGAGGGCGGTGAGATGTTCCTGGCCGGCCGGACGTTCCGCGTCACCCGCGGGGATATCTCGTTCAGCGACCTGCGCCGCATTCGTCCCGAGTTCAACATCGCCGCGGAAGCGGAGATTGGCGGTGGCGACACCGTGACCATGACGCTGACCGGCACGCTGGAGCGGCCGTCGATTGATCTGACCTCCGCCGAAGGGTCACGCACCCCTGGCGAGCTGGCGTCGATATTGGTTGGCAACAGCAACAGCGAGGCGGCGCTGACGCTGCTGTCGGCCGATCTGCTGGGCGTCACCGGACGCGCGATTGGACTCGACGCCTTTCGCGTCGAACGCGGCGACTTCCAGGACCAGGACTTCCGCGACGATCCGTCTGCTCTCGGCACCAACAATATCGACCTGACGACTCGCCTGACCATCTCCAAGCGGGTCAGCAGGCAGGTCGAGTTCACCGTCTCGCAGAACCTGCGCGAGAGCGGCAAGACCACGTTCATCGTCAGCTATTTCCCGAAGCGCACCGTTGAAGTGCGGGCGCTATCGCGCGACAACGCAGCGGTCAGTCTCGGCGTTCGTCACCAGTTGACATTCGGCAGGGGCGAGAGCATACCAGCAACCGAACGGCGGGTCAGGCCGCGGGTGTCGGCGATTACTTTCGCGGGCGTTGACCCGGTCATCGAACAGGAGGTGCGCGACCAGATCTCGCTCGACCCCGGAGACCGCTTCGACTTTCTCGTGCTGCAGCGCGATAGCGACCGGTTGCGCAACCGTTTCTTCGAGCAGGGCTTCCTGGAAGCGCGCGTGCGGACCCGGCGCGTGGCCAACGAAGAAGACAACACCGTTGCCCTCGAGTATCGTGCCGACCGCGGACCGCGGACGCTGATCGAGGTGGTGGGGGCGACCTTGCCATCAAGCGTTACCCGCGAGTTACAGCGGGCCTGGGGTCGCAACGCGTTCGACCAGTTCCTGATCGAAGACCTGACCAAGCGCGTGCGTCGCCACCTGGTCACCACCAACCAGTTGAATAGCGTCGTCGTTGGCACCGTCGACCGATCATTGCCGGGCGTCAAGCGCCTGCGGATCGAAGTGACGCCGGGCTTCACCGTCACCGGTCGCGAGATTCGCTTCACCGGCAACCAGGCGCTGGACGGCGACGCGCTGGCCGCCGAGATCACGGCCTCGGGACTGGTCGACGAAGCCTGGCTCGATCGCACCCTGGTCGAGCGAGCGTTGGTGACGGCGTATCAGGAGGCCGGCTACCTCAAGGCGACGGTCGTCGGCCAACCGCTGACGGTCGATGGCGAGGTCGGCGTGCTGCCGTTCACGATCGTCGAAGGTCCGCAGGCGCAGATTACCGACTTACGGTGGGCTGGTGTGCCGGAGAGCCGGTTGCTCGAGATGCAGAAGGCCGCCGACCTCGTGACCCCGACACCGTACGTAGCCGCCGACCTCAATGCCGCCCTGATGCGCGTCGAGGACCAGTACCGCAAGGCCGGCTACAACAACGCCGAGGTCGAGCTGATGCCGACGGTGGCTGACGACAGCTCGGTGACCCTGACGATGACGGTGGTCGAGGGGACGCAACAGGTGCTGCAGGAAGTGGTCACCACCGGGAACGAGGTGACCAACGACAAGGTCGTGACCCAGGCGCTGCGCTTTGAACTTGGCAAGCCGGTGAACCTGGATGACTGGGCCCGGGCGCGCAAGCGACTCTACGACACCAACGTGTTCCGGCTCGTGGACATCCAGCCGGTACCCGTCGGTGACCCGGTGGAAGGTGTTCAGCCGGTCAAGGCCCAGGTCACCGTCGAGGAGTACCCGGAATGGCAGTTCCGCTACGGTCTGCAGCTGGAAGGCGAACGCAACCCGAGTATTGACGAATTCGCGAGTTCCCGCGCGGCCGGCGCGGTCGCGGAAATCAAGAACCCGAACCTGTTCGGTCGAGCGCTGACTGGCGGCGCGTTTGGCATGTATCAGTACGACCGGCGCGACGCGACAGTGTTTCTGTCAACCTCGCGGCTGTTCGGCGGGCGCGCCCGCAGCAACCTCTTTGGGTTCTACTCGCGCGACCGGATTCGCGATGATGCGGGTGACGAGATCCTGGCGATCACCGACATCAAGGGTTTCAGTGCCGATCAGCGCTGGCGCACGCGCGGCCTCCAAGTGGTCTACGGCTACCGGTTCGAGCGCGGCCGCACGTTCGACCCCGACCCGGGCAACGATCCAATCCCGCTCGACTTCGTCTCGAACGTCGCGACCCTGACGAGCGCGGTGGTGTTCGATCGCCGTGACGACCCGCTGGCGTCGCGCAAGGGGACGTTCTCGTCGCTCTCGTTCGATCAATCAGCGCTGTGGCTTGGCTCCGACGTGAGGAACCGAAAGCTGCTTGCGCAGCAGTTCCTATTCGTACCGCTCGGCAGGGTGGTGTTGGCGTCGCGGCTGCAGGTCGGCAAGAAATTTGGGCCCGACGACTTGTTCAGCGGCGCCCGCTTCCGCGCCGGCGGCGCGACGACCGTGCGCGGTTATCGTGAGAACGGTTTGGGCCCGACCGATGCCGACGGCGTGCCCACTGGCGGCGAAGGGCTGATCGTGCTGAACCAGGAGATTCGCCTTCCGCTTTATCGCTGGTTGAATGGCGTGGGATTTGTCGACGCCGGCCACGTGATCGACAAGGGCCAGAAACTCGGCTTTGGCGAGCTCAAGGTTGGTTACGGATTCGGCTTGCGCCTTGACACGCCGGTTGGCCTGCTGCGCGTCGACCTGGGTATTCCACGCTCGCCGCTCGCGACGACGAGCGCCTCGACCCCGAAGAAGTATCGGTTCTACTTCGGGATCGGGCACATCTTCTAGCGAAGCGCGAACGACGAACAGCGGTCGTGATCGCCGTTTGCTATTTCAACGTCCGCATGATCGCCTGCACTGCCTGGCGCTCCGGCGCGTCCGGCGCGAGGCGCAGGAACGCTTCGAAGTGCTGTGCTGCCTTCGGCAGTTGCCGTTGACGCTGCGATGCGAGGGCGGCGTAGTAATGCGCGTAGGCGAAGTCGGGCTTCAGTTCCACGGCCTGGCTGAACGCCCCGCTCGCGGTGCCCCAGTCTGAGGCCTTGCTGGCCGACAGACCGAGCTGGTAGAAGGCGAACGCGTTGCCGCCATCCGACTCGGTGGCTTGGCGCGCAAGGTCGATGGCGCGGCCGGCGTCGTTGGCAGCCAGCGCTTCCCCCGACTCGGCAACCAGGCGCCACGACGGCTGATCGCTTGCCCGTAGCCGCGTGAACTCCGCCGCCGCGTTGCGATCCATCTTCAGCAATGCCTGGGCCGCCAGATAAGTTGACGCGGGATCGCCATCCCGAGCCGCCTCGACGGCCTGCTCGTACGAGCCGGACTGGAACAGCCTCTGCACTTCAGGCTTCTGCTCAGCTGCGGACACAATTACCGGAGAGCCGGGAAGATTCCACACGGCCAAGGCCATGATTCCAGCGAAAAGCGACCTGTTTCGTGTGCACTTTGAGGTCATTTGTCTACTCCACCTTTCCATACTGCAACCACTATGCCGACAGGTATAATGCGGCTACACCTCCCGGTGACCCCTCGGAGGCCTGCAGACTTGGTGGCTTGCAACTCAGCCACACGGCCACGCCCCAAGCCTTCACGCCCCAGGATTCTCTAACTCGAAAGTAACGAACGTACATGTCAGATCAAAGACTGAAGATTGCCGTTTTCATCGACTTCGACAACGTCGAGATCGGCGTCAAGACCACGCTCGGCCTGCCCTTCGACATCGGTGCCGTGCTCGAGGCGATCAAGGAACGCGGTGAGATCATCACCAAGGTCGCTTACGGCGACTGGAAGCGATCGGGCGACTACGGCCGCGCCATGGCGCAGCATGCGGTTCGCCTCGTGCAGCGCGTCCCCACGCCCGGGGGCGACAAGAACGGCGCCGACATTAACCTTGCCCTTGACGCGCTCGAAATGGCGTTCACGCACTCGCACATCAACGCGTTCGTGATCGTCGGCGGCGACAGCGACTTCATCACCCTGGTCGAAAAGTTGAAGCAGTACGACCGCAAGGTGTTTGTCGTCGGTGGCCGCGCGTTCACCAGCCAGGTGATGCAGAAGAACTGCACCGAGTTCATCGCCTACGAGAACGTCGTGCCGGACCGTCGCCCCAGCCAGCCGCGGCCGGAACGTGGCAGCAGCGAGCGGCCGCGCAGCCAGAGCAGCAGCGGCACGCAGCCCATCGAGCAGTCGGTGGCGCTGGTCAAGCGCGCACTCAAGGTGCTGGCCGACCGCGAAGTGTCGCCGCAGCTAGGCTTGCTCAAGAGCACGCTGCTGCAGCTCGACTCGTCGTTCTCCGAGCGCGACTACGGCGTCGGCAGTTTCCGCGACTTCGCCGACAAGCTGGCACAGCAGGGGATTGTCTCCCTGAAGCACCAGGGCCGCAGCACGCTGGTGGAACTGAACGACGGAGAAAGCGCGGTCGTGGAAAGCGTGGCGCCGTCAACGCCTACGCTCGTGCCCGATGCTTCGAGCGAATCGATCTCGGCTTCGCGTGAAGCCGGCCGCCGCGCCGCCCGCGAGTTAATGGAGCAGCCCGACTCGGGTCCTGGCGCCGTTGAACCGGGCGACGAAGAAACCCGCCCGGCGCCGACCGAGCCGGCCTCGCTCGGAGATGGTGTCGCACTTGTGCGCCGCCTGCTCGCGGAAGCGACCACGCAGCCGCGCTGGCCGATGTATCCCCGCCAGTTCAAGCAGTTCCTGAAATCCGCCCAGCCCGACTTCGACGAGCGTCGCTACGGATCGATCGCCGACCTGATGCGCGCGTGCCAGAAGGACGGCATCCTGCGACTCGAGCGGGATCGCCAGGGCGGGCTGCGCGTGTTTGCCAACGGCGCGACCGCTCGCGCCACGGTGCCGCACGGCTGGGGCCTGGTCGTGAACAACACGCAGACCCCGGTGGAATCGCTGGACTCCCTCGAGCCGTCGGCGCTGGTCGAGCCGCTGCCGCCCGCCATTGCGGATCCGGTTGCCCTGCCGATGGAGGGCGAGGCCGCGCCCGAGTCCGCACCGAGGGCGGCGTCGAAGAGCAAGCGGGGCACGCGCGCCAAGAAGACGTCTGCTCCGGCCGCCAAGGCGGAGAAGACCGAAAAAAAGAAGGCCGCACCGCGTAAGAAAAAGGCCAACTAGTGCCACAGATCGACACCGATCTGACACCGTCGACTGGCTGCTAAGCGCCGCGGATGCTGCACGTCACGAACGGCTCGGTCGTCGTCACGCGGCTGCACGACCTTGGCCTGCCAGGCCGGGTGCTGCCCTGGGATGACGTGCTACACGAGGGGCCGGTGCGAGCCGGCCTCGATCACGCCGCACTTCGTGGCGAGCGCGCAGCCTACCTGTCCGCGGCCGGGTTCGACTCCGCCGAGACCATCGAGCGAGGATTGACCGCGCGGGACGTGGCGCTTGCGGCCGCCAATGATGAAGACGAGGTCGTGCTCTGGTTCGAGCACGATCTCTACGATCAACTGCACCTGCTTCAAATTCTCGACCGCCTCGACCATCCGCGCACCACTGCGGTGCTCGCGGGGGACTACCTGGGCGGACAATCCCCGCACGTGCTGCGCGACTGGTTTGCCGCCAGGCAGCCAATTACCAGCCAGCAACGCCAGATTGCCGCGCGCGCCTGGGCGGCTTTTCGCTCGCCGGATCCAGCCAGCCTGGTCGCGTTCATCCGTGACGAGCCCTCCGGCTTTTCACCTCATCTCGTTCCGGCATTGCGCCGCCACCTGCAGCAGTTTCCCTGGGCCGGCAGCGGACTGTCGCGGACGCAGGCGCAGACGCTGTCGGCGGTGGCCAATGGCGCCACGCGCGTGCGCGACGCCTTCGTGGCGGCCAACCATGACGTCGAGGACGCCGTGTTCATGGGCGATTCCACCTGGTGGTGCCACATCCGCCAGTTGATTGTGGCGCCCCGCCCGTTGCTCGAGATTCACGGCCAGAAGCCGCCCACGTGGCAGGATCCGGCATGGTGGCACGACGATGCGACCTCGCCGGTGCTGGCGTTGACCGGTGACGGCGAGTCCGTGCTGAATGGCGATGCCGATCACGTCATCCTGAACGGCATCGATCGCTGGCTTGGCGGCGTTCACGTGACCACGCGTTCGTTGTGGCGATGGGACGCCGCCACCCGAACCCTTCTGAACCCTCTATAATCGAATTCCGCGTGTCCACTTCCTACACAGCTAAAGACATCACCGTTCTCGAAGGACTCGAGCCGGTTCGCAAGCGCCCCGGCATGTACATCGGCGGCGTCGGCAGCACCGGCCTTCACCACCTGGTGTGGGAGACGCTCGACAACTCGATCGACGAGGCGATGAACGGCCACGCGTCGAACATCCGCGTCACGCTGCATAAGGACGGATCGTCGATCACCGTCGAAGACGACGGCCGCGGCATTCCGGTGGACGCGCATCCCAAGACCAAGAAGAGCGCGCTCGAGGTGATCTTCACCGTGCTGCATGCCGGCGGCAAGTTCGAGGCCGGCAACTACAAGACCGCGGGCGGGCTGCACGGCGTCGGCGCGAGCGTGGTTAATGCGCTGTCGCGCGAGCTGGTGGCGACGGTCCGCCGCGATGGCTTCCAGTACGAGATGACCTTCAAGCAGGGCAAGCCGCAAGGCAGCCTGAAGAAGGTCGGTCCGGCGCGCGGTACTGGCACGACGGTGTTCTTCAAACCCGATCCGCAGATCTTTCCAAAGGTCGAATTCGAAGCCGCGTTGATTCGCGAGCGCCTGGAAGTGGCCAGCTATCTGCACCGGGGCGTGAAGGTCACGTTCGAGGATGAGACCACCGGGCAGAAGGATATCTTCCAGCACGAAGAAGGGCTGGTCGACTACCTGAAGAAGATCGTCACCGAGCGCAATGCGAAGCCGGTGCACGAAGCGCCGTTCACGCTTGAGAAAGACGGCGCCACCAAGCTCGAGCTCGTGCTGCAATGGACCGAGGCGACCGACGAGAGCCTGCGCAGTTACGTCAACGGCATTCCGACCGCATCGGGCGGCACGCACGAGAACGGATTTCGCGCCGGGCTGGGCAAGGCGGTTCGCAACTACATCGAAACGCACAACCTTTCGCCCAAGGGCGTGACACTCAGTGCGGAAGACATTCGCGAGGGCCTCACCGGCATCTTGTCGGTGTTCATCCAGGAGCCGCAGTTCCAGGGCCAGACCAAGGATCGCCTCAACAATCCCGAAGTAATGTCGGCGGTGGATGGCTTGGTCCGGCCCGGTCTCGAGCACTGGTTGAACAACAACCAGTCGATTGCCGAAGCCATCGTGGCGCGAATCATCCTGTCGGCGCGCGCGCGCGAGGCCAGTCGCGCCGCGGCGTCAGAGGTCGTACGCAAGGGGCCGACCGCCGGCCGTGTGAACCTGCCCGGCAAGCTCGCCGACTGCACCAATCCCGGATCGATCACCAGCGAGTTGTTCGTCGTCGAGGGCGACTCCGCCGGCGGCTCGGCCAAACAAGGCCGCGATCGCGCGCGGCAGGCGATTCTGCCGCTGCGCGGCAAGGTGCTGAACACCGAAGGCGTGTCCACGGCAAAGGTGCTTGAGAACAAGGAACTGTCTGACCTGGTGACGGCGCTTGGTTGCGGGGTCGGCAAGAACTTCGACCTCAACCGCATGCGCTACGGCAAGGTGATCATCCTGGCCGACGCCGATTCCGACGGCCATCACATCGCGACGTTACTGCTGACGTTCATCTTCCGTCACCTGCCGCAGTTGATGGCGGCCGGCCGCGTTTACCTGGCGCAGCCACCGCTTTATCGCATCGACATCGGCAAGGAGACCTTCTGGGCGCTCGACGAGCTGCAGAAGCAACAGATTCTCAGGACCAAGACCGGCCGGGCCCACCCCGAGATCACCCGCTTCAAGGGACTCGGCGAGATGATGCCGAAAGTGCTGTGGGAGACCACGCTCAACCCCCGCACGCGGCGGTTGTTGAAGGTCGAAGTCGTCGATCAGCTGATGACGGATCGCGTGATCAACGAGCTGATGGGCAAGGACGCCTCGGCGCGCTTCCGCTTCATTATGGATAGGGCCGAAGACGCGGTTGAGCTCGACGTCTAGCCTTTGGTGAACACGCTTTTGCGCGCGGTGTCACCCGCCGGCGAGGTCCGCGAAGTCATCAGCGTGAGCGTGCCGCCGCCGAGGCTGTAGACCTCTTTCGACGTAATCGTCCCCGCGCCCGTCTTGAGCGTCTGGACGCGGTTAATCACGAGCTTACCGCTCTCCCAGCTGGCCCTGGCCTTCGAATCGGCCATCGCGCCGGTCTCGACCATCTCGCTGCCGTCAAGCTTGTAGACGGTCTTGGCCTCGCCGCGGGCGGTGATCGTGACGACGGTCATCTCGGCCGCGGTCTGCGTGATCACCAGCTTCGTGGTTGCCATGGCGGCGCGCCCCGCCACCGACGGATCGCTGTTCGCCGCGTCGAGGTTCCAGGTGCCGGCAAAGTTGGTCTTGCCCTGTGCGGCGAGGCCGGCCGAAGCCGTCAGCGCAACTGCGAGTACTACGGCGGTCATCCTGATCATGTCTGCCCCCGGGGGTCAGCATACCGGCAAAGGCATTCGTCCCGGCAGCCATACTTGGGGGTGCCGCGTCTTCCCTGTAAAGGTAGAATCAAAGTCGTTTGTCTGACCCGTCCCAGAAGAAGAAGTCGCCGTTCGATCGATCGCTCGTCGAAGGCCCCATCGGTCCCGCCGTTTGGAAGCTGGCGTGGCCGACCATGCTCCAGAACGTGATCGCGGGCCTGCAGGGCGTGGTCGATCACATTCTGGTTGGTCACTTGATCGGTTACACGGGCAACGCCGCGATCGGCGTCAGCTGGCAGATTTTCCTCGTCGTGATCGTCTTTATCGCCTCGTTGTTCACGGGCCAGGCGGTGCTCGTGGCCCGCTACGTCGGCGCCGGCGACGTCGAGAAAGTGAACAAGACGGTGCAACAGGCGCTGTTGACCGCCATCGCGATGTACGCGGTCATGGGCCCGGTCGGTTATTTCGCCGCCCCCTATCTGCTTGAACTGGTGAACGCCTCGGGCGAGGTGAAGGCGCTGGCGCTGCCGTTCCTCCGCATCAACTTCGCGTTGAGCTTCGGCATGCTGTCGTTCTTCATGTTGACCTCTGCACTGCGCGCCGCGGGCGACTCGCGCACGCCGCTGCGCCTTGGCGTGACCATGACGGTGCTCAACGTCATTCTCAATTTGATCTTGATTCCGGGCATGGGCCCCATCCCCGCGCTCGGCACGGCGGGGTCGGCGCTTGGCACCGCGATCGCCTCAAGCACCGTGAGCGCGTATGCGCTCTACCAGTTGTTCAAGGGCCGGCTGGTGTTCAAGATCTCGCGCCACATGGATTGGCGCCCCGACTGGACGATTATCCGTTCGCTGTTCCGGTTTGGCTTGCCGACCGGTGTGCAGGGCATCGCGATGAACGTGGCTGGCGTGCTAATGCTGCGCTACATCGGCTCGCTGCCGCAGAGTGCGGCGGCCCAGGCCGCGTTTACGATTGGCTATACCGAATTGTTCTCGCTGATCACCTGGACCTCGGTGGGGCTGATGGGCGCGGCGGCCACCATTGCCGGCCAGAACCTTGGCGCCGGCCATCCCGAGCGCGCCATGCAGGGCGTGCATACGGCGTCGCGCATTGGCCTCGGCGTGGCCGCGATCGTCGGCCTGCTGTTCGTGGCGATTCCGCAGACGTTGCTCGGCGCCTTCGGCGCCACCGAACCCGCGGTCGCCACCCTCGGCCAGCAGTTGCTGCAGTACCTGGCGGTGTCAGGGTTTTTCATCACCCTGGCGCTGACCTATACCGGCGGCCTGCAGGGGACCGGCGATACCCGCAGTCCGCTGTTCATTACGCTGGCGTCTCAAGTGGTGGTGCCGATTGGCCTGGTCACCTTCATCCAGGCGACGCGCCCGTTGCAGGCCGGTGATATCTGGTTCGCCATCGTGCTCGGCCACTTCACCCGCTGCGTGCTGACGGTGATCCGCTTCCGCCAGGGCAAGTGGCGAAGCATCGTGGTTGCGCACTAAGCGAGCGGAATCGTCAGCGTAAACGTCGCGCCCTCGCCTTCGCGTGAGGCGACGCGGATGGCGCCACCCTGCTTTTCAGCCAGCGCGCGCGCAATCGTCAAACCCAAACCGGTACCCGAAATGCGACGCGTGTCGCTGCCGTCAAGTTGCGTGAACGGCTCGAAGATGGAATCGACCTTGTGGGCCGGGATGCCGGGCCCGTGGTCGCGGACGGCGATCGCCATCATCGTGCCCTCGCGCTCCGCCGACACTTCGATCTGCGATCCGGCCGGCGCGTGCTTGATCGCGTTCGATAGCAGGTTGACGAGCACCTGGATGCATCGGTCGTGATCGGCCATCACCTCACAGGGACCCCCGGTCGTCGTCACAATGGTCACGCCGGAACTGCGGGCGAAGCCCTCGACCGTTCGTGCCGAGTCCTCAATGATCGGCCCGAGCGGCGTGCGCTTCACGGCCGCCAACATCTCGCCGGCCTCTATTTTCGACATGTCGAGAATGTCGTTGACGATGCGGATCAGGCGATTGGTGTTGGCGAGCGCGACCCGCACCAGCTGCTCGGCGTCCTCGTTGCCGGTCATCTGTTCCGCAATCAGTAGCTGCATTGAAGCGCGAATCGACGTCAGTGGCGTCCGCAGTTCGTGGCTGACCATCGACACGAACTGCGACTTCAGGCGTGCCAGCTCCCGGCTGACCGTCACGTCGATGCCGATGGCAATGACGAATGCCGAATGTCCCTCGCGGTTGCGCAGGGGCGCGACCGCCCACTCGATCATGCGGTGCGCGCCGGCGTGATCAATCCAGACCCGGTCGACGCTGGTCGCCGAACTGCGCTCAGCGTCGCCGGCGACCTGCTCGCGCATGCTGGCGCGGTCTTGTTCGACCAGAAAGGGCAACTCCCAGAATGGCTTGCCGAGCACCTGTTCGCCCGCCATCCCGGTCAGCAATTCGCACGCGCGGTTGAAGCGGACCAGGCGCGAGTCCTGGTCCATGACCGTGACCAGCAGCGGCGCCATGTCGAGGATCGCCGACACGAAGTCGCGCTCGGCGCGCAGTTCGGCCTGGGCGTTGACGCGGTCGGTGATGTCGCGGGCCATGCCCTGGTAGCCCTCGATCTCCCCGCCCGCCAGGATCGCGCGCACGTGCTGGCCGACCCAGATCTCGGTCCCGTCCTTGCGTTTGACCGGGAACTCCAGGTAAGAGGGCTCCGCCGCCCTCACCGACTTTTCGTAGAACGCGATGGCCTGCGGCACCCAGTCGGGCCGCATCAACTCGAAGTACTTTAGCGCCAGCAACTCGGTTTCGGAGTAACCGAGAATGCGTGTCGCCACCGGGTTGACGAAGGTGAATCGCCCGGACGGGTCGGTGCGATAAATCATGTCACTCGCGTTGTCCACCAGGTCGCGGTAGCGGCGCTCGGTGCGCTCGACGGCCTGGGTCCGCGCCCGCACCTGCTTCTGGAGGGAGCGGTTCCATACCGTCCCGCCAGCGAACAACAGCAGCACCAGCCCGCCGGCCATGCCCAGCATGGCGGCGTAGCGCTCGATCCAGGTGCGCCGGACCGGGTTGCTCAGGTGCTGCTCGACCAGGCGATCGAACTCGCCGCTGGCCTTGAGCCGATCGAGTGCCACGCGCAATGGCGCGACCACCAGATCCCGCTCTGGCAACACCGCCATCTGGTAGGGGCGTGACAATAACGGCACTTCGGTTGCGCTGTCGGCGAGCGCGCCCATCAGGAACCTGAGGGTCAGGTGGTTGCCGGCGACGCCATCGACCTCGCCACGTTCGTACGCGCGAATGGCATCCCCGCGCGTGGCGGCCAGCTGCAGTACCGGCCGCCTCGCTTCGGGCAGCCGCGACAGCAACAAGTGATTGATCGAGCCCTCGTCCACGGCTATCCGCACGCCCCAGAGATCGTCGAGGCCGCGCGGATAGCGCGGCAGACCCGGCCGCATCATGATCACCTGCGAGAGCGTCCAGGTCTGGTCGAGCAGCTGGTAGCGGGCCGCGCGCTCGTCCGAGTAAGACAGGAACATGACGTCGGTCTTGCCTTGGTCGAACTCCGTCATGCGCTCGTCGCGCGGCCCGAGCCGAATCTCAACCGCCAGCCCGGCCTCGCGGGCCAGCGCCCGAATCAGGTGAATGTTGAAACCCTGGGGTTGTCCCTGGTCGTCAAGGAACTCGTAAGGCGGGAACTCGCGGTCGCCGCCAAAGATAATAGCCCTCGGCTCGCGGGCCGGGTCCTGCGCGAGCGCGGGCACGGCCAACACTGCCAGCGTGCCCAGGGCGATCGCGAAGCTGAGGCGGCGCAGCGGCACGACAGATTGTAACCGCGCTTCGATAGAATAGACGCTCGCCCTCATTCCAAAGGAAGCGCGCACATGTCTGATGCTATTTCCGGCCGCCGCCGTGTCCCCCGCCCCGAGAACGACCCCAACCTGACCTATGCCCCGGGCACGCCCGCACGGGCCGAGCTCAAAGCACGCCTGGCAACCATGGCTGCCGAGACGATCGATATTCCGATCGTGATCGGCGGCAAGGAAATCCGCAGCGGAGCCACCGAGCCGTCGGTGATGCCACACAAGCACGGCCATGTGCTGGGACACTTTCACAAGGCGACCGCCAACCACGTCCGGCAAGCCGTGGACGCCGCGCTGGAGGCTCGCAAAGAGTGGTCAAGCTGGTCGTTCGAGGATCGCGCCGCCGTGTTCCTGAGGGCGGCCGAACTTCTCACCACCACTTGGCGCTCGACGATCGTCGCGGCGACCATGCTCGGCCAGTCGAAGACGGCCTATCAGTCCGAAATCGACGCGGCCTCGGAACTAGTGGACTTCTGGCGCTTCAACGTCGCGTTTGCCCAAGACTTGCTGTCAGAGCAACCCGATAGCAACCACGCGGTCTGGAACCAGATGGAGTACCGCCCGCTCGAAGGCTTCGTCTACGCCATTTCGCCGTTCAACTTCACCGCCATCGGTGGCAACCTGGCCGGCGCCCCCGCGCTGATGGGTAACACCGTGGTGTGGAAGCCGGCGGGCACCGCGATGCTCAGCAACTACTACGTGATGAAACTGCTCGAGGCTGCGGGCCTGCCGCCGGGCGTGATCAACTTCGTGCCCGGTAACGCCGTGGAGATTTCCGACGTGCTGCTGGACCACCCCGACCTGGGCGGCATTCACTTCACCGGCAGCACCGCCGTGTTCAACGGCATGTGGCAGCGGGTTGGCCAGAACCTTGGCAAGTATCGCGGCTATCCGCGACTGGTCGGCGAGACCGGCGGCAAGGACTTCATCGTCGTCCACGCCTCTGCCGATCCTCAGGAAGTGGCCGTCGCAGCGGTGCGGGGCGCGTTCGAGTTCCAGGGCCAGAAGTGTTCGGCGGCCAGCCGCATGTATGTGCCCAAGTCGAGATGGCACGACATCCGCGACCGCATGGTGGCCATGATGAAGGACATCAAGATGGGCGATGTCCGCGACTTCCGAAACTTCATGGGCGCGGTCATCGACAAGAAAGCCTTCGACAAGATCGGCGGCTACATCGACGACGCGAAGAAGAACGCCAAGGTGATTCAGGGCGGCGGCTACCACGGAGACGAGGGCTACTTTATTGAGCCGACCCTGGTCGAAGCCAGCGATCCCGCGTACCGCCTGATGTGCGAGGAGATTTTCGGGCCCGTCCTCTCGGTCTACGTTTACGACGACGCGCAGTGGAGCGAGACGCTGGCGATCGTGGATCGCACGTCGCCGTATGCGCTGACCGGTGCCGTGTTCGCGCGCGATCGCGCCGCAGTGGTCGAGGCTTCGTCGGCCCTCAAAAACGCCGCTGGCAACTTCTACATCAACGACAAGCCCACCGGCGCCGTGGTGGGACAGCAGCCCTTCGGTGGCGCGCGTGCGTCGGGCACCAACGACAAGGCCGGATCGAAGATGAATTTGGTCCGCTGGGTCAGCATGCGGACGATCAAGGAGAACTTCGCGCCGCCGACCGACTACAAGTACCCGTTCATGATGGAGGAGTAGGGCTCGGCTCCGCCATCGTAGGGCTCGGCTTCGCTCGTAGGTCAGAATCTAAACAGCTTTGTGATCTTCACCACCAGGCTCCGGTTATCCAGCTCAGGAAAACCGGGGCCTGTGGTGTTTCTACCGTCGCTGTAGACGACAAACAACTCGCTACCGGGTTGATACTCCCACCGGAACCGCGCATTCGTGCTGATGGCGTCGCTCGCCGACTGGTACTGTACCAGTGCCGACGCGAACATGCGCGGCGTCAGGGTGTAGGTGAGGCGCGAACTGAGGATGTTGGAATCACCGTTGCCGAACGGGGTGTCGAAGGTGTTGAGCGAGATGGTCGGCTCGGCATAGAATCGCGGCCCGAACTCGAGGCGCCCGCGCCAGGTGAGTTCCTTCAGCGTGCCGCCATAGAAACCGCCGTAGTTGAGCGTCAGCGTGCCCGAGACCGGACGCTGCGGCGAGCTGGTGTAAAGCAGCTTGGTCTGCTGGAAGTGGTACGCGCCGGTAGGAACCACGACGCCAGGAGTGACCTGAAACGACGCCGCAAGACCTTCAAAGGCCCTGGAATACTCGACGGCCCATTGATCGCCGTTCGACAACTCCATGCGGTAGGCGGCCTGCGCCTCGCGCGATTCCGGCCGGCCATTGCGATCCTCGAAGTAGTCGTAGCTGCCCTCGTAGTAAAACTTGCGGACCGTTTTCCAACGCGTGGGCCGGGGACTGAAGCGCGCCTGCCCGTAGCTGCGACGAAACGCCGTTCGGCGGAGGAAGCCAACCTCGGGATTGAACGCGTCGCCGAGAAACATGTGTTCGACCTGCAGTCCGGTGAGGTCGGCGTTCCAGGTAACGTTGGCGCGATAGCTGCTCCGGTCGTTGACCGTGCCGGCGGTTCCGGATGATCCGGCCCAGTAAGTGTTGATGGCGAGCTCTTCGAGCGGGTTGATTGTGCTGTCCACACCGTACGAGTAGCCATCGTCCCCGCCCGACGCGCCGGGTCCGCGTCGCGTGGCGATCATCCCGACGCGGCTGCGCTTGAGAATGTCGCGATTGACACGCACCACCGAGAAATCGCTGGCGGGAGCATTAGCGGCGTCGATCGCTTCCGTCCGCATTTGCAGCGCGCCGACCTGGAAACCATTGCCACGGCCCAACAGGCGGGCGCCGCCGAGAATGGGAATTACCTGGCTATTTTGCAAGCCGATGCGGCGGCTGAAGAACACGATCGGCGTGATGTTGCTGGCGCCGCCACCGCCACCGCCCGTGTTGATAGCCGTCGGACCCTGCCCGCCACCACCCTGGTTAGCACCGGCTCCGGCAAAATTAAAGACGTCCTGTCCTTCGAGAAAGAAGTCGCGCTTCTCGGGGAACAGCACGCTGAACCGCGTCAGGTTGACCTGCGCTTCGTCGTCTTCGACCTGGGCGAAGTCGGTGTTGTAAGTGAAGTCGGTGACGATCGATTGGGTGATGCCCCACTTGGCATCGACGCCGAACTCACCGGCGCCGTGATTCGACAGCGGCGGGCTGGAGCGGTGATTGGTCGTGGTCGAACCGAGCGCGTAGGGCTTGACGTCCAGGTTCCTGAGTTTGGTCGGCGACTCAAGGCCGACGAGCGTACCGACCGAAGAGACTTTTGACAGGCCGCGACGTCCCCACGAGATTGGCACCTGCGAGAGAAAGGTCAGTTCGTTGCGCCAGCGCACCATGCGGCGCACGTTCACGCCCCACTCCTGGCTGCCTTCCTTGAAGCGCATCGACCGGAACGGAATGACGAACTCCACCGTCCAGCCCTGGTCGAAGTTCGCGGTCCGTACGTCCCACAAGCCGTTCCAGTTGTTGCTCGGCTGTTCGTTCGTGACCTGCCAATCGAACATGCCGCCCTGCGCATTGGACGAGAATCCGAAGCCGTTGCGCCGATCGTCGAAGGTGTCGAACAACACCGCGACGTGGTCGTTGTTGTACAGGTTGCTGGCGTCACGCCGCATGTCGCTGGTGACCCGGCGATCGGGATGGGTCTCCCACAGGCGCGCGCCGACATAGATGTTCTTGTCGTCGAAGAACACCCAGACCTCGCTCTTGTCGCTGGCCGGGCCGCCTTCGACGGGCTCCTGCTGAATGAAGCCGCTCGCGGCCGGCACGGACTGGTAGAACGGCTCGTCGAGCCGGCCGTCGAAGGTCATCGGCGAGGTGAGCCGGGTGGTGCGAAGCACGGCGTGGCCTTGCGCGTCGCGAGCGACGATTTCAGTCGAGACCGGCGCCTCTTGCGCAGCGGCCGGCGCCGCTGCGATCAGACAAATGAACAAGAGAGAGCCGAGGCGCCGCATGGAACCAACCATTATAGTCATGGGCCTCCGGGAGGGCTCTGGCGGCGACCGTGTCCAGCCGATAAGCAGGCGTCGACGCCCATGTCGTCTGGACCCGATCACAAATCCGTGTCCAGATGAGCCGTTTTGAGACAACGAGAGCCGCCCCGAGTGGCCTTGAGCTGCCACAATGTCCGAGTCCCCAATGACTTAGCCTGATAGCCCATCGCTGGAACCGCTCTTGCTATCTCGATGGTGTGCGAAGCGAACGCGGCTACACGCTGGTCGAAGTGCTGATCGTGGTTGGCCTGATCGGCATCGTCTCGGGGATCTCAGTACCCGTGTTCATGGAGTCGAACGCGCGCAGCCGGCTGTGGTCGGGATCGGAGTTGCTGGGCGCGACGATCCGTCAGGCACGGCTGCGGGCAATCAGTTCCAACTCCAATCATCGCGTCATGTTTGACTGCCCGTCGGCGGGCGAGTTCCGCAGCCTGATCATGACGGGAGATCCCGCCGTTGATGACGCCGCCGATCGCTGCGGCCAGACGCTCGACGGCGATTCCGGCACGCTTGAAATGCCGGCTGGCGTCGCCTTTGACCCAGATGGTGCGACGGCTCTTGAGGTGACCGGCCGTGGCGTCTTCACAGCCGCCGGCGCCGCCATCCCTTTAACCATTAGCGTGACCCATGGCGCGGCGACCAGAACCCTGGTCGTCAGCGCCACCGGCCAGATCACCTTCAGCAATGTCGAATAACGAGCGCGGCTACACAGCGGCTGAGAACGAGCGTGGCTTCACGTTGGTTGAAGCGGTGGTGGCGATGATGGTCTGCACGATCGGCCTCGTCGCGATGGCCGAACTCATGGCCGTGACCCTGCGCCTGCAGCAGCTCGGTCGCAATTCGACCAGCGCAGTGCGCCTCGCCCAGGACCGAGTGGACGAATTGACGACCTTGAGTTTCACCACGGCCCCCTCGATGGCATGCGGCGGATCGATCACTGCAAATGTTGCGAACTACAACAACACGCCGCTCCAGGACAACGGCACCCCGGACGACCCGACCGACGACACGATCACCAAGGGCTACACGCTCCGCTGGTTAGTGGCGGCGGGCCCGGACGGCGACCCGAATCTGCGCACGGTTACCATCCGCGTGCTTCCCGACGTCAACGACCGGCGGACGGCATCGCCCTATGATCTCGTCACCGTGATTCGAGGAACGGCGGCCGCAGTATGTCCATGAGTCTTGACAACCAACGCGGCTTCACACTTGCAGAGTTGATGGTCGCGACACTGATTACCACGATGGTGCTGACCGGCGCGGTCATGATGACCTCGCAGGTGCAGCAGAGCTTTCGCAAGCAGATCGAAGATGCGGCGGGTGAGCAGGAAGGCCGTTATGCGCTCGAATGGGTCAGCCGCTTGATTCGCGCCGCCGGCAACAATCCCTACGCCTTGCCACAGCCCGCCCCGGCCCCCCAAACCTCTGACTGCCCGGCGGCCGGCACGCCGTACGCCTGGTTGATCATCGATCCGGATGCCGACGGAGAAAATAGTGACCTTCGGCTGCAAACTGATTCCAACCCACCGGACGGAGCGTTGGGCGGTCCTGCGGGCAACTGTAACCAGGCGAACGAGGACGTCACCATCTCATTTGATCCGCTCACCAACAGCATTACGTTTCTCGACAACAACCTTGGTGGCGGCACGTCGACCCGGACGGACGCCGTGATCGAAAACCTTCGATTCGTCTTTAAGAACATCAACCACGTCCCCACGAATAATGCGGCCAACGTCGTTTACGTCGAGACGCAGGTCACCGTCCGGACACGGACGATCAATTCTGCCACCGGGCTGCCGGAAACTCGCTTGCTCACGCAGGAAGTGCGTGTGCGAGGCCGCAACTATTGAGCGAGGCGACTATGACTATGCATCCTACGAATCCCGTTCGCTCGGAAAAAGGCATCGCGCTGATTGTCGTGCTGCTGCTCCTGGCCGTGATGGCCGGGCTCACCACCGGGTTGACGTTGAACGGCCAGACCGAGATCGCAATGGCCAGCAACGAGGCGTACTATACCGGCGCCCGCGGGGCGGCCGAGGCGGGCATGAACCGGGCGATCGAGCAGATTCTGGCAGATACCGGCACGAACCTGGCGACCACGAGGGCCGTCCCGGTGATCGGCAATGGGCCCTTCACTCTCACCTCGGAGTACTCATACAGCTTCGAGTTCGTTGACGACGATGATCCGAGCCTGTATCCGACAGCGCCGACGCCCGCCCAGTTGCTGCAAATGAACGAGAACGGCGACCCGGCCGACGACCAGAATACCCGCTTGATTCTGCGCTGCATCGGCAATGGGCCGCGAGGGACGACCGTGATTCTAGGGCGGGTGTTAGAGTCCACCGAAGTCCCCAACCTGCCGACCACCAACACGCTTCTCTCGAACCCGGCCATTCTGGTAAACGGCAACGTGGACATCGGCGGCAATACCAGGGTGCTTGGCACCCGGGGCAATGTGCACGCCAACGGCGACGTCACCGGCGGCGGCTCGGTACAGATTGCCGGCGACCTCACGGCCACCGGCACGGTGACTGACAGTCTGGATCCGGCCGGGCTGAAGGCTGGCGGCATGCCGCCGATCAACATTCCGGAAATCAAGGCGTCAGACTTTCGGGGTTTGGCGGACTGGATTCTCACCAACACCGGCACGATCACACACGCCAATGGCTCTGGGTGCGGCGCGAAGTTAGACCCCTGTCCGATCGGCTGGAGCTTCAGTGGCGGAACGTGGAGCGCGTCGGGTGCCATGCCGTCGTCGTCAACCTACTACGTGCAAGGAAACGCCCAGATTCACGGCACCGGCAAGACGAGCGGTTTCACCCAGTTATCGGTGATCGCGGAAGGCTCGATCAAGATCACCGGCAACGGCAAGTTCAAGCCCGAGAACGGCGCGGGCATCCAGTTCGTGACCAATGGCGACTTCGAGCTGGGCGGCACGGTTGATGCGGACGACTCGGTTGATTTTGACGGCCAGATCATGGTCCGCGAGCAGATGAAGATCTACGGCAACTCGGAGTTCCAGGGCCGCGTCATGGTCGAGGACCGAAACAGTGCGACCAATGCCTACCACGCGACGACCAATCCGAACGGACGCCGGGGCGCGTCTTCGTTCACGAGCAACACCTTGACAGGCAACATGACGGTCACCTACAACGGTGGACTTGGCGATATCGTGACCGAGATCGTCATTCCCGGAGGAGCTTCGACCTTTACCAACAACATCACGGGGTGGCTCGAGCAGTGATGCTATTGGTTCGGATCGTGTTTGCGGGGATCCTGACTGCTACTGCCCTGCCCGCGTACGCGCAGTCGCTCGGTGACGTCGCCCGCCAGGAGGAAGCGCGCCGCGCTGTCGCGACCAAGCCGGTGAAGACGCTGTCGAACGCCGATCTGAGCCCCGCGGCGATCGGCCAGCCGGCTGATGCCACGCCGGCCCAGTCCTGCTACGTGAGCAAGAGCCTGGGGCGTTGTGTCAGCGCCGAAGACATGGTGGCCACCAGCAATGCCGGCGTCGTCACCAAGGCGAACGCGCCCTTTGAGGATACCTGGCGGCGAGACTCGAAGTCGCTCCGATTACAGCTCGAGACAGCACGCCGCGCAGTGACGGTTCTCGAAGCGACGGTTGCCGATGAGGAGCGCTCGCCTGGCGAAAGGAAGGTTGCCGCGAAAGCGCTGACGGCAGCGCAGCAAGCCGTCGCGGGCTTCGAGCGGCAGTGGGAAAAACTGGAGCGGACCGCCTCGAACCAGCAAATCCCCCGCGAGTGGATCGAGCCTATTCCGACCTTGTCATCGCGCAATCCGCGTTAGCGCGACCTTGCTGCAAGGCGCCGCCATGGCAACGGCGGTCATGTCCGAACGTTCAGTCGCGTCGGTGAGTGAACGCATCGACGAAGCCATCCGTGAACAGCGCCGGCATTCCGCCGGTGTGCAGGAACACCACCGTATCGGCTGCGCCCAGCTCGCCACTGCGCACATGGTGCACCAGTGCCGCCATGGCCTTCGACGTGTAGCAGGGATCCAGCAGGATTGCTTCTGACTGCGCGACCAGCGCGATCGCCTCGAGTCCGCCTTCGGTTGGGATGCCATAGCCATCGCCAATGAACGACTGATCGGTGATCAAGTCGGGCAGTTCCAGCCGCTCGGGCAGGTCGAGCCGAGTGGCCGCTTCGTTGGCGATGCGCTTGGCTCGCTCGATCTTTTCCGGCTCGCCGGCGCTGACCGCGACTCCGTAGACGCGGTAGGGCGCCGCGCAGAGGATCGCGCCGAGGGTAAGGCCGGCCTGGGTGCCGCGGGAGCCGCTGGCGTAATACAGGCGGCTCGGCGTGACGCCCATTTGCGAGAGCTGCTCGACCAGTTCGGTGGTGCCGCCGAGATAGCCGAACACGCCGATGCCGCTCGAGCCACCGACGGGAATTACATATGGCGTGTGCCGGCGCGATTCTTCCTCGGCGACCACCGCCGCCACCACTGCTTCGTCTTGACCGACAGCCAGCATTGGATCGATCGCGGGCACCAGGCGGACGGTCGCGCCGTACAGTCTGTTGAGCAGCAGGTTGCCCGCCAGTGCCGGTTCACTCGTCGTCGACGTCAACACCAGCACGCACCGCATGCCGGCGACACACGCCGCCGCCGCCGTCATGCGCGCATGGTTCGATTGCACCGCGCCAGTTGTGATCAGCGTGGTCGCGCCCAGAGCCTGCGCGTCGGCGACCAGATACTCGAGCTTGCGGGCCTTGTTGCCGCCCAGGCCGAGCGCCGTCAGATCATCCCGCTTAATCAGGATGCGTGGGCAGCGCGCCGGTCCGCCCAATGCCTGGCGCAGCCGAACGGCGTCGTGCAGGGGCGTGGGTAACTGCGCCAGCCGCAGGCGCGGCTGCTTCGCCAGTGCAGACCGGACGCGGTTGACGGCACTCGAGGTCATGGTTCCCCCTTCGTTAGAGCCACGGTGGGTAAGCACAGGGTGGTGGCGAGCTGCTGCATGTCTGCGGGGATCGGCGCGATAATCTCAATCGGTGTGTTCGTGATGGGATGCCGCAGCGACAGCCGCCACGCATGCAGGGCCTGTCTCGCAAAGCCGTACGCGATTTCTTCGAGCGGCGTGGCGTCGCCGCCCTTGCGCCTGCGCCCGTACACCGCATCACCCACGATCGGCCAGCCCCGTGCCGACAGGTGCACGCGAATCTGGTGCGTACGGCCGGTGATCAGCCGGCAGCGAACCAGCGAGAACGCCGTCGTGGTGGCCAGTCGTTCGTACTTGGTCACCGACGGTTGGCCGCCGCGGTCGGTGACCGTGATGCGGCGCCGGTCCCACGGATCGCGGTCGAGCGCCAGATCAATGGTGCCACGCATGGGCGACGGCCGTCCCCATACCAGGGCGGCATAGTCCTTGTCGATGCGGCGGGCGTCCATGGCGCGCTGGAGGGCGGCGTGGACGGCCGGCCGCTTTGCGACCAGCACCGCACCGGACGTGTACTTGTCGAGCCTTCCAAGCAGCCCGGGCCGGGAGCCCTCGGGCCAGGTCTTCGCCCGCTCGAGCACCCCGTTCATCAGCGTTCCGTCGGCGTTCTTGTACGAGGGATGCACGACGAGTCCAGCCGGCTTGTTGAGCGCCAGCAAGTCGTCGTCTTCGTAGAGCACGTCGAGGCTCATGGCCTGCCCGGCAGGCCTGGTCCGCGGCTGCAACTGCGCCACACGCACCCGCAGGTCATCGCCCGGTTGCACGCGCCACGCCGCGCGCCCAGGCGGCATGCCGTTCACCAGCACGTCGCCGCCGTCGATCCATTTCTGGATGCGATTGCGCGACACTTGCCGCTCGTCGCGGAGGTGACGAAGCAGCACCAGATCAACGCGCACGCCGTGGTCGCCGCGATCGATCGCGATGGTTCGCCAGGTCACAACGATCAGCGTACAGAAAAAGAGGCCCGGACACCCCTGGAAATGTCCGGGCCTTAAGTTGGTGCTGTCAGTTGCGACTCCGGCGTTGGGCCGGACGGTATTGCTTAGTGGACGACGGTCGTGGACACGAGGGAGAGGCGCTGCAAGCGCCAGTCTTCCGCGAGAATGCCCCACAGCACCTGGTCGTGGTACTGGCCGTGGCGCAAGAACGACCGGCGCAGAATGCCTTCCTGCACGGCGCCGACCTTGCGGAGGGCGCCGTTGCCGCGGCCGTTGGCCACCGCCGCGCGCGCTTCAAGGCGGCGTGCGCCGAGGACATCGAACGCGAAGTCGAGGACCAGCCGCGCGCCGTCCAGGAACACGCCCGTGCCCCAGAACTGCGAGCCCAGGGCGAAGCCCCATTCGGCTGTAGCGCACCCCGGCTCGAGCGAGCGGATCTGGAAGATGCCGACGGCAGTGGTCATCCCGGCGGGCACCACCGCGAAGCAGGCGTAGTTGCCGGCCTGGCGCTCGCGCTGCGCCCACTGGATGAAGCGCTCGAAGCCTTCGACCGTGGTCGGCGGCGGCGAGATGAAGCGCGACACTTCCTCGGTGGTCAGCATCGCCAGCAGCGACGCCGCGTCCTCGAGCCGCAGTTCGCGCAGCGTGAAGCCGGCGCCGGTCAGCACCGGCAGCCCGGCCTTCCAGTCGCTCGTGGTCACCGTCGTCTTGGAGGCCGTCGTCGTGGTCATCATGGTCGTGGTCCGGGTCAGTTCGGGTTGAAAGGGCATCTTTTCCATTACAAACCTCCTCCAACCAGCACGCCGGTGACGGGCAATACTGTGGCAGGCTCAGTCGTCGTCGTGGTCGTCGCTGTGAAGGGTTCGAAGCCGAAGAGGTCCTCCCACACGGTCGGATCGAACGTTTCGATCTCCGCCGTGTCGTCGCCAAACTCGTCGCCATCGCCGGCCGAGCTTCCCCACGTAACGTTGTCGAGGTCGCTGCCGCTATTGCCCCACACGATGTTGTCGGCAGCGGAGTTGCCCCACACGATGTTTTCGATACCCTCGGCGTTGCCCCACACCATGTTTTCGTCATCGCTGTTGCCCCACGCGACGTTGTCGCAGTCGGCGCCGGCACAGTCGTTGCCCCAGACAATGTTGTCAACCACGCCGTTGCCCCAGACGATGTTGTCAACAGCGCCGTTGCCCCACACGATGTTGCCGCTATTGCTGTTGCCCCAGACAATGTTGTCGACGTCGGTGTTACCCCACACGATGTTGTCGGCGAGATCGGAGTTACCCCAAACGATGTTGTTGCCCCAGACTATGTTGTCGCAGGCGGCAGCGCAGTTCTCGCCCCAGACGATGTTCTTGCCGGTGGGCGTGAGCGTGTCACCCCACACGATGTTCTGGCCCCAGGCGGTGCCACCGGGCGTCAGCACGCCGCCGGTCACGCGCCGGTTACCCCAGAAGATGTGCTTGCTCCACGACTTCATGTCGGGATACCCGTCGCCCTTCTGGCCTTGGGCGAAGTAGCGGGATAGGCGCACGGCGCCGAGAGCGTTGAGGAAACCTGCGCCCTGCGTCAGGTAGTTGTAGCTGGGGTAGACCTGGGCGGTGTACTGCAGGATGGCCTTCACCATGTTCGGCGTGAGGCTCGGGTTGGCCTGAAGCATCAGCGCCACCGTGCCGGCGACGACAGGCGTGGCCATGCTGGTGCCACTCAGCGTCAGATAAGGGAGATAGGTAAAGTTGAGACCGGCGCGCTTGCCGGGCACCAAGTAGGGCGCCTTCGTGTTGTAAAACAGGCTGTTCTGGGTGCTCAGGGACACGGTGCCACTGCCGGGGGCGACCAGGTCAGGCTTCGCACCGAAGTCGATCATCGTCGGTCCGCGCGAGCTGTAGAGCGCCATCGTGTCGTCTCGGCGATCGATGGTGCCCATCGTGCTCGTGGCGCCGACGGTCAGCACCCAGGGGGCGTTGCCGGGTGCGCCGATGGCGCCATACTGCGGCTGGCCGTTCGCGGCCTTGCCCATGTTGCCCGCGGCGGCGACCACGACGATGCCGGCGTCAACGGCCCGCTTGGCAGCCAGTGTCAGGGGATCGGTGTTGTAGCTTTCGAACACGCCTGCACCGAGCGACATGTTGATGACGCGAATGTTGTACTGAGCCTTGTTGGTAACGGCCCAATCGAGTGCCGCGATGATGTAGCTGATCTTGCCCTTGCCTTCGCCATCGAGCGCCTTGAGCGAGATGATGTTGGCCTTGGGCGCAATCGCCTCGCGCGCGCCATTCGAGTCGTAGCCGTTGCCGGCGATGATGCCCGAGACATGCGTGCCGTGGCCCCAGTCGTCGTACTTCTGAGTGCGGCCGTTGACGAAGTCCACAAACGCGGTCACGCGCTGGCCCTGGCGATTGGCCACGGTCAGGTCGTCATGCCACGGAGTGATCCCCGAGTCGATCACCGCGACGCCGATGCCGGCTCCGTTGTAGCCGTACTGCGCCTGCACGGTCTTGGCGCCAATGGCGGCGGCGGTCCGCGCGAGGAACGCTTCGGTCTCGCGGTCGACGTGGACCTTCTTGACCTTCGGGTCGTTGGCCAGGCGCTTCAGAAGCGCGTTGGGCATGCGACCCGCGCGCGCCTTGATGATGCCAAGGCGACGGCCGGACTGGCCGCCCGCGGCTTTGATCCGTGTGCTGCTATCTCCATCGTCATAGAACTCGACGATGACGTCGGTGTCGCCGACGCCGTCGGCGACGCGGTTCAGCTCCCTATCCAGCTTCGCGTGCTGGACCTTGGCGGGCTTCTGGTTTGGTTTGACTCGCTGGGCTTCCGCGGGCGTCCACAGTGCAACCACTGCAAACAGGGCGAGAACGGTCCGCCCCCACGTGAACTTCTTGGAAATCTTTGAAATCGGACGTCGGCTCATGCCCCCTCTTAGTGCAATCTAGCGGCCAATACCGCCCAGTATGGTATCAAGAAGCCCTAAATGTCATATA
>JANLWW010000108.1:0-2432 GCA_031364805.1 Acidobacteriota bacterium
ACCAGAAACGGGTCGCCCGTGATGGCGAAGATGGCCGGGATCGAATCGACGGCGAAGATCAGGTCGGTGAACTCGACCATGACCAGAGCCAGGAAGAGTGGGGTCGCCAGCACCGTTCCCGGGCGCGCCGCATTCACCACCTGGTCGGTCGCCAGGGCGGCGCCGGGCGTGGCCGCCACATGTGAGGCTGGCGAGCCCGCGCGCACGAAAAAGTGCGGCCCGTGAAAGCGCTCGGTCACCGAGAAGAACCGCCGCATCAGCCGGACCACGAAGTTTTGGTTTGGGTCCGTCGGCCCCACCTTCAGCAACAGCATCTTGATGCCGGTGGCGATCAGGAAGGCGCCGAACACGTAGATGATCCACGTGACGCGCTGAATGAGCTGAGCACCCACCGCGATCATGGCGCCGCGCATGACGAGCGCGCCGATGATTCCCCAGAACAGCACTCGATGCTGGTAGATGGCGGGGACCGCAAAGAAGCCGAACAACATCGCGATGACGAAGATGTTGTCGACGGCGAGTGACTTTTCGACGAGGTAGCCAGTGAGGTACTTGACCGTCGCACTCGTGCCTTCGTTGTAGACGAGCCCCAGTCCTGCCACGGTCTTCGGGGCGACGGTCATGACGTCGGGGGTCAGGCCGAGGCCCAGCCAGTGGTATTCGTAGCCGAAGTAGATGAACACCGCAAAGGCCAGGCCGACGCTGATCCAGAAAGCCGACCATCCCAGCGCTTCTCGCACCGACACGACGTGCGCGGTGCGATGGAACACTCCAAGGTCGAGGGCGAGCAGGAGCAACACCAGGGCGATGAAGCCGGCATACATCCACAGCATGCAGGCAGGTTAGACCGTTGCTCTCACATACACAAAGAGCAAGTATGACTACAGTAGTTCGTTATTATCTATATACCAGAGCGCCTCGCCGTCTCAGGTCCACAGGGAGCGGACGACCCACACGTACAGCGGGATGCCAATCAGGATGTTGAAGGGGAACGTGACCGCCAGCGCCATCGAGACGTAAAGGCTGGGGTTGGCCTCGGGCATCGCCAGGCGCATGGCGGCCGGTACCGCGATGTAGGAGGCACTCGCGGCGAGCGTGATCAAGAGGATTGCGTCGCCCTCGGCGAGGCCCAGCAGATACGCCAGCCCGAGTCCCAGCGTCGCGTTGACGAGCGGAACGACGATCGCAAACAGCGGCAGGAACGCGCCAAACGCGGCCACGTCCCGTGCCCGCCGGGCGGCGATGATTCCCATGTCCAGCAGGAAGAACGACAGCATCCCCAGGAAGATGCCGTCGGTGAACGGCGCCAGTTGGCGCCAGCCGGCGTCGCCGGCGAGATATCCAATCAGCAGGCTGCCGACGATCAGCACCACCGCGCCGCTCACGGCGGCCTCCCGTGTCACCGACCACAGCCCGGCGCCGCTGCCGCCGCCACTGGTCGCCTGTGATCGGCGCGCGAGCAGCACGCCGATCACGATCGCCGGCGACTCCATCAGGGCCAGCGCGGCGACCATGTGCCCGCCGGAAGGAATGTCAAGCGACGACAGCACGCCGCTCGCAGTCACGAACGTGACGGCGCGGACCGACCCGTAGGTGGCGGCGATCGCACCCGCGTTATGCGCATCGAGCTGCCGCCGAAGAATGAAGAAGCTATAGAGGGGCACCACGATGGCCAGCAGCATGGCCGCGAGCAGCACCATCGCAATCGAACCGGACAGCCCGGTCTCGTGCAGGCCGTGGCCGCCATGAATGCCGATCGCAAACCTGCCAACCGAGAGCTACGCGGCGTGGACCTCCAGCTATCAGTGGAAAGACATTTACGGCTTCGAACTGCTCTATGGCGGAGCGTTCTTCATCCATCAGTACTCACACGTCTGGGTGGACTTTCGCGGGATCCAGGATGCCTTCGCACGAGACAAGGGGATCGACTACTGCGAAAATAGCCGCCGCGCTACCTACGTTCAGCAAACCTACGCGATTCGGAATCCTCTTCAGTTCGTGGGCTACGGCCAGCATTTTTGGGGACTGACCGCGAGCGATGGCCCAGGCTTGACCAAGCAGCGAGTAAACGGCATCGAGCGCTCGTTCTTTGACTACGTCGCCCGCGGCGTGCCGTATGGCCCAGACGATGGGACGGTCGCGCCGTGGGCGGTGGTCGCCTCACTCCCGTTCGCCCCGGAGATCGTGCTGCCGACGGTTCAGCATTTTCAGGACGTCTATCCACAGATCACGGGCGAGTATTGCCTCCGGTGCAGCATCAATCTGACCTTTCAGGTCGATGGCGAGGCCAGCCCAGGCTGGACCTCGCCGTACCATTTCGGGATCAACCTCGGTCCGGTCGTGTTGATGTGCGAAAACCACCGGTCGGGTTTGCTCTGGCGGCTCATGCGCGACTGCCCGTACGTCGTGACCGGACTGCGGCGGGCCGGATT
>JANLWW010000141.1:0-2982 GCA_031364805.1 Acidobacteriota bacterium
TTCGCTCCACGATTCCTCGTGGCGCGATTCTCGAGACCCACATCGATCTCTCATCCGACTACGTCGTTGCGGACTACCGCGACATTCCCGGAAAGAACTACGTCGCGCTGCTTGACCCCGACCAGCCATGCCTCGCCGAGCAAGAAGTGCGGCATGTGGCCGAGCCGATCCTGCTGGTAGCGCATGCCGACCGGCGCGCGCTCTTCAACATCAACTCGCGAGTGCGGTTCGTTTACCGCGAACTGGCGCCGACCTACGATCCTGAACTCTCAGATCGCTGCTTCAAGCAAATCGCTATCGATAAGGGTGAACTGGAACGCGGCTTTCGCGATGCCGAGATCGTGGTCGAGGGTGACTACCGCACCAGTCACCAGGAACAGCTCTACATCGAAACCAACGGCGTGATCGCCGTGCCAGGCCGTGGGCAGATCACGGTCTATGGCTCGCTGCAGTGCCCGTACTACGTGCACAAGGCGCTGGTGGTGTTAACCGGCTTCGCCCCCGATCGCGTGCGCGTGGTGCAGACCGAGACCGGCGGCGGCTTTGGGGGCAAGGAGGAATACCCTTCGATACTGGCGGGTCACGCGGCCATCCTGGCGCTCAAGACCGGCAAGCCCGTGAAGATGATCTACGACCGCGTCGAAGATCTGCTGGCCACCACCAAACGCCACCCCTCGATCGTGCGGCACCGCACCGGGCTGATGCGCGATGGGCGGATTACCGCCATGGCTATCGACGTGCTGATCGACGGTGGCGCCTACGCCACCTTGAGTGCGGTGGTGTTGTCGAGAGGCGTCATTCACGCGGCCGGCCCGTATCGCTGCGACCACGTGCGCATTCGCGGACGCGCGATGATGACTCACACGCCGCCCAACGGCGCCTTCCGCGGATTTGGCGCGCCGCAGACCCAGTTCGCCGTCGAGGCGCACATGGATCGCGTGGCCGAGGCGCTCGGGATCGATCCGGTCAGGCTTCGCGAGATCAACGCGCTCGGACCGGGCGATTCCACCGCCACCGGGCAGAAGCTGGGCAAGGACGCCAGCGCCCTGCCGGTGCTCCGCGAAGCAGTGAAGCGCTCCGACTTCAAGAAGAAGCGCCGCGCCTGGCGCGGAACCAACCGCGGCATCGGCTTGTCGCTGTTCTTCCACGGCTCTGGCTTCACCGGTGCGGGCGAGGTCAAGCTGGCGTCGAAAGCGTCGCTCGAGTTGACCCGCACGGGTGCCCGTATTCTTGTCGCCAGCACCGAGATCGGGCAGGGCACGACGACGATGCTCGCGCAAATTGTCGCAGATGCGTTGGAGTTGCCGTTCTCGGCCATCGAGGTGCAGCGACCCGACACCGATGTGGTACCCGACAGCGGACCGACGGTGGCGTCGCGCACCTGCATGATCGTCGGCAAGCTGCTCGAGCGATGTGCGCGCGCCATGCGGCGCAAGTTGGGCACGCTGACGCCGGCGCAGTACTTCTCCCGGCACGGCGCGTTCACGGTGACCGAACAGTACGAACCGCCGCCGGGCTTGGCCTGGGACGATCAGCGCTATGCCGGCGATGCCTACGGCAGCTACGCGTGGGGCTGCAACGTCGTTGAGATCGAGGTCGATTCGGTGACCTTGGAAGTGACGCCGACCTACGTGACGGCAGTGGCGGAGATCGGCAGGGCGATTCATCCGGTGATGGCCGAAGGACAGATTCAGGGCGGCACCGCGCAAGGCATCGGCTACGCCCTGCTCGAAGAGGTGGTGATGCGCGATGGCCGCATGGCCAACGCACAGTTGACCAACTACATCATTCCCACGCCGATGGACGCGCCGCCAATTGAGGTGGTGATGCTGGAACGGCCGTATGCGCACGGACCCTACGGTGCCAAGGGCGTGGGCGAGATGCCAATCGACGGTCCCGCCCCAGCAGTAATCAACGCCCTTCGCCATTGCGGCTTTGACATCCGCTCGATTCCGGCCACCCCCGAGCGGCTGATGGCAACACCGCGAACAGCGAATAGCGAATAGCGAACAGCGATGATCCTCACCATCAACGGAAAGAAGCGCCGGCTCAACGTCGCGCCGATGACGCGCTTGCTCGACGTGTTGCGCGAGAACTGCGGCCTGACCGGCACCAAGGAAGGCTGCGGAGAAGGTGAGTGCGGCGCTTGCACGGTGCTGGTGGATGGCGTGGCTGTCGACTCGTGCCTGGTGCCGGTCGCGCACGTTGCTGGTTGCCGCGTGGTGACGATTGAAGGCGCGGCGGCGGCGAAACGATCGGCAGCAGGGTTGCAGAACGCCTTTGTCGAACTCGGCGGCGCGCAATGTGGCATCTGCACACCCGGCATGATCATGGCGGCTTGCACGCTAAAGGCCGGCTGCTCGCGCGAAGAGATCAAGACGGCGCTGGCCGGGAACCTGTGCCGGTGCACCGGCTACATCAGCATCTTTAACTCGGTGGAGAAGGCTTTGCCACGGCCTCGCCAGGCGGCGAAGAAAGGCCCTCCTTCGCGCGTTGCGCTCCGGAGGGCAAGCGCGCGTGGCCGTCGACGCTAGGACGCTCACGCTGCAGCGGCCAAGAACTCTGAAAGCCGCCTTGGCGATGCTCGCCCACCAGCCTACGCTGACGCCAATTGCGGGCTGTACCGACGTCCTCGTCGGACTACACCTCAACACTACCGACAAGAAGCAGTTTATCGACCTGTGGAGCCTCGACGAGTTGAGGGGAATCTCTGCTGTTGGCGCGGGTGGGGTGCGGATCGGCGCGTTGACGACCTACGCCGACATCATCGCGTCGCCGCTCATGCGCAAGCGCGTCCCGATGCTGGTCGCAGCGGCGCGCGAGATCGGCGGTGCACAGATTCAGAACCGCGGCACGCTCGGTGGCAACATCGCGAACGCCTCTCCGGCGGGGGACACGCTTCCGGTCCTGCTCGCTGCGGATGCCGTGTTCGTGCTCGGGTCGGCGCGCGGTGAGCGCGACGTCGAGGCGGCCGAGTTCTGG
>JANLWW010000148.1:0-4841 GCA_031364805.1 Acidobacteriota bacterium
AATCCCGACGCGCCATTCTCGATGGATAAGTGGGATGGCTACGCGGCCGCCCGGCAGCGGCTGTACCAGCGGTTGGCCGACGCGAAGACGCCGAACCCGATTGCCCTGTCAGGCGATGTGCACACGCATTGGTGCGCGGACTTGAAGATGGACTACGCCAGTCACAAGTCGGCCACGGTCGGCGTCGAGTTTACCAACAGCTCGGTGACCTCCGGTGGCGATGGCTCAGAGGTTCAGGCAAATTGGGAGCGGCTGCACGCCGACAATCCGCACCTGACCTATCACAGCAACAAGCGCGGCTACATTGCGTGCACCGCCACACCCAAGACGATGCAGGCCGACTTCCGCGTGATCGAACGAATCACCGTGGCCGGCGGCGCCGCGCGCACTGCTGGGACGCGCGTCGTCGAGGCCGGGCGGTCCGGCAGCCACACGTCGTAGGCGGGCGCGCTAGACCAGGAATACGCGCGCCAGGCCGAGGAACAGGAAGAACCCCATGCCGTCGGTGACGAACGTCAGCAGCACGCTGGCGCCGTGTGCCGGATCGCGCCCGCTGGCATGCAGGCCGAGGGGAATCAACACGCCGGCCACGGCCGCGACGACCAGGTTCAGCACTACCGCGCCCGTCATCACCAACCCCAGGCCGATCTGGGAATAGATCAAGACCGCAAACCCGCCGACGATCAAACCCCACACCGATCCGTTGAGGATGCCGATCGACAACTCCTTGGTCAGCAGCCGACGAGAACGATCGGGCTGGATCTGATCGGTCGCCAGCGAGCGAATCACCAGGGCCATGGTCTGGTTGCCGGTATTGCCGCCGATGCTGGCGACGATCGGCATCAGGGCCGCCAGCGCCGCCAGTTGCTGGATGACGCCCTCGAACTGGCCGATTACCCGTGACGCGATGAACGCCGTCACGAGGTTAATCGCCAGCCACGGCCAGCGGTTTCTCGCGCTGTCCCACAGCGAGGCGAACAAGTCCTCGTCTTCGCTCAAGCCGGCGCTGCGCAGCGCCTGCAGGCTGGACTCATCACGCAGGACGTCCATCACCGCGTCAACCGTGAGCCGGCCAACCAGCTTGCCGCGGTTGTCGATCACCGGCGCCGACACCAGGTCGTAGCGTTCGAACACGCCGACCGCCGATCGGGCATCGTCCATGGGGCTGAAGGTCACCACCTGCTCGCGCATCAGGTCGGTGACCGGTGTGGCCGGCTCGGACACCAGCAGCACCGGCAATGGCACCACGCCGCGCAGCACGTGACGGACGTCAACCACGAAGAGGTGATCGGTCTGCGGCGGCATGGCGTCTAGGCGGCGCAGGTCGGCCAGGGTGTCGCCGACCGTGTAGCGATCGGCGACTTCCACCCACTCACGGGTCATCACGTAGCCGACGCTCGACTTCGCAAACCGGATGCTGTCCTCGAAAATGGTGCGCTCGGACTGCTCGAGGCGCTGCTCAACCTCGATCCTGACGGCGTCGGAAAGTGACGCCGAGACGTAGGCCAGGTCCTCCGGATCCAGGCGGGCCAGAATATCGATCAGGACGGGTTCGTCGGTCGCCTCGATCAGCGAGCTACGAACGGCGGCAGAGACCTCGACGAACACATCGCCGGCCTGTTCGCCGGCGACCTCCCGCCAGACCGTGGTGCGGTCGTTCAGCGGCAGCGCTTCGAGCACATGGGCGATGTCGGCCGCATGCATCAGCCGCAACCGCTTGCCAAGCTCGGCGACGTTCTGCCGATGCTGCAGCTGTTCGACCAGGTCGCGGCGCGGGCTGTCTTGCTGATGCGCCAGTGCCTCGAGCACGCGGTGGCGATCCAGCAAACGCGTGATTTCTGACAAGCTGTGATGGAGCCGGTCGTCGGAATGCGGCGTGGCCATGGGGCGATGGTAGCCGACCGTGGCGCGCGCTTCCGCTTTATCGGCGTTACACCGCGTGCTGGGAAACCGGGGACCCACGCACGGTTGTCGTTACTTCGTCGCCAAGCAATGGTAAAACTGTCACGCAATGGCGAGCTCGTTGATTCGGGTCCTGGCGTGTGCGGTGGCCTTCGCGGCCTTATCGGGCGCGGGTGACGAGCCGGCGGCGGCGCGCGACGTGTTCGGCAGCCGCTCGCTACTGCACGCGCACAATTGCTATACCGACGAAGGCCAGTGGGCGGATCGAATCGATCGCGCACTCGGCATGGGACTGGCCCGGCTGGCGATCGAGCAAGACGTGGCTTGGATTGCGCCGTCGGGCGGCCAGCCCGGCCGCAGCGTGGTGTCTCACGACACCGACCTAAGCGGCGCCGAGCCCACTCTCGAGCAACACTTCTTCGCCCGGGTGCGACCGCTGATGGAGCGCGCGCTCGCGGAACGGAAGAAAGAGCAGTGGCCACTGCTGATTCTGCATCTCGACTTCAAGAGCAACGAGCCGGAACACCATCGTGCCGTCTGGAGCCTGCTCGAGCGGCACCGCGCCTGGCTCACCACCGCTGAACGCGTAGCCGACCGAACGCGCGTCATGCCATTCCAACCGGGGCCTTTGCTGGTACTCACTGAGAACGGACCGGGGCAGGAGGCGGCTTTCTCGGACCGCATACCGGCTGGTGACCGGCTGCTGATCTTCGGGACCACGCCCAGTCCGGAACTGCCCCGTTCAGACGATGCGCAAGTCCGGGCACGGATTGCGGCCACGGCGACGCCCGCAGCGCTTGCTCCGTGGCCGGCCACCAACTATCGCCGCTGGACCAACTTTTCCTGGACCGTCGTCGAGCACGGCGGCCAGCCCAAGGCCGGCGAATGGACGGCGGCTGAGGCTGCGCGGCTTAATGCCATCGTGCGGCGCGCCCACGATCAGGGTCTGTGGGTTCGCTTCTATACCCTGAATGGCCACGCACCTTCGCTCTCACAAGGATGGACGGCAGGCTACAACTTCGGCTCGGCTGATGCCGTTCGCTTACGGTGGAAGGCCGCTCTCGACGCCGGGGTCGAGTTCGTCGCGACCGACCAATACGAGGACTTCGCCCGGCTGCTGCCAGCGGCGCCGTCACAGTATTGAAACCCCAGGCTGTTATGCTAAATCGGCCATGACGACGCCCCGCCGACAGTTTCTCTGGCAAGCGGCCCTGGTTGGCGGAGCGGCGGTCAGTGTGCCGCTCGAAGCGCTCTGGCGGCCGGACGCTGCGGGGCGACTCGCGCCCGATGACCTGGGCTATGGCCCGCTGCAGCCAGTCAACGACGAGAGCACCGGCCTGCCGTTGCTGCAACTGCCCGAGGGCTTTCGCTACCGATCGTTCGGCTGGACTGGCGACGCACTCGAGTCGGGCACGCGGACACCCGGCGCCCATGACGGAATGGCCGCCTTCGCTGGCCCCGGCGGCACCGTCGCGCTGATACGCAATCACGAATTGCCGCCCGGAATCGCCTTCGACGCCAAGCTCGCATACGACCCGCAGGCGGGCGGAGGGACCACCACGGTCCTGTTCGATCCCGCGACTCGACTGGTGACCAGCTCACGAACCAGTCTGGCAGGAACAATCAAAAACTGCGCTGGCGGCGCGACACCCTGGCACACCTGGCTCACCTGCGAGGAGACGACGGTGGGGCCTTCGGAGAATCCGGCGCTGCAGCGCGCCCACGGCTACGTGTTCGAAGTACCGCTGGATGGACGGCCCTCACTGCAGCCGATTCTCGAGATGGGTCGATTCGTTCACGAAGCGGTTGCCGTCGATCCCGAAACCAGCGTTGTCTATGAGACCGAAGACCGGCGCCGATCGGGCCTGTACCGCTTTACGCCACGCTCGCCGCGGCGCCTGGCCGAGGGCGGCAAGCTGCAGATGCTGGCGATCGATGGCGCGGCGCGCGCCGACCTTCGACTCGGACAGCGCCCCGGTGTCCGGCGGGGCATTCACTGGGTGGACATCGACCAGCCTGACAAGGCGCACGTGGATCCGGCCGGGTTCGATGGCGGCGGCGTATTCGCACAGGGCTTCGAGCGTGGCGGGGCGATCTTTGGCCGCCTCGAAGGGGCATGGTACAGCGGAGGACGCATCTTCGTCACCAGCACCGATGGCGGCGAGGCGAAGATGGGCCAAGTGTGGGAACTCGACATCCGCGAACAAGAGATCAGGATGATCTACCAGTCGCCGGGCGCCGAGGTTCTGAACATGCCGGACAACCTGGTGGTGAGCCCGCGCGGCGGGCTGGTACTCTGCGAGGATGGCACCGCCAATCCGTGCGTACATGGCCTGACCAGGGACGGCAAGATTGTGCGCTTTGCGCGTAACAACGTGATCCTCAACGGCGAGCGGAACGGCTTCAGCGGAGACTTCCGCAATCGCGAGTTCGCTGGCGCGACGTTCAGTCCCGATGGCCGCTGGCTGTTCCTGAACATTCAGACCCCGGGCTTCACGGTGGCGATCACTGGCCCATGGGAGCGCGGAATTCTGTAGGGCTCGCGGCTTCGCCGCTCGTGGGGGTCGCTCGCTACGCTCGCATCCTGGGACTCGCTTCGCTCGTGGGGAAAGCATTTCCCTACGAGCGGCGAAGCCGCCGAGCCCGACGAAGGCGCGTAGCGCCGAGCCCCAGGCGCCAGCGTAGCTAGCGCCGGCCAGAGTAGAATTCCCCCCAATGTCGCGCACTCGCGGGCTCGCCGCGCTGGTTCTTCTCTACATTGTCCTCGCCCACCTGATCCCCGCGCCGGCGACCATCACGCCGCAAGGCTGGCGGCAGACAGCGATCTTCATCACCGTAATCGCGGGCATGGTCACCGAACCGCTGCCCGCGTCCGCCTTGGTGCTGATCGGGCTCACCGCCATGGCCGCCAACGGCATCCCGATGCGCGAGGTGCTCGG
>JANLWW010000155.1:0-3343 GCA_031364805.1 Acidobacteriota bacterium
GGCAACAGCGCGGGCAGCCGGCTCTATCTGCGGTTGATTGGCAACGCCTTTGGCACGCAGATGCCGCCGACTGGCGCGCTGCCACCCAGTCAGGTGGCGACGATCAAAGCGTGGATCGATCAGGGGGCGGAGTGGCCTGACGCGGCGTCAGGTGAAGAGGCACCGCCAGCGCCCGATCCGACGGCGACGCGAATGGCCGCCCTGCTGCACGATGCGAATCTTCGCGACTTCAAATCCGTCCTGGCTCGCAGTCCGAAAAGCATCAATCTCAGGGCCGCCGGTGGATCGACACCGCTGATGCACGCCGTGCTCTATGCCGATACCGCGACACTTCGTGAACTCCTCGGTCGAGGAGCGGATCCGAATGTGGCGAACGACGCCGGCGCGACCGCACTGATGTGGGCGGTGTCTGACATCGACAAGATGCGCGCCCTCATCGAGCGTGGCGCTGATGTCAACGCAAGATCGATGGATGGCCGCACGGCGCTGACGATTGCCGCAGGCCTGCCCGATTCGACCGCCGCGGTGAAGCTGCTGCTCGAACGAGGGGCACAAGTCAACCTGGGCGCGCCGTCACTGTTCGGCCTGACCACCCCGCTGACCGAAGCCGCCATGGCCGGTAATGCGGAGACGTTCCGGGTGCTCGTCGCGGCCGGTGCGAACCTCAACGCCGCGGGGCCGCCGGCGCTGGGCCTCGCGCTGCGGGCCGGATGCCAGTCGTGCGCCGACACGCTGCTGAAGGCATTCAGCCCCGAACTCCTCACCGGCACGATGATGATGTCCGCACCGCCGCTCGGCCCGGCGCTTGGCACGCCGATGTTCCTCGAGCGCGGAGCCAGTGCTCAGGCCAAGGATGCAGAGGGCCGGACGGTGCTGATGTTGGCGGCGGCGTCGGACGCGATGCCGGTCGACGCGATCAAGGCGCTGCTTGCCCGAGGCATCGATGTGAATGCAAGAACCGCGAGCGGCGAAACCGCGCTCTCCCTGGCCGGTCGCCATGGCGGCCGCACGCCAATCGTTGACCTCCTCGTCGCGGCCGGCGCGACCCGTAACCCGGCCACAGCGCCGCCCACTGCGGTGCCTGCGCGCTCAGCCCGTGACGCGGTCGAGCGCGCGCTGCCGTTGCTGCAAAAGACCGATGTCTCGTTTCTGAAGAAGTCGGGCTGCGTGTCGTGCCACAACAATTCGTTGACGGCGATGACCGTCGCGGCAAGTCGCAAGCAGGGCTTCCGTGTGGACGACGCCATCGCCCGTGAGCAGACACGAAAGATCGGCGCCTATCTCGACACGTGGCGCGAGCGCGCGATCCAGGGGATGGGGATTCCCGGCGATGCCGATACCGTCTCGTACATCCTCGTCGGTCTGGCCGCGGAGGGCTATCCCGCGGATACGGCAACCGACGCGCAGGCACACTTTCTCAAACGCACGCAAATGCGCGACGGCCATTGGGCGATTCTGGCGAATCGTCCGCCGATTGAGTCCAGTGACATTCAGGTGACCGCGACCTCGATGCGCGCGCTCCAGTTCTACGCGCCGAAGGCGCAGCGGGCGGCCTATGACACATCGATTACGGCCGCCGCGGTGTGGCTCGTCAAGGCCACCCCTCGCGTGACTGAGGACCGCGCTTTTCAGTTGCTCGGGCTCCGCTGGTCCACCGCACCCGCCGCCGTCATCCAGCAGGCCGGGCAGGCGCTGGTCGCGCAACAGCGCGCGGATGGCGGCTGGTCGCAACTACCGACGCTCGACAGCGATGCCTACGCGACAGGTCAGGCGCTGTTCGCGCTCGTCGAAAGCGGCGCGATCACCACCGCAAGTTCCTCATACCAGCGCGGTGTCGACTTCCTGGTGAAGACGCAGCTTGCGGACGGCTCGTGGTTCGTGGCGACGCGGGCGATTCCAATCCAACCGCTGTTCGACGCCGGCTTCCCGCACGGCCGCGATGCGTTCATCTCGGCGGCGGCCACTAATTGGGCGGCAATGGCGTTGGCACTCGCGCCGCGCCGGACAATGTGAAAGCAGGCGTGGTCTTCTGGCGAGTCCGACTTCGCTGTCAGCCGAGAAGAGGGTGCCCGGTCGGATAACGGCAACGTCTGAACGCTTGGAGTGACGAGTTGCCGATCTAAGGGCGTCCCCGGCCATTCCCAGTTGGAACCAGATAGCTCAATTCCTCGAATCCATGCGGCACCTGAGGGATTCGTCCAGCTTTACGGCGTAAAGGGACAGGAGACATGGCCCGTATGAGACTCCCAGAGCCACTTGGAACACCAATCTATCGGTTCGTTGATTTCGGTACCCCATTCGCGGTGGTGGCTTGAGCCGCCGACGTTCGATACGTCAGTTTGACGCCGCCGTTTGGTGTCCCGGAGGACGATTCGGAGGGCGGAGGGTTCGCGTCAGTGAATGCGTCACGACACTCCGGGCCGAGGACCTGTATACCGCCCTACTCGCCGATGGCGATCGCTTACGAGTTCGACCCGGCGCAAGGGGAACCGCGACCTATCAGATTGGTGAGCGCTCGCTAGTGGCGAACTGGAACGTTCGGGCCAACGCGGTGTGGCGTTGCGGAAGGGTCTTCTTCGAGTGCCCGAGGTGTGCCCAGCCCTGCACCCGCCTATACCTGCCGCTGTTGCATTCGTGGTTGGCGTGTAGAACCTGCTGGGGGCTCACTTACGTCTCTCGGGCGCTGCTGAACTACAAAGACTCGATCTGGGGTCGCGGGCCCTTAGCAGGGCTGTTTGGCACTTCCCAGAGGGATTGGTCCGTCTCGACGACTTCGGAAGCTCGTAAGAAAAGACGCGAGGACTCGCAAACGCGATGGGAACAACGCCGGCCAACCATTGCCGCCCTACCGCTTCCTAAGCGCCGCCTGTCTCAATAACGCAATCGCCGCAGGTGTGAGGTCAACCCCGCGTTTCTTGCCCTTCCCAGCCCGCCTACGAGTCAACGGGGCATCGAGCACCTTTTCAGCTCGCCGCAGGTACCCCCAAGCGTGCCGGTATGACCAGCCGACTTCCTTTGCCGCCTCTGACAATGAACCCAGTTTGGCAATGGAGCGCAGGAGCTCGAAACCGCCTTCACCAATAACGAAATGACCATCGACCTCAAACCAGAACTTGGTTCGGTATTCGACAAGAGGTAATCCGGGGACACGCACTGAGGATCGCGGCAAGCCTGAATTGTACGCTCTATGTTCCGCCGAGGCGACTATCGCGGAACTGGAATTAGGTGATGCCCGCTTCGATGAAGTTGAGATCGAGGGTGTTCTTGCATTCGCGGAGTATGTCTACGGAAACCTAGTGGCGCTGTGGACCAATGCCCAACCAACCGATCGCACCCGCATCCA
>JANLWW010000166.1:0-6197 GCA_031364805.1 Acidobacteriota bacterium
GTCAAGAAGTTCCCGATTGTTTCTGTGACCGACTACGACAGCATGGGCGCGATCGATCCCACGCCCCGCAACTGGTATTCGTGGAGCGCCAACGGCACCGTGTCGAAACTGTTCGGCAGCCACACCGCGAAGATCGGCGCCGACTACCGCACGATCGGCATCAAGACACAGTCGTTCGCCGGCGGCGCCGTTGACTTCCGCTTCGACCGTTACTACACCTCGTCCAATCCGCTGGCCAACGGCACCGGCGGCGCTTCGCCGAGTGGTAATGCGCTGGCGAGCCTGCTGCTTGGTTACCCGTCGGGCGACCCCGGCAACCAGACAAGGCAGGCGATCTCCACGCCCTTGAACGCCTTTGTGCATTACTTCGGGTTCTATGCCCAGGACGACTGGCGCGTCGGTCCCAAGTTCACGCTGAACTACGGCCTCCGACTCGAGCACGAGACGGGGCTGCAGGAAGAAAACAACGGCTTCACCGTGGCCTTCGATCGCACGTTGAACCCCGGCGGCGCGCTTGGCGCCACCAGCGTCAACGGCCAGCCGGTTCGCGGCGGCCTGGTTTACGCCGGGCAGAACGGCGCGAACGAATATCAGGGCAACCCGCTTGCCGTGAAGATCTCGCCCCGCGTGGGCATGGTCTACTCGTTCAGCCCGAAGATGGTGGTCCGCGCCGGCTATGGCGTGTATTGGGCGCCGTGGAACTATCAGGGCGTCGGTGCGGCGAACTACGGCCAGATCGGCTACAGCCAGAGCACCTTCATCAGCCAGGGCCAGTTCGCGCCTACGGTCGGCCTTGCCAACCCGTTCCCGGGTGGTGTGCGTCAGCCCGTAGGTAACTCGCTCGGTGCGCTCACCGGCGTCGGCGGCCAGATCGAGTTCATCGATCAGGACAAGACGGCGCCCTACGTGCAGCAGTACTCGCTGGACATCTCGCGCGAACTGCCGGGCAACGTCGCGGTGGGCTTCGAGTATGTCGGTGCGACCGGTCGCGACCTGAATCTCGGTGGGTCCAACGACGGCATCATCAACATCAACCAGGTCAACCCCAGCTTCCTGTCGTTGGGCTCGGCCCTGCTCGAACAGGTCCCCAACCCGTTCTTCGGGCTGCCCGCCGGCCAGGGCAAGAGCGTCACCAGCCCGACGATTCAGCGTCGCGAACTGCTGCGGCCGTTCCCGCAGTTCAACGACATTCTGATGCGGCAGTCGAACCAGGGCAAGAGCCAGTACAACGCAGCCGTGTTCAAGTTGGAGAAGCGCGTCAGCAACGGCTGGGGCGGCCGCATGAACTACACCTACAGCAACCTCAAGGACAACCAGTTCGGCGAGACCAACTTCTTCTCGCGGAACACGTCAGAGGCGCTGAACGCCTACAACCTCGATGCCGAGTACTCAGTCGGGCTCCTGGACGTGCCGCACAAAATCACCATCTCGCCGATCATCGAACTACCGTTCGGCGAGGGCAAGCGCTGGGCCAAGGACGGCTTCGCCGCGGCCATCCTGGGTGATTGGACCCTCTCCTCGATCGTCTCGATCGAGAGTGGCTTTCCGATCGCAGTCGCCAGCAGCACTAACAACACCAACCTCTTCACCCGCATGCAGCGTGTGAATCTGACCGGCACGGATGCCGCGACCAGCGGCTCCGACTACGACCGTATTGCGCCGCCGACCGGCGCCGGTTGTAGGGCCGATCAGGAGTGCGGCATCGGCATCTGGCTAAACTCCGGTGCCTACGCCATTCCAGCGCCCTACACGCTCGGCACCTCGCCGCGCACCGATGGCAGCGTCCGCACTCCCGCGCGCAACAACTGGGACTTCGTCGCCAACAAGGCCGTCCGCCTCGGTGGCAACCGCCGCGGCGAAATTCGCCTGGAAGTGCTGAACCTCACCAACACCGTCAAGGTGCGCGGTCCCATCCACACGGTGGGGAGCTCGACCTTCGGTCAGATCCGCGCGCAGTCAGGCTTCATGCGCCTGACGCAGCTGATGTTCCGTCTCTCGTTCTAAGGCGGATTCGACGACAAGGCGGGGCTTCGCGGCTCCGCCACTCGGCAAAGCGCTGCTTCCGCCTTCGCGCTCACGAGCGCTTCGGTGGACAGGTCGCAGCGTAAGGACGGGGCGCTCCTAAGGGGGCGCCCCGTTTTCTTTTGCGTTAGGCTAGTCCTGCATGCGGTGGTTCTTATCTTCGGCCCTCGTCGCCCTCGCCGTGACGCTCTCGGGACAGGAGCGAGCAGCGGTGGGGCGCGTCTCATTTCAGAATTCGGGCGCGCCGGCGGCCCAGGCGGACTTCCTGCGCGGCGTGGCGTGGCTCCATAGCTTCGGCTACGAGGATGCGATTGATGCCTTCCGGGCGGCGCAGAAGGCCGACCCGAACTTCGCCCTTGCCTACTGGGGCGAGGCGATGAGCTTCAGCCAGCCGCTGTGGCAGTTCGAAGAACTGGAGAAGGGGCGCGCGGTGCTCGCGAAGCTCGGCTCGACGCCTGAGGCACGCATTGCCAAGGCGAAGACCCCACGAGAACAAGGATTCATGCGCGCCGTCGAGGCCCTGTTCGGGCCAGGCGCCAAGCCGGCAAGAGCAACCGCACACGCACAAACGATGGCGAAGGTCGCGGCTGACAATCCCACCGACGATGAAGCGCAGACCTTCTATGCCCTCGCGCTACTGGCCACGTTGCCACGCGGGGATGCATCGCTGCCGCTGCGGCGGCAGGCGGGTGGAATCGCCGAAACTGTCTTCGCTCGCAACCCGCGCCACCCTGGTGCCGCACATTACATTTTGCACGCCTACGACCACGGCGCGCTCGCGGCCAAGGGACTGCCGGCGGCGCGGGCCTACGCGAAGATCGCGCCGGCCGCCAGCCACGCCCTGCACATGCCCGCCCACGCGTTTCTGCAGGTGGGCCTTTGGGACGACGCCGCGGCCTCGGATGAAGCGTCCTGGAACGCGTCGATCGTGTGGGCCAAACGGCGTGGCTTGTCGGTAGCGAGTCGCGATTTTCACAGCCTGACGTGGCTGCAGTACGAATGGACACAGCAGGGCCGATTCTCGCGGACGAAGGAGGCGCTCGCCCACGTCGATGCGGCGATGAAGGAAAGTGAGAGTCCGCCAGCCGCAAGCCGAGGGCCGCAGGTCGTGAGCCCGCAACATGCGGGCGGTCATAGTTACGGTGAAAGTGAAATCGGTCGCATGACTGGACCGCTGGCGCTCCGCAATGACCGGGGCTCGATGCGCGCCCGATACATCATCGAAAGCGGACGATGGGCTGAAATGAAGGGACAGGGCACCTTCGATGGTATCGACGAGCTCTTTGCGCTGGGACTGAGCGCGGTGAACCTTGCCGACGGCGGCCGGGTGGCTGCGGTGATCGAGCAGTTGCGCGGCGCCTCAGGCCCGTCGCAACCGGCAGAGTTGCGGGAACAAGCGGACGTGATGTTGCGGTCGATGGACGCACTCGACCTGTTCACGCGCGGACGGCAAGCCGAGGCGTTCGTGATGATGGATCGCGCCACCGCCCTGCAGGCGCGGATGCCGAAGCCGATTGGGCGGCCATTTCCGGTGAAGGGCGCCGACGAGTTGTACGGCGAACTCCTGCTACAGGCCGGCCGGGCGAAAGAGGCGATCGTCTGGTTTGATCGCACGCTGGCGCGGACCCCCAATCGCAGCAGGGCAGTGCTCGGGCTCGCGCGCGCTTATCGACAAGCTGGAAATGTGTCGTCGGCTCGTGCCACCTACAAACGGTTTCTAGCGAACTGGCGTCTGGCAGACCAGGGTTTGCCAGAATTGACCGAGGCGCGCGAAGCGATTAAGTAGGCGGCTCTCGCTACGACGAGACGTCGTCGATCGCTACCTGTCGGACGTAATAGCCAGTCTCGAGCCGGCGCTGCGGCACGGCGGCATCTGCCACCTTGAGCGCGACGTCATAGGTGCCCGGCGCAGTCGGCTTCCAGCGGTACTCCCACAACGACCACATCGCGTGCGTTTTTGGCGTCGGGCACACGGCGAAGGGGGTGAACTCGCCCGTCTTGTCGAACGGCTGGGGTTTCGGCGCGGATGGCGTGATCCTGACCGCGAGACGATCGACGGTCTTGCTGCCGCCCCACACGATGCCGACGATCCGGTATTCAATGCCCGAGGCGGTGCGGCGCTTCTCGATCCTCACCGGCGTCGCGGCGGTCTGAATGTCGGCTGGCGTGTAATCTTTCGCCAGCTTGAACGGCTCCGCCTGATGCGTCCGATTCGCGAACTCCACCATCTGCGTCGTCGCTGGTTCTTCCGGTCCGACCAGTCGAATCTCATTGACCCACTTGATCCACGTGCAGCCGTACCATCCCGGAACGACGAGGCGCACAGGCTTGCCGTGGTCGGCTGGAACGGCTTCGCCGTTCATGCGCACGGCCAGGAACGCACCCAGCTTGTCGAGCGAGGCGAGAGGAAACACCCAGCTGGCGCCGACGATCGAGCGCTGCGAGACCTGCCCGATGTGGTCAAAGCCGCTGACCAGCACTCCGGTCGCCTCCGTGGTGGGCTTCAGGCCCGCGACCACACTGGTCAGGGGAATACCCTCCCACTCGGCCACGCTCATCAGGCCGAAGTTCGAGGGGTTGCCGTTACCCGAGCACTCGAACAGGTGCGGGCCCATGTTCTTTGATGGCCTGGCGAGCGCATCGAGGTTGAGCGTGCCGGCCTTCGCCAGCAGGCCGCTAGTCTCGATCGTCCAGGGACCGGTATGGGCCGCGGCCGCGGCGGGAATCTCGGTGCGGATGTATGCCAGCTCGTTGGGCGTGATCAGCTTTCCGGCGTCGAGAATCGAAAGGTCGGTGACCAGCCGGGCATCCAGTCCAGCGCCACCGTACTTCACGCCGAACGCCTGCACCTGCGACCGATCGCGGAACAGTGGCAACGTGGCCAGCAGTTCGCCGGCGGGCGCTGACGCGGTGCAGGGGACATCGGCGGCGAGCCTGGCGAGTACCTGACCGGGGTCGACCAGCGTGGCCGCGCTAGCGGCCGCAAGGGTGCCGAGAACCTGACGTCGAGTCGGATGCATAGGCGACATTATAGCCATTCGCCATTCGCGATTCGCGGTTCGCCGTTCAGGGATTCCGACTTCGCCGCTTATACTGGCCCCATGCGACTTCGTCTTGCCGGCTTGGCTGTGTTGGTGGGCGCTTCCGTGGCGGCGGGGCTGGCTCAGGCGCCGGTGCCTCCTGCCAATCAGCCCACGTTTCGCGGCGGTGTCACGCTGGTCTCGACCGATGCTATTCCGCACGACGCTCAGGGCCGGTTCGTCGCCGATCTCACGCGAGAAAACTTTACCGTGCTCGAAGACGGCGAGCCCCAGGCCGTGGTGGCGTTTACTCTGGTGCATGGTGGGCGCACGTTCAATCTGCTGACCCAACCTTCGGCCGCTGCGGCGGCCCCGGAGGGCATCGTGCTGCCGCCCGCGCGCCGTCCAACCGCGGAGGCAGCCGGCCGGGTCTTCCTGATTTTTATCGACGACTTGCACTTCGAGCCCGAGTTGTCGCCGCACGTGCGAAAGCTGCTGCAGACGATCGGCGACACCTTGATTCACGAAGGCGACCTGGTGGCGCTTGTCTCGAGCGGTCCCTCCTACATCAGCATCGGTCCGACCTATGACAAGAAGCTGATGATGGAGGCGGTCGGCAAAATACGCGGGTCGGGGTTGATTCCGGCCGAGATCTTCAAGATGCTCGAATCTTCGCAGGGGCCGGCCGACATTCGGGCGCGCGCCCAGACCGCGTTTTACACGGCCTACGGAATTCTGAACGACCTCGAGCAGGTGAGCAACAAGCGCAAGGCGGTGATTTACATCAGCACCGGCTACGATTTCGACCCGTTTGCCGAAGGGCGGGCCGGCCGAGACCGGGTACAGGGCGGCCGATTTTCAGATCCCTTGAGTGAGCTGAATGATCAGGAGAACCCCTATTTCCGCATGAGCTCGGTGACCGCCGACATTGACCTGCACAAGCTGATGCGGGAACTGGTGCTGTCGGCCAATCGCGCCAACGCCACCGTCTACACCGTCGACCCCAGGGGGCTGGCCGGGGTCGTCGACCTGGCATCATTTGCGGATCAGAGCGAGTGGCGCACCTACATTCAGAAGACGACGAGCACGCTGCGTTACATGGCTGAAGAGACTGGCGGATTCCCGGTCGTGAACACCAATGATTTCTCGTCGTCG
>JANLWW010000179.1:0-71754 GCA_031364805.1 Acidobacteriota bacterium
GCCACCGGCTTCGGCCGCATCATCCGCGTGCGGGTGTTCGATCGCGTGGCGCACTTCTCGGTGCACCAGTTCGATCGCTTCAGCACCGCCTCGCTGATCACGCGGACCACTAACGACACCACGCAAGTGCAGCAGGTGCTGCTGATGCTGCTGAGCATGGCGATTTCGGCGCCGATGATGGCAATCGGCGGCGTGACGCTGTCGCTGTCGCAAGACGCGCGGCTGGCCCGCGTCCTGATTGCCGTGATTCCGATCCTCGCTGTCGTCTTTTTTCTGATCATGTGGCAGGCGGTGCCACTGTTTCAGCAGATGCAGGTCAAGATCGACCGACTCAACCTGGTGCTGGACGAAGGGCTGTCGGGCGTCCGCGTGATCCGCGCGTTCGACCGCGGCGCCGATCAGAGCAAACGGTTCGCTGCCGCCAACCAGGACGTGACCGCTACCGCCATCAGCGTGAACCGTCTTGTCGCGCTGCTGATGCCGGCCATGTTCTTCATGATGAACCTGACCAGCGTGGTCATTTTGTGGTTCGGTGCGGTCCGCATCGACGCCGGCGAGATGCACGTCGGCGCGATGATGGCGTCGCTGCAGTACGCCATCCAGATCCTGTTTGCCGTCTTCATGGTGACGGCGGTGTTCGTGATGCTGCCGCGGGCCGCCGCGTCGGCCGAGCGCATCAACGCGGTGCTCGACGTTGCGCCCGATGTCGTCGATCCGGCGCAGCCGCGTGGCGCCGGGCCGATTCGTGGCCAGGTGGAGTTCCAGAACGTGTCGTTTCAGTATGCCGGTGCCGAGGAACCGGCCTTGTGCGAGGTGTCGTTCACGGCCTTGCCGGGTGAAGTCACGGCGATTATCGGCGGCACGGGGTCGGGCAAGTCCACGCTGGCCGGCCTGATCCCGCGCTTCTACGACGTGAACGAGGGCCGCGTGCTGGTGGACGGCGTTGACGTCCGCGCGATGCGCCAGGAAGAGCTGCGCGCGAAGATTGGCTTCGTGCCGCAGAAGGCCGTGCTCTTCTCGGGCACGGTCGCCAGCAACATCCGCTTTGGCCACGACACCGCGACGGACGAAGAAATGCGGCACGCCGCGACGGTGGCGCAGGCCACGGAGTTCATCGACCACCTGCCGGAGGGCTACGCCTCGCCGGTGTCCCAGGGCGGCACCAACTTATCGGGCGGCCAGAAGCAGCGGCTGGCCATGGCCCGCGCGCTCGCCAGACGCGCGGAGATTTATGTCTTCGACGACAGCTTTTCGGCGCTCGACTTTGCGACCGATGCGCGGCTGCGCGCCGCCTTGCGCGCCGACCTCGCCGAGGCCACCGTGTTCATCATCTCGCAACGCATCGGCACGGTCATGGGCGCCGACCGCATTGTCGTGCTCGATGATGGCCACGTGGTGGGCCTTGGCACGCACGCGCAGCTGCTCAAGTCGTGCGAGGTGTATCGCCAAATCGCGGAGTCGCAGGCCTCGCTCGGGGAGGTCGCATGAGCGCCGAACGGACGGCCCTGCGGCAACCGTCGGCATCGGCCAACATGTTCGGCCGCGGCCCCATGGGCGGCCTGGGCATTCCCGTCCAGAAGGCGAAAGACTTCAAGGGCACGCTGCGCCGGCTCACGGGCTATCTCGGCCCGCATCGGCCTGCTTTGATCGTAGTGCTGGTGGCCGGTCTCGTCTCGACCCTGTTCAGCGTGCTGGGCCCCAAATTGATGGGTCTGGTCACCACCAAGATCTTCGAGGGGTACCTGGGCCGCGCGCTCGGGCGGTCGAACGCCGGCATCGACTTCCGCTACGTCGGCAACATGCTGTGGACGCTGATGGTTCTGTACGTGGTGAGCGCCGCGTTCTTGTACCTGCAGCAGTACCTGATGTCGGGCGTCGCGCAGAAGACCGTGTATGCCCTCCGCCGTGATGTGGAGGCAAAGTTCAGCCGGCTGCCGCTGCGGTTCTTCGACTCGAAGACGCACGGCGAGATCCTGAGCCGCGCCGTCAACGACCTCGACAACATCAGCAGCACGCTGCAGCAGAACCTGACGCAGCTCATCACGTCGCTGCTGTCGGTGATCGGCATCATCATCATGATGCTGACCATCAGCTGGCTCCTGACCATCGTCGTGGTGCTGACGTTGCCACTGAGCGTGACGATCGTGGCGATGATCGCCAAGCGGTCGCAAGCGTTTTTCGTCCGCCAGCAGAAGGCCCTCGGCGATCTGAACGGCCATGTTGCTGAAATGTACTCCGGTCACGCTATCGTCACGGCCTACGGCCACGAAGACCGGTCGGTGGCGACCTTCAACGACCTGAACGACCAGTACTACGACGGCGCCTGGCGCGCGCAGTTTGCGACCGGCATGATGTTCCCGATCATGATGTTCGTCGGCAATCTTGGTTACGTGGCCGTGGCGGTGATTGGCGGCGTCCTGGTGACGCGGCGGTCGCTGGCGATTGGCGACATCCAGGCGTTCATCCAGTACAGCCGGCAGTTCTCGATGCCGATCACGCAGTTGAGCAGCATCGCGAACACCATTCAGCTCACCATTGCGTCGGCCGAACGGGTGTTCGAGTTGCTCGATGAAGCCGAAGAGCCGGCCGAAGCTGCGGCCGCCGCGCCAGCGGCGCCGCGTGGCGACGTGCAGTTCGACCACGTGGCCTTCAGCTACACGTCCAAGGTGCCGCTGATCGACGAGATGACGCTCGAGGTGGCCTCGGGCCAGATGGTCGCCATCGTTGGCCATACCGGCGCGGGCAAGACGACGTTCGTCAACCTGCTGATGCGGTTCTACGACGTGAGCGCCGGCGCCATTCGCATCGACGGAGTGGACATTCGCCAGTTCAGCCGCGGTGCGCTGCGGCGCATGTTCGGCATGGTGCTGCAAGACACTTGGCTGTTCTCGGGCACCATTCGCGACAATATTGGGTACGGCCGCGCCGGCGCGAGCGAGGCGGAGATCGTGCATGCCGCCAAGGCCGCGCAAGCCGATCACTTCATCCGCACCTTGCCCGACAACTACGGCACCCTCATCAACGAAGAGGCCACTAATCTGTCGCAGGGCCAGAAGCAGTTGCTGACGATTGCCCGCGCGTTTCTGGCCGACCCGGCCATCCTGATCCTGGATGAAGCGACGAGCAGTGTCGATACCCGTACCGAGGTGTTGATCCAGCAGGCCATGGCCAAGCTGATGCACGGGCGCACGACCTTTGTCATCGCCCACCGCCTGTCGACCATCCGCAACGCGGACGTCATCCTGATGATGGAGCGCGGCCGGATCGTCGAGCAGGGCACCCACCAGGCGCTGTTGGCGGCGCAGGGCCGCTACGCAGCGTTGTATGAAAGCCAGTTTGCGGGCAGCGTAGGATGAGCCTTGCGTGTTGATGGGCTCCGGATCCGAGAAACGGACCTTCTGTTGACCCGGAGAGGCCGCAATACGGCCTATTCGTCCTGAAGAGCTCCTGGCCGGCCAATCATTCCCCCCGTCACTGTTTCATGTGTTGGCGCTGAGACCTGATTTATTGCGGGTGTATCAGTTTGAACAGCGGGTCCGGTGCGTGTGCGCTGAAGTAAGCGTGATCGGCGCGCCGCCGATGAGGACGACTTGTTTAACTGCTGACTCATCAACCAGGAGGTCTCCGTGAAGTCGATCATCTACGGCACGTTATTGGGAATAGCCCTCGTCGTCGCACAACCGTTACTGGCGCAGCCCGCCGACAAGAGTCTCTATGAGCGGCTTGGCGGCGTCTTCGCAATCTCGGCAGTCGTTGATCACTTCAGCGACGCGATCGTCAAGAATCCAGTCGTCGGGCAGGCATCGAAGAATCCGGCACTCAGAGAATGGCACACGAAGAATCTCGGCCGCTTACCCGGCCTCAAGTTCATGCGCACGCTGTGGGTGTGCGAGGCAACTGGCGGGCCGTTCCAGTTTTCGCCGACCAAGCCTGGCAAGACGCACCTGGGCCTTGAGGAAGCGCATCGTGGCCTCAAGATTTCGCCGGCGGAGTTTGATGAAGTCGCCGCGGAACTTGGGCGCACACTCGATCACTTCAAGGTCGGTCCGGGAGAGAAGAAAGAAGTTCTTGGCGCCTTTGCCGCGCACAAGAACGAAGTCACGACCGGTTACACGGCGAAGTGAACACATGCGGCGGCACGGAGCACCGTGCCGCCGTCGCTTCGCCGGATCCTCGCCGACCAGCGACGCCCACGGTAAGGGCAATCGATACGGCTACGGCCACGCGCTGATTCAATCCGTTACTGTCCGCCCTCCACATTCATGACCCACAGATCACCGATGTCTTCTTCCCAGGTGAAGTAGAGAAACTGTCCGTCGGTGGCAACGTAGCCCATCGCACCGCGCCGGCCGCTCAACTTCGTGAGTGGGCGGGCAGCGGTTCCATCGTCACGAACCATCATCGCGACACCGTCCGCCTCTCCAGGCGCGACATAGATCAGCGACTTTCCGTCGGGTAACCACGCGGGGACACCGCGGACCGTGCCCTTGACGATCATTCGCAGCCCTGAGCCGTCAGCGCCCACCACGCTCAGGCCGCGCCTCTCGAGGAATGCCAGCCGATCATCCTCGGGCGACCACTTGGGAGTTGCCGACCGAGTAGGCAAGAGTACATGACTCGGTCCGCCACCAGCCGGCGATACGAGAATCCCGCCACCGTTTCGGCCCGTGAAGCAGGCGATCCACTTTCCGTCCGACGACCACGTGGGCCCCAAGTCTTCGGCCGGGTCGTTGGTGATCTGCGTCCAGGCGCCACCGGCTGACGGCATCGTGAAGATTTCGCGGTTGCCGGTCCGGAAGGCGTAAAAAGCCAGGGTGTCCTGATCAGGTGACCACACGGGGGCCCATTCCGGTGCGGGATCGGTGGTGAGTTGCTGCATCTCACCACCGTCGGTGCGCATGACCCGGCTACGACATCAATAAAGGGCGTGATTGTAGGACTGCCGCCAACGCAGGCGAGTTGCTTCCCGTCGGAAGACCATTGAGGCGGATTGGGATCGATGGGACTGGCGGCGCCGACCTTGCGCGCTGATCCGGAGAGTGCAGGCATCACGTAGCAGCCTCCACCGTCGCGGTCAGACCAAAAGGCAACCTGCGTACCATCTGGCGACCACGACGGAAACTGATCGATGCCGGCATGGTCGCTGGTACGGTTAATCGGGCTGCCGCCACCCACCTGAGCGACCCAGATGTCCCAGTTTCCGCCGCCCGCACTGCCGCTCGCATTGGCGGCATACGCAATCGTGCGTCCGTCGGGCGACCAGGCGGGGAATTCCTCAACACCAATGGAGGTCGTCACCTGTGTGGGATTGATGAGCCGCACCGGCATGACCGCACCCGGCTTGGCGTTCGACATCCCGCGCCACGCGGCGAAGCCGGCGAGCGCAACGACGGTCAAGGCAAGGGCGGCAACCAACACGGTGCGCCGGCCGCCGGCCGCGATCGACGGGAGCGCGGTCACCGGGCCCGCAATATCGAGCGCCAATGCGACCTCGCTGGCGTGAGCGGGGGCGCTGGTCGGGCTCCTTTGCAAGACACCGCTCAATGATCCGCGCGAGCGCGGCAGGCGTGCCCGACGGCAGCGGGGCAGGCGCGTCGCGAAGAATGGCGGCCGCGAGGTCGGAGTCCGTCTGATTCTGAAAGGGGGCGTGACCGGACGCCATCTCGTGCAGGACGACGCCAAGCGACCAGATATCGCTGCGGGCATCCGCGAGGTGGCCTTGCAGCACCTCCGGCGCCATGTAGGCCAGCGTTCCAGCCATCAGCGCGTTCGGCGCGGGCTGCGTCATCGTCCGCGTCGCTTCGTGTGACGATTCGGCGCGCGTGGCAATCCCGAAGTCCAGCACTTTCGACCGTCCGTCCGACGTGAGCATCACGTTGGCGGTCTTCAAGTCGCGATGCACGATGCCGTGCGCATGCGCGTGCTCGAGCGCGGCCGCGAGTTGCTGGCCGATGCGGCACACCCGCTCCGGCGACATCGGCCTGCGCCGCAATGCGGCCTGCAGTGTTTCTCCGCCAATCAATTCCATCGCGATGAACGGGACGCCGTTCGAGTCGCCCACTTCATGGACCGTGCAGATGTTGGGATGGTTCAGCGCGCCAGCGCTGCGCGCCTCATGCAGCAGTCGGGCGTGCGCGGCAGTATCGGTGTCGGCGATGTCGGGGAGGAGCTTGAGCGCCACCTCCCTGCGCAGCCTGGTGTCGAGGGCACGGTAGACGACACCGCATGCCGCCGGCGCCGATCGTGCCCAGGATCTCGTACGCGCCGAATCGATCGCCAGACGCCAGAGTCATTCTTCGGGGGGATTATAGCGGCCGCGAGACGCGGCAGACCGGATTTGGGGCTGCCGGAGTGTATACTCCGGCCAACCAGTTTCTTGTCGGCTCATCTGCGAAGGAGAGACCCATGGGTGTAAAACGACCTGCTCGGCGGGAATTCCTCAAAAGCGGCGCCGCCTTGGCCGGTGGTTTCACCTTGGGAGGCGTCGCACCCGCGAGCGGCCAGACACCCGCGGGCCAAACACACGCGGACCAACCACACGCGTCTCCGTCGATGATCCACGAGGCGAAGGATCAGATCGCCTACGGCGAGCGCTCAGCTCACGTCACCTCGGTCCGCATCGCCCACGGCGGCAGGCCCTCGCCGGACAACTGGGGGCTCACGTTTCATGTCGCGGCCCCGCTTCAGGATTCGGTCGGAATCATCACGCCATCCTCGCTCCACTACATGGGGACCACGCGCGGCGCCTTTCTCCCGGATGTCGATCCCAAGGAGCACCGTCTCATGATTCACGGCCTGGTGGACCGTCCGCTGACGCTCACCATGGAGGACTTAAAGCGGCTCCCGTCTGTGACGCGCATTCATTTCATCGAATGCGCGGGGAACCGATCATCGCGTCGAGCGAAGACGGTGCAAGAAACGCATGGCATGACGAGTTGCGCCGAATGGACGGGCGTGCTCCTGTCCACGCTGCTGAAGGAGTGCGGCCTGAAGACCGGGGCCTCCTGGTTCGTCGCCGAAGGGTCGGAGGAAGTGAAGGGCGCGTCGAGCATGCCGATCGCCAAGGCGATGGAAGACTGCTTCGTGGCGTACGGGATGAACGGCGAGGCCGTGCGGCCGCAGAACGGGTTTCCGCTGCGGCTGATGGTTCCCGGCTTCGAAGGCATTTTTCACACCAAGTGGTTGCGGCGCATCAAGGTGGTGGACCGCTACTACATGAACTACAACGACTTCGGACATCTCGATCGGGATCCGAAGGTAGCGGCATTGGACTACCAGATCGGCCCCAAGTCCGTCGTCACGTTCCCGTCCGCCGGGCAACAGCTGCCCGCCCGCGGCTTCTACGAGGTAAGCGGCCTCGCCTGGTCCGGTGGCGGCGCGATCAAGAAGGTGGAAGTGTCCACTGACGGTGGCAAGCGCTGGAACCTCGCCGAGATCAAAGGAATCGCGCATCGCATGGCGCACACCCGATTCAGCTACATGTGGAATTGGGACGGACAGGAGAGCGAGATCCAGTCGCGCTGCACGGACGAACTCGGTCAGGTGCAACCGTCGCGCGCAGAGATCGCGAAGTACTGGAACAAGCCCTTTGATGCGACATTCAGCGTGCCTGGTCTGGACAACAGCATTCAGCCGTGGCGGATCGCCGGCGATGGCAGCGTGACCAATGGCTTTGCTTAAAACTGTGGCGTTCGCGTTGCTCATGGGCGTCTCCGCGCTGGCGCAGTCGCCGACGTACAGGGTGGGACGCACGCCAACCGCCGAAGAAATCCGCGCGTGGGATATCTCGATCGGTCCGACCGGAGAGGAACTCCCGCCCGGACGCGGCACCGTCAGGGAGGGCGCGCAGCTGTATCGCACGAAGGGCTGCGCGGGCTGCCACGGGGCCACCGCGATCGACGGCAAGGCGCCGATCCTGAAAAGCAAGGCCGGCCCGGACGTTGAGCTGTGGGCACGTGGCCGAATCCTGCCGCTGCGCGCGCCGTTCGCGACGACGGTCTGGGATTACATCAACCGCGCCATGCCTCTCAACCGAGAGGGAACGTTAACCGCCGATGAGGTCTACGCGATTACCGCGTACTTGCTGTTCATCAACGATGTCATCCGGGAGGACGAAGTGCTCGACGCCAAGACCTTGCCGAACGTGAAGATGCCAATCGGCGGTGATTACGCTTCTCTGCCTGACTGGAAGCCCAGAACGCCAAGGCTGAAAGGCTACCCCCACTAGACGTGGCTCCCGTGCTTGCGCCAGCAGTACCTTTAGGTTAACGTCACGCTGTTTGTTGGTGCCGTTAACGGTTTCCGGAGAAGCATAGCCATGAGCAGCAAGATCCGTTGGACACGACTCGGCGGCGCGGTGGTGTTCGCACTGTGGTTCGGCGGATCGTCGGTGGCCGATGCCCAGAGTGGCCTGGGGGGCCTGCGGGGAACCGTCACCGACCAGCAGGGCGCTGGCCTGCCCGGCGTGACCGTGACCGCGAGTTCGCCCGACGTGTTGCGGCCGCAAAGCGACGTCACCAACGAGCGGGGAGAGTACCGACTGAATAACCTGGCGCCGGGCACGTTTTCCCTGACCGCCGAGCTGCCCGGATTCGCCACCTTTAAGCGAGACGGCATTCTCGTCCGCGTCGGGGCCACCTTCGCCGTCGACCTCACCATGCAGTTGAGCACCGTCCAGGAGACGGTCACCGTCGTCGGCGACTCACCGATGATCGAAGTCGACAAGCCCGGCAACGTCCTCAATATCGACGGCGACTTTCAGCGGCTCATGCCGATTCAGGCACGGCGCAACTACAGTGACTTCCTGGAACTCACGCCGGGCGTCATCTCCCGTGGCTTCGACGATGGCAGTGGCCGGCAGGTGTATTTCGGCCATGGTACCGAGCATTTCGCCCACGTGCTGCAACTGGAAGGCACGATCGCGACCAATTACCACGACGCGCAGCTGACCTATGTCTCCATGGGCGCCGATATGGTGCAGGACATTCAGGTCAAGACCGGCGGCGTGGACGCGAGTTCGCCCATGGGCGTCGGCCTGGTCATGAACATCGTGACCAAGAGCGGTGGCAACACGTTTAAGGGGAGCGGCGCGTTTGCGTATCAGCCTTTCGGCTGGAACGGCAACAACGTCGACAACTGTTCCGACGCGCCCGGGTGCAAGCCCGGCAGCGGCGGCACCCCGACCACGGCCTACGTCAGGCAGTTCGATGTCGCACTCGGCGGACCGGTGATGAAGGACAAGGTCTGGTTTTTCGGCGCGCTGCGCCGCGCCATGTCTGCCGCCGGCATCAGCCGCACGGCGGTCGAGGTCGAGCGCATCAAGGCCTACAAGCCGGACGCCGCGCTCTTCAATAACGACAGCGAGAGCTGGCAGCCGTTCCTCAAGTTCAGCGGCCGCGCGGGCCGCCACGACATTCAGGGTTTTTTCCAGCAGGATCGTCTGCTGCTGACGGGAAACCGGGAATACAACTACGAGGAGATTTCCGCGCAGTCCACGGGCGGTCCCCTGTACAGCGGCAAGGTCACGTCGGTGTGGGGCATGCGCACCACCACGACCTTTACCGCGTCGTACAACGGCAAGGGCGGCTCCGATGCCTCGACGTTCGCGGGGCTGGGCCTGACCGGACCGCAGATCATCATCCACAACGCCGCCAATGTGCAGGGCAGCACCGTGCAGGGGTCCGGCCGCATCCTCGAAGGTGGCAACCTGGCGTCGTACAGTTACCAGCCGGCCTCGCAGATCGTGGCGCGCGGCGACCTCACGTACTACAAGGAGGGCTGGGGTGGCAGCCACCAGTTCCAGACCGGGTTCTTCGCCGCTCCCCGCAACACCTACGACCAGCAGACGGAGTACGTCAACGGTGGATTCGTGCTCGAGGAGCACTACCTCCGCACGCCCGGCAACGTCGCGGGTGGCACCGTGCCGTTCCATCGCCGCTACAACTCGCCGACGTCGCTGACCACGCGCGCGGCGCGCGATCGTGACATCGGTATCTACGTGCAGGACACCTGGCGTGCGGGCAGCCGGCTCACCCTGAACGTCGGCGTGCGTGCCGACTTCGTCACCCGCAACGACGACATCTTCAACATTCAGCGGCAGAACAGCACCTCGATTGGTCCGCGGTTCGGGTTTTCGTACCTCATCACCAAGGATGCGCGCAACGTGCTGCGGGGCAGTTACGTGCGCGTGCACGAACAGGTCATGGGCCGCGACGCCGTCACCATTTTCGGCGCCAACGAGGCGGCGGGGCAACGCGATGAGTACGATGCCGACGGCGACGGCCGATTCGAGACTGTGGTCAATACCGCGGCCCGGTCGGCGTCGATTGCCGACTACGAGTTCGCGCCCGACCTGCATCAGCCGTACGTCGATGAGTTCATCCTCGGCTTCCGTAAGCAGTTCCCCGGGCAGATCAGCCTCGACGTCGCCGGCATCAGCCGCAGTTATCAGGACATGTGGGCGCGCGTCGACGTTAACGGCATCTATCCGAGTGGTCCCAACCAGCCGTTCGGCGGCTTCGGCAAGATCGATCCCACGCGCGGCATCATCTATCAGCAACAGAACAACTCGTGGAGCACGCTCGAGTACCGGGCGCTGGAAGTGACCCTGGCCAAGAACCTGTCGAGGAAGTTCCAGGCGCTGGTCGGACTGAATCGCCAGTGGCAGCACTTCGGCGGCACCTGGAACCCGACTGATCCGGCGCGGTTCATCCAGCCAGAGACCTTCGACAGCAACACGCTGCTGTACATGCCGCGCGGCAACAATGAGGACAACAGCCTGCCCATCACGACCGGGACCACGGTCCACACCTACGGGCCGACCTGGCAGAAATATTCAACGCGCTTCGGCGGCTCGTACCAGGCCCCCTGGGGCGTGAACCTGTCGGCGAGCCTCACCATTCTGGCAGGGCCCTGGTCGGGACCGATCGTCGACCTGCTGCCGGTCGGCGACCCGCAATTGGCCGTGTTCGGGGCGGCGCGGACCGCGAACGGCCAAACCAATCCGTTGTCGACGCGAATGCGCTTTGCCTACCCGAATCGTGGCGAGGGCCAGGTGCAGGCTCCGGCGATCAAGACTCTTGGCCTCAACGTCAACAAGTCGGTGGGCCTCGGCCGCGGCCGCGAAGTGGTGCTGAGCGTGGCGACCTTCAACGTGATGAACGAAGGCAATTACAGCCAATACAACTACAGCGGCGCGAACGAGAAGTTCAACCCGAACTTCCTGCAGTTGCGCAATCAGCAGGCCGCCCGTGCGGCGCAGGTGACGGCGCTCGTGAAGTTCTAACCACTCGAGGTGAGGGACGCTTCGCGCCGGAGGGGTCCCTCACCGTGCCCTTGACTTGGCCGCGGTGGTGCCCGTCGGCTACGGGACTTCTACAATCGCACCGCGCTTTGCGGCGACCGATGACACCATCGAGAACGCGAAGTTTGTTCCGATCTACCATGCAGACTCCAGTCGTGGTCGGCACCTGAACCTCCCGGGGCCCGAGACGACCGGCTTCCGTGGAGCGCTCCGATGACACGCCTCATCCTGCTGTTCTCGCTCACGATCGTCTCCACCGCGCTGCTGCGCGCCCAGGAGGCACCGCCATTCCAGAGCGACTTTCCCGCCGAGGAATTCGTCCAGCGGCGCGGCCGGGCGATGGACGCCATCGGTACCGGGGCCATCGCCGTCGTGCCGGGCGCGCCCGGCGTGGACGGGTTCAAGGTGTTTCGCCAGAGCAATGAGTTCTACTACCTCACCGGCTTGGAGACGCCCCACGCCTATCTGGTGCTCGACGGCCGGACCCGGCGCACGACGCTGTATCTCTCCCATCGCAACGACGCGCTGGAACGCAGCACCGGCAAGATGTGGTCGGCAGAAGACGCCGCCGAAGTGACTCGGCTCACGGGCGTAGACGAGGTCGCGCCCGTTGAACTGCTGTCGCGTCAGACCTTCGGCGCGATGTTGCGACCGCCGCGTCCGCTGCTCTATGTGCCGTTCAGTCCGGCCGAGGGCGAGGCCCAGAGCCGTGACGAGCTGCTCGCCCATCAGGCCGGCGTGGCCGGCGATCCCTGGGATGGCCGGCCGTCACGCGAGGCACACTTCCTCCGCTTGCTCCAGGACCGCTATCCGGCGCTGGAGCGGCGCGATCTCACGCCCATCCTGGACACGCTGCGGATGATCAAGAGCGAGCGCGAGATCGCGCTCATCCGCAAGGCCTCGGTACTGGCTGGGCTCGGGTTGCTCGAAGCCATGAAGAGCACGCGGCCGGGGATCTACGAGTATCAAGCGGCCGCCGCCGCCCGATTCACGTTCCTCGCTAGCGGCGCCAGGTTCGAGGGCTACAACCCGATTGCCGGTGGCGGCAGCAACGCGTGGCTGGGCCACTACTCGCGCAATCTCGATCTGTTGAAGGCCGGCGACCTGGTGCTGATGGACTACGCGCCAGACCTGCGCTACTACACGAGCGACGTAACCCGCATGTGGCCGGTGAGCGGAACCTACACCGCCGAGCAGCGCACGCTCGTCACCTTCATCCTCGAGTACCGGACCGCGTTCTTCAAGTACATCAAGGCCGGCGTCACGCCAGAAGAGGTGCTGGTCAGCGCCCGGCGCGACATGGAGCCGGTGCTGGCGAAGACACGATTCGCGACCGAGACACACCGGAAGGCGGCGGAGGATATGCTGTCGTTTCGCGGTCACCTGCAGCACCCGGTCGGCATGACCGTGCACGATCCGGGCGCCATCTGGGGACGGCCGTTTCGCGAAGGCCAGGTGTTCACGGTGGATCCGATGATGTGGATCCCCGGCGAGAAGCTCTACGTGCGGATGGAAGACACGATCCTCGTGACCAAAGACGGCATCGAGAACTTCACCGCGTTTCTCGCCAGCACGCCCGCGGAGATCGAAGCCGTGATGAAGCAGGACGGGATCTTGTCGCGCGTCCCGCGCCTGCCCTGACCGTCACGGCGCCACAGCGTCACCGCGTTGCTGCGACGAAGACCGACTCCATCAGCACGAGGTGGTTCGGGTCCAGCACCACGCGGTCGGGTCGCTGACCGGCCGGGATCTGAAACTCGTGTGACGCCTCGGAGAGCTGCACGGTGGTGATGGTGGGCGTGGCACCGCCTGCCGCATAGACAGCAACCTGCAGCGGCATCGTGAAGAGGCGCGCCTTGTCGCGCTGGGTCAGGCGGACCGCGACCGTGCGCGCCTCCGCGCGGTAGCTCCAGTCGCCGCTCACCCGCACCAGCCCTCCCCGCATCAGCCACTGGTCGAAGAACACGCGGAGGTCTTTGCCGGACGCGCGTTCCATCTGTTTGCGAAAGTCGGCCGTGGTGGCGTGGCCGTCCTGGTGCGCGCGGTAATAGCTGCGGATGCCCGCCCAGAACGCCTCGTCGCCCATCATGCCGCGCAGCATGTGGAGGACCCAGGCGCCCTTCTGATAGATCTGCCCGGTCGTGACCTTCGACATGTCGGCGAGGTTGTCGTGGACGATGCGGTAGTCAGGGTTCTGCTTGTCAAAATCGAGCACGCGCTGGCGGCTGGCCTCGAGGCCGCTCAAAAACTCGTCGCGGCCGTACTGATGCTCGATGAAGAGCAGGGTGAAGTAGGTGGCGAACCCTTCGCTCAGCCACACGTCATCCCAGTCGTACTCGGTCACGGCATTGCCGAACCATTGGTGCGCGATCTCGTGGATGACGACATTGCGCCAGCGGACGCTGCGGTCGCCTGTGACCGAGCCTTCGCTGTAGAAAATCGCGCTGGCTGCCTCCATGCCGCCGCTGACGCTGTTGGATTGCACGTTGGCAAGCTTCTCGTACGAGAAGGGGCCGACTTTGGCGGAGTAGAACTCCAGCGCGTCGCGGGTAGGCACCGCGAAGTCGTAGAAGCCTGCGTCACGGTCCTGCGCGTAGACCCACGTCTGAATGGCCTTGCCCTGAAGCGTGTCCACCTGCTGCACCGCAAAGCGCGCCACTCCGAGCACGTAGAGCCACGGGGCGATCGGTACCGATTGACGCCAGTGCGTGCGCCGGCGGCTGCCGGGCAGATCGGTTTGCTCGACCTGCAGGCCGTTCGACACCACCTGATAGTGCGCCGGCGCGGTGACGATCATCTCGGAGGTGGCCTTGTCGTAGGGATGGTCGATGGTCGGCAGCCAGTTTCGAGCCTTGTCCGGCCAGTTGTCGCTGAAGAACGTGCGATCGCCGTATTTGTTGTTGGCGATCTTCAGGCCCGACGCCGGGACGCCGGCATAGGCAATCTGCAGGCGCAGCCGTTCGCCGTTGCCGAAGCGACGTGGCAAGGTGACGATGAGCGCGTGGTCGCGATGCGTGAACGCGAGGCTGGTGCCATTGGTCGAGACGGCACTGACCGTCATCCCGGGTCCGGCGGCGCCCTCCCGGTTCACCAGGTCGAACCGCAGTGACGTCTCACCATCGCCCACGAAGAGCAGATCGACGTCGGCCGTGCCCGAGATGCGATCGTCTTGATCCTGCAGCGCCAGGGCAAATCGGTAGTGGACGACGTCGACACGCGGGTTCTTCGGATAGGTATCAGCGCGAAGGTCGACGAGCCCGCAGGTAAGTACGAGAAGCAGGATGAGAGGCCGCATGGTCAGCAAATCCTACTGTATTCCGCCCGCGGAGTAGCGCGGTCACACCCTCGCCAGCGTTGCCGCGACGTCCGCCACCGCTCGCGCGAATTGCGCCACTGCCGGAACGTCCACTGATGTCGGCCAGCGATCCGACGGATTGTGAAAGTACGGGCTGCTGCCAAGCAACGACACGTATCGGCCGCCGCCGATGTGAATGTTGCGGGCCTCGCCGCCGGGCACGGTGCCGCGCGGCACGCGCTGCTCGACCCGCGTGTCCGCGCGCGCGAGCGCAGCGTCCGCCACGGCCTCGATCGCATCATCTGAGGCTTGCAGCCTGACACGGCCGCCGGCGACGCCGATGTTGGCGCCGAGGTGAATCCAGGCCGCCGCCGTTTTCATCAGCGCCGGCCGGCTGTGGAGAAAAGCGTCGAGCCCGAGGTGACCGAGCTCGTGGCCGCTCGATGCCACGAAGAGCAGCGGCCGCCGCGCGGGCGCGGATGCGAGGGCCCTGGCCGTTTCGAGCCAGCACGCAAGGCCCCCACCACGCTCGCCCGCGCACTGCCACCAGCCGCTGCGAGGCGTCATCACCACCACCGGCGGGAGATCGGGGACCCGTCCGGCAACGGTCGCCACCACATTGTGGGCGGTCGCCCGGGTGCGGGTGGCATGCGCGACAAACCGCAAGGCCGCGCCTCGACGGGCAAGGTCGTCGAGCCAGGCTCCGTGTTCGGAGCTGACTTGCAGGACCGGCACACCATACGGCGTCATGAACGAGGCGGCGTTGGTCGGCGACAGCCCCGGGGTCGCGCCGTCCGTCACGGCCACGATCGCGCGGATCGCACTTGAACGGCGCAGCTCGGCGATCGATCGGCCCTCGCTTTGGACCCCGGCGGCATTCAGCTTCACAAGTGCGATCACCGGGTTCGACGCTGCTACACCGATCGACCCGGTGAGCCCTTGTGCGTCGGTGAAGGTTCCGTCGAACAGTGGCAGGCCCTCGATGCGGCGGCCGTCGGCCGCAATCGACGCGGACGCGACGTCGACGCGATCGAGTGCGAACGACTCGAGCGCCGCGGTGGCGCCCGCGCGCGTGGCCAGTGCGGCGAGCCACATAGCGGACGCGTCATCGCCCGCGGTCGCCGTACGGTGGATGCCCTGGCGATCGTACTCCTCGATTACCCGCGCGATACGCGCCTCCAGGTCGTCGCCTGCGCCGTTCGGTTGCGACGTCCGAGGTTCGCTGATGGCGCCTCCCAGCCCGCCGGTTAGCAGCCAGCCGGTCGAGAGCGCCGCCAGCCGCAGAAACTCGGCACGGTTGAACGATGCCGTCATTGCGGCGCCTTCCGATAGCGTTCGGGAAGGCCCGGCATGAAAATCGGCGGGCTCAAGTACATGTGGCCTCGCGCGAGCTCAGCGGAAGTCTCCCGCGTGAGGCTCGCCTGCAGGTCGAGCGCCGCCATCCACGCCCGGTAATCAGGCCCGTTGCCGCCCATCAACACGGCCGCATCGCGGCGCATGGCCTGCCGGTGCGCCTCGCTCGCATAACGTGTCATCGTGACGACCTCGTCGTAGTCAGGGCTCTCCTTGGTGCGGTTCGGAGCCTCTGGATAAATCACGGTCCACTGTCCGATCGGCCGCGCGCCCATCTGGACGGCGGCCAGCAAGACGAACCCCAGTGCAACGCAGGACCGTAGCATCATGGACATCCCTTTCGTGAAACCGAATCTTACCGGAAGGAGAGTGACCGTGTGTGCAATGCCCATCGCAACGTCGGTCGATCTTCCTGAGGGCGCACGTAACACCAAAAGCGCCTGCGAATCGGTGTACTCTTTCGGTGTGGCCAATCTCAAGGCTGATACGACTATCGCCATTTCTGGCGGCGTCAGGGCGCCGGCGCTGCAGGGGTTCGCGGCTGCCGCCGCGGCGTCGGACGGCGTGTCTCTCGCGTCGCTCGCTGCCATCGATCAGCTCGAGGTGCGGACCCGAAACTCCCTCTATCGGATTACGGTGCTCGACGGTGGGACCGGGCGCGTGCTGGTGCTCGGCGGCGAATTCTTCCCGGTGTGGTGCGAGGCCCACTGCGCCGGCAGCACGCTTGGCGGCAGTCTCCTGAAAATGGGCTGGGTAGGCCGTGGATTCTGTATGGAGTTCACCTGCCAGGGCCAGCGCATCGTCACGACCCGGGCACAAGAAGTCCGGCGGGTCGCGGCCCCCGCTGGCAAGGTTTGCTGATTCCCGCGGACGCTATCTAGTCTCGCCACCTCGTGGCGCTGTCGCCCGCTTAGGTCGGGCGGTGAGCCTCCGACTGCGCTATATTCGCCGGCGAAGACCACCTGAGGAGGGTCGGCGATGCGCATTGATGATCGGTCTACGAACGTCGTGCTCGCGGGGGCCCTGGCCTCCATGGTGCTGGCGGCATCCTTATCGGCTGGAGGTTGGAGCGACGCTTTCCAGGGCAACGCAATCACGCGGGTCGTCGATGATGCGGCGCTCGCGGATGAAACGAGCGGCGACAACTGGCTGGCCTACGGGCGCACCTACAGCGAACAGCGCTTCAGCCCGCTCAGCCAGGTCAACGACACGACCGTCAGCCGGCTGGCGCCCGACTGGGTCGTCGAGCTGCCTGGTGATCGCGGACTGGTCTCCACGCCGCTCGTCGTCGATGGCGTGATGTATTTCATCGGCGGCATGAACGTGCTCCGCGCCGTCAATGCCATGTCCGGCGCGTTGCTGTGGGAGTTCGATCCCGAGCTTCGCGCCGTGGCCGGCCAGATGCGCGCCGGCTGGGATCACAACCGCGGCATCGGGTTCTGGAAGGGCAAGGTGTACGTCGCTACTTGGGACGGACGCCTGATCGCCATCGACGCGCGAACTGGCAAGGAGCTGTGGCGCGTGCGCACGTTCGAGCCAGACCAACCGCTTTACATCACGGGCGCACCGAAGATCTTCAAGGGCAAGGTGCTGATCGGCAACGGCGGCACCGAGCACGGACCTTCACGCGGCTACGTCACGGCCTACGACGCCGAAACCGGCAAGCAGGCCTGGCGCTTCTTCATCGTCCCCGGCAACCCAGCCGACGGCTTCGAGAACGACGCGATGCGCATGGCCGCCAAGACGTGGACCGGCCAGTGGTGGCTTCACGGCGGCGGTGGCAACGCGTGGCATGGTTTCACCTACGACGCGGAGCTCGATCAGCTCTACATCGGCACCGGCAACGGCTCACCGTGGAACCGGAAGATCCGCAGCCCCGAGGGCGGCGACAACCTGTTCTTGTGTTCGATCGTGGCGCTCAATCCCGATACGGGCGAGTACAAGTGGCACTACCAGACAACGCCGGGCGAAACCTGGGACTTCAACTCGAACATGGACATCGTGCTGGCCGACTTGTCGATCGCGGGACGCCCGCGCAAGGCGATCCTGCACGCGCCGAAGAACGGGTTCTTCTACGTGATCGATCGCACCAACGGCAAGCTGATCTCGGCCGAACCGTTCACGAAGACGACGTGGGCGAGCCGGATCGACAAGGAAACCGGACGGCCCATCGAGGTCGAGGGCGCGCGCTACGAGCGCGGCGTCGCGACCGTGGCACCGACACCGATCGGTGCCCACAGCTGGCACGCAATGTCGTTCAACCCGAAAACGGGGCTCGCCTATTACCCGGCCATGCACCTCACCGCCACCTTCAACGACAAGGGCTTCGACCCGAAGACGTGGCGCGCCACACCCTGGTCGATCGGCTACGGCGTGGGCGGACAATTCATCAGCGGCGCGTCGCGCCCGGGGACCAGCCTCTCGTCACTCCAGGCGTGGGACCCGGTGCGGCAACGCCTGGCTTGGGAAGTGCCGATGGACGGCGTGTTCCATCCAGGCACGATGACCACAGCCGGCAACCTCGTGTTTCAGGGGCGCGTGGACGGATCGCTCAGGGCGTATACGGCAGACACGGGCAAAGAGGTGTGGCGGCGCGACCTGGGTCTCGGCATCTCGGCGCCGCCGATTACCTACGCCGTGAATGGCAAGCAGTACGTGGCGATTCTCGTTGGCTGGGGTGGCGCCATGGCCGGCCTCGGCGGCCCTATCTCCGCCGCGCACGGCTGGGCATACGGCGTGCACAAGCGGTATCTCGTGGCGTTCTCGCTCGACGGCAAGGCGGCACTCCCGGCGCAACCGCCGCCGACGTTTGCGACGCCATTGAAAGCGGAATTCACGGTGAACCCGACGCTGGCTCAGGCGGGTGCGGAGTTGTATGCGCGATGTGCCGCCTGCCACGGCCCTGGTGCCGTGGCCGCCGGCATGGCGCCCGACCTGCGGGCCGCGCTCGTCGTGACGTCGGCCGAGCAGTTCGCGCGGATTCTGCGCAACGGCGCGCGCGCGGCGCGGGGCATGCCGGCGTACGCGGACATCACCGACCAGGAGCTGACGGCGCTGCAGCACTACATCCGCCAGCAGGCGGAGGCTGCACTGCGGCGAAAGCCCTGACTACTGTGCGTGTGTCGAGTTACACGCGAACGACGGGTTTGTCCTGCATCACGTCGACGTCAGAGCACGCTGGTGTGGGAGCGCGTCCAGAAGTAAGGGCCGAGGTTCCGTACGAGCCGTATAATCAGCGGCGTGCAGGTGCGTTCGCTGCCTGGTGTCAAGAAGGCCGTCGCCGGTATCGTCGCGACGCGGCCCGGGGTGCTGGCCGCTTACGTGTGCGGCTCGAGCGCGTCGGGACGTGCGCGCCCCACGAGGATCTTCGCCCTGCTCGCCAACACCGCACGCTCAGGCATGACCTGCGAGATTGCGAGCGTTTCATAGCCTTCGTCTTGAAGCTCGTGTGATTCCGCTCGATCGGCAGCTGACGGCGACGGCCAAGTGAGCCTCTCCACGCGGATGACCACGCGGCGATGCCGTAACTCAAGGAGGACAAGCATGCAGCGGTGGTTGATTGTCGGCTTCGGCTTCGTCTCGGTCGCGTTGCTGCTGCTGGCGGCGACGGGCACGCCGCAGGCGCAGGTTCCGGCCGATCTCGTTCTCATCAACGGTCGCGTCCTCACTGTGGATGCGACCGATTCGGTGGCGCAAGCCGTCGCGATCGCAGGCGGAAGAATTGTGGCGGTGGGCACCAGCGATCAAATCCGCACACGCATCGGCGCTCAGACCCAGATCATCGATTTGCGCGGTCGCGCGGCGACGCCCGGCCTGATTGACACGCACGTGCATTTCTCAGAGGCGGCCGCTCTGTTCACGGTTGACCTGAGTGACGTGGCCATCAAGAAGATGGCCGATGTGCTGGCGCGGGTGGCGGCGCAGGTCGCCAAGACGAAACCGGGAGAGTGGGTTCGCGGCAACGGGTGGGACGAGGGCAAGCTGGCCGAGCGCCGTTACATCACGGCGGCGGACCTTGATACGGTGTCGCCTAATAACCCGGTGTGGCTGGAGCACACCACCGGCCACTACGGTGTCGCCAACAGCTACGCGCTCAAGATGGCGGAAGTTCGGAAAGACACCAAGGATCCGCCTGCCGGCACCATCGACCGCGATGCGCAGGGTAATCCCACCGGCGTCATGAAGGAAGCCGCGGCTGGCTTGGTGTCGCGCCTGGTGCCGCCCTACACGCGCGAACAGCAGCGCGAAGGCGTGGTGCGCCTGATCGCAGACTTCAACAAGGAAGGGATGACGGGCGCGAAGGACCCTGGCATCGGCCAGCAGAAGTGGGACCTCTACCAGGAGCTGCTCAAGGAGGGCAAGCTCACGGTGCGCATGTTCGCGCTGTGGTCCGGGTCGAGGAACGGGCAGGGTGCGGACCAGGTGCTCGCCCGCGTGCAGGCGTTGCCCAGGCCGCCGGCCTCGTTTGGTGACGGCGTGCTGATCTCGGGCGGCGTCAAGATGTTCATGGACGGCAGCGGCGGCGCGCGCACGGCGTGGATGTACGAGGACTGGAACCAGAACTTCAACGACCGGGACGCCGGCAACGCCGGTTATCCCTCGATCGATCCCGACGCCTATCGTCGCATTGCGACGGACCTGCATAATGCCGGCATCCACGTCAGCACGCACGCCATCGGCGATCGCGCCATCGACTGGGTGCTCGACACCTACGATCGGGCGCTCAAAGCCAAGCCCACCAAGGGACTCCGGCACGGCATCATCCACGACAACACGCCAACCGACCACGCGATAGATGTCACCGCCAGGCTCCAGCGCGACTATGACGCGGGCTACCCCGAGTCGCAGTCCGCGTTCATGTGGTGGATTGGCGACAACTATGCCGGCAATCTCGGCCGCGAGCGCGGGCTGCGGCTTTCGCCATTTCAGAGCTACGTGCAGAAAGGCATCAAGTGGGCCGGTGGTTCGGACTATCCCGTCACGCCGTTTCCGGCGCGCTACGGCCTGTGGTCGTCGGTCGCGCGCGCGACGCTCAACGCCACCTACGGCGCGACGCCGTTCGGGACGCAGGAGTCGGTGAACATCAAAATTGCGCTCCGCTCGTACACCGCATGGGCGGCACGTCAGCTCTTTCTCGAAGACCGCGTCGGATCGATCGAAGTGGGGAAGGACGCGGACATTGCGGTCTGGGATCGCGATCCCTACACCGCGCCCACAGCCGATCTGAAGGACATGAAATGCGAGCTGACGCTGTTCAAGGGCAAGGTCGTCTTTGAAACCGCCAGATGATCATACTCTTCACAATTCAGGAGGCCTCATGACAGCGTTCGTCTCGCAGTCCATTTGGCGGCACGTGGTGAACACCGCCGCCATCGTCCTCATCGCCGGCGTCGGCTCTGCGGTCAGCCAGCAAGCTCGCGGCCCCGCTCCGTCGCGACGCGTGGTGCAGCCCGCCAACTACAAGCCGTCGCCGGCGCCGCTCGTGCCGGCGGTGCTGGTCGGCGACACCCTGTATCTCTCTGGCAGCACTGGGGGTGACCCGGTGTCCGGCCAGCTCGTTCCGGGAGGGCTCGAGGCCGAGATGAAGCAGATCATGTCCAACATCACCACGGTGCTGGCGGCCGCCAACATGACGCCCGCCGATGTCGTCTCGGTGACGGCGTACCTGACCGACATGAACGACTACGCGCGTTTCAACGACCTCTACCGCACCTTCTTCCCGAACGGCAGCTACCCGGCGCGCTCCACAGTGGCCGTGAAGGAACTGGCTCGCGGGGCCAAGATCGAGCTGACGATGACCGCGGTTCGCAGCAAGTAACCAGATCGCATCGACTGCCGAGGAGATCCCCATGAGACGCCTTGCCCTTGTTCTTGTCGCCGTCATCGCCACCGCCACCGTGGCCTTCGCCCAGTCCGCGGCTCCGGCCAATCCCCTGTGGCACGAGCAGAAGGTCAAGAACTACCTGCCGCACATGACGTGGCCCGAAGTGGCCGACCTGCTGACACGCACCGACATGGTGATCCTGCCCATTGCATCGATCGAGCAGCACGGCCAGCAGGGACCAATCGGCACCGATTTCCTGAACGGGCTGGAGCGCGCGAAGCTCATTGCGCAACGGACCGACGTGCTGGTCGCGCCAATTCTGTTTCCCGGCAACTCGCCCTATCACATGGCATTCCCCGGCACCATCACGCTGCCGACCGAGACGATTCAGCTGGTCTACTTCCAGGCGGCGCAAAGCCTGATCAAACAGGGTTTCAAACGGTTCCTGCTCTTGAACAGCCACGCCGGCAATCAGGCCGTCACGCGCTACATCGTCGATCGCATCAATCAGGAAACCGCCGGCATCGCCGTCGAGCTCGGCGAAGCGGCGGAGCCATTCCAGAAACGTTCTGCCCGCAAGGACCCGCCGGAGTTCGATCGCCACGGGGGCGTGAACGAAACATCGAACTCGCTCTACCTCACGCCCAACCTCGTGAACATGAGCGTGGCGCGCACGGCCCCGCTGACGCTGCTCCCGCACCTCCAGGCAATGCTGCCCGAGGTGGTGGCCGGCGACCCCACGGCCACGCGCGTGTTCCTGGCCGAGGCGCTGAAGTCCGCTGACACGGGAAAAGGGACGTCCACCAAGGACATGACCACGACCGGTGTGTGGAGCGCGCGCGACGTCAGGGCTGCGACCGCGGAGCGCGGGCGCGAGGAGTCGGAAAGGCTGGTCGCCGCCTCGGTGGCGTTCATCGAGCGGTGGAAGCAACTGCGACCGCTCGGCGTGAAGTGACGCGGGCCCGCGACCGTGCGCCCGACGGCCGGCGTCGAGCCTACGGCGCCGGCTTCACGCCATCGAAATAGTCGACGATCAAACGCGACACGCGCCCGATGCGATCCTCGGTCTCGGCGTAGTCCTTGGTGATGCCGTTGACGAAGAAGGCAATGACGATGGTGCCGGAGCGCGCGTAGATCATCCCCACGTCGTTGGCGATCACGCCGCTGTCGCCGGTCTTGTGCGCGACGGGTACCGTGAGAAAGTGCGGGATGCGTCGCGTCCCGGCCTGTTGACGCAGCATGATCGCCTTCATGTCGTCGCGGCTTTCTTTCGAGGCAATCGTGCCTTGCTCGATCGCCTCGAGCATGCGCCCGATCTCGCGCGGGGTCATCTCGCCGAGCCAATAGCTGGGATCTTCAACGGTCAGCCGATCGCGATTGGCCGCCAACCTGCGCCGGTTTGCCGGATCGCGCACCACGTCTACCCACCGCGCGCGCTCGCCCACGAACAGCGACGCATACCGTGAAAACAACGGGTTGCCCTGGGCGGCGTACTGCAGTCCCGTGGTTTCTTCGGGCGTGATGTTGGCGAACCGCGGGTCGAGCAGCGCGAGCAGCTTCCGCCGGTATTCGAACCCGCGCCCGACCATCCGGATCTTCGGGTATCCACTGCTGGCCAGCCAGGCGTTCAAGCGGTCCACGCCGCCGACCTTGAGCGTCATCAGATCGGTTGCAGTGTTGTCGCTCGTGATGACCATCTGCGTGATCAGATCGTGCACCGTTGGCGTGAGGCCGAGGTCGTTGTACTGGAGCACCCCCGAACCGTCGCGCAACTCTGCCCGTCCGATCGCGACGCGTTCACGCAGGTCGAGTGTCTTCGCTTCGGCCATCTGGAACGCGCGCACCAGGATCGGGATCTTGATCACGCTCGCGCTGCTGAACGCCTCGTCGGCGCGCACCGCGATCTCTTCGCCGGTCACCAAATGCTTCACGTAGACGCCGGTCTTGGCCGGAAACGCCGCCAGCTCCGCTTCGACCAGCTTTGTGATCTCGCTTTTGGGCGCCTGCGCCTCGCCGGTGCCGCCGAAGTAGACCACGTTGGGCGCTTCTGACCGGGCCACCGCGATGTCTGCCCAACCGTCGCGATCCAGGTCGGCGATGGCGAACCCATAAACGGTACCTTGGTCGTCGCCGAACAGCTCCGTCGTAAAGCTCTTTCCGGCGCCGTTGTTAAAGTGAATGATGGAAGGTGCCTTCACATTGCCGACGATAATATCTGTGGCGCCGTTGCCATCAAGATCGGCCACCGCGAGGGCGTACGGCACGATGGCGGGATTGCCGATCGGCACGGCCGAGCCGAACCCGCCATCCTTGCGGCCGTAGTAGACGGCCACTCCCATGCGCTCGTCGATGGCGACAAGATCGATGAGTCCATCGCTGTTGATGTCCGCCGCCGCTGAGATCCGAATCGTGGCATCGGGCGGGCCGAACGGCACGCGACGGCTCTCCGAAAAACCGCCCTTGGGCGCGCCGAGGTACACGTAACTCTGGCCGCCTTCGCGATGCGGCACCGCGAGGTCGACGAAGCCGTCGTGATTGAAGTCGGCGGGCGTGACCGTGGTGGTCGGGTAGCTGGCCACCAGGATGCAGTCGGCGTCGAAACGGCCCTTCCCCCGGTTCAGGCAGACGTAGGCGGCGCCGGGTTCTCCCCGGTTGGCGACGATGATGTCGGGCAGTCGATCGCCGTTGACGTCGGCGACGCTCGCGTTCCGTGTGCCCCATTCGGGGCGGCCAAACGTGGACCCCACGCGGAAGTGGCCCTTGCCGTCGTTCAGGTAGACGCGCTTGGGATCGGGCCGGTCGTTGCTGATGACGACGTCGAGCGCGCCGTCGCCGTCGAGATCAACGAGCAGACCCGAGTACGAGCGGTCCGACGCGCTGGCGAGGTCGTACGACGTCCGAATGCCACCGCGGCCGTCGCCGAGCAGCACCCGATCCACCAGCGGCCAGTGCCGCCCCTTGGCGAGCACGATGTCGAGGATCCCGTCGCCATCCACGTCGCCAATGCTGGCATTGGCAGACGTTTCAGATGTGGTCTCGAGCAGCAGGCGGCGTTCGTAGCGAGGGCGGGTCGATTGCCCGAGGTTCGCGTGGGCCGGGGCCAGCAGCGCGCTCGCAACGGCGAGCGCCAGGGCGATCGTCTTGGCATTGACAGTCATGCTCGTCACGTCAGTCCCTGGCGCTGATTCACAACTTACTGCTTGTCGTACCAGATCATGTTGTTGACCTTGTTGCCCTGCGCGTCCATGCCCGTTTGCGTGGACGTGCGCGACTTGCCGTCGGCGGCCACCGCGACTTGCGTGGTGACCGTCACCTTGCCGCCCTTCTTGGCGACCACGGTCCAGTGGTTGGCGTCGGCACCCTTGGTGTACGCCTGCATGTCGGTGTTGGGATTGCCTTTTACGGCAGCGTCCTTACCGTCGAACATGTAGGTGACTTCCGAGTGAATCGCGGCGCCTGTAGCAGGCATTGTGTCGGTGACGGACTTGAGCCAACCCTTGCCCGCGTCGGTGGTGGTGATGGTGGAGCTCTTGGGTGCGGTGCCCGAGAACTTCGATTTTGCCAAGTTCACTTTCCAGACGCCGACCGCCTGGGCGGAGGCGCTCTGAGCAAACGCAACGGCACAGACGAGGGCGATTGCGGCGACGACGAGGGATCTGATACGCATGTTAATCTCCTCAGTTAGAGAGACGAGGACGAAGATTGAGGGCCGGAGTATACACCTTGGCAGAAAGGGAATCAGCCGCCATGAGACCATTTACCAGGGTCGCTTTGTGCGCCATCGTGCTTGGCGCCGTTTCATCCGCCGACGCCCGGCAGGCCGGTAGAGCCGTGGATCTGAACGCGATGACCAAGAACGTCACCGTGAACGGCATGTCGTTCCCGGTGATCGACCAGGGCACGGGTCCCGCGGTCCTGCTGTTACACGGTTTCCCGGATTCGCGGTTGCTCTGGCGCAATCAGATCGGGCCTTTGCTCGAGGCCGGGTTCCGCGTCATCGCCCCCGACCTGAGAGGCTTCGGTGACGCACCGAAGCCGTCCGCCGTCGAGGCGTATCGACTGCCGGTGATCGCCAGCGATGTGATCGGCATCCTCGATGCGCTCGGCGTCAAACAGGTCCGGATTGTCGGTCACGACTGGGGGGCTGCGCTCACGTGGTATCTGGCGCTGACGCAGCCGGATCGGGTCGAGCGCCTGGTCGCGTTGTCGGTTGGTGCCAACGGCAATTCCGGAGCCGCGTCGCTGGCGCAGCGTGAGAAGTCCTGGTATTTCCTGTTCTTCCAGTTCGAAGGCATCGCCGAGACGACGCTGATGCGCAACGACTGGGCGTTCTTCAAGGACTGGTCGCGCGGACAGGGCGATACCGATCGTTATGTGAAGGATCTCGCAAGGCCGGGCGCCTTGACGGCCGCCTTGAACTGGTACCGCGCGAACGTGAGGCCGCAGATGCCCGTTGAAAATGCCCAGGCGCCGCCGAAAATTTCCGTGCCGGCGATGGGGATCTGGGGCGACGGCGATCCGTTTCTCACCGAAGACCACGTGAGGAAATCGCCCGAGCGGCTCTCAGGGTCCTGGCGCTACGAAAAGATTACCGGTGCCGGACACTGGATCATGCTCGACCAGCCCGCCGAGTTGAACCGCCTGCTGCTCGACTATTTGAAATAGCGCTGACGGAATCTCGCGGAGATTTCCAGCGGTCCCGGTCGCACGTTATCCCGTCGCAGCTCCTCGGTTCCGGTAGAGGGCGGTGTCGGCGACCGCGGCCATCTTCGGCTCGTCCAGGTGTCCGCCGAGAAAGGCATTGATGCGGGCCGCTTGCGCTGAGGGCGACGCCACGGCGTCGGCGTAGCCAACCTTTAAGGTCGAGAAGCACGCCCGGTTCGCCAGAAAGCGAGCCACCTGCTCCAGGTGCGTTGTGTAGAGCGCCCGCGTCCGTTCGTCTTCGGCGCCGCGCGCGGCGCCGCGCGCGTCCAGCATGCGATTCTGCGACGCGATCACCTCACTCAGATCGCGTTGCATGAATACCACCCGGTAGTCGTACGCCTCGGGCAGGTAGGTGATCAGGGACGAGATGATCTTCACCGCCTTGCCCCGCGCTTCGGCCAGCCACGCCGTGTCGCCTTCCTTGTCCAGGTCCTTCACGCGCTCGAACTCGTAATACCCGTTCGGATTGCTGGCGTCGGCGTGGCGCAAGGCGTCGGTGACGACCGGCAGTCCGCCGGCTTGGATCATCTTCATGGCCATCGAGGTGCCAGAACGCGGCAGGCCCGACACCACCACGATGGGACGACCGCGTCGAAGGCGGCGAATTAGCGAGGCTGGGGGCATCGTATCTTGCCAAACACGAGCGGGACGCCTAGAGTGATCGCAACGGTCATGACCTGCCGAACCACCAGATGGCTCACGACCGCATTGTTGCTGGTCTGCCTGTTCGCCAGCGCCGAATCGGCATCAGCATACATCGGCCCCGGCGCCGGTTTTGCCCTCGTCTCGTCGGCGTTCGTCCTGCTGACGACGGTGGTCGTCGTGCTGTTCTCGCTCCTGGCGTGGCCCTTCCGCGCGTTGTGGCGAGTGCTCACCATGCCGGCGCCGCCCAAGGCGACCATAACGCGGCTGATCGTCATCGGCCTCGACGGCCAGGATCCAACACTCACCGACCAGTTCATGCGGGAAGGCATTCTGCCCAACTTCAGCGCCCTGGCTGAAGCGGGCAGTTACCGGCGGCTCAAGACCACGTTTCCCTCGGTGTCGCCGGTGGCCTGGTCGTCGTTCAGTACCGGCGCACACCCCGCCCGCCATAACATCTTCGACTTCCTCGATCGCGATCGCCGCACCTACCTCCCGATGCTGTCGTCGACCCGCATCGGCAAGGTCGATCGTTTTCTCACGATCGGCCGCTATCGGATTCCTCTGCGCAAGCCGGAACTGCGGCTGTTGCGCAAGTCGAAGCCGTTCTGGACCATTCTCGGTGAGCACCGCATCTGGAGCACGATCCTGCGCGTGCCCATCACCTTTCCGCCCGACAAGTTCTACGGCGCTGAGCTCAGCGCGATGAGCGTGCCCGATTTGCTCGGCACACAGGGCACATTCCTGCTGTACACGACGCGCCCGCCCGGTGCGGCGTTCAAAGAGGGCGGCCTGCGCCACCAATTGTCGATCGTGGACGACCGTGTCGAGACCTCACTCCACGGGCCCGACAACATGTTCGTGGCGGGCAATCCGCCCCTCACGCTGCCCCTGCGCCTGCGGCTCGATCGCGTTGGGCACCAGGCGCACGTGATCCTTGGCAGCGAGGAGATCACGCTGAAGGCCGGCGCCCTGAGCGCGTGGATCCCTTTGGCTTTTTCGGCGATGCCGGGCGTCACGGTGAAGGGCATCACGCGCCTGCTCGTCACCGAAATGGGCGAGCACTTCTCGCTCTACGTCGCGCCCCTCAACCTGGATCCCGAGACGCCGGCCATGCCGATCTCGCATCCGTCCTACTACGCCACCTACCTCGCCAAGAAGGTGGGTGCGTTCGCCACGCTCGGTCTGGCGGAAGACACCTGGGCCCTCAACGAAGGCGTCACGGACGACGGCACGTTTCTGCAGCAAACCTACGACATCGACCGTGAGCGCGAGGCGATGTTCTTCGCGTCGCTCGATCGACTCCGGCGCGGCAGCCTGGTGTGCGTGTTCGACGCCACCGATCGCATTCAGCACATGTTCTGGCGCGACATCGATCCGGGCCATCCTGCCGGACGCGGGCGCGAGCAGGCGCCGCATCGTCATGCCATTCGCGACCTCTACCGGCACAACGACGCGATGATCGGACGAGTCCGGCAGCAACTGCGCGACGGCGACGTGTTGATGGTGATTTCGGATCATGGGTTCAGTTCGTTCCGCCGGGGCGTCAACCTCAACCAGTGGCTCCTGCGTGAGGGCTACCTTGCGCTCAAGCCCGGCACCGACGGCGGCGCCGAGTGGCTGCGTGACGTGGATTGGGCGAAGACGCGGGCCTACGCGCTCGGACTGACCGGCCTGTTCTTCAACCTGCAGGGCCGCGAAGCCCACGGCATTGTCGCGCCCGGGCCTGACGCGGCGGCGCTCAGGACCGAGATCATGGGGAAGCTCCGCGGGCTTCAGGACGACGAGCGCTCCGAGGTGGGTGTCAACGAGGCCTTCGACCCGGCGGCCCTCTATTCCGGGCCGTACCTGGAGAACGCGCCCGACCTCATCATTGGCTACAACGCCGGCTATCGCACGTCGTGGGATTGCGCCACCGGCGTCGTCGCAGGACCGGTGTTCGAGGACAACCTCAAGCCGTGGAGCGGCGACCACTGCATCGACCCGCGCCTCGTGCCAGGGGTGTTCTTCTGCAACCGCAAGGTCGATACCAAGGAGCCATCACTGATCGACATTGCGCCGACGGCGCTCCGGTTGTTCGGGATCGAACCGCCGTCGTATATGGACGGCCGGCCGATCGAGGGTCTCGTGTGAGGCGCCTGGGCCTTCGACTTTGCGCGGGACTGGTCGTCGTCTGCGCGTTGTCGGCCGTCGCCTGCAGCGGCCGGCCGTCGGTGGGCCGACGCGTGATCGTGCTCGGCTTCGATGGCCTTGACCACGACCTTACGCGCCAGATGATCGACAGTGGACGCTTACCGGGCTTCGCACGCCTGGCCCGTGAAGGCGGCTTTGCGCCGCTCGGTACCAGCATCCCGCCCCAAAGCCCTGTCGCGTGGTCGACCTTCATTACCGGTCTCGACCCAGGCGGCCACGGGATCTTCGATTTCATTCATCGCGATCCCAAGACCATGCTGCCGTACCTGTCGACGACGCGCACCGACCCAGGCGGGCGCACGATCGGGCTGGGACGCTGGCAACTGCCGCTGTCTGGCGGCAGCGTGGAGTTGCTGCGGCGCGGCCAGCCGTTCTGGGACGTGCTCGAGGCGCGCGGCGTGTCAACCACCATCATTCGCATGCCGGCCAACTTTCCGCCATCAGGTACTGCCACGCGTGAGTTGAGCGGCATGGGTACGCCCGACCTGCGGGGCACGTATGGAACGTTTTCGTTCTTCACGTCACAGCCGTACGCGTTTGAGGGTCAAACCCTGTCGGGTGGCGCCGTCTACCCGGTCAAGGTCCGCGACGGGCTCGTCCGCGCGGCGCTCGAAGGCCCCGACAATCCGTTTCTGCGAAAGCCGGAAAAGGTCCGCGCCGAGTTCACCGCCCACCTCGATCGCGCCAACCGGCACGTCAAGCTCGTCGTCGGAACCGAAGAGCGTCTGCTCAAGGTGGGCGAGTGGAGCGACTGGGTGGCGGTGGCCTTCCCGCTGGCCCCGACGCAGCAGTTGATGGGCGAGGTCCGGTTTTACCTGAAGGGCCTCGATCCGTTCTTTGAGTTGTATGCCAGCCCGGTCAACATCGACCCGCGTGACCCCGCGATGCCGATCTCAAACCCTGACGGCTATGCGGCGGAACTGGCCGAGGCCACTGGCCGCTTCTACACGCAAGGCATGCCCGAAGACACCAACGGCCTGAAGATGGGCGTGCTCACCGACGCCGAGTTCCTCGCCCAGGCGCGGTTCGCCGGTGACGAAAACCGTCGGCAATATCGCCACGTGCTCGATCGCTTTGACGATGGACTGTTGTTTTACTACTTCGGCAACGTCGATCAGGTGTCGCACATGATGTGGCGAGCCCGTGACCCCGATCATCCCGCCTACAACGCCGTCACCGACGCCCCCAACGCGCGCGTGGTCGACGAGCTCTATCAGGGCCTCGATGCCATCGTCACCGACACACTGGCCAGGATGAGGCCGGACGACCTCCTCGTGGTGATGTCGGATCACGGCTTCACGTCGTGGCGCCGGGCGTTCCATTTGAACAGCTGGCTCCGCGACAATGGCTATCTGACGCTGCTGGATCCGAGCCGTCGCGACGATCCCGGGTTTTTCGGCAACGTCGATTGGTCGCGGACGCGGGCATACGCAGTCGGCCTGAACGGCCTGTATGTCAACGTGAAGGGACGCGAGCGGGATGGCCTTGTGGAGCCCGCCGCGCGCGCCGCACTCGCGAAGGAGATCGCCGACAAGTTGCTCGCCACCGTTGACCCGGTGACCGGTACCGTTGCGGTGACCAGGATGTATGCCCGTGAGCAGGTGTATCACCTGGCCGGCAACGAAGAGATCGCGCCCGATCTGGTAGTGGGCTATGCCAAGGGCACGCGTGGATCGGACGAGTCGGCCCTGGGCGGCCTGCCGCGCGAGGTGATCGTGAACAACACCAGTCACTGGAGCGGTGACCATTGCATGGACCATGAGACCGTGCCGGGGATTCTGTTGTCGAGCCGCGCGATGCGGCAACCGGCCGCGACCATCAAGGACCTGGCGGCGGCCATTCTCGCGGAGTTTGGTGTCACCGGTTTTCCGCAGCGCATCGAGGAGCACTGACCATGTTCGGATCAGGGATCAAGCTGGAGAAGACGCTGTTAGCCAAGGTCAAGCGCTACGCCGACCTCGCCGGCTACTCGTCGGTAGACGAGTTTGTGACACACGTGATCGAGAAGGAGCTGGCCAAGGTCGAAGGCTCCGATTCGGAAGAAGAGATCAAGAAGAAGCTGAAGGGACTTGGCTACATTTCCTGAACGAGTGTTGGCGTGGGTGAACGCCGCACTCGTGCGCGCCGGCGACACCGGCCTTGCCCCCATCATCGGCCTGCCGCCGCTGGTTGGCCTGCTGATGGTGTCGATCATCACTGCGGTGTTGATGCTGCTCGTGATGGCGCGCGTGTCCGATCAGAAGGGCCTGGCCGAGGCCAAGCGCGGTATTCACGCCGCGCTCTTTGAGATTCGCCTGTTCAACGACGATCTGGTGGCGGTGATGCGCGCGCTGGGCGACGCGCTGCGTCATAACGGGCGGTACCTGCTGCTGTCGTTGGTGCCGCTGGCATGGATGGCGATGCCGCTTGTGCTCGTCGTGGCTCAATTGCAAGCGTTCTACGGCTACGCCGGGCTCACGCCCGGTCAGCCGGCTATTCTCAAAGTGGAATTGCGGGGAGTCTTGCCGGACACCTCTGCTGGGGCGGTGGTGCTGGACGCGCCCCCCGAGGTGCTGGTTGAGACCGGCCCCGTGCGGCTGGCGTCCGACAACGAGGTGCTGTGGCGGATCGTACCCACCGCCACCGGCGAGTACGCCCTCACCGTTCGGGTCGGGTCCACCGTGGCCTCCAAGACGCTGCAAGTGTCGTCAGTGCTGGCACGACGATCGCCCCGGCGCGTGTCGGCCGAGTTGATTGGCCAGTTATGGTATCCCTCGGAGCCGCCGCTTCCGGACGCTGGCCTGATCGCAGCGATTAGTGTTGCGTATCCCGAGCCCGGGATCGACCTGGCCGGATGGCGAGTGCACTGGATGGTGGTCTACATCGGGCTGTCGATGGCGTGCGCGTTTGCGCTGGCTGGCCGATTCGGAGTCACGCTCTAGAGAGAGGCAATCCTGCGGGTTGCCTCCACACTCAGCCGGTCAGGGCCGGCTGGCGTGGCCCTCGGCGTATGATCGCAGCAGGTTCATGCGTTCTCTCGCCACCGTCATCGTTCTCGCCGGCGTTGCCGCATGCAGTGGCGCGCCCGGTCCGCCAACACCCCAGGCCCGGGTCAACATTCTGCTCATCACGCTGGATACGGTGCGCGCGGATCGGCTTGGGCAGGGGTTTACGCCGACCCTTGATGGGCTGGCCGCGCAGGGGCTCCGTTTCGTGGCGGCGCGCAGTGTGGCGCCGCTCACGTTGCCCGCGCATGCCTCGATCCTGACCGGACAATTGCCGCCCGTGCATGGGGTGCGTCTGAACGGCGCAGCTCGATTGAATGGGGTGACGACGCTGGCGGCGCACTTGAAAGGCGCAGGCTACCAGACTCGCGCCGTTGTTGGCGCGTTCGTGCTCGATCGCCGATTTGGTCTCGACACCGGATTCGACGACTACGACGATCGCATCGCGCGCGATCCCGCCGCCACCGACACGTTGCAGGCGGAGCGGCCGGCCAACGCCGTGGTGGAGGGGGCGATCGCGCAGTTGTCCGCCACCGCCGACACGTCGCCCTGGCTGATGTGGGTGCATCTCTACGACGCGCATGCGCCGTACCTGCCCCCGGCGGCGGCGCGGGCGCGCGCCGGCGGCGATGGCTACAACGGGGAGATCGCGTTCGTTGACAGCGAGGTTGCCAGGTTGCTGGCCGCGGTCGGGGCCCGACCGGATGCCGCGCGAACCGCGGTCATGGTCGTCGGCGATCACGGCGAGAGCCTGACCGAGCACGGTGAGCCGACGCACGGCATGCTCGTGTTCGAGCCGTCACTGCGGGTCCCGCTGATGGTTCGCGCCCCTGGCGTGGCGTCGGCCGAGCGCCACGATCCGGCGAGCCTGATCGATGTGCTGCCGACGGCCTTGTCGCTGGCGGGCGTTCCGTTACCGGCGTTGCCCGGCCGGAGCCTGCTCGGCCAGCCGTCCGTCGACATCGAGAGTTACGCCGAGAGCGAGTATCCGCGCCTCGCCGGCTGGGCGCCGACGCGCGCCCTGATTCGCGATCGATGGAAGCTGGTCATGGCCGACCGTCCGGTGTTGTTCGACCTCGCTGCCGATCCCGGCGAACAGCACGACGTCTCACCCGCGCAGCCCTCGCTCGCGCGAGCCATGTCGGCACGCCTCGACGCGATCCGCGACACCGCCGTCGAACGCGCGACCGCCGCCACACCGGCGGCGGTGCCGGCCGAAACCGCCAGCCGCCTCCGGTCGCTCGGTTACCTGGCGCCGAGCGCCGCGCCACCGGTGCGCGGTGCGACCGGGGAGGTGAACCCAGCCACGGCGATCGGCGCGTGGGCGAAGTTCGAGGCCGCGTTGGCCGAGGTGAACGCCGGTCGAGCGACGCCGGCGCTGCCCGCGCTGAAGGCCGTCGCCGCTCAGTATCCCGACTCGGCGATTTTTGAAGCCGCCTACGCGCGGGCGCTGGCATCGACTGGCCGGTCGAGCGAGGCCCTCACACGGTTTCGCCGAGCCGTCACCCGATGGCCTGCCGACTGGTCCCTCTATCACGAGCTGGCCGTCGTGGCCCGGGACGCGGGGCTTGCCGGCGAGGCCATGCGGGCCGAGGAAGCCGCGCTGGTGCTCGCTCCCCAAGAGCCGTCTGTGCTGAATGGCAAGGGTCTGCTCCTCGCCGATGCCGGCCGGCACGGTGACGCCGCGCGCGCGTTCGAAGCGGCCACCACCGGTGACCCCACCAATGCCGTGTACCACGCGAATCTCGGTAACGCCCGTCGCGCCGGTGGCGATCTTGAGGGCGCGGCGGCCGCCTATCGCCGCGCGCTGGACCGCGCGCCCGATCTCGCCGACGCCGCCAATGGCCTGGGCGTGGTGCTGGTGCAGCAGAACCGTCCGGCCGACGCCGTGCGCTGGCTGGAACTGGCCGCCCGTGACGCCACGTTTATTGAAGCGCAACTCAATCTCGGCATCGCGCTGCAACAAGCAGGCGATGGTGCACGGGCCAGGATCCAGTATCAGAAGATAGTGTCGGCGTCCGGACCGCATGTCCGTGAACGCCAGGCGGCGCGTGCGCTGCTGGCGCAGTTGGAGAAGCCGTGACGTCACGCGCGCTCGCCGTGATCATGATGGTGCTCGCGGCCGGGTGCAGGGCTCCCGCCCCGATCGCGAAGAGCGTGCTCGTCATTACCATCGATACGCTCCGCGCCGACCACGTGGGCGCCTACGGTGCGCCGGGGGCCAGAACCCCCACACTTGACACGCTCGCACGCGAAGGCGCGCGCTTCGATCGGGCGTGGGCGCCCACGCCCATCACCCTGCCCTCGCACGCCAGCCTGTTCACCGGGCGCTACCCGCCCAGCCACGGCGCCCGCCATAACGGCATGGCAGTCGAGCAGAGCATTCCGACACTGGCCACTCTGTTCAAGACTGCCGGTTTTGCCACCGCGGCGTTCGTGTCGGCGTTTCCGCTCGACCGGCGGTTTGGTCTGGCTCGCGGTTTCGACGTCTACGACGACACGTTGCCGCGCATGGCCGATGGCCGCCCACTCAACGAGAGGCCAGGGGCCGACACGGTGGATCGCGCGCTGGCCTGGCTGCAACTGCATCGTGACGAGCGTTTCTTCCTGTGGGTGCATCTCTTCGAGCCGCACGCGCCGTACGGCAACCCTGGGGCTGAGACCGCGGTCCAGACGCGCTACGACGATGAGATCGCGGTCGCGGATCGCGAGGCCGGCCGGCTGCTCGCTGCGCTGGGTCCGACGGCATCTTCCACGCTGGTGGTGGCCACCGCCGACCACGGTGAGGCATTCGGCGAGCACGGGGAGATCGGCCACAGCGTGTTCGTCTACGACACTACGCTGCGTGTGCCGCTGATGCTGCGTGGTCCCGGTGTTCCTCCTGGCGTCGTCGCGCGCCACGACGTGTCGCTAGTGGACGTGGCGCCGACGTTGGCTGCGCTGACCGGCATCTCGTCCATGCAGACGGATGGGCTGTCACTGGCCGGCCTGCTCGCCGGCCAGCGGCTCGCCGCGCGTCAGCTGTATGCCGAGTCGTTCGCGCCCCTGCTGGATTTCGGATGGGCTAGCCTTCGGGCGGTTCGCGACGGCCGCTGGAAGTACATCGCGGCCCCGAAGCCGGAGCTGTACGACACCGAACGGGATCACGCGGAAAGCGCCAATCGCGTCCGGGAGGCTCCCGAGGAAGCGACGCGCCTTGATGCGCGAGTCGCGAGCTGGAGCGGGGCAGAACTGGCCGGCGACGGCCACGTCGGCGCCGAAGCGAGCGCCAGACTGCGTTCACTTGGCTACCTGTCGGGCGCCTCGGCCCGCGCGCCGGCGGGGCCGAGGCCAGACCCCAAGGACCGCATCGTCATCGCGTCACAGATGGCCACAGTCACGTCTGGAGAGGTGACGGGTGATCGTTTAATCGCCACTCTCGAAGTCGTGCTTCGCGACGACCCTCAGAATCCCCAGGCGCACCTGAGATTGGGATTCGCCGAGGTCGAGCGCGATCGATGTGCCCAGGCCGAACCGCACTTCGTGGCGGCGTTGAGAGCGGGGGTGCCGTCCGCCGACGCGGGACTCGGCCTGGCGGGATGCCGGGGCCGGCGCGGCGATCTGAAGGGCGCGGCGGGCGCGCTGGAAGCGGCTCGACAAGCCGAGCCGGGCAACCCCGTGGTGACCGCCAATATCGGCATTCTTGCTATGCAGGAAGGACGGCTCGCTGATGCCATTCGAGAATTGCGGGCGGCCCTGCTCGTCGAGCCACGGCTTCAAGAAGCCCGGTTCGTGCTGGCGCGCGCGCTCGCCCGGTCAGGCGACCGAGAGGGCGCCGCCTCAGAAGCCGGCAACCTGTTGAATCAAATGACTTCTGAGGCTCCGCAACGCGCCGAAGTCGAGCGTTTTTTGCTCGCCGTCAAGTGACCAGCTGCATTTCGTCACCGCGGTTTACCTGTGACGAATCGCACACGACTGGTCTTCCTGACCCAAACCATTGAAACCAAAGGGTGTTATCGCCCGTGGCGGCTGCTTGACAGGGGCCCATGACCAATGTTGAGATGGACGGTCATGAATTGCTCGTCTGTATTGCTTTCCCCAAGGAGTTAGTTATGCGATTAACACGGCTTGCCGTGTGTCTGGTGGCGCTTGGCGCGTTCTCAAGCGTCGCGGCGTCGGCACAACAAACAACCGGCACCATTCTGGGCCGGGTTCTCGATGCGCAGAATGCCGCCATTCCAGGGGCCACGGTCTCCGCGACCAGCCCCTCCACCGGGTTTGCCCGGACGGTCGTGTCCGACGCCGAAGGCGCGTTTCGCCTGAACGCGCTGCCGGTGGGGCAGTACGACATCCTCGTGGAGCTCGGGGGCTTCGCGTCGGTGGATCGCAAGGGCATCACAATCAACGTCGGCCAGACGCTCACTGTCGACTTTGAGCTGAAGGTCGCGAATCTGGCGGAGACCATCACCGTCACCGGTGCCGCGCCGCTGATTGAGTCCACGGTCTCGTCGGTGGGCGGCATCGTCGACATCGGCCGCATCGAGAGCCTGCCGCTGAACGGCCGGCAGTTCGCCAATCTGGCGGCCACGTTGCCCGGCGTCGGTCTGGGCAACCACTCCGACCCGACCAAGAGCACGCAGTATTCGCCGCAAATCAACGGCGGCAACGGCCGCAACGTGAACTATCAGATCGATGGCGGCGACAACAACGACGACACCGTCGGCGGGCTGCTGCAGCTGTTTCCGCTCGAGGCGATTCAGGAGTTCAATTTCGTGACGTCGCGCGCCAAGGCCGAGAACGGCCGCAGCAACGGCGGCGTGATGAACATCGTGACCAAGAGCGGCACCAACGACCTGCACGGCAGTTTCTTCACGCTGCTGCGTGACGACAAGATGAACGGGATCACGACGACCGAGAAGAACAACAATGCGCCCAAGGGCGACTACCGCCGCTACCAGTACGGTGGCAGCTTTGGCGGCCCCATTGTCCAAAACAAGCTGCACTACTTCGGCGCCGTGGAGCGGACGCAGCAGGACACCTTTCAGGTGGTGTCGACCAAGGGCCTGTTCCCGAATCTCGACGGCACATTCGCCACGCCCTATCGGGAGACGCTGCTGAACGTCAAGGTGACGGCCAACGTCAGTGCCAACCAGTACCTGTCGGTGCGGTACGGCCGCAACCAGAACTCTCAGCCGTACGGCGCGACCGCCAACCGGACGCCGAACGCCTGGGGCAACAGCACCAACGCGTTCAATTCGGTGAACCTGAACCACAACTGGGTGATCGCCGGCTCCAAGCTGAACGAGTTCATCTTTCAGTACGCCGATTTCGCCAACAACATCACGGCCAACAGCAGCGACCCGTATCGCATCTTCCCGAATGGCGTGGCCGTGGGGCAGAGCCCGAATACACCGCAGACTACCGAACAGAAGAAGTGGCAGTTCCGCGACGACTTCTCGTGGCACCTCACGGGTAAGGGCGGCGTCGGCCACGACCTGAAGGCCGGGGTCAACTTCATCAACGAGCCGCGTCTCTTCATCACGTTCAATTCGGGCAAGGGCGTGCCGCAGCATACGTATCTGACGGACGATGTCAACGGCGCCATCTCGAACGTGACGATCAACGACGGCGATGCGTCGGCGAACATCCCGCTCAAGCAGTATGCCTTCTATCTGCAGGACGACTGGAGCGTCACCGATCGGCTGACCATCAATGCCGGCTTGCGCTACGACTTAATCAAGGGGTTCCAGTTCGATCAGTCGCTCAACCCCAACTACGTGATCATGCAGAACGCCGGCAAGGCCGGGCTGCTGACGGGCATCAAGGGCCTCGAGAACTTCGGGCAGGATCCGAAGGACGACACCAACAACTGGCAGCCGCGCGCCGGTTTCGCCTACGACGTGCGGGGCAATGGCCGCGACGTGATTCGTGGCGGCTGGGGCATCTACATGGACATGGCTTACACCAACTCGAACGCACTGTTCGCCGCGAGCGATGCCACGGGCAAGGGCTTCGGCCCGGTGCTGTCGGTCGACAACCAGGCCGGCATTCGCAACCCCGACGGCACGCTCTATCGCGCCGGGCAGCCCCTGACGAACATCGCCAGCCAGAACCAGTCGAATCCCAACGTGAAGCCGCTGTTCGGCCAGTTCACGGATCCCCTGCTGCAGATGCCGTACACGATCCAGACCTCGGTCGGCTGGTCGCACGAACTGGCGCAAAACACCGTGTTTACGGTGGACGTCGTTCGCGCCGACGGACGCGACCTGAACGTTCGCCCGCGCATCAACACGCGGATCATCCCGAACGGCGCTCGCCGGCTGGCGTTTCTGGGCCTCAACCCCAACGCCATCGGCACGCGGCCGGCGATCAGCCGCGGCGAAAGCAAATACACCGCGCTCATCACCGGCGTCAAGCGCCGCCTGACGAACAACTTCGACTACTCGGCGACCTACACTCTCGCCGAGGCGCGCAGCCAGATTGGCACGGCCGCCGACGAGCTGAATGCCAACCTGCTGCAGGATGCGACCCTGCTCTACGACGACCCGAGGGTCTACGGTCCCACCTCCCGCACCGATGCCCGGCATTCGGGTGCGATGGCCGTGGTCTGGATCTTCAAGGGCTTCACGGTTGCGCCGACCTACTTCTACCGGTCGCCGCTGCCGGTGCAGACCATTCAGGGTCGTGACGCGAACCTGAACGGCGAGAACAACGACCTGCCGCTGCGGGCCTTCAAGTTCACGGGCATCGGCGAGGCGCCCGAGGACATTGGCCCATGCGAGACCTGGAACTGCAGCCGGGGCGCCTGGCGCACGCAGATGAACCTGCGGGTGTCGAAGAGCTTCAACCTGATGGGCCGCGCTCGAATCGAGGCCATTGGCGAGATGTTCAACGTCCTCAACGCGAAGAACCCGGCCCTGACGATCGTGAACAACCAGACCAGCGCGTTGTTCATGCAGCCCAACGCCTACGCGGGCGACTTCCAGCAGCCTGAGCAGCGCGTCGGACAGATCGGGTTCCGCTTCTCGTTCTAACGGCCATTAACCGACATCGGGGGGCGCGGCGAAATTTTTCGCCGCGCCCTTCGTCTGTGCGCCGCGTTCCCACCTCACACCACGGCGCCGAGCATGGTGAGCCCAATGGCCAGCAGCACGACGCCCAAGGTAAACCTCAGCACCGCGTGGGGAACCCGTGAAGCCACTGCTGCGCCGAGCAGAGCCGCGGGAATGGACCCGGCTACCAGGTTGCCCAGCAGGGTGACGTCGACCTGGCCGACCGCCAGATATCCCGCGCCGGCACACAGCGCGAGTGGAATCGCGTGGGCGATATCGGCCGCCACCAGTCGCGGAGTCGTCAGCCGCGAGCCATGGAGATAAACAAGAAAGACGACGCCGAGCGCACCCGCGCCGATGGACGTCAAGGTCACGAGGCCGCCGAGCGCGGCGCCTGCCATCACCGTGGCAACGGTGCTCCCGGTCGCTCCCGACGGCGGTGCGGTTGCCGTCACGCGGCCGGCACGCGCGCGCAGCGGCTTGTCCGCCAGCAAGCCGGCCGAGGTCAGGCAGACCGCCACGGCTACGGCAGCCTTGACCCACGTCACGCTACCCTCGTCGATCGGGCGGGTGGTCATCCAGAGCATCGTCAGTGCCGACGCCGGCAGGCTGCCCATCCACAAGTGCCGAACCACGGGCCACTCAATCAGCCCGTGTCGCAGGTGCAGTCCCGAAACGGCCAGCTTGGTGATGGCGGCGAACCAGAGATCGGTGCCGACCGCCGTGAGCGGCGCAGTGCCGAACGCCAGCAGCAGGATCGGCGTCATGAGCGCGCCACCGCCGACGCCGGTCATGCCGACTACAAATCCCGTGAAGGCGCCGGCCGCGACGTAGGGCCAGTCCATTGGCTACGGCAGCCGCGCGAACACCTGCTCCGCACACTCCTCGGGCGAGCGCCCCGACGTGAGCAGGTGCACCTCTGGTGATTCCGGTCGTTCGTAGGGACTGTCAATGCCGGTGAAGTTGGGCAGGGCGCCGCTACGCGCCTTGGCATAGAGGCCCTTGGGGTCGCGCGCTTCGCACGCCTCGATCGGCGTGTCCACGAACACCTCCAGGAACTCGCCCTCCGCAAACAGGCTGCGGGCGAACCGCCGCTCGGCCCGAAAGGGCGAGATGAAGGCCACCAATACGATCAGCCCGGCATCCACCATCAACCGCGACACCTCGGCCACACGGCGGATGTTCTCGGCGCGGTCGGCCTCGGTGAAGCCCAGGTCGCGATTGAGCCCATGTCGAACGTTGTCGCCGTCCAGCAGGTAGGTGTGCCGGCCTTCAGCAAACAGCCGCTGCTCCAGTCGATTGGCAATCGACGACTTGCACGAACCCGAAAGGCCGGTGAACCACACGCAGCCCGCTCGCTGGTGCTTCAAGGCCGCGCGCGACGGTGGCGAGACATCGAGAGCCTGCCAGTGCACGTTCGACGCGCGCCGCAGCGCGAACTCGATCATTCCGGCGCCCACGGTTTCGAATGTCAGGGGGTCGATCAGGATGAAGCCGCCGAGCGTGCGGTTAACCGCGTAGGGTTCAAACACCAGCGGCTGCACGGTCGAGAGATGAACCAGGCCGATCTCGTTCAGCGCCAACGTTCTGGCCGCGAGCAGGGCATCGCTCCCAACGTCGATCCGATGCTTGATGCTGGTGACCGACGCCCGCACCTCCTTCGCATGCATCTTCAGCAGATACGAGCGGCCCGGGATCAACTCGTGCGATCCCATCCACAGCAGCCTGGCCTCGAACTGGTCGGCCACCGGCGTCGGCGCCGCGCTGGCGGCGATCACGTCGCCGCGGCTGACGTCCACTTCGTCTGCCAGGGTCACCGTGACGGAATCGCCTGGCGCCGCGCTGGCGCGGTCGCCTTCCCACGCGACGATCCGCGTGACGTGCGTCTCCACGCCAGAGGGGAGCACGCGCACGTGGTCGCCCCGATGTACCACCCCGGCCGACACCCGGCCGGCGAACCCGCGAAAATCCGGTCCGGGACGGTTGATCCACTGCACCGGCATCCGGAACGGCCCTGATGCGGGCGGACCGCCCGCATCCACGGTCTCGAGGTATCCCATCACGGTGGGGCCGTCATACCAGGGCATGCGCGGACTCGGCGCCACGAGGTGGTCGCCCGCCAACGCCGAGATCGGAATCGCCGTGACGTCGACAATGCCGCACGAGGCCGCGAACGGCGGGTAGTCGTCCACGATCGCATCGAAGTTGTCCCTGGAGTAATCAACGAGGTCCATCTTGTTGACCGCCAGCAGCACCTGGCGGATGCCCATCATCGCGACGATGCGGGTGTGGCGCCTGGTCTGGGTGAGCACGCCCTTGCGGGCGTCGACCAGGATCACCGCCAGGTCGGCGGTGGAGGCGCCGGTGGCCATGTTGCGCGTGTACTGCTCGTGTCCTGGCGTGTCGGCGACGATGAAGCGACGCGCCGGCGTGGCAAAGAATCGGTAGGCCACGTCGATGGTGATGCCTTGTTCGCGCTCGGCCTGCAAGCCGTCCACCAGCAGGGCAAAGTCGAGGCGCTCGCCTTGGGTGCCGAACTTGCGCGAGTCGGCGGCGAGTGCGCGCAACTGATCGTCGAACACCGCCCGCGAATCGTGCAGCAGCCGCCCAATCAGCGTCGACTTGCCATCGTCCACGCTCCCGCACGTGATGAAACGCAGCAGCGAGGCGCTCAAAAATATCCCTCCCGCTTTTTCTTCTCCATCGATCCTGGTTGATCGGTGTCGATCAGCCGCCCCTGTCGCTCGGAGGACGAGGCTGCGGCGGTTTCGGCGATGATCTCGGCGACCGTGGTGGCGCGGCTTTCAATGGCACCGCTGAGCGGGTAACACCCAAGCGTGCGGAACCGCACCGAGCGTCGCTCGGGCCGCTCCCCCTCGGCGAGCGGCAACCGGCCGTCGTCCACCATCACGAGTGTGCCGCCGCGATTGACCACGGGTCGATCCTCGGCGAAGTACAGGGGCACTACCGGGAGCTGCTCGCGTTCGATGTAGTGCCAGATGTCGAGCTCGGTCCAGTTCGACAGCGGAAACACGCGAATGGTTTCGCCTGGGCGGATGCGCATGTTGTAGATGTTCCAGAGCTCGGGACGCTGGGCCTTGGGGTCCCAGCGGTGGCCGGCCGACCGGAACGAGCAGATCCGCTCCTTGGCGCGCGAGGTTTCTTCGTCGCGCCGGGCGCCGCCGAGGATCACGTCGAAACGACCGAGGTCGAGCGCCTGCTTCAGGGCCTCGGTTTTCATCACATCCGTGTAGTAACTCGAGCCATGGGTGAACGGGTTAATCCCCGCGGCCAGCCCCACCTCGTTGCGATGCACGATCAGACGCATGCCGGATTCGCGGGCCATGCGTTCGCGGTGCGCGTACATGGCTTGGAACTTCCACGTGGTGTCGACGTGGAGCAGAGGAAAGGGGGGCGTCGAGGGATGGAAGGCCTTGCGCGCCAGGTGCAGCAGGACGGACGAGTCCTTGCCAATGGAATAGAGCAGTACCGGGCGCTCGGCGCCCGCCACGGCTTCACGGAGAATCTCGATGCTCTCCGATTCCAGGACGTCGAGCGCCATTTGCTGCCCATGATCGCACAGCCTCGCGACTTCTCGCAGGACCGTTGATACGATCGCGGCATGCGACCCCGCTGCCCGTAGCCGGTGAAGCGAATGTGACCGGCCGAGACGGCGGCAGGCCCCGACGACGGCGGCGTTGAGCCTTTATGTTGGCCAAGAGGCCGCTAATACGGCCTATCGTCCTTCTCCTGATCGCGCCTCGAGTTTACCGAAGCAGGCCGAGCGTGAGCCAGGGCACGTAAGTGACCAGCAGCACGGCGATCGCAAGCACAAGCAGCATGGGCAGCGTCGCGCGCGCGACGTGCAGAACCGGCTTGTTGAATCGATACGACGACAGGAACAGCTTCAGGCCGACTGGAGAGGCCGAGCGCGAGCCCGAGATAAGGACCCGGCGACCGGCCCTTCTGGATCTGGACCGCGCGTGCAAAGTGTTGCCGCGCGCGTTCCTCAGAGCCTCCCATCGCTTCGCCCTGGCTCTCGACCGTCATGAGTAACTCGTGAAGCGCGCCGTTGCCCCATCTGTCGTCGAGCGCCCGCGCGCGCTCGCCAAGCGCACGAACGACCGGCCAATCGATCACCAGCTCCGGATGGTCAAGGCCGCCAAGCGAAATGGCCGCGCCGAGCGAGGCCGCCGACCAATACAGGAGCGGGACCTGCGCTTGTTTGGCCGCAGCCACGGCCGCGGCTGGATCGCGTTTCAGCTTGGCCGCGAGGTTCCCAAAACGAACCTCGAGGCCGCGCCAGCAGTAGTCGCGCCCACGCAGGCTCAGGTTCAACGCCCGCTGCTTGTATTGTCGCGACCGCTCGTAGTCGTCGAATTGCTTCTCCTCCGCGTGGACCTGGACGAAGGCAAACGCGTACTGCGTATATGCCGCGCACGTGGCGGTGAGCAGCGGTTCGTGCGTCGGAATCGAGTCGAGCAGCGATTCGTAGAGTGTCAGAGCAAAGGGCAGTGCCCCTTCAATCAGCTCGGGATCGCTGTGGGAGGTGAATGTCGTTCCGCCCGCCGACAGCGTGTTTGCCACGCTCTTGACCGCGGAAGTCCGGATGGCCCCGCAGCCGCTTACCAGTAGCGCGGCCGCGAGCACCAACCAATGCGCGCCACTCCCGCTCATCGCCGCCGCATGTTGAAGCCGGCGAGCGCGCTGACGCGCACCCCGGACTTCGACGGGACTACGGCGAGATTCAGCGGAAAGTTCAGATTACCCGAGCGGAGCGTGATCCCTGCGGTCACGGCCAGGGCCACGCCGACGGGCGTGACGTTGGGGCCGACGCCGAACTCGGTGCCATTCCTCGCCCGCAGACCCACGAGCCAGGTCAGGCTCGGCAGCACCGTGCCTTGCTCCAGTCCTCCGAGCAGCAGCACCCATTCCGTCACGGGTGTGATTCCGTTGTCGCTGCTCTCAAACCGCTTCTCGAATTGCCAGCCGAACTGCGTAATGAACGGGCCGATGTCCTTGAACTCGTTGTCAAGGTTGTCCTTGAGTTTGTCGACGATGCCGGGGCTGAGGAAGGTGACGCCGAAACGAGGTCCGGAGAGCTTCACCGGTTCGTCGACTGGCCCCGGCAATTGCTGGGCGCCGGCCGTCGTCGACATCGCGAGAGCCAGCGCGCCGATGATCCATCTGCTTGTCATCACCATCTCCTTGAAGCCAGAAGAGCGAAACGCTCTCTTCGTGGAGTTCTATGGTGTGAGGCGAGGCGTGAGGAAGTCCTGACCGTGCCGCTGAAAAACCCTGAAGGGCTTACGCGGAGCGGCTGCTAAGAAGCGTCAGCACGGGGGCCCACTCGGCCGGATGTGCCGCGACCTGCAGAAACGGATCGACACGAAGCATCCATCCCGAACTGCCCACCGGCGCGGCTTCGAGCGCCGCGTACATGCGAGAGGCCGCCGCTGCGTGACTGCCGGCGAGCGCTTCGCACACGGCTTCGACAGTCGCGGCCTCGACGCTGCCGCCCTGCGCGCGAAGATGTCCGAGACGCGCGGCCAGGGCGGTGTTCCCGGCCGCCGCGAGCGCCAGTGCGTAGCCGGAGACGTTGGCCAACGCATGGTCAAAGGCGGCCAGGGCGGCGTCGCGGTCGTCCTGTCGCAAGCGAAGGGCGCCGACCGCGCACCAGGTGTGGGCGCAGACCTCACGCGTGTAAATGTGAGCCGCGTCTTCAAGCGCGAGCTCGCGTTCGAATTCCTGCAAGGCCGCCGCCTCGTCACCGCGCGCCAGGCGAACGAGCCCCAGCAGGAAATGCAGGCCCGATGTGCCGAAGCGCGATCCGCGTTGCTGGCGGTCCTGCGCAACGGTGCCGGATTCCAGCTCCCGCTCAGCCTCTTCGAGCGCCCCGCGTGCAACATGCACGGTGGCCGCCAGCCAGTGGCCGAAGGCAAACCCGGGCAACAACTTCAGCGCCCGCCTGGCCGCACGCAGCCGTTCCTCGCCCCAGCTCACGTATGAGAGCCGCAAGTGATGGCGCCAGTTCTCGTCTTCGAGGCTGATGGAACGCCGCGCGGCCGCGATGCCCTCGGCGGTCAGGCGGGCCTGTGACGAGACCGCCCCCAGTGTGGCCCAGGCTTCCCCGGATGAGGGATTGATCCGGCAGGCTTCGCGCGCGTGCTGCACGGCTTTTGTCAGCGCCTCGCGATCCGGCTCGTCATCGGCACGTGTGGACTCGAACCGCAGTGCGTAAGCATTAGCGAGGCCGACGTGCGCAGGGCCGTAATCCGGCGTACCCGCGAGGATGCCCTCGAACACGGCTTGCGCGCGGCCGACCGCGTCACGCTCGAACGATTCGAGCGCCGTCCGCCCTTCGATGAACGCCCGATGCGGCGCGAGCAGCGCCTCCAGCGCGGCGTCGCCGGCGCGCGACGACATGCGAGTCACCGGCACGCGGAAACGGTAGCCGCGCCTAGCGAGGGTTTCGATGTACGGCTCGCCGTCCGTCGCGGGACCAAGAGCACGCCGCAAGCTCGAAATCGCCTGCTCGAGGCTGTTATCGCCGACCGCGACCTCCTTCCACGCGACGTCGAGCAACGCGTCTTTCGACACGACCTTGCCTGCTCTTGTCACGAGCAGTAACAGGACCGCAGCCTGGCGGTCAGGCAGGGCCAGCGGTTCGCCGTCGCGCGACAGCCGGGACGCTTCGGCGTCGAAGCGAAACGGCCCGAATGTGTAGGACGCCCCCGGCACCGGCAAATCCTACCCGGTCTGTCATCGGCTGCGCAGAGTTTTTCAGCGTTCTCATCAGGGTCACGCTCGGCCTGATGCCGACACCGTCGGTTGGGACGGCGGAGGCGCAGGATAGTACCGCGACAGAGTCAACTCGTTGAGCCGCTTGGGACAGCCCATCGAGGTCACGACCATCGGACAATCAGCGCCCACTCCGCGGCTAATCGATCGCTGTTTGATCGGCGACGTGCCCGCGCTCGGCCTTCGCCGTGGCCACGATCTTCTGCTGCATGTGAACCGGCACTTCGTCGTAGTGCGAGTACTCCATGTGGTACGAGCCGCGGCCGCCGGTCACCGACGTCAAATGCTGTTCGTAGGTCAGCATCTCCGCCATCGGCACCTGCGCCTTGATCACCGTGGTCTGGCCCCTGGCTTCCATGCCCGAGATGCGGCCGCGTCGGCCGTTGAGATCGCCCATCAGGTCGCCGGCGTGATCGCCAGGGGCGCAGATCTCGACGTTCATCACCGGCTCGAGCAATACCGGATGCGCCTTCGACATGGCGTCCTTGAACGCCAGCCAGCCGGCCGTTTTGAACGACAGCTCGTTGGAATCGACGTCGTGGTACGACCCGTCGTAGAGCACGACGCGGAAGTCCACCACCGGATACCCGGCCAGGTAACCGCGCAGGCGTGATTCCTGAATACCCTTTTCCACCGCCGGAATGAACTGCCGCGGGATCGAGCCGCCGAACGTCTCGTTGACGAACTCGAATTCACTGCCGCGCGGCAGCGGCTCCATGCGGATCTTGCAGTCACCGAACTGGCCGTGGCCGCCGGTCTGCTTTTTATGGCGGCCGTGCGCCTCGACCCGGGCGGTGATGGTCTCGCGATATGGAATGCGGGGCGGCTTCAGCACGACATCCACGCTGAAACGCCGCTTCAGCTTCGCCACCGTCACCTCGATGTGCAGCTGGCCCTGGCCGGCGAGCAGCAACTCGTGGGTCTGCGGATCGCGCTGGTAGTGGATGCTGCCGTCCTCTTCTTCGAGGCGATGCATCGAGGTGCTGATCTTGTCTTCGTCGCCGCGGCTCTTGGGCTCGATCGCGTACGACAGCACCGGCTCCGGGAACGTGATCGGCGGGAACGTGATGCCGGTGGATTTCTCGGCCAGCGTGTCGTTGGTGCGCGTGTCTTTCAGCTTCGCCACCGCACCGAGGTCGCCGGCTCTCAGCTCGGGGACGTTGGTGGCGGTCTTGCCCTGCATGACAATCAGGTGGCCGAGCCGCTCCGGCTTGTCCTGCGAGGCATTGTGCACGGTGGAATCAGCCTTGAGCACGCCCTGGCAGACACGAAACATGGTGATGCGACCGGCGAACTGATCGGCCACGGTCTTCCACACGAACGCGGCGTAGGGCGCGTTGTCATCGGCTGGCCGCGAGACGGTGTCGCCGCCGGCCAGCGCCGAGAACGGCCGTTCCGCGGGCGATGGCAGGTAGGCGACCAGGGCATCGAGCAGCGGCTGGACACCGGCGTTCTGCATGCCCGACGCGCATACCAGCGGGAAAATCTTCGCCGCCCGCGTGGCGGCGGCAAGCCCCCGCAACAGTTCCTCCTGCGTCAGCGTGCCGGCGTCGAAGAAGTGCTCCATCAACGTCTCGTCGGCCTCGGCCACCATTTCGATCAGGGCCATGCGCGCTGCTGCGGCCGTTTCGGCGAGGGCCGGCGGCACAGCGCCTTCGGTCAGCTTGCCGGATCCGTCGCCGGCAAACGTGCGGGCCGTCATCGTCACCAGATCGATGACGCCGGTGAACGCCTTGGCTTCGCCGATCGGTAGCTGGATGGGGATGATGCTGCGGGCCAGCCTCTGGCGCACCGAGTCGAGCGTGCGCTCGAGTGACGCGCGATCGCGATCGAGCCGATTGATGACGACCAGGCGGGGCAGCGCCAGTTCGTCGGCCGCCGCCCATGCCTTCTCGGTCTGTACTTCGACGCCGGCGACGCCATCGACCACCACGACGGCCGCGTCAGCCACCCGCAACGCCGCGCGCGCATCGGCAAAGAAGTTACCGAAGCCGGGCGTGTCGATCAGGTTGATCTTGGTCTTGTTCCACTCGGCATAGGCGAGACTGGCCGAGAGCGTGTGCTTGCGGATGACTTCTTCGTCGTCGTAGTCGGTGACCGTGGTTCCCTCGTCCACCAGGCCGAGGCGGTTGACCATCCCGGCGTCGAACAGCAGAGCCGATACCAACTGCGTCTTGCCAGACCCGCCGTGCCCCACCACGGCCACGTTGCGAATGCTGGCAGCGTCGTAGACCCTCATGGCCAATACCCTCCCGGGCGACACCACGCCCGATACGGTCATCTTACTGCCGCTCGATGGCGCCCGGGGAAGGGCAAAATGCTGCCTTCCTTACTCGTACCTGAGCGCCTCGATCGGGTCGAGGCGCGAGGCGCGCCAGGCAGGGATCATGCCCGAAATGATGCCCACCGACGCGGAGAACCCCAGGCCGAGCGCGAAGCTCCACCAGGGGAGCGATACCGGAAACCCCGAAATCAGGTTGACGGTCAGGCCGATGGCGCTGCCCATCACCACGCCGAGGAGGCCGCCGATGCTGGTCAAGACGACTGCCTCGATCAGGAACTGGACCAGGATCTCGAACCTGCGCGCGCCGATCGCCTTGCGCACGCCGATCTCACGGGTCCGTTCGGTCACCGAGATGGTCATGATCGCCATCACGCCGATGCCCCCCACCATCAGGGCGATTGACGAAATCACCACCAGCGCGAGCAGTAGCGCTGCCGAGATCTGGTCCCACACCGCAAGAATGGCGTCGGAGGTGACCACGTCAAAGTCGTTGGGCTGGTCGAGCGTGAGGCCGTGCCGAATGCGCATCACCGCCTCGACGTCGCGGATGGCCTCGGCGCGATCCACGCCCTCTCGCGGCACGATCGCAATCATCGCTGGCAGGCCGCCGAATGGCCCGCGGCGGACCCGTTCGTTGCCAAATTGCTTGCGGAAGGCAGTAAACGGGACGATCGCGAAGTCGTCCTGGCCGAGGCTGAAGCCGCCCATCGCGGGCCGCTTGTCGACCACTCCGAGCACCGTGTACGCGATCGTCCCGATGCGAATGTCCTTGCCAACAGGATCGATGCCGCGCTTTGCGAACAGCGCGTCGTAGACGTTGTAGCCGATCACGGCGACGGTCCGGTTACGCCGCACTTCCTGTTCGGTGAACGAACGGCCGGCGAACATCTTGGCGAAGTTCACGTCGACGTATCGCTCGGTCGTGCCCATGATCGCGGCGGGCCGCGTGCGCTCGCTGCGGTAGAACATCCGTTCAGTGATCGGCTGCGGCGGTCCGGCGCCGAGCCAGATATCGACCATTGCCGCCGTCGTCGCCAGCCGCTCGACGGCCTCGGCATCCGCCACGGTAAGGCTGGGTCGCCGCATCAAGGCCTGGAACGAGGCGCCTGCCGACAAGCTGATGCCACTGAACCGCGCCAGCATGATGGTGTTCGGGCCTAGCGAGTTGATCGAATCGCGCAGCGACGAGTCGAAGCCGCGAATCAGCGACGTCATACCGACGATCGAGGTGACACCTATTACTACGCCCAGCACGGTGAGCGCCGACCGCATCTTGTTGCCGCGCAGCGTGCCCATGGCCATGTCGGCCGTCTCGCGAAAGAGCGCGAACTGCTTGGTGAGGGCAGACATGCTATCTGCGCTTGCGGCGGGCCGCGACATTGTGCGATCCAGCCGCGAGGTCGGGGAGGTTGCCGTCGCGGTCTTCAACGTCCCGTTCACCGGTCCGCTCTTCGAGAATAATCTCAATCGCGGCCCGGCGCCGATCGTCGAGCAGTTCTGTCATCATCGCGCCGGCAGCCGGACCGACGGTCACGCTCCGCCGGCGCAGTCGCCACGCGCCGATGATCAGAAAGAACGCAAGCAGCAGGTAGCCGAGAGTGAAGTAGCGGTGCACGGTCGTTGAACCTTTCCGAACCCCTCAGAACCTTACTCGTATCTGAGCGCCTCGATCGGGTCGAGGCGCGAGGCGCGCCAGGCGGGCAGCATGCCGAAGAAGATGCCGATCGAGGCCGAAAAGCCCAGCCCGAGCGCAAACGACCACCAGGGCAGCGAGACCGGGAAGCCGGAAATCAGGTTCACGACCAGGCCAATGGTGCTGCCCATGAGCACGCCGAGAATGCCGCCGACCGACGTCAGCACAGCAGCTTCAATTAAGAACTGCACCAAGATCTCGCGCCGGCGCGCGCCGATCGCCAGGCGGACCCCGATCTCACGCGTGCGCTCGGTCACCGAGATGGTCATGATCGCCATCACCCCGATGCCGCCGACCATCAGCGCGATTGACGAGATGACGACCAGGGCCAGCAGGATGGCGGCGGAAATCTGGTCCCACACCGCGAGAATGGCGTCAGAGGTGACGAGGTCGAAGTCGTTCTCTTTGTCGAGCGTGAGTCCATGACGGATGCGCATGATCGCCTCCACCTCGCGCATGGTGTCCTCGCGTGCCACGCCTTCGCGGGGTAGTACCGCGATCATGATCGGCATGCCGAACGGCCCGCGCTGGACGCGCTCGTGTCCGAACTGCTTGCGGAATGCCGTGTACGGCACGATCGCGAAATCGTCAGCGCCGCCAAACCCGCCCGGAGACGGCCGCTTGCCGACCACGCCGAGTACTGTGTACTCGACGGTGCCGATGCGGACCGTCTTGCCGATCGGGTCGATGCCGCGTTTCGCGAACAGCGCCTCGTAGGGGCCGTAGCCAATCACGGCCACCGGCCGGCCACGCTGCACTTCCTGCTCGGTGAACGAGCGACCGGCCTGCATCTTGGCAAAGTTGATCTCGACGTACTTTTCGGTCGTGCCCAGGATGCCGAGGGGGCGCGTCCGCTCGCCACCATAGAAGATGCGTTGCACGGGCGGCTGGCCGGGTCCAGCGCCGAGCCAGATGTCAGTCATGCCAACCGTGGTGCCGAGGCGCTCGATCGCATGCATATCGGCAAGCGACAGGTTGGGGCGGCGCATCAGTTCCATGAACGACTTGCCCGACGAGAAACTCAGGCCGCCGAACTTCTGCACGAAGATGGTGTTCGGGCCGAGCGAGCTGATCGAGTCGCGCAGCGACGAGTCGAAACCGCGGATCAGCGACGTCATGCCGACGATCGAGGTCACGCCAATCACCACGCCGAGGACGGTCAGCGCCGAACGCATCTTGTTGGCGCGCAAGGTGTCGAACGCCATCGTCGCGGTTTCGCGCAGCAGTGCGATCTGTTTGGTTAATGCGGCCATGGTGTTGGTCTAGGCTTTCAGATCGCTCTACTCGCGCCGCAAGGCTTCAATCGGGTCGAGCATGGCCGCCCGCCGGGCCGGCATCCAGCCGAAGAACAAGCCAACCGCCGCGGTGATGACGACGCCAAGTCCGACCGACCACATCTCGACCGATGACGGCACCGGCGTCAGCGACGAGATAATCGTCGAGAACAACGCGCCGAGCGCGATGCCCAGGATGCCGCCGACCAGCGACAACGTGATCGACTCGGTCAGCACCTGCGACATGATGTCGCGCCGCTTGGCGCCCAGGGCCTTGCGCAGGCCGATCTCACGGGTCCGCTCGCTCACCACCATCAGCATGATGTTCATGATGACGATGCCGCCGACCAGCAGCGACAGGCCGACAATGCCGACCAGCAGCACGGCGATGCCGGCGGTCGCGGTCTGGAAGATGTCGAGTACCGAATCGGACGCCACCAGCCCAAAGTTGTCGGGCTCGGCCGGCTTCAGGCCGCGATCGACACGCAAGGCGACGCGCGCCTCGTCGCGGGCAGTCTGCGCGAACGCGGCATCACGCGGCTTGACCATCAACTGCAGCGACTGCCGCGCGCCAAACAACTTCTGGTAGGTGCCGAGCGGGATGACGACGAACTCGTCGAGCGACTGCCCGAACGCCGCGCCCTTCTTCTTGCTGACACCGACCACGGTAAACGGCATGCCCGCGATCCGCAGCTTCTTGTCGAGCGGATCCTCCGCGCCGAACAGTCGATCGGCGGTGCCCCAGCCGATCAGCGTGACCAGGCGCTTGCGCGAGATCTCGGTGGGCGTCATCATGCGGCCGCGCTCGGCATCGAAGGTGGCGAAGTCGAGGTACTCTTCGCTGACGCCCTGCACCTGCAGCGTTTCGAGTTCTTCATCGCGGTAGGCCACGCGCGTCTGCGTTTGCGCCTGGGCCATGACGGCGTCGACCGTGACCGCGAACCGCTTCACCGCGACGGCATCCTCGAGCGTGACCAGCGGGTTGTTGCGCATGCGCTCGAAGTCGTCTTCGTTCTGCGTGATGCCCATTCGCTGGATGGTGAACGAGTCGGCGCCAAGGTCCGAGACGATGGCGTCGGTCACCGCCGCGTTGACGCCGGTAATCAGCGCCACCACGGTGATGATCGACGACACCGCCACGATGTTGCCGAGCAGCGTCAGCATCGACCGGAGCTTGTTGCTCCAGATCGACGAGAGCGCGAGAATGACCGATTCGTAGAGCGCCGACACAGATGCCCTGGCTTACTTCGGCTTCGGCGGTGCAGCGGTCCGCACCAAGTCGGCCTCGTAGAGGCTGCGCACCGATTCGAAGGGACCGGTGATGACCTGGTCGCCTTCCTTGAGTCCGCTCAGCACCTCGAGATAGCGTTCGCCGGCGATGCCGACCTTCACCTTGACGAAGGTGGCCTTGCTGTCCTTCATCAGGAACACGCCTTCGACTTCTTCGCGCTTCTCACCGGGCTTGAGCTCGCGGCTGGCGGCCGTCGGCGCCGGCGCCGCAGCGGCCGGACCAAACTGGAAACGACCCTTCGGTGGACGCGGTTCGTTGACCACGTTGCCCTGCGCGTCGTAGACGAGCTCGCGCACCGTCAACGACTGAATGGGCACGGCGACCGCCTGCTGGCGGGTGGCGGTCGTGATCTCCGCTGTGCAGGTGAAACCAGGCCGCACTTCGGGGATCTGGCCGTCAATCGTGATCACCACCTTGAAGTTGGTGGCGGTGCGCGTGGTGCCGGTGCCGGCCGTCTGGATCGGACTGTTGCCGATCTCGGTGACTGTGCCAGTAAATTCCTTGTCGGGAATCGCGTCGATGGTGACCTTGGCCTTCTGGCCCATCTGGACGAGCGGGATGTCAGTTTCGTCCACTTCCACTTCCGCTTCGATGACCGACATGTCGGCGACCGTCAGCAGCACCGTGCCGGCGTTGTTCATGGTGCCGACCATGACGTTCTCGCCCTCTTCGATGTTGCGGCGCGTGACGATGCCGTCGAAGGGCGCCTCGAAGCGCACCTGCGTCAGGGTGTGGCGGCTGCTGGCAAGACCGGCGCGCTGCTGATTGAGCTGCGTGTCCCGGTTCTTGATTTCCTGCTCCCGCGCCTTCAGGTCGCTCTCGCGCATCTCGACATCGGTCTGCGCCTTCTCCAGCGACTCGCGGGTGGTGAGCCCGGCTGCCGACAACTCCTGTTGCCGCTTGAGCGACTGCCGCGAACTCTCCAGCGCGGCTCGCGAACTCTGCAGCGATGCCTTCGATTGCTCGAGCCCGGTCTGGGCACCCATGACCGCCGCTTCATCGCGGCGCACCGAAGCTTCGGCATTGACCGGATCGATCTGCAGCAGGAACTGGCCCTGCTTCACGTGATCGCCTTCCTTCACGCCCAGGCGGGTGACGCGCCCCATCGACTGGGCGCTGATGTTCACGGTCTTCTTGGGATCGATCTTGCCGGAGGCCGACACAAGCGCCTCGAGATCCCGCTTCTGAATACCTTCGGCCGTCACCAGGACGCCGGGATCGCCGCGACGGGCGAAATATGCACTGGCGCCGCCGCCGATGATCAACAGCGCGATTACGATGAGAAGCCACTTCCTGCGAAACACGTGATCCCCCTTACTCAGCCCCGAGAACCGCAAACACGGCGGCGACCAGCGCCGCCACCCCTACGTACGCCAACAGCAAGCGCACCAGGTATCGCCTGGCCGGCCGCCGAGTCGCGGCCGCCAGGCCCACTGCCAGCAGCCAGACCCACCACAAGCCGAAGATATCGATCGCCCCCAGCCACCGCGCCGGCAGGCTGCCTTCCGCGAGCATCGGGAACAATCCCCCGACGTTCGTCGGACTGGTCAACGATTCCCGCAGGTAATGGAGCGGCGTGGCGATCACCTGCTGCACCGCCAAGACGACGGTCGCGTGCACGGTGACCGCGAGCGCCACCCCGTAGCGCACTTTCACTCCGTCCAGCGCCGCCAGGACCATCAGGCCGGCGGCGACGAGCAGCGTCATTTCCGGCGTCAACAGTAACCGCCCGCCACTCGTCAAATACACCAACCAGGGAGGCCGGGCCTGAAGCACCGCGTACGCAGCGTCATCCACCCGGCCGCCGAGAGCTTCGATCACGCGAACGCGCTCGTCGACAAGGGCTTGCCGGCCCACCGGCGTTGACAACAGTGCGAACGCGCACACGGCCAGCACCGCGAGCAATACGACCCACGCCACGGCGAATGTGGGGTGAGCCACCACCTCGGTCATGGTTCTCCGGGGGTGCAACAGCACTCCAATTACGCGCCGCATCTACACAATCCTTTGGTGCTTGATACGAATCTCGCCAGCCATTGGTTTCCTTGACATGCTTCCAAATCGCTGAATACGATGGACTTTCGCGGCAATCCCTCCAGTAATCAGGTCGTTTCGTAGATTCAAAAATAATATTTCATGACTTCAAACAATGTCACCCGGCATATCTGGGCCGTCGTTCTATCCCTGGCGTGCGCCGCGCAGGCCGAAGCTCAATCCACCGTAGGAGTTCGGGCAAACGGGATGGGCGGAGCGTTTGTCGGGGTGGCCGACGACGCCACAGCAGTTTATTGGAACCCGGCCGGGCTGGCTACCGGGGCGGTCGTGAGCATCAACCTGGAATTTGGCGGTTTGGAGCCGGCGGGAACCGGCCAGGCCGGTCCAAGGCACGCGCTGGTGGCGTTTTCCCTGCCTCCGCTCGGCTTGGGCTACTACCGACAGGGGGAGTTTGGCGTCGGCGCACCAGAGACTGTAGTAACGGTCGGCCAGAGCCGAGAAGAAGTCCGGAGCAATGTGCACACGTTGACCACCTCGACGTTGGGCGTGAGCTTTCTGCAGTCGCTGACGGATCACATTGTGGTTTCTGCAACGCCGAAAGTGGTGTGGGGGGGCGACTCGACCCGCCCCGATGTCGATGGCAGTGTAATGGTCGCCGCGAATCGATTTCGAGCGGGCATGGTCGCGCGGCATTTGGCGAGTCCGTCGTTCGACCTCGACGGCGCCGAGGTCGAATTGGAGCCACAGGTCCGTCTCGGTGGCGGCTGGGGCTCGGGATGGCCGGGAAACTCGCGCGTGGTGGTCGCAGTTGATGGCGACGTGACGCCGCGTGCGACGCCCGGCGGCGAGCGTCGCGACGTCGCCGCTGGCGTCGAAACGTGGTGGCTCGCGCGGCGTGTGGGCGTGCGCGGAGGCTTGCGGGGCAGCACGATGGGCGAGTCGCGAGCCGTGGTGTCGGTCGGGGCATCGGCCCTGGTGGCCGGCTTTTACGTCGAAGGGTTCTTTGCCGAAGGGCAGGCCGACGAACGGTCGTGGAGCCTGGGATTGCGATACTCGTTTTAGCGGCTTGCGGCCTGCGAACAGCGAACAGCGAACAGCGACTTCAGGAGGGTTGTTTAGAAGGTTATGGCGGTCAGGATTGGTGAACTGCTTCTCAAGGAGAAGCGCATCACGGCGCTCCAGCTTCAGGAAGCCCTGAACTATCAGAAGCAGAACGGGGGGAAGCTCGGCGCCAACCTCGTGAAGATGGGTTTCGTGAAGGATGAGGAGATCACCGCGCTGCTGTCGAAGCAGTACGGCGTGCCGTCGATCGCCTTGAACCAGTTCGAGATTGACCCGGCCGTGATCAAGCTGGTCCCCGCCGAAACTGCCCGCAAGTACCAGATCGTTCCGCTCAGCCGCGCCGGGGCGACGCTGACGATCGCGATGACCGACCCCACCAACGTCTTCGCGATGGACGACGTCAAGTTCATGACCGGCTACAACGTGGAGCCGGTGGTCGCGTCGGAGACGGCGGTAATCGACTCGATCGACAAGTATTACGGCGTCGGCGGCCCTCCGCAGACACAGTCCTCGCGCGGCGGCGCCACCTCGATTGGGGTCACCGACGCCAGCGGCGAAAGCGCGCTCGAGATGGCGACCCGCTCGCTGAACGAGCTGCCGAGCATGATGAGCGACGCCGGCGATGTTGAGGTGATCGAGGACCTCGAGGAGATCAGCGCCGAGATGCTGAGCCGCCAGGGCGAAGAGGCCCCGGTGATCAAGCTGGTGAACGTGATCCTGATGTCGGCGATCTCGAAGGGGGCCAGCGACATTCACATCGAGCCGTACGAGAAGGAATACCGCGTGCGCTACCGCATGGACGGCATCCTCTACAACATCATGTCGCCGCCGCTCAAGATGCGCGATGCCATCACCTCGCGCGTCAAGATCATGGCCAAGCTCGACATCGCCGAGAAGCGCCTGCCGCAGGACGGCCGCATCAAGATTCGCTTCAGCGACAACGGCGAGGCGAAGGACATCGACTTTCGCGTCTCATGCCTGCCGACCCTGTTCGGCGAGAAGATCGTCATGCGCCTGCTCGACAAGGGCAAGCTGATGCTCGACATGACCAAGCTCGGCTTCGAGCAGGAATCGCTCACCAAGCTCGAGACGCAGATCGCCAAGCCGTGGGGGATGGTGCTCGTGACCGGCCCGACCGGCAGCGGCAAGACCAACACGCTGTATTCGTCGATCTCGAAGCTGAACACCGCCGAGACCAACATCATGACCGCCGAAGACCCGGTCGAGTTCAACTTGCTCGGTGTCAACCAGGTGCAGGTGCGCGAGAGCATCGGCCTCAATTTCGCCGCCGCGCTGCGCAGCTTCCTGCGCCAGGACCCCAACATCATCCTGGTCGGTGAGATCCGCGATTTCGAGACCGCCGAGATCGCCGTCAAGGCGGCGCTCACCGGACACCTCGTGCTCTCGACGCTGCATACCAATGACGCGCCGAGCACCATCAGTCGCCTGATGAACATGGGGATCGAGCCATTTCTGGTCGCCAGCTCGCTCAACCTGGTGTGCGCGCAGCGCCTGGTGCGGCGGGTGTGCGTCAACTGCAAGGTCGAGGACGAGCTGCCACCGGGGGCGATGGAGCAGGTCGGCTTTTCGGCGGCCGATGCCGCCTCGGTGAAGCCCAAGAAGGGCACCGGCTGCGACAAGTGCCTCAAGACCGGCTACAAGGGCCGCGTCGGTCTCTACGAAGTGATGGAGGTCACCGACGAACTGCGCGAGCTGATCCTGGTCGGCGCTTCGGCGCTCGAAATTCGCCGCAAGGCGATTGAAGAAGGCATGATCACTCTGCGCGGCAGCGGGCTGCGTAAGATCAAGGACGGCGTCACCACCATTGAAGAAGTGTTACGCGAGACTGTGAAGTAAACCGCGAACTGCGAACCGCGAACCGCGAACCGCGAACTGAAACTAGAAGGAACTCATGGCCACGCTTCCGGATCTACTTAAGCAAACCGTCGAACTGCAAGGTTCGGACCTGCACCTCTCGATTGGCTCACCGCCCCAGGTGCGCGTGCACGGCGAGCTGCAGAAACTCCAGTTCCCGGAACTGACGCCGTCCGACACCAAGTCGTTGTCCTACGCGGTGCTCACCGATGCGCAAAAGAAGCGCTTCGAGGAGACTCTCGAACTCGACTTTTCATTCGGCATTCGCGGCGTCGCGCGCTTCCGCTGCAACATGTTCAACCAGAAGGGGGCGGTCGGTGCGGTTTACCGCCAGATCCCGGAAAAGATCCGCACCTTCGCGGACCTGGGCCTGCCCCCGGTGCTGGCGAAGATGGCCGAGCGGCCGCGCGGCCTGGTGCTGGTGACCGGGCCCACCGGCAGCGGCAAGTCGACGACGCTGGCGGCGATGATCGACAAGATCAACACCGAGCGCCACGGTCACATCTTGACGGTCGAAGACCCAATCGAGTATCTGCACACGCACAAGAACTGCCTGATCAACCAGCGCGAGCTGCACAGCGACACGCAGAGTTTCACTAACGCGCTGCGCGCCGCCCTGCGAGAAGACCCCGACGTGGTGTTGATCGGCGAAATGCGCGACCTCGAGACCGTCGAGTCGGCCCTGCGCATCGCGGAAACCGGCCACCTCACGTTCGGCACGTTGCACACCAATTCGGCTGCCTCGACCATTAACCGCATCATCGACGTGTTCCCGTCGCATCAGCAGTCGCAGATCCGTACGCAGCTGTCGCTGGTCGTCGAGGGCATCGTCTGCCAGTCGCTGCTGCCGAAGGCCGACGGCAAGGGGCGGGTGGTGTCGCTGGAAATCCTGGTGCCGACGCCCGGCATCCGCAACCTGATTCGCGAGGACAAGGTTCACCAGATTTATTCGGCGATGCAGACCGGCCAGGAAAAACTGGGCATGCAGACGATGAACCAGTCGCTGGCGACGTTGGTCTTCCGGCGGCTGATCACGCAAGAGACCGCGATGACGGCGTCGTCCAACCGGGAGGAGCTGGTCGAGATGATCAGTCGCGGCGCCGGCGTGGTTGCCGGGGCCGGCATGGGTCGTCCGGGCGGGCCGGGCGCGGGACCGCGGCCGCCGGTGCGGCCGGGCTCATAACGAGTAAGATTCACGGTGCCTCCCCCCAATCGACGATCGAGACACTGATATCGGAGATTGATTATGGCTACTTTCGCATTCTCAGGACGGACCCGGACCGGCGAATCGGTGTCGGGCGAACGCATCGGCGACACCATGGACGCCGTCGTGTCGGCGCTACGCCGCGAGCAGATTCAGGTCACCCGCATCCAACCGGCCAAGGCCAAGGCGGCGGCGACGGCGGCAAAGGCGCTGAAGGCCCGCGGTGTGCCGGCCAAGAACCTGGCGGTGTTCACGCGCCAGTTCTCGGTGATGATCGACGCCGGCCTGCCGCTGGTACAGTGCCTCGACATCCTCGGCAACCAGGAAGAGCACAAGTACTTCGCGCAGGTGATCCTGGCGACCCGCACCGACGTCGAGGGCGGTATGTCGCTCGCCGATGCCATGAAGCGGCACCCCAGGGTGTTCGACGCGCTGTTCTGCAACATGATCGCCGCCGGCGAGGCGGGCGGTATTCTCGACACCATTCTCAAGCGTCTGGCCGTCTACATCGAGAAGGCCGTCAAGCTGAAGAACCAGGTGCAGTCGGCCATGATCTACCCGATCGCCGTGGTGGTCATCGCCGCGGTCGTAATCGGCGTGATTCTGTGGAAGGTGATCCCGACCTTTGCGTCGCTATTCGCCGGCCTCGGCGCCACCCTGCCGCTGCCGACGCGCGTCGTCATTGCGCTCAGCGAAAACCTGATCCGGTTCATGCCGGTGTTGTTCGTGATGTTCTTTGCCGGCGGCTGGGGCTTCCGCACCTATTACGCCACCGAAAAGGGCCGCCGCGTCATCGACGGCATCTCGTTGAAGCTGCCGATCCTGGGGCCCATCCTTCGCAAGATCGCGGTGGCCCGCTTCTGCCGCACACTGTCGACCTTGATGGCTTCGGGCGTGCCGATTCTGGACGGGCTGGACATCACCGCCCGCACCTCGGGCAATGCCATCATCGAGGACGCCATCCAGGTGACGCGCAAGAGCATCGAGCGCGGCGAGACGATTTCGGCGCCCCTCAAGGAGACCGGCGTCTTCCCCGGCATGGTGGTGCAGATGATCAGCGTCGGCGAAGCGACCGGCGCGCTCGACACCATGCTGGGCAAGATCGCCGACTTCTACGAGGAAGAAGTCGACGTCGCGGTCGAAGGCCTGCTCACGCTGCTCGAGCCGCTGATGATTGCGCTGCTCGGCGGCGCCGTCGGTGGCATCGTGATCGCGATGTACATGCCGATCTTCGACCTGATCAGCCAGCTGACCTAGCTTGATGAAGGAGCGGACCATCCGGCAGCGGCTGGCGACACACATTGCCGTGCGGCTGGCGGTAGCGACCGTGCTGCTCGGAGCGGCCCTGGTGGTGCAACTGCGCGACCCCGGGGCCTGGGCCGTCAGCCCGTTCTTCTTCCTGATTGGCCTCACCTACGCGGTGAGCCTCGGCTTCATCGGTTCGCTGCGATTCGTGGACCGCTGGCCGTGGCTCACCGACGTGCACTTCGCCATCGACGCGGTGATTATCTCGGCCGCCATCATGCTGAGCGGCGGCGTCGAGAGCCTGTTCACCATCCTCTACATGCTGCCGATTGTCGCGGCGGCGTCGGTGCAGTTTCGCCGGGGCGGCATGCAGCTGGCCACCCTCAGCACCATCCTGTTTATCGGCGTCGTGCTGGTGCAATACCTCCACGCTTCCGACATCATCGACGTCCCATTCAGCCTGCCCGAGACCGTCCTGCCAGCGGTCCGGGTCGCGCAGTACACCGTTGTCCTCAACGTGTTTGGCTTTTTTGCGGTCGCGCTGCTCAGCGGGTCGTTGGCCGAACGCGCGCGCAAAGGCGAGGCGCGGCTCGAGGAGGCCACCGAGGAAATCGCCGACTTGCAGGCGTTCAACCAATACGTGCTCGACAACCTGTTGAGCGGCCTGGCCACCGCCGACGCCCGCAACCAACTGGTCACCTTCAACCGCTCGGCGATGATGATCACCGGGCGCAGCGGCCCGCTGCCGATCGGCGAGCCGGCCGGCGCCGTGCTGCAACTGCCCGGCGCGTTTACCACGACGATTGCCCAGGAGCTCGCCCGCGTGCGTAGCAAGCGCCTGGACTACCAGTTCCGCCGGCCTGACGGCCAGTTGATCGATCTCGGCGTGAGCGTGGCGGCACTGCCGCTGCCTGACGGCACGCGCGGCCACCTCTATACATTCCAGGATGTCACCGACGTCAAGCGGTTCGAGCAGAGCGCGCGGCTGCAGCAGCGGCTGGCCGCGGTGGGCGAGATGGCCGCCGGCATCGCGCATGAAATCCGCAACCCGCTCGCCTCGATGTCGGGCTCCATGCAGATGTTGAAGCAGGAGTTGCCGCTGTCAGCCGACCAGGCGCAGCTGATGGACATCGTGCTGCGCGAGTCGGAGCGGCTCAACCAGACCATCACGTCCTTCCTGGCCTACGCGCGCCCGCAGCGGTTCCAGGTTCAACCACTCGACCTCCGGCCCATGATTCAGGAAACCGCGATGTTGTTGAGGAACAGCCCCGAAGTGGAGGAGCGTCACACCATCCGGGTGAGGCTGCCCGAGCAGGCGGTGATGATCGATGCCGACGAAGGCCAGATCCGGCAGATCATCTGGAACCTCGCCACCAACGGGCTGCGCGCCATGCCCGAAAGCGGCACCTTGACGCTCAGCGCGGTGGCAGACGTGCTGGGTGATCGGCACACATCGTCGCTGTTGATCGAGGACGAGGGCGTCGGCATCGCCGCCGAGGACGTCGACGCGATTTTTCAGCCGTTTCACGGCTCGTTTGGAAAAGGCACCGGCCTCGGCCTCGCCATCGTCCACCGGATCGTGACCGACTACGGCGGTCAGATTGATGTCCGCTCCCGCCCCGGCCGGGGCACCACGTTCCGCGTGACGTTTCCCGCCGTCCGGCCGGCAGTGGCGCCTCAACAGGCCCAGCCGCTGATGGAAGGCCAGGCGTCGTGACGAGGCAGGGAACCGGGATCAGGGAACCGGGACCCGGCAAGGCCACGGCCGAGAAGCCGCGCATCCTGATCGTTGACGACGAGCAGTCGATGCGCGAGTGGATGCGCCTGTTGTTTCAGCGCGACGGGTTCGAGGTGCTGACGGCCGGAGACGGCGAGAGCGCCCGCGACCTCGTGGCCCGCGAGTATCTCGACGTCGTGCTTACCGACATCCGCATGCCGCGGCTCGACGGCGTGCAGCTGCTCAAGGAGGTGCGCGAGCTGTCGCCCGATGCCGTGGTGCTGATGATGACCGCGCACTGGACCCGCGACTCAATCGAGTGGGCCGAGGCGCGCGACCTGGGCGCCGAAGCGCTGTTCGAGAAGCCGTTTCGCGACGTCAACCTGGTGACGATGCAAGTGCGCCAGTTGCTCGAGTCACGCCGGCTCCGCCACGAGAACGCGGTGCTGCGGCAGACGACCGCCGACCAGGGGTTTGCCGGAATCATTGGCCGCAGCGCGGTCATGCTCGAGGTCTTCCGCCTGGTCGAAACCGTGTGCCGGACCAACAGCACGATGTTGATTTCCGGTGAATCAGGCACCGGCAAGGAACTGGTGGCGCGTGCCATGCACACGCTGTCGTTGCGCCGCGGACAGCCGTTCGTGGCAGTGAACTGCGGCGCCATGCCCGAAGCGCTGCTCGAATCGGAACTCTTCGGCCATGTCCGCGGCGCCTTCACCGGCGCTGACAAGGACAAGAAGGGCCTGATCGAAGCCGCTGACGGCGGCACGGTGTTCCTCGACGAGATCGGCGAGATGCCGCCGACGATGCAGGTCAAGCTGCTGCGGGTGCTGCAAGAGCGCACCTACCGCCGTGTCGGCGGTACCGAAGAGTCACCCGCGAACATCCGCATTATCGCGGCGACCAACCGCGCGTTGCCGAAGCTCGTGAGCGAGGGCAAGTTTCGCGAGGACCTGTTCTATCGCCTCAACGTCATTCCCGTCACGCTGCCGCCACTGCGTGATCGGGCCGACGACATCCTGTTGATCGCTCAACATGTGCTGGCCAAGTACGCGCGCGAAATGGGCCGCACGATCGAGGGCTTCTCGCCCGAAGCCGCGGCGGCCCTGCGCGCCTATCAATGGCCAGGCAATGTCCGCGAACTCGAGAATGTCGTCGAACGCGCCGTGGCCCTGGAATCGGAGCCGCGCATCCAGTTTGGCACGCTCCCCGAGAACCTCCGCAGCGGTCGGCCGTCGACACCGGTTGGCGGCAGTAACGGGGGGGGCGAGGTCGATGCCGGTCCCGGCTTCAACCTCGAGCGGCACCTGCAAGACATCGAGCGCTCGCACCTAGAGCGGTCGCTCGAGCGCTGCGGGGGCGTGCAGACCAAGGCCGCCGACGTACTCGGTCTCAGCTTCCGGCAGTTCCGATATCTCGCCAAGAAGTACGGCTTGAAATGATGACCCTGACAATTACTGACAGCCATGCCTGACAGTTCCTGTCACTTTTTGCAGCGTGTCAGCCCGTCTCAGCGCCTGTTTATCCACAGCGAATAACGATAACCCCATCTGTGACAGCGACTTGGTGCCGTCTACGGGCTACGGGCCCCAAGGTGGTACGGGGGTTGCTCTAGGAAGGGCCAGACGACGCCGCTCCAAAGCGGGCGGCGTCGACACCAACAGAATCACAGTCGGCAAACCTGCAACGTTTTTTGAGGAGAAGTATCATGCGTATTCGTAACAACAAGGGCTTCACGCTTATCGAGCTGCTGATCGTCGTCGCGATCATCGGCATCATTGCGGCCATCGCGGTCCCCGGTCTGCTCCGCGCGAGGATGTCTGGCAACGAAGCCTCGGCCATTGGATCGCTACGCGCCATCAACAGCTCGCAGCAGGCGTATTCGTCGAGCTGCGCGAACGGCTTCTATGCCGCCGACATGACCGACCTCCTGCTGGTTCCCGCGACCGGCGGCGCGCCCTTCATCAGCCCGGACCTTGGCGCCGGTGCCAGCGTCGACAAGAGCGGCTACACGGTGACCATGGCTGCCGGCTCCGACGGCGCGGCGGCTACGCTTGATGCCTGCAACACTGTCGTGGCAGCGGACCTCATCAGCACCTACTACGCGACGGCCGAACCGGTTTCGCCTGGTTCGAGCGGCACGCGCTACTTCTGGACCAACACGCTGGGCACCATCTACACGGACCCGGCTGCCGCCATCGGCGACACCGTTGGCAACTCGGCGCCCGCGGCCGGCCCGCTGCCGCTGCAATAGACCGCAGGTTTCGCAAGGCGACGAGGTGCGATGCGAATCGCACCTCGTCGTTCGTACAGGGTAGAATCCCCTCCATGGCACGCCCCTTCCCGGACCCCACGAGCGCGACTGCGCCACCCAGGCTGATCTGGTTCGTGGTCTTCGCCTTGATCGGTCTGGCTGCTTCGTCGGCGTCGACGTGGGTGCACTTTCAGATCCTGAACGACCCCACCTACGCCAGCTTTTGTGACGTGAACACGAGGTTCAGCTGCACCGAGGCATATTCCAGTCGCTACGGCTCGGTGGCCGGCGTGCCCGTGGCTGTGTTCGGTGTCATCTTCTTCGCGTTCGTGCTGGGCCTGGTGGCGCTCTGTTCACCGTCGGCGACCGCGGCCGGCAACCTTGCCGGCTACGTCTTTGCGGCGTCGACAATTGGCCTGGCGGTAGCCTTGTATCTTGCCTACGCGTCGTTCGTGATTCTCAAAGCGGTGTGCGTGTTGTGCGCGGGCACATACGTGGCCGTCATCGGGCTGTTCCTGCTGTCAGGATCGGCCACCAGGTATCCCATGACCAGTCTCCCCATTCGTGCTCTTGGTGATCTGCGCCTCCTGTTCCGTACGCCGTCGGCATTGGCGGCGGCTGTCGCATTCGTGATGGCGGCGGGCGCCGCCGTGGCGTGGTTCCCTGGCCAATCGGTTGCGACCGTCTCGGCAGAGGCCGCGGCTGAAGGCCAGCCGGCGCCGCCGGCGGCCGCTCTCACCGCCGATCAGATCACGCAATTTGAGGCCTACCTCGCCCAGCAGCCGCGCGTACCGCTGATCGTCCCGAGCGAAGGCGCCGCGGTCGTGGTGGTCAAGTTCAACGACTACCAGTGCCCGCCGTGCCGGCAGACCTTCATGGAATACAAGCCGGTGTTTGCCAAGTGGGCCAAGGAGCAGCCGGGCAAGGTCCGCTACCTGACCCGCGATTACCCTCTAGAGAGTCAGTGCAACACCTTCGTGACGCAGGACCTGCACCCCGCCGCCTGTGAAGCAGCGGTGGCGGTGCGGCTGGCGCGCGAAAAGGGCAAGGCCGAGGCGATGGAAGACTGGCTGTTCGCCAACCAGCCGTCGCTGACGCCGGCGAGCGTAAAATCGGCCGCCGCGACCATTGCCGGTGTCAATGACTTCGATGCGCGGCTGGCGGCGACTCTCGAACTGGTGAAGGCCGACATCGCGCTCGGCGCCGGCCTGAAGGTCTCGGGCACGCCGACCTTCTTCATGAACGGCCTGCGCCTGCCGGGCCTGCGCGCCGAGTATTTCGACGCGGCCATTGCCTGGGAGCTGCGGCGGGTCACCAGCGGCAAGTAATGTCCGCCGCGATCGAGACGGAGGGCCTCACCAAGGACTTCGCCGTTGGCTTCTGGCGTCCGCGTCCCTACCGTGCCCTCGACCAGCTGACCTTGCGGGTTGAGGCGGGCGAGGTCTTTGGTTTCCTCGGCCCGAACGGCGCGGGCAAGAGCACCACGCTCAAGCTGCTGATGCAGTTGCTGTATCCGAGCGCCGGCGAGGCTCGCATTCTTGGGCGGCCCGTGGGGGATCCGGCCGTGCGTCAGCGCATTGGTTTTCTCGCTGAAAATCCGTATTACTACGACCACCTGACCGCCGAAGAACTGCTCGCGTATTTCGCGCGGCTGTTCGGCTATCGCGGCACTGACGTCGCGACCCGGGTCGCACGCGTGCTGGACGAAGTCGGCATCGGCAAGGAACGCCGGCTGCGACTTCGGCGCTTTTCAAAGGGCATGATTCAGCGCGTCGGCCTGGCGCAGGCGCTGCTCAACGATCCGGAAGTGGTGTTCCTAGACGAGCCGATGTCGGGTCTCGATCCGCTGGGGCGCCGTCACGTTCGCGACCTCATTCTCGGCCTGCGCGCCCGGGGCTGTACGGTATTTTTCAGTTCCCACATTCTGTCGGATGCCGAAACCCTGTGCAGCCGCGTCGGCGTGCTGGTGCAGGGAAAGCTGGCGGCATCGGGGCCGCTCTCAGAGATTCTCGCATTCGAGTTGAAGGGGTGGGAACTGGTGGTGTCCGGGGTTGGCGACGCCCTCCGGCCGGACCTGGCGGCCATGGCACGAACGGTCACGCCCTTGAGCGACGGCCATGTGATGCTCCATCTGGCGCCCGACGCCGAACCGGATCGCGTGGTGGCGGAGCTGACCCGTCACGGCGCCCACATCGTGTCGCTCAATCCACTGCGCGAGACCCTCGAAGACTACTTCGTGCAGGTGGTGGGCGCGACGGCTGCGCGCGACCAGAGAGGCGTCGGTGCATGAGGACGATCTGGATCGTCGCCGGCGCCGCGTTCAAGGAATCGGTCCGCGACCGGGTGCCGTACACCATGGTCGTGTTCGCGGTCCTGATGATTGCGGCGTCGTACTTAATCAGCGAACTCACGGCCGGCCAGGACCTCAAGATCATCAAGGACCTGGGCCTGGCGGCGATGTCGATCTTCGGCCTGGTGATCGCCGTCTTCATTGGCATTGGCCTGGTCTCGAAAGAGGTCGAGCGCAAGAGCGTGTTCGGCTTGTTAACCAAGCCCGTCACCCGCACCCAGTTCATCCTCGGCAAGTACCTGGGGTTGGTGACGACCCTCACCGTGAACCTGACGGTGATGACCGTGGCCTACTACGCCGTGTTGTTCTACATGGATACGACGGCCACGCCGACCATGCGGGCAGGCTGGGCGGCGCCCGCCCTTGATCCGCGCCAGCTGGTCGCCATTGTCCTCGTCATGGGGGAGCTGGCACTCGTCACCGCGGTCGCCTTGCTGTTCTCGACCTTCTCCAGTCCGTTGCTGTCGGCGCTGCTCACTCTCGGGTTGTGGGTCGCCGGTCACTTCAACGGTGACTTGCGCCAGTTTGAGCAAGTGGTCGATCAGCCCGCCCTGGCCTGGCTCGCGAGAACTTTGTATTACGTCTTGCCCAACCTGGCCCCGTTCAACGTGAAGTCCGAGGTGGTCTACGGCATGCCGGTGTCGGCGTCGCAGGTCGGCTTCACCTTGCTGTACGCCGCGGTCTACATCGCCGCGCTGTTGCTGGTGGCCGTGGCGATCTTCCGTCGCCGCGATTTCAAGTAGATCGTGGCCATGTCAACCGCGGTGTCCAGCAAGTCAAGCCAGCGTCCTTCCAGCCGATCGCTGCTCGCCGCCGTCGCGGGGTTGCTGGCGCTGTCGATCGGCGTACAGGTCGTTCGCGACCGCGGCTGGCAGCCCTACGAGCCGGCCACGCCGGTCTTGTGGTTTCAGTCCGGAAGCCTGTTGAAGCGGCTGTCCCTTGGCTTCCAGAACGTGGTGGCCGACACCTACTGGATTCGTGCCGTCGTCTACTACGGTAGCAAGCGTCAAGCAGACGAAGGCGTTCGCGACTTCAGCCTGCTCGATCCCCTGCTGACGTTCGTGACCACGCTTGATCCGCACTTCAAAGTCGCCTATCGCTTCGGCGCGATTTTCCTGACCGAGGCGTATCCCGCTGGGCCGGGTCGCCCCGACCTCGCCATTGCGCTGCTGAGGCGTGGGCTCGACGCGAGTCCCGCGACGTGGGAGTACTCACACGATATCGGCTTTGTCTATTACTGGTGGCTGCACGACTACAAGGCGGCGGCTGACTGGTTCGCCAAAGGCGCCGACCTGCCGGGCGCGCCGACCTGGCTCGCGCCGCTCGCGGCGACCACGCTGGCCCAAGGAGGCGACCGGCAGTCGTCGCGCCAACTGTGGCGTCAGCTCGGTAATACCGACATCGACTGGCTCAAGCGGAACGCCGAGCACCGCCTCGCGCAAATCGATGCCATGGATTTCGTCGATGAGTTGAACCGCGTCGCGCAACGATTCACGAGCCGCGAGGGACGCCTGCCACGCGACCTGAGCGAACTGATCGCGGCCGAACGGCTGCGCGGCTGGCCACTCGACTCGGACGGTGTGCCGTACGAGTATGATGCCGCAACCGGGCGCACCGACGTGTCACGGCGATCAGCGCTGTGGCCATTGCCGTGGCCACAACCAGGGACCGGACCCTTCACGCGATGATGACCGACCCGGCGCTGTTGCTCGTCGCGTTGTTGATGGGCCTGTGCATTGGCAGCTTCCTCAATGTCGTGATCTATCGCCTGCCGCTGGGGCAGTCGCTGGTTTCACCGCGATCGCGCTGCACGAAGTGCGGCTACGAACTGCGCTGGTACGACAATCTGCCGGTCTTGAGCTGGGCCTTCCTGGGCGGGCGCTGCCGGCAATGTCGCGCGCCGATTTCGGCGCAGTACCCAATCGTTGAAATCATTACTGCCCTGTTGTTCGTGCTCGTCGTCTCGCTGACGCCGGTGGGGCCGCTCCTGGTCAGCCGGCTGATCCTGGTCGCTATTCTGGTCGCGCTCTTCGGCATTGACCTCGAGCACCAGATCTTGCCGAACGTCATCACCCTGCCGGGCATTGCGATCGGGTTGATGTTCAGCCTGATCGCGTCGCCCGGCTGGAAGGACGCGCTGGTCGGCGCGGCCCTTGGCGCCGCCGTGCTCTACGGCATCGCCGCCGCCTACTACGCCGTGCGCAGGGAAGAAGGCATGGGCATGGGCGACGTCAAGATGCTGGCCATGATCGGCGCGTTTCTTGGATGGCAGGGCGTGCTCGTCACGCTCGTGCTCTCGTCGTTTTCCGGCGCCGCCATCGGCCTGGCGCTGATCGCCGCGCAGCGCGGCGGCATGAAGCTGGCGCTGCCGTTCGGGACGTTTCTCGCGGCAGGAGCGGTCGCGGCGATGTTGGCGGGTGACCCTCTGATCACCTGGTACGCCGGTTTTTTCTAGTCATGCAGGACCTGTCGATCGCCGGACCGGCGCTGCTCGGCCTCGCACTCATGATCGCGTTCCTGCTGATCGTGGTGGTCGTGATGGTGGTGCGCGCGGCCAGCGGCCGCAGGCGCGCCCGCACCAACGACCGCGGTGACAGCGCCATGCTGTCGATGGCGCTGCAGGAGGCGGTCATCAAGCTGAAGTCGCAAGAACGCCAGATGGCGGCGCGCGCCGAGGCGTCCGAACGGCTCGCGGGCCAAATCGTTGCCGGGCTCACTTCCGGCATGATCGTTGTCGACCGCACTGGCGACGTGCAAACCTTGAATCCAGCCGCCCGCCGCATTCTCGGGATCGACGCTGACACTTGCGGATCGGTTACTGAAGTACTGCGAAGTGTGCCGGCGCTGGCCGATGTGATTGCGGAAGCGCTACGGACCGCCACCCCGATTGTGCGCCGCACGGTGATGCTCGAAGGCGAGCCCAGGCCCTCGCACCTTGGCGTGACGGTGTCGCCCATCACCGGCACCGAAGGCGACATGCAAGCGGTAGTCTGCCTGTTCACCGACCTCACTGCGGTGGTCGAGCTCGAAGAACGCCTGCGACTGAAAGAGGCGCTCGCGCGGCTGGGCGAACTGACCGCCGGCCTCGCGCACGAGTTCCGCAACGGGTTGGCGACCATTCACGGGTATGGCCGGTTGCTCGATCCCGCCGCCCTTCCTGAGCCGGCTCGCACCTACGTCGAGGGCATTCGTGCCGAGACCACGGCGCTAGGTGAGGTGGTCACGAACTTCCTGCGGTTTGCCCGGCCCGAGCAGTTCGCCATGGCGCCGGTCGACCTGCGCGCGATCGTCGCGCGCGCGATCGACGACCTTCCCGCTGCCGCCGAGGTGACCTCGTTCGAAGGAGAGTTCGGGACGGTGAACGGAGACGATGTGCTGCTGCGGCAGGCGTTCAGCAACCTGCTGCGGAACAGTCTCGAGGCGTGTGCCGAGCGCACGAAGGCAGCGGCGATCGTCGTGCGCGGCGAAGTGAAGGGCGGCGATGTCTACGTGACGGTCGACGATAACGGTCCGGGCCTGGCGCCGGCCGCGGTGAGCCGCCTGTTCCAGCCGTTTGCCACCACGAAGGCAGCGGGCACGGGACTGGGGCTGGCGATCGTCCAAAAGGTCATCGTTTCGCACAACGGCGTGGTGGTGGCGGGGAGCAGCCCCGCTGGCGGCGCCCGGTTTCAAGTTCGCCTGCCGATCCACCCGGCATCCTAGAAACTGCACATGGCGAGGGTTGTCCTGCGATCAGAAACTGATCGCGACAGACTTCGTGCCAGTCACGCCTGCCCCCGAACAGGCGAGTAATCGCGCCAACGCGGCGATTGGGGACGGGGCAGGCCGATTGCACCTGTCAGGGGCATGCAGCGTATTCCCGACTCCTCGCACGATGGTTTCACCTTGCTCGAGACCGTGGTCGCCACCGGCGTCCTTGTCACCGCACTGGCCGGCATCGCCCAGTTGTTCGCGCTGAGCGTCCAGTCCACGCGACACACCGGCACCCAGGGCGGAGCCCTGCTTGCCGCGCAAGACAAGATCGAGGCGCTTCGCTCCCTGACCTTCGGCTATGGGCCACTCGGCGAACCGATCACCGATCCCGGTTTCACCTCGTCTGGAAGCCTGAGCCTGTGGAATGACACCACCGGCTTAGTCGACTACCTGTCCGCCGACGGCGCGCTCGTCGACCTGGGCGATGCAGGGCACGGCGCGGTCTTCACACGGCGCTGGCAAGTGATTCCCATCGACCAGTTCGTGCCGGAGGCGAACGCCATCGAGGTGTGCGTGTTTCGCTGGCCGGCAGACGGCCTGACGCCCCGCGAAGCTGACGCGTGTGTGGCCACCGTGCGGGTGAGGCAGCCATGAGCGGCTTCTCACTCGTCGAGTTGCTGGTGGCCTTGGCCATCTGCGCCTTGTTGTCTGGCGCCATCGCCGGCGTCGCGCCGCACGCACGGGCCGCGTTCGACGCCACACCGGAGGTCCTCGACATCCAGCAGCGCGAGCGCACCGTCGCCGATCTGCTCACCCGCACGCTGCGCTCGGCCGCGCTGATCACCGCGACCCGGGATGACGGCACGGCGGGTGAGAAGGTGCCAACAGTCGTCTTGCTGGATCCGGATGAGGACGGCACGCGCTTTCACGCCGTGCATGTGCTCTCAATCACGGGTCACGGCCGAGGCGTGCTCGACGCCGATCAAAGCGGGCCATCGACTGCGCTGCGTTTGCAGCCGGATGCGAATTGTCCCCAGGCCAGGGAAGTGTGCGGCTTCGCGAGGGGTGCGACGGCAATCGTGGCCGACGTCGATGGCCGCTTCGACGTGTTCACCATTGCCGCCACCAATCAGGCCGCCCACACATTGTCGCCCTCAGCCGGCTTCGATTCGGCATATCCGGCGGGTGCTGTGGTGGTCGAAGTCTCCGCTGACCTGTATCGGCTCGTTCCCCAAGCCGACGGTTCAGCCACGCTGGTGCGCGAGACCGCGGCCGGCGCCGTCCAGCCCATTGTCGATAACCTGCGGGACCTGAGCTTCGTGCCATGGCGTCTGGCAGACGTGCTGAAGCGCATCGACATCACGGTGCGCCTGGGCGCGCGCTCAACCGACGTGCATCGCCGCGTGCCCGAACTCACCCGGCGCCTGTCGATCTCCTTGAGGAACCCATCATGACCAATGCCCGAGGTGTCGCTCTCATTCTCGCCCTGCTCGTGACGAGCTTCTTGTCGGCCGTTGGGCTGGGGCTCGCGGTGATGGTCTTCATGGACCGCCTGGCGACGGGGAACGTGAAGGGGTCAATTGCGCTGCTGCATGCGGCCGACGCAGGCATCGAACTGGCGGCGCACGATCTGGCACGGGCTGATTGGGCGGCCGTGCTCGCCGGGCTCGAGCAGGCCGGCTTTGCTG
>JANLWW010000004.1:0-1525 GCA_031364805.1 Acidobacteriota bacterium
GCGGGCTGCTGAGTTTGCGCGGCCACGGCCGAGGCCAACGTCAGAAGTGCTGTTGCAAGGGTCAGATTCTTCCCGTTCAATGTCATGCGGAAAGTTTACTTCAGCGAGCCGAGAGTGACGCTGGTGTGCTCAGCCGCTCGGTCAGATTCAAGACCGCGGCCCATCGCTCAACGTAGGGCCAGTCCAATGCCAAACCCGCCAGCTGCCTGGCATCGTTGATCTGGACATCGGAGCCTGACTCGGCGCCCCACAACAGTTTCGACAGGAGCAGGTCCTCACGCGAGACGATGCGTACGTCGCATCCATGAACAGACACGGTTTGACGCCGGTCGAATTCCGCCCGTCGAAAGGGCTCGTCCTTGCGAATCACCAGGTCCACCTTCACGAGCGTCTCTTCGTGCACGGCGTTCGGGGGTTGCGCCACGCGCTGATTATGTCATCGGATCGAAGCGGGCCTATCGCAGTCGGCCGATCATCACCTCGGTGGACTTGATGATGGCGACGGCCTCGTCGCCCTTCTTCAGCTTCAATTCATTCACGGCATCGCGCGTGATCACCGCCGTCAGGATCTGATCGCCGATCCGCAGGCGAACCTGCGACAACAATCCATCGCTGCGGACTTCGTCAACGATGCCGCGCAGTTGGTTGCGGCCACTGAGCGCGACCAGCACGCCACGGGCCGCGGGGATGGCCCTGGCGGCGGTCACGCGCTTGCCACCAGCCTTGCCAGCAGCCGTGCCACCAGGCGCCAATTGCAGCCGCAGGACTTCCGACTCGGCAATCCGGTGATGACCGCCGTTCGTGCGTGTGGTCCTGACGGAACCGTCGTAGATCCACTGCTTGAGCGTGGAGTAGGCCACGCCCAACCGATCGGCGGCCGCGCGCACGGTCAGCAGCGCGCTCATTTGACGTCCCGCACTTCAACCTTCGCCACTTGCCGAACCCAACGGGCCGGCCGCTTGTCGAGCGGCACGACCAATTGCACGGGACCGGTGTCTGGCAACAGCGGTAAGTCATCACGGCGGTCGGCCAGCAGGATGATCTGATCGGTAAACGCGGCATCGACTTCGGTAATGGCGTAGACCGCCTGATAGCCATCGGTAGCGGTGACAAGAATGGCGCGTGCCAGCGCCTTGCCGCGCAGCTCGTCGCCGAGAGCCACGCCGGCCTTGGCCAACACGTCGCGCAGTGCAACGCCTTCGAAGGTGGCCTTGCGGCCGCGATCGCCGGTGATCACGGTGTGGCGTGGAAACTCTGCGAGGTTGACGATAGTGACGTGACCGTCAGGACCGGTGACGCCGATCGTACGTTGCGCGTGCGCCGGCCTGGCGTACAGCAGGGTGCAGAACGCCGCCGTCGCGAGGATCTTCACGGTCTTGCTCGTCATTACAGAAACACCTCAACTCGTTGTAAAAATCGACCTGAATCATACTAAATTACTTATCTGATGACCACGTCCAGCGCGGCCATGAAGCTCGTGAACTGGCTCGCCGCCGGTATTGCCGTTCTGGCCCTCAGCGCGCCC
>JANLWW010000056.1:0-12783 GCA_031364805.1 Acidobacteriota bacterium
ACGAACACGGCGACCGCGGCGTCGATCAGGTTGACGCGGCCCAACAGCCGGCCTTGCTCGTCGATCACGCTCATGCCACGGTCCCTTCAGGTGTCAGCGTCCATGGCCGGCGGCCGGTGGCCCCGTATCCACGGGCGACGAGCGACTCGGCGATGACGCACATGCCCAGCACGCCGATCCAGATCAGATAAGGCGTGACCAGCCCGCGCAGACGAAGCAGCGTGCCGACGTTGCCATTCGTAAACGCGAGCACGAGGGCGGTCGGCAAGACAAAGCCGATCAGAACCGCCGTTACCAACGGATCCCGCCGCCATCCCGCCACCAGCCCGAAGGGCACGGTCGCGAGCAACAGGTACCAGAGCAAGTGCTCGGGGAGGAATGCCAGCTCACCCCGCGAGACCGCTTGCCACGGGAGGGGAGTCAGGACGAAGCTGACCAAGGCGCGCATGACAAACCGCAGGGCCTGCGGCGGCGTCAACGTGATCGACGAGGACGCCGGTGTCGCCGGGTTCATGTAGAAGCCGGCGTCGAGCAGCTTGTAGGCATGACCGACGGTGAACACGTGACCCGAGTGAGTGCGCGCCAGCCCGGTGATGCTCGCGAGTGCGCGGCTGCCGAGCGCTGGCTGCGTCACGACCGCGCCGACGACGATCACCGCACCCGCCAGCGCCAGCACCGCGCGCCGGCGCGAAGCAAAGGCGACCCGCATCACGACGGCCGAGGCAATGCCGGCGGTCGCCAGGACGATCGCGCCGCGCCGAAGATCGTCCAGCACCCACAGGCTAGCCGCCATCGCGATGAGTGCCATCGACATGCCGAGTGGGCCGCGGCCCCGTAGCACGCGCACGGCGGCGGCCAGCAGCACGCTGGTCGCCAGGAAATAGAGCGACTCCTTCAGCAGCGAGATCGACGCATAGAACACCGACGGCAGGAACAACACTCCGACCAGTCCCACGAACGCGGGCAGTGCGCCGAAGGCCGGCCTGACGGTTCGGAACAGGACCGCGGCGCCGCTGGTGAACAGCAGCGCGTTGAACAGCCGCAAGCCGTACGGGGCAGGACCGAACGCGAGCTGCAAGCGCGTCAGCAGTTCGAGGTAACTGGTGCGCCCATACTCGTCGGTGGCGACGAAGTAGTCGTAATGCGTACCGCCGAACCCCAGCATGATGTCGCGGATGCGGAGCGCGCGTCCCAGGTTGTAAGCCTCGTCGCCGGTCAGCGCGCCGACCGCCAGGTCGCTGTGATGCGGAATGCCGATCACGAACATCGCGAGCACCGCGAGCAAGCGGGCGACGAGCGCGGCGGCCAGAATCGTGGAGAGGATACGCCGTTCGGCCGCGGGCAAGCCGCGGCTCGCCACCAGGCACAACAGCGGAACGGCAAGCGCGAACAATAGACCCAGGGGCGATGCGGTATAGGCGACCGCGAACAGCAATCCGCCGCCGATCGTCAGCAAAGGCCCTGTCACGCGCCTGTATTATAGCGTCGCATGCAATCGTCCTTTCATGTCATCGACTGGGTGATCATCGGGGCATATCTGCTCGCCATGGCCGGCGTCGGCGTGTATTTTTCGCGGCGGCAGAACAGCCTCGATCACTTCATCCTGGCCGACCGCAGCATGGGCTGGCTGCCGGTCGGCTTGTCGCTGATGGCCGCCCTCAACAGCGGCATGGACTACCTGATGCAGCCGTCGGCCACCATCAAGTACGGGGCGGTGCTGGCCGTAGGCGTCTTGTCGTGGCTGGCAGTGTATCCGTGGGTGGCGAAGGTGGCGTTCCCGTTTTACCACCGGCTCAACTTCTACACGGCGTACGAGTATCTCGAAGCGCGGTTTGATGTTCGTGTACGCACGCTCGGCGCATTGATTTTCGTGGTGTGGCGGCTCGGGTGGATGGCGACGGCGATGTATGTGCCGAGCCTGGCGATCAACGCCGCCAGCGGCGGACAGGTTGACCTGAACTCCGTGACCATTCTCGTTGGCGTGGTGGTAACGCTCTACACGATGCTCGGCGGCATCCAGGCAGTCATCTGGAACGACGTGGTCCAGTTTTGCATCATGTTCGGGGGTCTGCTCGCGACGGTAGCGATCGTGCTCGTCAGCGTTCCGGGCGGGCTGCCGGCGATCCTCGAGGTCGCGGGTGCCGCCGGTAAGCTCGATCTGTGGCCGCCGATGGTCGCTCCCTCGGCCGTCACGCTGCTCGACCAGGTGACCAGCTTCTTCACCCAGCCGCTCACCGTGATCTCGATGATGGCATCGCTGGTCTTCGGGCGCATGGCGACCTATACCAGCGACCAGGTGATGGTCCAGCGGCTGCAGACCACACGTTCGATCAAGGATGCTCGGCAGGCGTTCGTGGTGAACGCCATCGGTGACGCCTTGTGGACGGTTGGGCTGTGCTTCGTCGGCCTGGCCCTGTTCGCCTACTTTCAGAACCGTGTCCTGCCACCGGAATTCCAGACCGACAAGCTGGTGCCCTATTTCATGTCGCTGGCGTTCCCGGCTGGCGCGGTGGGACTCGTGATTGCCGCGATCATGGCTGCCTCGATTTCCAGCATCGATTCAGCCATTAACTCCTGCAGTTCGGTGGCCGTCGTCGATTTCTACAACCGCCTGTGGTTGGGCAGAGATGTCCCCCGGCAAGGCCAGACGGCCGCGTCAGAGCGTCAACAGGTGATGGCTTCGAGAATCGCGACCCTTTTGTTCGGCGCCGTTGGCACGGTGCTGGCCTGCAACGTGTCGCGCATCGGCACCCTGCTCGAGATCGCCAACAAGTTGGTGAACGCGTTCAGCGGCCCCTTGTTTGGCATCTTCCTGCTGGCCATGTTCAGCCCGCGATCGCGTAGCGGTGGCGTGCTCGCGGCCGGCACGGCGGGTGCGGTGGTCAGTTACTACGTGGCCTACGAAAGCACGATCGGCTTCATGTGGCCTTCGACGTTCGGCCTGGCGGCCTCGCTGCTGGTCGGCGGCGCGCTCGCGGCGGTCTGGCCGGCGCGGGCGGACGCGCCAGGACGGCAGCTGACTTGGCGGGCGGTGATAGCGCGGCCCGTGCCATAATTCATGATCGTGGCTGCTAAAAAACGCGCGCTGATCACCGGAATCACTGGACAGGACGGCTCCTACCTCGCGGAGCTCCTGCTCGACAACGGCTACGAGGTGTTCGGTGTCGTGCGGCGGCTGAGCGCGCCGAACGTGTGGCGCATCCAGCACCTGCTCGAACGCGTCACGCTGCTCCAGGCCGATCTGCTCGACCAGCTGTCGTTGATCAAGGTCGTCGACAAGGCCCGGCCCGACGAGATCTACAACCTTGCGGCGATGTCGTTTGTGCCGGCGTCATGGGATCAGCCGATGCTGACCGGGGAGTTCAACGCCCAGGGCGTGACCCGCGTCCTCGAGGCCGTCCGCAGCGTCAACCCCAAGATTCGCTTCTACCAGGCATCGTCGAGCGAAATGTACGGCCGCGTGCGCGAAGTGCCGCAGACCGAGCTGACGCCGTTTTATCCGCGCAGCCCATACGGCGTATCGAAGGTGTTCGGCCATTACATCACCGTGAACTATCGCGAGAGCTACGACTTGTTCGCGGTCTCGGGCATCTTGTTCAATCACGAGTCGCCGCGCCGCGGGATCGAGTTTGTCACCCGCAAGGTCACCGACGGCGTGGCGCGGATTGCCCTCGGCATGAGCGACATGCTCAAGCTGGGCAACCTCGACGCGCGTCGCGACTGGGGATTCTCGGGCGATTACGTTCGTGCGATGTGGCTGATGTTGCAGCAGGACAAGCCCGACGACTACGTGATCGCCACCGGGGAGGCTCATTCGGTGCGCGACCTGGTCGAGGCGGCGTTTGGCCACGTCGGGCTGGACTGGAACAAGCATGTCGGCGTGGATCCGCAGTTCCTGCGGCCCGCCGAAGTGGACCTGCTGATTGGCGATCCGTCCAAGGCGAAGAAGGAACTGGGCTGGGAACCGTCGGTGAACTTCAAGTCGCTCGTGGCGATGATGGTGGACGCCGACATCGCCCGCTTGAAGGCGGGCCAGTTGGTCGCCTGACCGGCGCCTGCATGGCGGGCCTGCCTTGACGACCTGGCTCTGGGCAGTGGCCGGCGCGGCCGCCTTGTTGTGGCCGGCCCGCCTCGCCGGCCCATTCGACGGCGCCCCGCTCGATCAGACCTGGGAGGCGGCGCTGCTTGGCGGCGCCTTCGCCAGCCTCGCGTGGGCCTTCCCCCTGATCTTCAAGAAACACCTGGTGCGCGGCGCCATCGTTGCGCTGCTGGCGTGGAAGGCGCTGACCGCCGCCTCGGTTACCCAGGACGGGTGGTGCCTGACCTTCACCTCGCCGGTCCCGATCTACCGGGCCACCGGTCGGGTACCTCATAGCTGGGACGTGCGCGCGGATTGGCTGTCCGACTACCCACGCTGCTCGGCGGTGATGACCTCGGGCTTCGACGTGCTCGAACGCTTTCCGGTGTGGTTCTACAACCTGCCTCCGGCCAACGACACCCAGCCTGCAGAGACCTCCGATCGTCCGCCCAACGTCGTGCTGCGGCTGGATCTTGAGGGCTACCTCGAAAACGATCGCCCGGGTGTTCTCCAGGTCTTCGGTGGCGAAGACGTGCAGGCCACCGTGGAGGTCGATGGCGTGGCAATTCCCTCCGCCGACATCGTGACGGGCGCCACGCTGGCGCCGGGCACCCACCACGTTCACGTTCGCGCGAGATTGACGAAGTCACATTGGAGCCTGGAACCCAAGTGGGATGGCCGCAACCTCTGGAGTGCGACGACCGCCACCATGGTTCCGACGTCGCGGTGGGACCCGTGGCTGCGGCCGTGGGGATGGCTCGTGCCTCCAGTTCTGATCGCCCTGATGGTGCTGGGCGCCGTGCTGGCGGTAGTGCAGCGAGCCGGCAGCCTGGTGGCGGTCGGCTCGGCAGCCGTGCTCGTGACCCTGTTCAGCGCCATCGCCGTGACGGGCGTGAACGCGCTGACGCGATCCGCGCCGTTTCTATTGTTGGGTGTCGCCCTGTTGCCGCTGCCAAGGCGTGTGCGCAACCTGTTCGGCCTGGCGCTCCTTGTCCTCGTCCCATTTCTGGCACTGATCGTGGTGATGGGTCTGCCGCAAGCCGGCCTGTTCACGTGGTACTCGAGCGGCGACGACTGGTGGATGTTCCAGCGCTATGCCTACCGGATCTTCATGGAGGGCTACTGGCTCGAGGGCGGATCCCCGACGTTCTGGTTCCAGCCGCTTTATCGCTGGATTGCCGGCGCCCTGCACATGGCGTTTGGCGACTCCAGCATCGGCGAGTTGTATTGGGACGGCTTCTGCATGGCGGCCGGAGCCGCTTTTGCGTTTCACGTCACGCGCACGTTCGCCGGCTTCCGCGCCGGCATCGTGGCCGCGGTCGTGACACTGATGCTGTTTACCATGGGACCCGCGTGGTACTTGTTCGGGCGCGGACTGTCGGAGTTGTCGTCGATGGGATTGCTGTACGCCGCCGGCCTCTTCGCGCTACGCGGACGTCACGGTCATCGCCCCGCCCTGGTGGCGGCGGCGCTACTGGGCGCGTTGGCGTTTTATACCCGGCTGAACAACCTGCCGATGTTCGTGGCGCTAGTGGGATTGGCCTGGCCGGTGTCGCAGCCGGTTGGCGACTGGATTCGCCCGCGACGATTGATGGCGCGGGCGTCGAGAGCCGTGGTGGCGGCGGTGTTGCTAGGAGCCGCCGTCGCAATGTGGTTGTTCGCCGCGCGAACGTGGTACTACACCGGCGTTCTCGACATGTTCTACGGCACGCAAGCCGGTCACCTGTCAGTGTGGAAGCAAGCGGACAGCGTGGTCGAAGGCATCCAGTTGGTGTCGGGCAGCGTGTTGATGGTGCTGGCCATGAGCGACCCGCCGCGCCTGGATCCGCGCGCCGTGCCGGTGATCGTCGGCATGCTGGCTGCCGTGGCCGGCGTGTTGCGCATCGGTCGCTTTCGCGAGTTGCCGCTCAATGTCTCGGCACTGTGCCTGGCGGGGCTCGTTGGCAGCTTCGTTGCGAGGGGCACGGCCTATCCCGGTCGCTTCACCGTGCACTTGATTCCGGTCACGGTCGCCCTGTCGGTATGCGTGGTGTCAATGTTTCTCAGGGACGCTCGCGTGACCAGATTTCTGCCACGCGCGCTCCAATCGCGAGGCATGACGTCAGGCCCGGGGAATCAATTCCAGACGCCTGGATGACGCGGGGGTTCTCGGTGTCGCGCTGCACCATGAAGTCCGCAAACGGTTGACCCGGCCCTTGCAGCTTGGCGCGAATGCCGCTGCCCCCCGGTTGCAGATCGGCAAGCGTGACCCACGGCAACAGGAGCTGCGCCTTTTCGACGAAAGCTTCGAGTGGCAGGCGCCCTCCTTCGTAGTCGTCCCTGGCGTCCTGGTAGTGAATGGTCGGGCCCAGCGTTACGCTGCCCCACGTGGTCTTGGCCAGGTGAACCCCGAGGCCGGCACCGGAGGCGTGCGGCAGGGGATAGACCAGGCCGTTCACCATGTGGCGCCGCGCTGGCGCAAGCTCGGCATACTCACCACGGCACGGATAGATTGTGAACGGCATGCCGCCGAGCATCGCCGAGGTAGTGTCGGCGGACAGACCGCTGGCGTTGACGACGGTATGAGCCAGGAAGCGTTCGTGTGGAGTTACCAGTTCGATGCCATCGGCGAGCGGGCTGGCTCCGATCAACGGACTACCCACCACCATCGCCACGTCATGCTGACGGCATAATTGCTCAAGAGCCTTCACCAGCGCTTCGGCCTCGAGAATGCCGGTATCGGGCGACCAGAGAGCGCTGACTGCATGAACGTTCGGTTCGTGAGCCTTGACGAACGCCGCATCCACCTCTTCGAGGGCGACGCCGTTGTTCTGGCCCAGGCGCAGCAGCGCGGGCAGCTGCTCGGCCTCGTGATCGCTCGCAGCGACAATCAGCTTGCCGCAACGGCGGTGGGGAACCTGGTGCGCCGGACAGAACTCGTACAGTCGGTCTCGTCCTTCGACGCACAGCTGCGCCTTGAGCGATCCTGCCGGGTAATAGATGCCGGCGTGGATCACGCCGCTGTTATGAGTGCTGGTGACGCGGCCCGGCTTACCCTCGCGTTCGAGCAGGCAGACTGACGCCCCGCCCCGCGCCAGCGCCAGCGCTGACGCAAGGCCGGTGACCCCGCCCCCAATTACTGCTACATCGACACTGACCATGGCTTTTTACTATACAAGGGGTCAGGTTGCATCAGCCGGTCGCCGCCATATACCATTGGATGTTTGTGACCGTCCCGCTCCTCGATCTCAACGCACAATACGCCCCGCTCCGAACCGTCTTGCTGGACGCCATGACGCGCGTCTGCGACAGCCAGCGGTTCATTGGCGGTCCCGAGGTCGAAGGTCTTGAAAGCGAACTGGCCGCCTACCTCAAGGTGCCGCATGCCCTTGGCATGTCCTCGGGCACCGACGCGCTTGTCGCGGCGCTGATGGCCCTGAACATCGGTCCCGGCGACGAGGTGATCACGCCGACCTATTCGTTTTTTGCGACGGCTGGCTCGGTGGCACGGCTGGGTGCGACGCCGGTGCTCGTTGATGTCGAACCCGACACCTTCAACATGAGCCCCGAGGCGACGGCGGCGGCGATCACCGCGAAGACCAAAGCCATCATCCCTGTCCACCTGTTTGGCCAGTCGGCGGACCTCGAGCCGATTCTTGCGGCGGCGGCGCCCAGGCAGATCCCGGTGATCGAAGACGCCGCGCAGGCCATTGGTTGCACGTATCACGGGAGGCCGGTCGGCAGCTGGGGTGCCATTGGCTGCTTCTCGTTCTTCCCCAGCAAGAACCTTGGCGGCTTTGGCGATGCCGGCCTGGTCACCTCAACCAGACCCGACCTGGCCTATCGTCTCAAGCTGATTCGCAATCACGGCATGGAGCCGAAGTACTACCACCATCTGGTCGGCGCAAACTTCCGCCTTGATGCGCTACAAGCCGCCGTGCTGCGCGTCAAGCTGCCGTACTTGAAGGGCTGGAGCGACGCTCGCCGCGCCAACGCCGCGCGCTATCGCGCCGCGTTTGCCTCTGCCGGATTGTCAGAGGTGGTGTTGCCTGCTGAGGCGCCGGAGCGCACGCACATCTACAACCAGTTCGTGATTCGGGTGCCGCACCGCGACCAGTTGCGGTCGAGTCTCGACGCCTCGGGCATTGGCACCGAGGTCTACTACCCCGTGCCGTTTCACCTCCAGGCGTGCTTCGCCGGTCTCGGCTTCAAGGCCGGCGCCTTTCCGGTTGCCGAAGCGGCGGCGCGTGATTCGCTGGCGTTGCCCATCTATCCCGAACTCACCGAGGGACAGCAGGCCGCGGTCGTTGAGGCCATCGCTCACTTTTACCGAGGATAAGTAAATTCATGGAATTGCTGAAAAAGATCGAGTCGAAGCAGGCGACGCTGGGTGTGATCGGGCTCGGCTACGTGGGGCTGCCCCTGGCCGTCGAGTTTGCGCGTGCCGGCTTCTCCGTCGTCGGCTACGACGTGGATACCCACAAGGTCGCGGAGTTGACGGCGGGCCGGAGTTATATTCCCGACGTCTCCTCCGAGCACTTGGCCGAGGTCGTGAAGAGCGGAAAGTTCAAGGCGACCACCGACGCGAAGGCGCTCGCCGCCGCCGACATCATCGACATCTGCGTCCCGACGCCGCTGCGCAAGACCAAGGATCCCGACATGACCTACGTCGTGCAGGCGGTTGACGCGGTGGCGGCGGTGCTGAAGAAGGGGCAGTTGATCATCCTGGAGTCGACGACTTATCCCGGGACGACGGTCGAAGTTGTGCAGCCGTCACTGGCGGCCAAGGGCTTCAAGCCCGGCGTCGATTTCTACCTCGCGTTCTCGCCCGAGCGCGTCGATCCGGGTAACCCGCATTACCAGACCAAGAACATCCCGAAAGTGGTCGGCGGCATCAATGAAGACAGCACCCGCGCGGCGGTGGCCTTCTACAGCCAGGTGATGGACCACGTCGTGCCCGTGAGTTCGCCGAGCGTGGCCGAAATGGTCAAGCTGCTCGAGAACACCTTCCGCGCCGTCAACATCGGACTGGTCAACGAACTGGCGCTGATGTGCCATCGCATGGGCCTCGACGTGTGGGAAGTGATCGACGCCGCCAAGACCAAGCCGTTCGGGTTCATGCCGTTCTACCCGGGTCCCGGCCTGGGCGGCCACTGTATCCCGATCGATCCCTTCTACCTCTCGTGGAAGGCACGGCAGTACAACTTCGAAGCTCGGTTCATTGAACTGGCCGGCAGCGTCAACGGCGCGATGCCGGAGTTCGTGGTCCAGCGCATCATCGACGCCCTCAATTCGCACAAGAAGTCCTTGAACGGGTCGCGTGTGCATATTCTCGGTGTCGCCTACAAGCGGGACGTGAACGACCTGCGCGAATCGCCGGCCCTCGAGGTGCTCGAGTTGCTCGCCCATCGTGGTGCGATCGTGAGCTACACCGATCCCTATGTCCCGGCCTTCAAGCATGCCTCGCTTGACCTGCAAAGCGTGGGTGAGGCAACCGCACACACGGGCGTCGATTGCGGCGTGATCATCACCGATCACAAGGTGTTCGATTACAGCACCATGATCGACCGCTTCCCCCTCCTGGTGGACACGCGCAACGCGCTTAAGGGCGTCAGCCGGCCGCATCTGTTCCGGCTGTAAACCTGGAGGCGACATGAAGTTCACGGAAACGCGCATCCCGGGCGCCTGGATCATCGACATCACGCCGATCCACGACGACCGGGGGCTGTTCGCGATGACGTGGCGGCCCGACGAGTTTCGCCAGCGTGGCATCGACCCCGCGTTGGCGCAGTGCAACCTTGCGTTTAGTCACCGCCGCGGCACGCTGCGCGGCATGCATTTCCAGAATGCGCCGCACGCCCAGGCCAAGATTGTGCGCTGCACACGCGGCGCGCTGCTCGATGTCGTGATCGACCTGCGGCCCGATTCGCCAAACTACTGTCAATGGGACGCGGTCGAGTTGACCGCCGACAATCGCCGCCTGCTCTACATGCCGGAAGGGATCGCGCACGGCTACCTGACGCTCAGTGACGATACCGAAGCCTACTACCATGCGTCGACGCCGTGGGCGCCGGCCGCCGAGTCGGGTGTGCGCTGGGACGATCCGGTCTTTGGCATTGAGTGGCCGTCGCAGCCGGTGATCATTTCACCCAAAGACGCCAGCTGGCCCCATTACGCGCGGGTAGCCGGCGCGCATTAGCCGGTTCGCGGCCAGGCGGCTGTTGTCACCCTGGCGATCGCAATGCCCGCATACGGCACGAGCAAAGCGTAAATCGGCAGGATCAAGCGCTCGCTCTTCGGATACACACCAACCACCGCGACAAACTGCGAAGCCGCGATCAAGGCCGGCAAGGCGGCCGCCATAGGCGGGACCCGACCCGTGCGCACTGCCCAGACGATTCCAAACGCCGCAAGCAGCGAGCCGACGATGTAGATGGGCGAGTAACCCCAACCTGGCGCATACGGTTCGTACACGCCGAGCGCAAACAGCGTCTTGCGGACTTGATGCAGGAAAAACCCACCGGGAGCCGCGATGGCATATTCCACCACCCGCGCCGTTGGCTCGCTGAGGCCGAGGCGCGCGTATTGCGCCGACCGGCCGGGGTCCATGACCAACCCAGGCGGCGGCTCGTTGCCACCGAGCAGCGTGACACCGAACTCCGACGAGGTGAGCGCGAACTCGTGGGCCACGATCCAGTTCCGCGCGGCAATCAGCGAAAACACGGCGACCGAACTGAGCACGAGTGCGACCAGCCAGGCCCGTCGTCGCGAGCCGCCAGGCCACGCACGCCAACAGGCGCCGAACACCAGGGGCCAGGCGAGCAACGAGGTCGAGCGCGTCATGGCTGCGACGGCGCCCACCATGCCGGTAGCGAGTGCGCGCGCGGTTGACGGCGCCTGGTAGAGGCGCACGGCCAACGCCGCCCAGGCGACCAGCAGCGGGACATACAGCGATTCGTTCAGCAGGTCCGCGGCGATCGGCCAGTACTTCCAGACGGCGAAGATGCTGCCCGCGACCAGCGCGCCGGGCCAGACCTCGTCGCCGGCAATCTCCACGGCAATCCGCACCATCATCCAGACCGCAAACGCCACGAGCAGGCGCTGGATGAGCAGCACACCGAACATGCCCTCGCCAGACAGTGCGTGCACAGCCGCCAGGAAATACGGGTAGAGCGCCTGGTAGTAGAACGGCTCGCCCTGGCCGGCCGGCGCCCCCCCGTTCATCAGGATGCCGTTGAACAGGATGTCGCGCGAATACCACTCATAGGTCATCGGGTCGTCGCCGCCTCGCATGACCATGAATTGACGCGACCAGGGCCATGCGTGCACCAGTGCTTCGACGCCGGCCACCACCGCCAGCAGCGGCGCGACGCGCGCACGTTGGCGCCAAGCCCCGGTTTCACGGGCCACGCCACCTAGCAGCGACCAGAAGTTAATCGCGAACGACCATGCCAGCCAGCCCAGCCCGACACCATCACTCGCCGTCTTCGCGAGGCGAAGCAGCCGCATGACCGTGACCTGCCACGGACGAACGCGTTGCGTCCACACGTCGGCGTCGCTGAAAGGCCGGCGGCCCGAGGTCGTGAGCTCGCCGGCTGAGAACTGGCGCGGAGCGCCATAAGGCGACGAGAAGGCGAGGTCGAGGCGGTGCCACCCTTCCTCAAGAGGCAGCGTGACCTCGGAAGTGTCAGTGTCGGGCGTGACTGACGCCGCGCCGACGCCGTCGACAAACAGCTGGGCCGACGAATCCGGAGCGTCGAGGTAGAGGGTGCGCGAGCCTCGTGCTACCCAGAATTGACCGCTCCACGTCGCCGAGAACTCCAGGTAGCGCCGGCGCGGCCCGGAGGGATCCTGGAAGTTGAATCGGGCGATGTCGTTGAAGAACGCAAGCGGGAATTCATTGGCGCCGAGCGCGAAGTCCAACTTCCGGTCGACTCGCGTGAACGAGTGGTCCTTGAACTCGGTGCTGCGTTCCGGTTCGCCGCCAGCATCAGCGTTGGCGAAGTATCGCGCCCGAAAGCCGCCGGTGCCGGGAATGAGGGCGGCACTGGTCGCGGAGACGAGGATCACGATCACCGCGATCCAGGCGTGGCGCGGCACTGCGGCGCGAGCCGCCAGCCACGCCAGGGCAAGCAGCGCCGCACCTTCGACAGGTCCCAGCGGCAGGCCGTGAACCAGGCTACCGACATCCGTCGGGACCACGAAGTAGGCGATCCACGCCAGCACGCCGGCATGCCTGACCCACCCCGCGATGCTCATGTTCGTGGACGCAAGCTGGCTCGCGCGCCGATGCCGTACCACGCGACCAGCGCGAGTCGGCGCCAGGCGTCGCGCATCACGAGCCGACGACGCCGTGGAGCGGACTGCTCGCGCTGGCGTACGATTTTCTGGGGATGCGTCCGGCGAGGAATGCCAGCCGTCCGGCTTCAACCGCCAGGCGCATCGCCCGCGCCATCGACACCGGATCGGTGGCGCCGGCAATCGCGGTGTTCATCAGCACGCCGTCCGCTCCCAGTTCCATCGCCACGGCCGCGTCTGACGCCGTACCCACGCCGGCATCGACGATGACCGGGACCTTGGACTGTTCGCGGATGATGCGGATGTTGTTGGGGTTCTGGATCCCCAGGCCCGACCCGATCGGCGCGCCGAGCGGCATGACGGCCGCCGCGCCAGCCTCGGCCAGCTTGCGGCACATCACCGGGTCGTCGTTGGTGTACGGCAGGACG
>JANLWW010000082.1:0-1933 GCA_031364805.1 Acidobacteriota bacterium
CGCGAGAAACCCGTAGCCGCCGACCAGCAGGGCGATCCCATACGACAACGCGATCAGACCCAGGGCCAAGAACTCGTCGAGGCCGACCGCCTCCTGATGTTCGCGCCGAAGGTAGATGACGAGGCGCGCGATGCCGGCGCCGCACAGCGTGCCGACGGCCAGTCCGGCGACTACCGCCCAGACCAGATCGAGCGTCCACCAGCGCCAACCGTAGTCGCCCAGATCGTGAAGGCCCATCAACCCGAGACCCAGCATGATGAACGGGAACGCCGTGCCATCGTTCAAGCCCGCCTCGCCGGTAAGGCTGAAGCGCACCGGTTCCGCGTCGTGTTCGTGAGTGACCTGGACGTCGGACGCCAGCACGGGATCGGTCGGCGCCAGGATCGCGCCAAGCAGCAGCGCGACCGGCAGCGCCAACCCAATCGCGACCGCGAACGCGGCGATGCCGGCGATGGTCAGGGCCATGGCGGCACCAGCGAGCAGCATCGCGACGTACCAGCGTCGATCGGGCCAGGGCAGGCGCAGTTTCAAGCCGGCGGTGAACAGCGAAATGATCACCGCGATTTCGGTCAACCACTCGAGCATCTGCGCATCGTTGAACGGGTCGAGCTGCAGCAGGCCCGCGCCCCAGGGCCCGAGCCAGGCGCCGGCGGCGAGGTAGAAGATGGCCGGCGTGACGGGCAGGCGTTTGAGTACCGTCCCGGCCAGCGCGAAGCCGACCAGCAGCGCACCGGTGATCAAAAACCAGACGGTTGCCATCAGCGCGCCGGCTTTCGGAGTGTGAGGAGGGTGATCACAAACGGTGGCTCATGCAGCGGTTGTGCCAGCATGGCCTGGGCCAGATCGTCAGGAACAAATTCAGCATTAGGGACGAACTAGGCTGCCGCCAAGGTCAGTGAGAACTGCGACTGGGCGTCGATCCATTGCTCACGCGGTGTGAATCCCGCTTCCGAGAGACGAGCTGAGACCGCGCCTGGCAGAAACTTGTATGAACTCTCGGTCCAGATGTGTTCGCCTTCGCAGAAGGCGATGTCGAGGTCGCACTGCCTGATCTGGACCCGTTGCGCTCGAGTGCTCACAAGGTGCATTTCGATGCGTGATGCGTGCGCGTTCCAGACCGCCCGATGCTTGAAGCCTCCCAGGTCAAAGTCGCCGCCCAGTTCACGGTTGATTCGCACCAGCAAGTTGCGGTTGAAGGCGCCGGTCACGCCCAGGGGGTCGTCATATGCCGTCAGCAGGTCGGCCTCCGGCTTCACCAGATCGGCGCCAAGCAGCAGCGCGTCGCCTGGCCGAAGTGCTTCGCGCGCCTGGCGCAGGAACGCGGCCGCGCCATCAGGGTCGTAGTTGCCGATGTTGGAACCGAGGAACAGCATCAGCGTGCGGCCCGTGGCTGCACGCTCGCTGGCCAACCGCTGCAGCCCCGCCTCGTAGCTCGACTCGTGCGCGACCACGCGGACCTGATCGAACACCGACAGGGCACGCGACGCGGTGGCGAGCGCCGCCGCAGAGATGTCAATCAGATCCAGTGTGAGCGGCCTGGCCCGCCGCGCTGCCGTCGACAGCATCGCGGCCAGCTTGTCGCCGTTGCCGGCGCCGAGTTCGACGATACGCGCGAGCGGAGCGAGCCGAGAGAGGATGGCGCCGCCGTGTTGCATGAGCAGGCAGGTTTCTCCGGCGGTAACGCGGTACCAGGGCAGATGGCAGATGGCGTCGAACAGCGCCGAGCCGAGCGGATCGTAGAGAAAGCGTGAGGGCAGTTGACGCGGCTGCTGCGCCAGGAAATGGCGCACGGCAGAGGCGAAATCTGCGGTGGGGGCCATAGCCTCGGCCGAGTCGGCGTTCACGAGTGCGTAGGCAGGTCGCATGTCAGGCCTCACGCGCGCAGCGGAATGACGCGTAGACATATGGGTAGCGCGGCCGGAACCAGTTCCTG
>JANLWW010000149.1:0-16593 GCA_031364805.1 Acidobacteriota bacterium
GGGGATTCGGCGCATCGGCGCAGTTGTAGGGGTTGTCGCGGCAATCACCGCCGCCCATCGATCGTGGATCCGGATCGCGGCGCTCACGCTGAGGCGGCGCGGCCGCGCCGGCGGCAGGAGGCTGTTGCGCCGAGGCGAACGTGGCGCCAACCACCACGACGCCGAGTGCAGTCAGGACGATGTTTTTCATAGATCCTCTACTGTGCCGGTTTGATGCGGAACGTGCCGTCTTCCATGCGCTCGCGATACTTGCCGTGGCAGCTGGCGCACGTGGCGCCGAGCGGCGTGATCGACGTCTTGGCGGCCTCGACATTGCTGATGCCGAGGTTCATCAGGATGCCTTCGGCGTGCTTACGGCCGTCGGCCGCAAAGTTCATCGCCTCGGTGTTGCCCTTCGTCTTCCAGAACGCTTCGGTCTCGGCAAACGCGGACTTGAGAATCGTCGCCTGCTCGTTACTGAGTGTGAGGTCCTTGCCGTCGAGGGCCTTGCGCAGGGCGGCTTGGGCTGGCGGCAGCTTGACCATGATCTTCTGCAGCGTGAGTTCGTCAGCCGACATCGCCGGAATGGGCTTCTTGGCAATGTCGATACCGGCCGTGTTGATCACGGCGGTGGCGAGCACGACCGGCTTGCCCTTGAACTTCGCCTGGTCTTCAGGCGACAGGTCGATCTTGTAGTCCTTGAGCTTGGTGGCCACTTCCGCTGCATCGAATTTGATCAACTGACCGATCACGGTGACGTAGCCGTTGGCGTCGGCCTGCTTCTGCAGCGTCGGTGCCAGCACGAGCACGTCCTTGCCGGTGGTCTTGGTCTTGTCCTGGTCCACCGAGAACGCGGTCTTCGACAGGATGGCTTCAACCGCACCCGTCAACGTGACGTACTCGCCGACGTAGGGATCGGGGTTGGCGGCGACCGAGCTGGCCGCGACCGGCACCAGCGGCTTGGGCGGCGTGTTGGCTGCCGGCGGCGGCGGCTGCCCACCTTGTGCGACCGTGATCGCTGTGTACGAGATGAGCAACGAGGCCAGCGCGACGCTGCCCACGGTGAGAGTCGACTTGGTGGAACGCTGCATGATGTGAACTCCTGATGGCGCAACGGGACAGCGTGATTCCGAAGCGGGTCCCGAACCGCCATATTGTAACGTCATCCGAGTCGTCTGAGGGACAGGTGTTGTGTGGCCCCACGCGTCAGTCGTCTTCATTTGTAACCTTGTCGCGATTTGGGTGTAACCTCATCGGCGCTGCCACCCCAGCGCGACTTGCTGCGTCGGGGGCCCCGGCTGGAGGCCTCATGTTGTGGAAGAACGTTTCGCTGTCGCTCGGATTCCTGCTCACCACCTCGCTCTCGGGTCTGGCTCAAGCGCCCGCCGCGCCGCCGGCGCCGCGCGTGGCCTCGGTCAACTCGCAGCCGCGAGTGGACGTCAGCAACATGGTGCGGCCGATCGAGATGCACGACAGTGTGTGGATCGAAGACCTGACCATGATGGAGGTCCGCGATCTCATCAAGGGCGGCAAGACCACGGCCCTTGTACTCGCCGGCGGCATCGAAGAGAACGGCCCCTACCTCACCACAGGCAAGCACAACAACGTGTTGAAGGCCACCGGCGAATCAATTGCGCGTGCGCTCGGAAATGCGCTGGTCGTGCCGATCATCACACTCGAACCCGGTAACCCGCTGCGGCCGAACCTGTCGCCCGGCACCGTGGTGCTGTCGCAAGCGACCTATCGTGCCGTGCTGACCGATGTCGCCAACAGCCTGCGCGGACAGGGTTTCAGAGATGTCGTCTTGCTCGGCGATAGCGGCGGCAATCTCAACGGCATGAAGGAAGTCGCCAGTACGCTCAACGCCGAGTGGAACGGGCAGGGCGTCGTGCACTTTATTCCGGAGTACTACAACTACGGCGACGTCGAGCAGTTCCAGGAGACGGTGCTGGGCATTCACGAGAAGCTCGAGGGCTACCACGACGACTATTACATCTCGGCGATGATCGCGACCGTGAGTACCGACGCCATTCGCATGCCGGAGCGAGTCAAGGCCGGCAAGTTCGTGATCAACGGCGTGCCGCTGGCGCCGATCGAGAAGACCATCGCGAACGGCAAGCGCATGATCGCGTTCCGCACCGACGCGACGGTGGCGGCGATCAAGAAGTCGATGGGCAAGTAACCGGGCGATGAGACACGCACGGGCGGCGTTCGCGTGCTGGCTGTTGGCGGCAGGCGTCGTCGTCGCGCAAGCGTCGCTGCCGAAACCGTCGGGACACGTCAACGACTTCGCCGCGTTGCTCGAGGCCCCGGCTCGTGCCGCGCTCGAGCAGCGGTTGAAAGACGTCGAGGCCAGCACCTCGTCTGAGATTGCGGTCGCGACCGTGAAGTCGCTCGACGGCATCTCGGTCGAGGAGTACGCGAACCGGCTGTTCAAGCAATGGGGTGTCGGCCAGCAGAAGACCGACAACGGTGTGTTGGTCCTCGTGGCGCCGAACGAGCGCGAGATGCGCATCGAGGTCGGCTACGGCCTCGAAGGTGTGTTACCCGATGGCCTGGCCGGTGAGATTCGCGACCAGCAGTTCCTGCCTCGTTTTCGTGACAACGACTATGCGGGTGGCATCACGGTCGGCGTCAACCGGATTGCCGAGATCGTCGAGAAGAACCAGATCGTGACGCCTGCGCAGCTGGCGCGTTTCGCCGACTCGGCCAGCAAACCGCCAGTGTTCATCATGGTGCCGTTTCTCGGCATCTTCGTCGCGATCGGTGCGTTCATGGTTGGCCTGGGCTTGCGTACCAAGGCCGCGTTCCCCATCCTGTTTGGCAGCTTCTTCTCGGGCCTGCCCATGCTGATGGGCCTGATTGTGATGTTCACGGTGACGCTATTCACGCTGGCGCCCTTCTGGCTGGCGATCGCGGGCTGGGGCTATCACCTCGGTGGCCGCGCGAAATGGAAGGACACTTTCCGCCCGGGCAAGGGCCGCGGCGGTTCCGGCTGGGTCATGGGGAGCGGTGGCTCCAGCGGCACGAGCTCGGGAGGGTCATCGAGCGGCGGCAGCAGTTTCGGCGGCGGGTCATCCGGCGGCGGAGGTGCGAGCGGCCGATGGTAGCCGCGTTGCTGGCGCGGCGACCGGCGGGAGTGCTGGCCGTGGGCCTATGCCTCGTCTGCGTTGCCGCCTGCGCGCGCGAGCAGCGGTATGTCCGCGAACATCTCGACGAATTGCCCGGGGTGGCCACCGTCGAAGTGTCGTGTCGAGACGATGACGTGCTGAACCACGCCGGGGTGTGCGCGACGGTGGCCATGAGCGACGGTGCGGTGTTACGGTTTGTCGGTTTGGGATACCAATCGTTTGGGCCGGTGCCGTCACGCGTGCGTCTGGCCGGGGCGGGCGGCCGTTCACCGTTGATGGTCTCGTGCCACGCGCGGGCGGCCGTGGCCGATGTCGATCGGTCGGGTCTGTTCGGCCATCACTTCTCTCCGGCGATTGACGGCGTGGCGGACGCCATTCGCCGCCATCGCGATTTGATCGAAGAGTTCGAGTTCTGGCCTCAGTGCCCGCAGTTCTGGGAATTGCGCGAAAAGCAGGGTCCGCTGTATCGCTATTGCGGCCACGCGTCGGGCACCGCCGCCGAGCCGCCGCCGCTCCCGTGTGACTAGTCGTTGGCGAGGACGAAGTAGAGCAGCACCGGCGCAATCACCAGGCAGGCCGCGGCGCCGGCCGCAAGGAACACGCTGTGCCGCACCACTCCGGCCACCACGCCTGAGATCTCGCCGGTAGCCATCAGCGGCAGCACCACATCGCGCAGCCATCCGGCACCGCCGACGATCGTCGGCCAGGCAAAGCCGACGACGGCCAGCATGATCCCGATCGTGATGGCGGCCGTGACACCGTGCAGCCAGGTCATCGGCCGGGTGGCAGCCTGCGACGATTCCAGCCGCGCCCGGACGGCGGATCGCCACCACACCTGGCCCGCCACTGGCACCTGGGCCTCGCCGCGCGCGACTTCATGATCGGCCCTCAGCACCACCGCCACTGCGACCACCTCGCTGCAGATCCGGCAGTGTGTGGCGTGGGTCGTCAGCGCGTCGTCTTCGCTCGGCCACGTGCCCGATAACACGGCACTCACGACGCGATCTTCATGCATGCACTGCAGGCTGTTCACGACCGGCCTCCGGGGTTCTTCAGTATCAGTGCCAGGCGATGGCGGGCGCGGAAGAGCATGGCCTTGAGGCTGGCCGTCTTGACGCCGAGCGCCGTCGCGATTTCCTCATGCGACCAGCCTTGCGCGTAGGCCAGCCACAACAGGCTGCGCTCGCGCGGCTTCAGGTGAGCCATCGCGCGATCCAGGTCGATGCGCGTTGCGGTGCGCTCGGCGCTATGGGCGTCGGTGGGCGATGCCACCCCTGCCTGCGTGGCGGGTGACGCGGCGACTTCGACTCGCGGCCGGCGCTGGTGATCGCGGACCAGGTTGGTGGCGATCCGGAACAAGTAGTGCTTGCGATGGTCCTCGCTCGCGAATGTGGCGTTCGAGCGCAGGAACTTGTAATAGGTCTCTTGCAGCAGGTCGTCGGCCTGGCGATCGTCACCGGTCGTCCGCGACAAATACACCCGGAGCTGCCGCGCCGTGAGCTCGTAGAAAACGCGGAACGTTTCTTCGGTCATCTGGAACGTTCGTTCGGCTTCGTCGAAGGCGCCGAGACGTTCCATGTCGGTCAGCGTCAGATCACCCATTGCCAGAGCCTGCGTCAAGGGCGGTGGCCGGCCGGGGGAAGAGGCCCAGGCGCGTGGACACCAAGTAGGCCACGAGGGACGCCAGCATGAACCCCGTGCCCAAGGACAGAAGAATCACGCCGATCACCGAGAACGCCCGCTGCGCGTCGTCGGTCACCGAACTGGCGGCCACACGGAACCCCGCTCCCACGGTCGCGAGCACGATGCCAGCCATGACCGACCAAATGATTGGCCCAACCGGGGCGCCCAGGCGAGGCGATTCGAATTCAGGTTGCATCGGCGCAGACTCGAGAAAGCGCTTCCCGGCCGGGCTTTGAATGTACCCCAGCAGCTCTTCGTTGGTCGTGAGGCGATCCATCAGCTTGAGGTGCACCTCGGTTTGCACCCTTGATTGGCGCAGCCATTTGCGGTGTTGCAGGACGGCACGCACTAACCAGGCCACGACACCGATAAACATGCCGATGCCGAGAAAAACCGCCATGCCTTCCAGAATGCTGTCGAGGACCTCGAGTTCCGGCGACATCGGCGTGCGCCGCTCGTAGTAGTCGTAGTTGCCGAAGAAGAACGTCGGGTTGCGGACCACCTCTGGATGCTGCTGAATGAAGGCGACCAGTTGCGGATAAGGCGCGATGTAATCGGCCCGGCCGAGCAGGCTATGGTCGCGGCGCAGGACCTCGCCGACGGCGGGTGGATACTGCCGCAGGATCTCCTGGAGCTGCTCGCGGGTCGTGTGCGCGTCAACCGGCACCTGGTAGAGCGGCACTGTCATACCCGGCGCACTCGGCACACCCGGTGGCTGGGCCGCGACCGGCGCCGGGGTCACTGCCTGGGCGGCCAGCGCGGCCGTGGTCAGCAGGGTGGCGGCAATCGTGGCAGCGAGGGTGGTGAGAGCGCGTGGTGTCATACCCTCTAATACGGTTGACCTTCAGAAAGGTTAACGGCGCGGTTTGATACGCTGGAGAAGATGACGGCCCCGAGACGGCACATGTCCATGCTGCGGTCCTACACGTGGGCCGACCTGTTGACCATTTTCAACGCGGCGTGCGGCACCATTTCCATCTTCCTGTGCCTCGACTACATCGCCACCGACAACCGGCGCTTCCTGTGGGCCGCGTTCATCCTGTTGCCGGCCGCCCTGGTGTTTGATGTGCTCGACGGCTATGTCGCTCGGCTCGACAAGCGGCGGCAGTCGGTGCTGGGCGCCGACCTCGACTCGCTCGCCGACGTCATTTCTTTCGGTGTGGCCCCGGCCGTGCTCGGGTTCACGCTGGGGCTCCGCGGCGGGTGGGACATGGTCATCCTCACCTACTTCGTGGTCTGCGGCGTCAGCCGACTGGCGCGCTTTAACGCCACCAGCGAGGCGCTGACCGACGCCGCCACCGGCAAGGTCAAGTACTTCGAGGGCACTCCGATTCCGACCAGCGTGGTGCTGGTGTTCGTGCTCGGCCTGGCCCAATACCTTGGTCGGGTTGATGAGCAACTGTGGTTCGGCGCCTACCAGGTCGGACCCGCGCTGTTGCATCCGCTCTCACTGATGTTCGCCGCCAGCGGCAGCGCCATGATCAGCGCGACCTTGCGAATCCCCAAACCCTGATCCCCGATCCTCGTTATATAGTCCGCGTCATGCGGACGGCAATCATCAGCGCGTGCGTGTTGGTCGCGGTCAGTTCGATTGCCGTGCGAGGCCAATTGAACGCCCCAGTCGATCCCGAGGGGCCTGTTCTCTACGAGAATGCTCGGCTGATTCCTGGCGACGGCAGCGGAGTGATCGAACGCGCGTCGCTGCTCGTGGCGAACCGCCTCGTGGCTCGGGTTGGCCCGGCCGGCGCCATCACCGTGCCAGCGTCGGTTCGCCGCGTGGACTTGAGCGGCAAGACCATCATGCCGCCGTTGATCGGCACGCACGGCCATCCCGGCTTTCAGCACGGCCTGTCGTACTCAGCGGCCAACTACACCCGCGAAACTGTGGTGAGCGATTTGGCGCGCGCCTTGTACTTCGGCGTCAGCGTTGTCCAGTCTCAAGGAATTGAGACCGGTGACCTCTTTTATCAGTTACGTGCCGAGCAGCCGTCCGGACGCCCTCTCGGCGCGCGGCTCCAGGTCGCCGGCCGCGGCATTGGCGCGCCCAACGCGGGCCCCGGTGGCGCCACTTACGCGGGCATTGCCTATGAGGTGACGACCGAAGCCGAGGCCCGCCAGGCGGTGGAGGAGCTCGCCGCCCACAAGGTCGACATGGTCAAAATCTGGGTCGACGACCGCAACGGCCGCGCGCCCAAGCTCAGTGCGCCGTTGTATCGCGTGATCATCAAGGCAGCCCACGCGCGCAAGATCCGCGTGATCGCGCACGTCTTCTATCACGCCGATGCCGTCGACCTCGTCGACGCTGGCATCGACGCGTTCGCGCATCTCGTGCGTGACACAGTAATGGACGATCGGCTGGTGGCGGCGATCGTGAAGAAGAACGTCGTCGTGATGGGCAACCTGACCACCCCGCTCAAGCCGACGTTTGCGGCCACGCCGCCCTGGCTCACCACTGGCGATCCGATGATGACGCTCTTGCGCGCAACCGTCACGCCGCCGGTCCTGGAGCGGATGCGAGCCTATTATTCAAAGCGAGACCCGAAGGCGGTTGAGGGCGCGCAGCAGCGCTATGGCATTCTGCAGCGCAGCCTCGCCAAGCTGAACGCCGCCGGCGCGCACATCGTGCTGGGCGCCGATACTGGTCTCGAGGATCACCCCTTTGGTTTCGCCGAGCAGCTCGAACTGCAAGCCATGGTCGAAGCGGGCATGACACCCGCGCAGGCGATCGTCGCGGCAACTGGCCGCGCCGCCGAGTTCGTGGGCCGACGCGACCGCGGTGTTCTCAGAGTCGGAAAGCGCGCCGATTTCCTCGTCCTCGACGCCAACCCGCTCGCCGACATCACCAACACCCGTCGCATCGCGCGCGTTGTGATTGGCAATGTGGAAGTCGATCGGCTTGCGCTGACCGCGCTCATGCGGTGAACGGCTCATTGCGCGCGTTGGCCTCGCTGTCCTCTGTGGTTTCTGTTTGTACCGCGTTAAGATTGGCGGGATGCCTCTTCCGGCCGACGCGCACATCGGCTCCGTCAGCCTGACCGTAACCGACCTCGACCGGTCGGTGTCGTTCTACCGCGACGTCCTCGGATTTCAAGAGCTATCTCGCGAAGGCCCGACTGCGTTCTTGTCCGCGAACAGCGACCAGGTGTTGATCGAACTGCTTGAGCGGCGTGACGCTGTTCCGCGGCCGGGGCGAAGCACCGGGCTCTTTCACTTCGCCATTCTCGTGCCGTCGCGCGCGGCGTTGGGCCGTTCCCTGCGCCGGCTTTCGGCACAGCAGTGGCCGCTTTCCGGCGTGGCTGATCACCTGGTCAGCGAGGCGCTGTATTTGAACGACCCCGATGGCCTGGGCATTGAGATCTATCGCGATCGCCCCCGCGCCACCTGGCGTACGGCCAACGGCGAACTGGCGATGGCAAGTGATCCGCTGGACGTGCAGAGCGTGGCCAATGAGCCAGGCGCCGAAACGCCGTGGCAAGGCCTCGAACCCAGTACGGCGATCGGACATGTCCACCTGCAGGTGTCCACGCTTGAAGCCGGCGAGGCCTTCTATTGTGGTGACATTGGTTTTGAACCGACCGTCCGCAGCTATCGGGGCGCGTTGTTCGTGTCGGCCGGTGGTTATCACCATCACCTGGGCATGAACACATGGGTGGGCGTGAACGCCCCGGCGCCACCCGAGAACGCCGTCGGCTTACGATCATTTTCTATTGAAGCGCGCGATCTTGAGAGCCGGCAGGTGGAAGATCCGGGTGCGCCGGTCGTGGTCACGCTGGTGGGAGGCTAGGCAGCATGCGGGTCGTGCTAATCATCGTGACGATGCTGGCGCTTGGGCAGGACGTTGACCGTGAAGTGCAGAAGGCCGCGATCGAAGGCTGGGTCGCGGCGCGAGCCATCGCCCCGAAGGGCGGCGCGCTCGAGTTGCTCGGCCCGGTCAACCTCAGGCTAAAGGCTCTTGATGCGCTGCCGGGCACTGCGGCGCGCTACGCGGATGTCGCGATTCGAGCGGCGATCAGCGCGGCACAAGAAGAGCGAGAAGAGCTGGGTGTGTTCCTCGCCCACGCGCGCGACCTCTCCAACACCATGGCGCTGACCGGCGCCCCGGCCCAATGGCCCCTGCCGATCGACGAACTGGAAGGAGAGTTGTGGTTCGAGGTGGATCGCTATCCCGAGGCCCGCGACGCATTTCAGCGAGCGACCCGGCTGAAGCCGACCCCGAACGCCCTGATCGGTCTCGCGCGCGCCAGCGATCGCCTGGGCGATGTCGTGACAGCTTGTGCCGCCTACACGCAGGCGTCATCCACAGCCGGACTGCCACCTTCGGTCGGAATTGAGATCTCGGTCTACGCCCTGAAGTGCAGAATGTGATCGGATTTGGATGCCATGGTGCCAGGCCCGTTCACACCTGAAGTGATGGAAGAGCTCGAGCGGCATGGGCTGAGCCCCAAGCCCGATACCCGCAGCGAACTGCTGCGCGAGCAGATCAACGATCTCTACCGTTTCGAGATTCGGCGGTTACGTGACCGCTGCCGGGCCGGCGAGTTCACCACGCGCGAACTGCCCGCGCAGGTGATTCAGTTGCGCCGCCGCTACCTGTTGCTGTCAATCCCTGTCGCTCAGTGGGTCGTGCTACCTTAGCCCCACGATGAGTCGGATGACGCGCATTGTCCATCCGCTCGTTCGTGACACTCGCGGCGGTCCGCTTCGGCAGGCCTCGTGGGACGAAGCGCTGGAGCGCGCTGCCGCCGGGCTCGATGCCGTGCGGCGGGCGCATGGCGGCCGGGCGTTCGGCCTCTTCAGCTGCTCGAAAAGCACGAACGAGATGAACTACGCCGCGCAGAAGTTCGCGCGCGTGGTGATGGGCTCGAACAACCTGGACAGCTGCAACCGCACTTGACATGCTCCGAGCGTCGCCGGTCTGGCGGCGGTATTCGGCATGGGTGGCGGCACCAGCTCCTATCAGGAGATTGAAGAGACGGACTGCATCTTCTTGTGGGGCTCAAATGCCCGCGAGACGCATCCGATCTTCTTTCACCACCTGCTCGCGGGGCTGAAGCGAGGGGCGAAGCTCTATGCGATCGACCCTCGCCGCACCGCATCCGCGCAGTGGGCCGACGTGTGGGCGGGCCTGGATGTCGGCACCGACATCGCGCTGTCGAACACCATGGCGCGCGAGATCATCAGCGGCGGGCTGGCCAACCGCGAGTTCATCGAACACGCCACGACCGGCTTCGAGGAGTACGCCGCGCTGGTGGAACCGTGGACCCTCGAGCGGGGCCAGGCGGAAACCGGCGTGCCGGCCGCGGTCATCCGCGAGATGGCGCAGACCTATGCCCGCGCGAAGCGGGCCATCATCTGCTGGACGCTCGGCATCACCGAACATCACACCGCCGTTCACAACGTGATGGCGCTGATCAACCTGGCCTTGCTGACCGGGCATGTCGGGCGCTGGGGTTCGGGACTCAACCCGTTGCGCGGGCAGAACAACGTGCAGGGCGGCGGTGACATGGGCGCGTTGCCCGACCGCCTGCCGGGCTTCCAGCATGTCGAGAACGACGAGGTCCGGGCGAAGTTCGATCAGTTCTATGGTGCGGCGGTGCCGCCGAAGAAGGGCTGGCACCTGTCCGACATGTTCGACGCCATCGATCGCGGCGAGCTGCGCGCCCTCTATGTGATTGGCGAGAACCCGGTGCAATCTGAAGCCGATCAACACCGTGCCACGCGATTGCTCGAGTCCCTCGAGATGCTGGTGGTGCAGGACATCTTCCTGACTGAAACGGCGCAACGCGCCGATGTCGTGTTCCCCGCGGCGGCCGGCGCGTTCGAATCGGAGGGCACGGTGACCAACAGCGAGCGCCGCGTGCAGCGGGTGCGCAAGACGCTGAATCCTCCCGGCGAGGCCCGCGAGGATCTCGCCATCATCTGCGACCTGGCTCGCAAGCTCGGTCACGATTGGCCGGCTGATGCCGAGGCCATGTGGAACGAGGTGCGTCAACTGTCGCCGGTTCACGCCGGCATGAGTTACGCCAGGCTCGAGCAGAAGTCTGGCCTGCAGTGGCCGTGTTACGACGATCAACATCCAGGCGAGCTGTTCTTGCATGGCCGCCTGTGGGAGCGTCCCGTCCGCGGCCCGCGGGCGCCGTTCTCAGTCGTTCGCCACGAACTGCCCCTCGATCAACTGGACGCCGACTTTCCGCTGCGGCTGACGACCGGGCGCCGGCTGGCGGAATACAACACCGGGGTGCAGACCGGCTCGTATGCCTCGCCGACGCGGCGCGGTGAAACCATCGACATCTCGCCAGAGGATGCGCGTCGCCTCGGCCTGGTCGAAGGGCAGCGGGTGCGGGTGACGTCCCGGCGCGGCGCGGTGGTGGCGCCGGTTCACGTTGACCAAGCCCTGCGCCCAGGCTTGACCTTCATGACCTTTCACTTCCCGGATGACGTGCCGACCAACATCCTGACGAGCGACGCCACCGATCCGCTGGTCGGCACGGCGGAGTTCAAGGCCACCGCGGTCCGGATCGAGCACGCCTGATGGACCTTCACGTTGTCGGCGCTGAGGCGACCGCGGCTGAGCGTGACGCCGTGGATCGGCTGCTGGGCGCGCCCACGACTGGTTGGGAAGGCGCTGCTCGTGACAGTGGCCGCGACGGTCGCACCGCGGCCGGCGGACGGCAGGTCACCGGCAACCGCGATCGGTTGTTGCCGGTGTTTCATGCCGTCCAGGATGCCATTGGCTGGATCAGCCACGGCGCCCTCAACTACATCTGCACGCGGCTGTCAGTGCCGCCCGCGGAAGCCTGGGGCGTCGTCACTTTCTATCACCTGTTATCGACCGAGTCGCGTCCGGCCGCGGTCGCCCACGTCTGTGATGACATCGCGTGTCGGCTGAATGGCGCCGACCAACTGTGCCGGGAGCTGGAGTCGCGCCTCGGCCAAGCGGTCAAGCGCTCGCCGTGTCTCGGCCAATGCGATCGCGGCTCTGCTGCGCTCATCACTCGCGCCGGTACGACACCCGAGCGCGTGGTCATGAGTCCGGTTCCGAGCGCCGATGCGGTGGTGGCGGCACTCGTTGCCGGGGTCACCGGCGGTGTCGTTCCGCCGGCGGTCAGCGGTTCCTCGTTGCTCAGGCGGATTGGCCGCAGTGCCCCCGCGAGTCTTGACAGCTATCGCGCGCACGGCGGGTGGGCCGCGCTGCAGAGGGCGATCGCGATCGGTCCCACAGCGGTGATTGCCGAGGTCTCGGCGGCGAAGCTCCTGGGGCGCGGCGGCGCAGCGTTTCCCACCGGCCGCAAGTGGGCAGCGGTGGCGTCGGAACCCGCTCGGCCACACTTGGTGGTTTGCAATGCGGACGAGTCCGAGCCTGGCACCTTCAAGGACCGGGTGCTGATGGAGCACGATCCGTTCGCCGTGATCGAGGCGATGACCATTTGTGGCCTGGCCACGCATGCCGAGCGTGGATTCATCTACATTCGCGGCGAGTACCCGGAGTCAGAGGCAGCCATCCACCACGCCATCGCTCAGTCTCGCGCGGCCGGGTTGCTCGGGCCTGACGTCGCGGGCTCCGGCCACGCCTTCGACCTCGAGATTCGTCGCGGTGGCGGCGCCTACATCTGCGGCGAGGAAACGGCGCTGTTCAATTCCATCGAAGGCAAGCGTGGCGAGCCTCGATCGAAGCCGCCATATCCTGCGCAGTTCGGGCTGTTCGGCCAGCCGACGGTCGTGAACAACGTCGAGACGCTGGTGAATGTCCTCGACATCCTGACGGCCGGCGGCGCCGAGTGGGCACTGACCGGCACCGCTGGCTCCACGGGCACGCGCCTGTTCTGTCTGTCGGGCCATGTCGCCAGGCCCGGCCTCTACGAGATTGAGTGCGGCCAGACGCTCGGTCACGCTATTGCGCTGGCGGGAGGCATTCCGAATGCCCGCGCGCTGCAAGCCGTGCTGCTTGGCGGTGCCGCCGGCACCTTCGTTGGCCCGGATGCGCTCGACCTGCCGCTCTCGTTCGAAGGCGCCCGTGCCGCCAATGTCACGCTGGGGTCGGGCGTAATCATGGTGTTCGACGAGACCGCCGATCTCAGGGATACGCTGGCGCGCATCGCCCAGTTCTTCCGCGACGAGTCGTGCGGTCAGTGTGTGCCATGCCGCGTGGGCACGGTGCGGCAGGAAGAGCTTTTGCGGCGACGGGACCAGAGATGGGGGGGCGGCGATCAACGCACCATTCTTCTCAATGAGCTTGGCCAAGCCATGCGTGATGCATCGATCTGCGGTTTAGGACAAACGGCAGCCTCGGCAATCGAATCGGCGTTCGCCAACCTGCCTTCGTTGAGGGTTGCGAAATCATGAGCCGCGACGAGATCTCGTTCCACCTGCCTCCGCCCGCAGCGGCCATTCCTGCACCACCGCCGCAGCCGGCGCCGATGATGGTGCCACTGACGATTGATGGCAGGCCAGTCGAAGTGCCGGCGGACGCGACGCTGATCGATGCCTGCAGGACGCTCGACATCGACATCCCCACGCTGTGCTATCTCGAAACCCTGACGCCGGTGAACGCCTGCCGCGTGTGCGTCGTCGAGGTCGAAGGCGCGCGCGTGCTGGCGCCCGCCTGTTCGAGGAAGGTCGAGGCAGGGATGGTCGTGAAGACCCGGTCGCCGCGCGTCGATCTGTCCCGCAAAGTTGTGCTCGAGCTGCTGGGATCGTCGGTCGACCTGAGCACCGCACCTGGACTGGCGGAGATGGTGCTGGAATATGGAGCGCGCCCAGAGCGCTTCGGCCAGGGGGCGACCGTTGCGCAGCCGGTCAAGATCGACAACGATCTATACGTCCGCGACTATGGCAAGTGTGTCCTTTGCTATAAGTGCGTCGAGGCGTGTGGCACCGACGCCCAGAACACCTTCGCCATTGCCGTCGCCGGCCGCGGCTTCCACGCGCACATTTCCACCGAACTCGACGTGCCGTTACCCGATTCCGCGTGCGTGTATTGCGGCAACTGCATCGCGGTGTGCCCGACCGGCGCGCTGATGGCGACGCCGGAATTCGAGTTGCGGAAAGCAGGGAAGTGGCGGCCAGAGACGCAGGCCGTGACCGATACCATCTGTCCGTATTGCGGCGTCGGCTGCACGCTCACTGTGCACGTGCAGGATCAGCAGATCGTGAAAGTGACCTCGCCGTTCGACAACGACGTCACCCGCGGCAACCTGTGCGTGAAGGGCCGGTTCGGTTTCGCGTACGTCAATGGCAAGTAACGGCACTACTTGCCGGCCGCGCCGCCGTCAGCGGGACGACGGTCGACCCCGCCTTCGAGCATGTTCTCCTTCTGGTTGAACACAATCACCTGCGCCGCGCCCTGGTTGCCGCCTTCATTGACGGTGTGGCCCATGGCCTGCAGCATCTTGATGGTGTCGGCAGAGAAGCCGAAGCGCTCGATGCCAATGCGGTCGGGCAGCCACTGGTGGTGCATGCGGCCGGCGTCGACCGCCTCTTGCGCGTTCATGCCGTAATCGATCACGTTGAGAATGGTCGTCAACACCGTGTTGATGATCGTGCGGCCGCCGGGCGTGCCGGTGACCATGAACAGCTGCCCGTCCTTCGCGATGATGGTCGGCGCCATGCTCGACAGCATGCGCTTGCCTGGCCGCGCGAGGTTGGGGTTGGTGCCGACCATGCCGCGCTCATCGGTCAGCCCTGGCTGGCCGTTGAAGTCGCCCATTTCGTTGTTCAGCAGAAAGCCGGCGCCGGGCACGACAATGCGCGAGCCGTAGCCGTATTCGAGGGTATAGGTCATCGACACGGCGTTGCGCTTGGCGTCAACGATCGACAGGTGAGTGGTCTCTGGAGACTCACTGGTCCATGTGAACGAGTTGGTGGCCGACTTCGACGCCTTCTTCGGATCGATGGTCTTGCGCAGGCCGATCGCATATTCCTTCGAAATCAACATCGGCATCGGGATGTCCTTTTCGAAGTCGGGATCGCCCAGGTAGCGGGCACGATCCGCGAACGCGCGGCGCATCGCTTCGGCCGTGTAATGAATGTTCTGCGCCGAGCCGTAGCCGCCGCCCTTGAGGTCGTAGCCCTCGAGCACGTTCAACATCTGCACGATCGCCATGCCACCGGAGCTTGGGGGTGGCATGCCGATGATGTCGTAACCGCGATAGGTGCCTTTCACGACACCGCGCTTCTTGGCTTGATACGCCTTCAGGTCGGCGGCGGTGATCAGGCCGCCGTTGGCCTTCATCTCTTTCTCGATCAGCGCGGCGGTCTCTCCTTCGTAGAAACCAGCAGGTCCCTGGTCGGCAATCCGCGTCAATGTGCGCGCGAGATCCGCCTGCTTCAAAATGTCGCCGACTTGGTAGGGCTGGCCGTTTTTGGAGAACTGCGCGAGCGATGCCGGGTACTTCTTGAACTCGGGAATCATCGACTCGAGCGAGCGCGCCAGGCCGTGCGACACCTCGAAGCCATCGCGCGCCAGCTTGATGGCCGGCTCGACCAGTTCCTTCCAGGGCTTCGAACCGGCTTCCTTCCACGCCATGTGCAGGCCCGCCACCGTTCCGGGGACGCCGACCGACAGGTGGCTGTTGTGGTGGGTCTCGAAGTCGTACTTGCCGTCCTTCAGCCACATCTCGGGTGACGAGCGCGACGGCCCAACTTCACGGAAATCATATGACACCGGTTCGCCGCTGGCCGGGCGATAGACGATGAAGCCGCCGCCGCCGATGTTGCCGGCCGTGGGATGCGTCACCGCCAGCGCAAGGCCGGTGGCCACGGCCGCGTCGATCGCGTTGCCGCCACTCTTGATGACCGCAAAGCCAATCTCGGACGCGATGTCGCTTTGGGTAATGACCATCCCCAGCTTGGCGCGAGCCGGAGTTGAGCCCGCCTGAACCGTGAGAGTCGAGACGGCCAGGGCGGCGAGAACAACCAAACATGCGCGGCGAATCATGGACGAGCCTCCGGTGGGAATTATAGTGCTTCGGGCACCCTAGGCACCCGAGGCACCTTAGGCACTCCAGGCACCTAAGGCACTCTATTCTTAATCGGCGTATCGTCCCGATTCCCCCACTCCTCCCAGGCACCGTAGTAATTGCGCAGCCTGGTCAGGTCGTGGCCGATCAGCGCCAGCGTGAAAATGTCGTGCGAGGCCCGCATTCCCACCTGGCAATACACCGTCACATCGTCCGACGGCACCACGCCCTTGTCGCGATAGAGTTTCGCGATGTCGGCGGCCGACTTGAAGGTCTTGGTCGTGGGGTCGAGTGTGTCTTCCCAGTAGACCGGCACAGACGACTCGATGAAGCCACCGCGCTTGATGTTGCGCAGGTCCTTGCCGTCGATCTCTCCCTGCGTGCGCGCATCGAGCAGCTTCACGCCTGGTTTGTTGATGGCGGCCTTCACCTCGTCGGCCGTTGCCACCTTCACGGTACCTGGCTTGACCTTGAACGATGCCGCGGCCGGCGCCGGCGTGACTGCCGTAACGGCGCGAGATTCGGCGAGCCACTTCGTCCAGCCGCCGTCGAGCAGCGCGACGTTCGAGTGGCCGTAATAATTGAGAATCCACCACAAGCGGGCCGCATAAATTCCGCCGCGTTCGTCGTAGACGATCACGCGCGTGTCGTTCGAGATGCCGAGCTTCGACATCAGCGTTTCGAATTCCTGCGGTGTCGGCAGGAACGTCGGCGGCGCTTTCGGATTGCGGATCCAGTTGCTGTCGACGAACACCGCTTCGTGAATGTGTCCCTCAGCGTAGCCCCGAGCGCGGATGTCGCCGATGCGAATGGTGGGGTCGGTGAGGTATTGCGCGAGCCAC